>NZ_JBITHR010000013.1:0-80908 GCF_044458185.1 Streptomyces sp. NPDC050485 | reverse complement strand
GTGTGCTGCTTGAGCTCGAGTCGCCCGCCCTGTCCCCGTCCGTGCGCCCCCCCCCCGGCCCCCGCCCCCCCCCCCGCCCCCGGCCGGCCGGCGCGCCCCCCCCCCCCCCCCCCCCCCCCCCCCCCCCCCACGGCTCGACTGCGGCTCCCGGATGGGTATGTGGGGTCGTCCAGCGCTACTCGGGATTGCCGTTCGTGACGTAGTTGTGGAGGCCGGGAACGGTCAGGGTGCCGCCGAACTGGCCTGCCTGACGGACCGTCACATTCGTGAAGAAGGCGAACGGGACGTTCAGCGGCGGCGGGGTGGCCGGGGTGAACGAGACGGGAATGAGACCGAAGAGGTTGCCCTTCAGCTCTTCCGTGTACATCGTGACGGTGCCGTTGCGGATCGTGGAGGTCGAGCCGGAGCGGGCCTGCACATGCGTGGTGGTGGGCGAGCCGCCCACCGAGGGGCCGTACACCAGCTGGTGGAGGTCCTTGATGTCCACGGACGAGGCCGTGAACTTGAGGACCTTCTTGGTCGTGTCGCCCGTCTTGACCTCGACGATGCCCGCGTAGTTCAGGCCGCTCAGGGTGAGCATCGAGCTCTTGAGGATCCACGGCTGCGAGGGCAGCGTCGGAACACCGGTGTCCTGCTTGGCCGCGGCGAGCGCCTTGGGGTCGGCGGTCGGGCACGGGAAGGGCTGCTTGGCGCCATTGGGGATGGCGGTGTCCTTCTTCGGGTCCAACCCCTTTGCGGCGGCCGGGAGTTCGCTGACCTTCTGGCCCGCCTGGTCGGCCGCCTTCTTGATGGCTTCCGCCGTCTTGTCGAGCGGCTGGTCGGCAGTCTTCCCCGCGGTGGTCGCGGGCTTGGACGCCGGGGTGGCCGGCTTGGCCGCGCTCTGTGCGGGCTTCGGCGCGGCCGGGGTCGACGCGCTCGGCGTCGGCGTGTCACTCGGCGGCGTCGCACTCGGCGTGTCGTGAATGCCGAACAGGCCCTTGAGCGCGTCACCCAGACCCAGCGGGTCCAGCGGGTTCGTCGTCTTGGCGGGCGGCGCCGCGGACTGCGCCGGAGCCGCAGCCGTGTCCGGGACCGCGACCGTGTCCGTGGACGGCTGGTCCGAGGGCTGGGCCGGCTTCAGCAGCTTGTCGACGGAGCCCGCGGCCGAACCCGAGGCCGACGGCGTCGGCTCCTTCGACGTGGCCGCCTTGCTGTCCGGCGAGGCCGCCGACGGGCTCGGCGACGCCTTGCCCGATGCGCTGCTCGACGGGCTCGGGGAAGCCGGGGGGCTGTCCGAGCGGGTCACACAGGGGCCCGGCAGGAACGGGATGTCCGTCTTGTCGTCGGCCATCGCGAGCTTGGGCGTGAGGGTCATCCCGACCAGGACGGCCGTGGGCATGGCCGCAAGGGCCATCGCCTTGCCCGCGGGCATGTGCCACTTGGTCAGCAGCGACTTCCTCGGGGCCGCGTGACGCGGCCCGCTTCTTCCCCGCGGGTCGCCGCCTCCGGTCGAGTCCAGCTGCGTCTCGTCACCCCGCACTGTTCCTCCCGCCGTTGGCGTCAACTGTCGTTTCGTAGGCGGCCGTTGTGGGCTGCTCCGCGGGCGGCACCGTGTCCCCCTCGGGCGCGGATCCGTCCGGGTGGCCGCCGGAGGTCCGGGCCGGCCGGTCGCCCCGCCTGGGCTTGGCAGGCACCCACGCCACGGCGAGCGCGCCGCCGAACATGGAGAACAGGAAGCCGATGACGAAGCCGCCGATGTTGGCGATGGGCAGGGAGATCAGCGCCAGCAGGATCGCCGCGATGCCCGCGAACGTCCGCACCACGTGGTGGAACCACATGGTCAGGCCGAGCGTGACCAGGAGTACGCCGATGATCAGCGAGCCCGCGCCGGCCGTGGTCGACATGGCCAGCGTGACGTTGCCGAGGTGCATGTTGGCGTACGGGAAGTACATGATGGGCACCCCGCCCGCCATGGTGAACAGGCCCGCCCAGAACGGCCTGCGGCCTCGCCAGGCACGGAAGCCAAGCCGCCAGCCGCGCACGCGCAGCCGGAAGTCGGAGAAGTCGCGGGAACCCGTGGTCTCGGCGCTCATGGAAAACAGCTCCCTGGTACCGCTGTTGCACTCAGAAAATTTGGGGGTCCCGGTGGCCGCTCAGCAGGCTCAGCGACCACCGGGGATCAGGCCTAGTACTTGTTCCAGGCCGGGCACTCGTTGGCGCCCTTGGACAGGCTCAGGCTGAGGCCGGGGAGCTTGAACGAGCCCGCGGTGGTCGCCCACGCGTGCTGCTCCACGTTCTCCAGGACCGCGCGGTCGGCGCGCTGCGCGAAGCCGTACGGGTTACCGCCCGGCGTCTTGCCGTCCGCGCCGGGCTGGATGACGACCCGCTCGCCGTTCTTGCCCGTCTTGCCCTCGCCCGCCGCCACACCGATGTCGAGGTTGGTGAACGTCGCGTCGGTGGAGAGGTCGGACACGTCGAGATAGAGGTTGCTCGCCTCGATCTTCTGGCTGCCCTGACCGGCCTTCAGCGTCATCGTCACATCGCCGAGGCCGAACGGCAGCGGCTGGACGACCGACTGGCACATCTTGCTGATCGTGGCGTCGCTGAACCCGGAGACAACGACGGGGTGGGCCGCGTCCTTGCCGTCCAGGGTCTTACCGGTCGCCACGCTCCCGTACTGCAGGAGGTTGTGACCGTCCAGCTGCTGCGCCGTCACCTTGAAGTCGACACCGGACACGCTGAACGACGCCGCCAGCGCACCCTGTGCCAGGCCGACGCCTATCGCGGCCGTGGCGGCCACGCTCGGCACCATGACCAGCGCGAACCGCTTCCATCTGGTCCCGCCACGTACTTGGGACTCCATGACTTTCCTCCTTCTCGGACGTACATCTCCGGGACGGACCCTCAAGGGCTGTCACGGGATGGGAGAAGTGCTACGTCCTCGGGAAGGGGAGCGCACGGGAGGTCGACCGCGTACGACTCGCGCACCTCGTCCGACACCGGCGATCACCCCCGAGCGACAACCACTGGCCACGCGTTCGCGCAACCTGGACAGGCCCTGCCGGAGAGCAGAGACCCCCCTGTCCACGGCCGGTGCCACTGCCACCGGCCGGCCCGGTGGGGACCCAAATGGGCGGTAGCACCGATTGGCTGTCGGGCTGGTGCGTTATTGGACCGAGCGTGGCCGATCGTGGTGCATTCGGGGCCGCGACACAAGGGGGATCGTTACTAGCCAGTAACGGCCCGATAACCGAAGCGCGACCGGTCGGTATCGACCGAGCACGCAGGGTGTCGCCGAGTGACCGGACAGAAGGTGAAATCGCCGCTGAAAAGCGGACGTAAGAGCCAGCTCAACTTACTGGAAGTAACAGCGGCCGCGTTTACCAAGTTTTGGCAAAACGCGGCCGCCTCTTGTCTCTCTGTCGCCAAATCGTCCGTCGCGCACCGCGTGCGGCACTCAGTTGGTGACAGTTCGCTGAACGCCCGAAGGCGCTCGGAAGGACGGCTAGAAGAGCACCCTCGCCAGCGCGGTTCGCGCCGCCGTGACGCGCGGGTCGTCCCCGCCGATCACCTCGAAGAGCTCCAGGAGACGGACCCGCGCGGCATCGCGGTCGTCACCGAACGTGCGCCGCACGGTCTCGATGAGCCGGCCGAAGGCGTCCTCGACATGACCGCCGACCAGATCGAGGTCGGCCGCCGAGATCTGCGCCCCCACATCGGCGGGCTTCTCGGCGGCGTCCTTGCGGACCTGCTGGGGGTCGAGCCCCTGGACGCGCTGGAGCAGCTCGGCCTGCGCAAGACCGAGCTTGGCCTCGGGGTTGCCCGGGTCGTCGCTCAGCACGTTCCGGTATGCCTGGACCGCGCCGGGCAGATCGCCCGAGTCCAGGGCGACGACGGCCGCTTCGAGCAACGCGTCGTACGGGCCCACCGGGAGCGGCGCCTCGGCGGCCTCCGGGGCCGCGGCGTCCTGGTCGACCGGGATTCCGGTCAGGCCGAAGCGCTCCTCGGCGACCTGCACCAACTGGTCCAGGGTCTCGCGGATCTGCGCCTCCGGGGCCGCGCCCTGGAAGAGCGGCAGCGCCTGGCCGGCGACGACCGCGAAGACGGCCGGGATCCCCTGGATCCCGAACTGCTGCATCAGCATCTGGTTGGCGTCGACGTCGATCTTCGCAAGGAGGAAGCGGCCGTTGTACTCGACGGCGAGGCGTTCGAGCAGCGGGCCGAGCTGCTTGCAGGGCTCGCACCACTCGGCCCAGAAGTCGATGACGACCGGCACCTCGGTGGAGCGCTGCAGGATGTCGCGCTCGAAGGTGGCCTCGTCGGCGTCGAAGACGAGGGCTGACGGCGCGACGGCCGGGGTTCCCCCGTGCCGGGCGGCTTCGGCTCGCGCCTGCTCCGCCTTGGCCTTGGCCTCGCCGGCCGCCTTCACCGCGGCAAGGTCGACGACGCCGCTCATGGACATGTTCCTAGGCTGCATGCGTACATCCTCCCCCTTCCGCGCACGGCTGTGGTGATCCGGTGGCAGGATCCGGGCCCGCCCGATGCCTCCCGCCGGATTGCGAGACATCGACAGGCCGCGGATCTTCATTCCTTGCGGCACCCGGGTCCCCACCCCGGCGCCTGTGACATGTGGTTGTCGCGGAAGGCCGCTCAAGGCTTTCGCTACGAGTCGTAGCGTAACTGCTGCGACCCCCGCGCACACGGTGATCTCGCCCACACGACGGGCCCCCTGGCGCGATTGCTACCGGCCGGTATGGTCGCCGTCATGCCTTCTTCAACCAGTGACGGGCGACCGACCTGTACGAGTCGTACGGGCCGGCCCCGCAGCGCCGACGCCGACGCCGCGATCCTGCTGGCGACCCGGGAGGCGCTGGTGGACCTCGGCTGGTCGAAGCTGACGATGGGGGACGTGGCGACCCGGGCCGGGGTCGCCAAGACGACGCTCTACCGGCGCTGGGCAGGCAAGAACGAGCTCGTCGTGGACGCGGTCGCGGTCCTCTTCGACGAGCTCGAACTCCCGGACCTGGGCAGCCTGGTGGCCGATGTGGAGGGCGTCGTCCTCCAGTTCGCGGCGCTCCTGGAGCGCCCCGAGGCGAAGACCGCGCTCATGGCGGTGGTGGCGGAGTCCACCCGGGACGACGCGCTGCGCGGCCGGATCAGATCGGCCATCGTCGACCGGCAGAAGCGGCTGGTTCTGATCGGCCGCGAACGCGCCCAGGTCCGTGGTGAACTCCCCTACGAGGCCGACCCCGAACTGTCCGCCCGCCACGCCGACCTCATCTTCGACGTGGTGGCGGGGGCTGTGGTGCACCGGGCGCTGGTCAGCGCCGAGCCCGTGGACGCGGAGTGGGCCCGCGACTTCACGCTCCTCATCTGCTCGGGCCTGGCCGCGACGGCCTGAGGCCCGAGCGGGAGGGCGGTCAGACCTGGTAGCGGGTCGGCGCGAACAGCGCCAGGTTCTCCTCGACCCACCGCGATGTCAGTTTCAGGCCTTCTTCCAGAGAGACTTCCGGCTCCCAGCCGGCCCACTCGCGCGCCCGCGCGTTGTCGGAAAGCAGCCGCTCCACCTCGCTGCCCGAGGGGCGAAGCCGGGCCGGGTCGACCACGACCGAGGCCTTGCGGCCCGACGCCGCGATGAGCGCCTCGGCGAGCTCCCCGATCGCGATCTCGCGCCCGGTGCCCAGATTGACCACCTGCCCCAGCGCCCGGTCGCACTCGGCCACCGCGAGGAAGCCCCGCGCGGTGTCGGCGACGTACGTGAAATCACGCGTAGGGGTGAGCGAGCCCAGCTTGATCTCCCGTACGCCCGCGTGCAGTTGGGCCAGGATCGTCGGGATCACGGCGCGCGCGGACTGCCGGGGGCCGTAGGTGTTGAAGGGGCGTACGACCGTCACCGGGAGCTCGAAGGCGTGCCAGTGCGAGAGCGCCATCATGTCGGCGCCGATCTTCGAGGCGGAGTACGGCGACTGCGGCTGGAGCGGGTGGTCCTCGCTAATCGGGGCGGTCAGGGCGGTGCCGTACACCTCGCTGGTGGAGGTGTGGACGAGGCGGCGGACCGAGTGGCGGCGGCAGGCCTCCGCCACGTTCTCCGTGCCGACCACGTTCGTCTGGACGTAGGCGCCCGGCGAGTCGTAGCTGTACGGGATGCCGATCAGGGCCGCGAGGTGGAACACGGTGTCGCAGCCGGCCACCGCGTCCGAGACCCGGCCCGCGTCGCGCACGTCCCCGGCGATCATCTCGACGGCCGGGTGCCCGATGAGGCGGGCCAGGTGGCCCTTCTCCGCGTACGGCTTGTAGTGCACGAACGCCCTGACGTTCGCGCCGAGTTCGACGAGCTGGTCGACCAGCGTCGACCCGATGAAGCCCTCGGCTCCGGTGACGAGGACGGTCCGGTTCTTCCATACGGAGGTGGTCATGCGGCGTGGTACTCCCTGGTGTACGAGGTCGGGTAGGAGGCGAGTTCGAGGACCCTGGCGGCCAGCAGGTCCGCGGCCCAGGCGTGGTTGCCGGGGTCGGCGGCGCCGCTCATCGCGGCGAGCCGGGCCGGGTCGGCGAGCAGCGGTTCGATGAGGGCGGCGAGCCGGAACGCGGTGGTCTCGGCGTCCGGTACGAGCAGTCCGGCGCCCGCGTCGGACAGGACCCGCGCGTTGTGGGTCTGGTGGTCGCCGGGCGCGTGCGGATAGGGCACGAGGACGGCGGGCACTCCGGTCGCGGCGAGTTCGGCGACGGTCGCCGAGCCGGCCCGGCACACGACCAGGTCGGCGGCGGCGTACGCCAGGTCCATCCGGTCGAGGTAGGGCACCGCCCGCGCACCCGGCAGGCCGGTCAACTGCCGCTCGGTGTCGGCCAGTTGGGCCGGTCCGGTCTTGATGAGGAGGTGTACGTCGGGCCGGTCCCGCCACCGTCCGGCGAGGCCGATCGCCGCCGCGGTGAGCCGGGCCGCGCCCAGGCTGCCGCCGTTGACGAGGACGAGGCGCGCCCCGGGCGGCACGCCGAGCGCTCGCCGGGCCTCGGCGCGCATCGTCGGCCGGTCGAGCGCGGCGAGCGAGGCCGCGATGGGCATGCCGGTGGTGAGGGCGTCGGCGCCGCCCGACAGATGGGCGCGGCTGCGGTCGAAGGCGACCGCGATGTGCGGGGTGAGCCGGGCCGCGAACTGGTTGGCGCGGCCCGGTACGGCGTTGGACTCGTGGATGAGGCTGGGCAGCCCGGCCATTTTGGCGCCCACGATGACGGGCGCGCTCGGATAGCCGCCCATGCCGACCGCGACCTGGGCGCGCTGCGCCTTCAGGATGGCCCGGCACTGCGCGCCCGACTTCAGCAGCGCTGCGGGCAGCAGATACCGTCTGGCGCCGAGCGAAGGGTCGAAGGGGATCATGTCGACGGTGTGCAGCCGGTACCCGGCGCCGGGTATCAGCTCGCCCTCCAGGCCCCGGGTCGTACCGACGAAGGAGACCACCGCGTCGGGGACGGCCCGGCGCAGCGCCTCGGCGAGCGCGAGCCCGGGGTAGATGTGCCCGCCGGTACCGCCCGCCCCGATCACTACTGACAATGGTGTGCGCATGGGACATGAGGTTCACGGGGCGCCCTAAGAGGGTTCTAAGAGCCGCGTTTGGCAGGCTTTGCCCATGAGCACCACGCGCGCGGTCAGAATTCTCGTCGTCGACGACGAGCCGGAGGTACGGGCGGCCGTCGAGGACGGCCTCGCGGTGGAGGGGTACGAGGTCAGGGGCGCCCCCGACGGGCTCGCGGCGCTCTCCGAGGTGGCCGCCTGGCGGCCGGACGCGATCGTCCTGGATGTGATGATGCCGGTCCTCGACGGCCTGGGGGTGTGCCGCCAGCTGCGGGCGATGGGCGACCGCACCCCGGTGCTCGTGCTGACCGCGCTCGATTCGGTGAGCGAGCGGGTGGACGGCCTGGAGGCGGGTGCGGACGACTATCTGGTCAAGCCCTTCGCCCTGGACGAACTCATCGCACGCGTACGGGCGTTGCTGCGCCGGGCGGCTCCCGACCCCGCCGAGCCGCAGGAGCTGCGGTACGCCGATCTGGTCCTGGACCCGGTCGCGCACACCGCCCGCCGCGGCGAGCGCCCGATCGACTTCACCCGCACCGAGTTCGCCCTGCTTGAACTGCTGATGCGCAACCCGGGGCAGGTGCTGCCCCGGGAGTTGATCCACGAGCTGGTCTGGGGCCGCGACTTCGGGCCCGACTCCAACTCCCTTGCCGTGTACGTGGGTTACCTGCGGCGCAAGCTGGAGGCGGCGGGCGAGGGGCGCCTGGTCCACACGGTGCACGGCGTCGGCTACCGCCTGGACGCCGCGTGAGCGCCCGGCGCCGGCTCGGTGCCCGCTGGCGCCGCCACCGCCCGCTGCGCACCCGGCTCACGGTGGCCGCGTCCGCCGCGGTCGCGCTGGTCGCGGTCGGCGTGTGCACGGCAGCGTTCTTCGTGATCCGGTACGAGCTCTACCACCAGCTCGACCTGAACCTGACCCAGTCCGCGACCCTGGCCATCCAGCAGAACCGGGGCGCGGCGCCCGGCGTGCTCGCCGGGGAGTGCCGCTATCTGTCCGCCCCGGCCTGTTCGCAGGTCGTCCCCGCCGACCCGGCGAAGGACCCGGCGAAGGCGTACCTCCTGCCCGTGCGCCCGCCCGTGCGCGAGGTCGCCTCCGGCGCCCGCATTCCGTACTTCACCAACATCACGCTGCCCGACGGCGAGCCCGCGCGGATGCTGACCACCACCTTCCCGGGCGGCGGCAAGTCGCTCCAGGTGGCGCTGCGTTCGGACGCCGTACGCAAGGGGGTGGGCCAGGCGGCCTGGCTGCTGAGCGGGGTGGGCGCGGCCGGGGTGCTGCTCGCCGCCGGGCTTGGCTACTGGGTGTCGCGGACGGGGCTCGCCCCGGTGGCCCGGCTCACCGCGACGGCCGAGCACATCGCGGCCACCCGCGACCCGAGCCACCGCATCGAGCTGCCGCCCGGCCCGGCCGACAAGGAGGACGAGGTGACGCGGCTCGCGGCGTCCTTCAACACCATGCTGGGCGAGCTGGAGCAGTCCGTGACGGCCCAGCGCCGGCTGGTCGCCGACGCCTCCCACGAGCTGCGCACCCCGCTCACCGCGCTACGGACCAACGCCGAACTGCTCGCCCGCGCCGACCGGTTGACGGAAGCCCAGCGGAACCGGGCGGCCACCGCGCTCGGCCGCCAGATCAGGGAAGTGTCCGTGATGGTCAACGATCTGATCGACCTGGCCAGGGACGAGGAGCCGACCCCGCTCCTGGAGGAGGTCCGGCTCGCCCCACTGCTCGCGCACACCGTGGACACGGCCCGGGCGCACTGGCCCGCGACCCCGTTCCAGCTGGACCTGACCGACGCGTCGGCGACCCTGCCCGGCGTCCCGGCGCGCCTGGCCCGGCTCATCTCCAACCTCCTGGACAACGCGGCCAAGTTCAGCCCGCCCGGCGCCCCGGTCGAAGTCGCCCTGTTCTCAGGCGAGTTGACGGTACGCGACCACGGGCCCGGCATCTCGGAGGCCGACCTGCCCCATGTCTTCGACCGCTTCTACCGCGCCGAGCAGGCCCGCGCCCTGCCCGGCTCGGGCCTGGGCCTCGCGATGGCCCGCCAGATCGCCCGCGCACACGGGGCAGAGCTGACCGCAGAACGCGCCGCGACCGGCGGCGCCCTGTTCCGCCTGACCCTGCCGACCGGGTCCGGCTCACCCCGCTGACGACTGGGTATGCCTGCATGGGCACCCCTGCCAAGGGTGACGCTGCTAGGCGCGCGGGGAACTGCGCGACCAGCGGAGCCACGCGGTGGAGCCGCAGAGTGTTGCAGCCGGGCTCAGAAACCGGGCGGCTCCGTGTACGTGCCCCACTCGTCGCGCAGCACCCCGCAGATCTCGCCCAGCGTGGCCTCGGCGCGGACCGCGTCCAGCATGGGCGCGATCATGTTGGAGCCGTCGCGGGCGGCGGCCAGCATCGCGTCCAGGGCGGCGCGCACCGCCGCGTCGTCGCGGCGCGCCTTGCGGTCGGCGAGGGCGCGCACCTGCTCGCGCTCCACTTCGTGGCTGACCCGCAGGATCTCCAGGTCGCCGGTGACCGAGCCGTGGTGGCAGTTGACGCCGACGACCCGCTTGTCGCCCTTCTCCAGGGACTGCTGGTAGCGGAAGGCCGACTCGGCGATATCGCCGGTGAACCAGCCGTCCTCGATGCCGCGCAGGATGCCGGAGGTGATCGGCCCGATCGGATGCTGCCCGTCCGGATGCGCCCTCGTCCCCCGCTCCTTTATCCGGTCGAAGATCTTCTCGGCGTCGGCCTCGATGCGGTCGGTGAGCTGCTCGATGTACCAGGAGCCGCCGAGCGGGTCGGCCACGTTCGCGACGCCGGTCTCCTCCATCAGGACCTGCTGAGTACGCAGCGCGATCTCGGCGGCCTGCTCGGACGGGAGCGCGAGCGTCTCGTCCAGGGCGTTGGTGTGCAGCGAGTTGGTCCCGCCGAGAACGGCGGCAAGAGCCTCGACCGCGGTCCGCACCACGTTGTTGTACGGCTGCTGCGCGGTCAGCGAGACCCCGGCGGTCTGGGTGTGGAAGCGCAGCCACTGCGCCTTGTCGGACTGCGCCCCGTACACCTCCTTCATCCAGCGGGCCCAAATACGGCGCGCCGCACGGAACTTGGCGATCTCCTCGAAGAAGTCGACGTGCGCGTCGAAGAAGAAGGAGAGCCCGGGCGCGAACACGTCCACGTCCAGGCCGCGGCTCAGGCCGAGCTCCACGTAGCCGAAGCCGTCGGCCAGCGTGTACGCCAGCTCCTGCGCGGCCGTCGCCCCCGCCTCGCGGATGTGGTAGCCGGAGACCGAGAGCGGCTTGTACGCGGGGATGCCCTCGGCGCAGTGCTCCATCAGGTCGCCGATGAGGCGCAGATGCGGCTCGGGCTGGAAGAGCCACTCCTTCTGCGCGATGTACTCCTTGAAGATGTCCGTCTGGAGCGTGCCGTTGAGGATGCCGGGGTCGACGCCCTGGCGCTCGGCGGCCACCAGGTACATGCAGAAGACGGGCACGGCGGGCCCGCTGATCGTCATCGAGGTGGTGACGTCACCGAGCGGGATGCCCTGGAAGAGGACCTCCATGTCGGCCGCCGAGTCGATGGCGACGCCGCAGTGGCCGACCTCGCCGAGCGAGCGGGGATCGTCGGAGTCGCGACCCATGAGGGTGGGCATGTCGAAGGCGACGGAGAGCCCGCCACCGCCGGCCGCCAGGATCATCTTGTAGCGCTCGTTGGTCTGCTCGGCATTGCCGAACCCGGCGAACTGCCGGATCGTCCACGTGCGCCCCCGGTAGCCGGTCGGGTAGAGGCCCCGGGTGAAGGGGTACTCCCCGGGCCAGCCGATCCGCTCGAACCCGTCGTACGTATCGCCGGGCCGGGGCCCGTACGCGGGGTCGACGGGGTCCCCGGAGAGCGTGGTGAAGTCCGCGTCGCGCTTGCGGGCCTTGTCGTAACGGGCCTGCCAGCGGCGGCGGCCTTCCTCGATCGCGTCAGCGTCCATGGAATCAAATTTACTTGGACGTCCTAGTAAATGTCGATGGGTAACCGCCGCGCATCGCTCGCGCGGCGGTGGGGTCGGCCACAGACCCTGGCCGGCGGCTAGGCGCTGGCGCCGGCCGGGACCTCGTCCGCGACCCTGGCCTCCAGCTCCTTGGAGACCTTGCGCTCGACGAAGAAGGCGGCGGTGGGGATGGTGCCGGCGATCAGCACCCACAGCTGCTTGCCGACCGGCCACTTCGCCTTGGAGCCCAGGTCGAAGGCGAAGACGAGGTAGATCACGTACAGCCAGCCGTGCGCGATGCCCACGATCTTCGTGAAGTCGGCGGCGCCGTTCATGTCGAGGATGTACTTGGCGATCACGCCCAGGGTCAGCAGGACCAGCAGCACGCCGGTGACGTAGGCCATCACGCGGTAGCGGGTCAGCACGCTCTTTTTCATGCGGTCGAGCGTAACGGGACGCATGGGGCGATCTTCGCGCGGGTAGCGCCTGCGGCGGGCTTCTCCCCCGCCCCGCCCCTTCCCGCTGTGACACTCAGCGGCTCCACCGCGGGCCTCCGGGGGTGGGGTGGGAAAGGTTGTTTTCGGGGGGGCTTCGCCCCCAGACCCCCGCGGGGGCTCCGCCCCCTGCACCCCCTTCGGGGGCTCCGCCCCCGGACCCCTGGGCGGGGGGCTGGCCGCCCCCGGACCCTGGGGGGCGGCTAGCCCTCGAAGTCGTTCGCCGCCACCCGCAAGGGCCGCAGCATCGCGAAGATCTCGCCGCACTCCTCCGCGTCGTACACCCCGAGCCCGAAGTCCATCGCCATGAGGTCGCGCGTCGCGTCCTCCACCACCTCGCGGCCCTTGTCCGTGATGGACGCCAGTGTGCCGCGGCCGTCGTTCGGGTTGGGGCGCTTGTCCACGAGGCCCGACCTGACGAGGCGGTCCACCGTGTTCGTGACCGACGTCGGGTGGACCATCAGCCGCTCGCCGATCTTGGACATCGGCAGCTCGCCCGCCTTGGAGAAGGTGAGCAGGACCAGCGCCTCGTACCGCGCGAAGGTCAGCCCGTACGGCTTCACCACCGCGTCGACCTCGGCGAGCAGGATCTGCTGCGCCCGCATGATCGAGGTGATCGCCCCCATCGAGGGCACGGGACCCCAGCGCTGCTGCCAGAGTTCGTCGGCTCGGGCGATGGGATCGAAGGGGAGGCTGAGCGGCTTGGGCACGCGTCGACCTTACCCACTGGTCACATGCCGGTCAGCCCCGTCTCGCAGTTCGGTCCCCCGGCGTCCGCGGCACCGCCACCGCGCGCGCCGCCCGGCATGGCGCTCCCCCACGCAGAGTGACCGTTATGTCACGATTGGCCGGTCTCGTGGATACCCGCAGATACCCGTCCAGATCCGTAGAGATCGTCGTCACCCAGGGGAGCTGGATGTCCCGGTACCGCACCCTCCTCGCCGCCGCCCTGCTCACCGCCGTCGCCGGCTGCTCCTCCGGCGCCGCGCCCGGCGAGGCCGCCGTGATCCAGGGCCACCCCCGGGTCGAGGCCGCCCCTGCGGCGGCGCTCGGATCGCCGTTCTGGGTCGACCCGGAGAGCGACGCCGCCCGGCAGATCAAGATCTGGGAGGGCCAGGGCCGCAAGGCCGACGCCCAGGTGCTGCGCCGGATCGCCGAGCGGCCGGTCGCCTCCTGGCCGTCCGACAAGGACCCGCAGCCCGACATCCGCAAGGCCATCGCCGGTGCCGCCAAGGAGAAGCGGACCGCGCTGTTCGTGGCGTACAACATTCCGCACCGCGACTGCGGCAACTACTCGGCGGGCGGGGCGAAGGGCGTCGAGGGCTACCGCAGTTGGTACGGGATGTTCGCGGAGGCGATCGGCGACGCGCCGGCCGTCGTCGTCCTGGAGCCGGACGCGGTGGCCCACATTGTCGACGGGTGTACGACGCCCGACCACCACGCCGAGCGCTACCAGCTCCTGAACGAGGCGGTCCAGCACCTCAAGGAGCTGCCGAACACCAAGGTCTACCTCGACGCGGGCAACCCCGCCTGGATCCCGGACCCGCACAGCCTGGTCGAGCCGCTCAGGCGGGCCGGCATCGACAAGGCGGACGGCTTCGCGCTGAACGTCTCCAACTTCCAGACCGACGCGACGGTACGGGCGTACGGGGTGCGGGTGTCGCGGGAGCTCGACGGCAAGCACTTCGTCATGGACACCAGCCGCAACGGAGAAGGGCCGTTGCTGCACGACCGCGACCAGTCCTGGTGCAACCCTCCGGGGCGGTCGCTCGGCACGCCGCCGTCGGTGAGGACCGGGGATCCGCTCATCGACGCGCTCCTCTGGATCAAGCGGCCCGGGGATTCCGACGGGCCCTGTCGAGGGGGCCCGTCCGCGGGGACGTGGTGGCCGGACTACGCGCTGGGCCTCGCGAGGCGTGCGCGGGGTTGACGCCGAGGACCCGAGGGCGCTGCCTCCGGACCCCCGATCCTCGAACTCCAACAAGGACTACGCCCGGGGGACCCCCCAAGGGACTTGACTCCGCTCAGTCGATACGGAGCCATTTCGCCTCGGACGGCGTGCCCTCCTGGTCCGTCACGAACAGCATGTACCAGCCCGGCGGGACCAGGGCGCGGTCCTTCGGGACGGTGATCGTGACCGAGTTCTGGTCCTTCGTCAGGCCCAGCTCGATCGAGCGCTGTTCCACGTCCGTGGTGTGGGTCACCGCGCTCGGCCGCATCAGGCGGGCCTTCACGATGCGTTCGGGGTGGTCCGACGTGAACGTGGCCCGGCCGTCGCCCGCGGCCGCCTCGGGGCCGTCGCCGAGCGCCGGGCGCTTGTTCTTGTCGCGGTAGAGGTACGGCGGGGTGTAGACCTCCATGCGCTGCTCGAACTTGCCGAGCTTGGTGTTGTCCTTGTCGCCGAAGAGCGAGTCGGAGCCGAAGGTGGCGACCCGGCCGTCGGGCAGCAGCAGAGCCTCGGAGTGGTAGTTGCGGCCGACGGTGGGGTCCGCCGCCTCGCGGAAGGCGTTCGCCTTGGGGTCGTAGAACTGGGCCTTCAGGATGTTCGAGGCGCCCCGGCCCCGGTAGTCCTCGGAGCCGCCGCTGGTGAAGACCGAGTCGTCCGGCATGATCACGCTGTTCAAGTACCGCGTGCCCTGCGGGAGTTCGGGTCCCGTCTTGAATGCGGGGCTGTCCTGCTTCAGGTCCACCACGGCGGTGCGCGGCGTGGACTTCGCGGACTCGCCGACCCCGCCGCCGCCGAGCAGCATGAACCGCTGGTCCTGGGCGGGGGGCAGCAGGAGTGAACTGGCCGTCTCCAGCTGGTCGGTGGCGTTCAGGCCGCCGATCTTGGTGAAGGTGTTCTTCTCCACGTCCCACAGCCCCGGCTCGCGGCCCTTGTCGGCGGGCCCGTACCCGGCGTTCGCACCCGAGTAGAAGAGCTTGCCGCTCCTGGTCAGGAACAGCGAGGGGTAGGTCGGGAAGTAGCGGAAGGGGCCCTTGGACCACTTCTTCGTCTTCGGGTCGTAGATCTCGTTGTCGCCCGCGAGGATGGCGCCCACGTCGTCGAGTCCGGAGACCGCGAGGACCCGGCCGTCCTGGAGCGTGGTGAGCGTCGGGTACCAGCGGGCCTCCTTCATCGGGTCGACCGGGATGTACTTCTCGGCCTTCGGGTCGAATTCGTACGCCGCCCTGATGCCCTGGAAGTCCTGCTTGTCCAGGGTGAGTTTCTCGGCGAGCCCGTACACGTTGTCGGCGTCGGCGCCCGTGAGGCCCTCGATCTCGTACTGGGCCTGGTCGGTGGCGACCGAGCGGGGGCCCTCGGCGGCGGCCTCCACGAAGACCCGCGCCTCGGCGGCGGTGACCTTCGTGTTCCAGGGCTTCATCTGGCCGGTCGCGTAGTACGAGACCTCGAACTCGCGCTTGGCGCGCGGCACCGTGACGTCGAACCTGGACACGTACTCCACGCCCGAAGCGGAGCGGAACTTGGTGCCCTTCTTGATGGTGACGGCCTTCTCCGGGTTCTCGTTCTTGACCCGCATGCCGCCGCCGGCCCGCTTCACCGCGTCGTCGAGGACCTCGTAGCGGGCGGTGCCGCCGGCCACCAGGAGCTTGCCGTCGGGTAGTTGGGCGTGACCGCCGCAGAAGAAGTCCTCGGGGGTGGGGACCTTCTTGAAGGAGTTGTCCCTCGGGTCCCACAGCACGGTGTCGAAGGTGCCCGCGTCGAAGTGGTCCTGCTTGTTGCCGGAGCCCGCGATGATCAGCACCTTGCCGGTGTGCAGCAGCGCCGCGTGGATCGCGTTGGTCCGGTACTCCTTCGGGATGTCGACGCCGTGCCAGGCGCCGTACTTCGCCATGTACTCGGGCTGGGCGATCTCGTACGCGTGGTACTGCTCGGTGGCGAAGGAGAGCGCGGCGGGAGCGTTCAGGCCCGCCAGGACCACGACGGCGCCGCCGCCGAGCAGGGTCTTCTTCGTCCGCTTCGAAGGCTGGTAGGCCATGGCTCAGTTCCCTCCGGTCGTCGTGGCGACGGCGGGCTCCGCCTCGCTCGCGGGCTTCGTCGTGGCGCTCTGGGCGGCGCCGCGGGCCGCGCCGCGGGCCCGGACCGAGGTCCAGGCCCAGATCGCCGCCGGGGCGAGCGCGATGCACAGGGCGAGCACGGCCCAGGTGCGCATGGCGGCGTGGGTGTGGTGGTAGCGGACGGAGGCGATCAGCGAGACGGTCAGGACGGCCGCCCAGAACAGGTGGATGCGGAAGGTCCACAGCCGGTCGGGGCTGGCCTCGCCGCCCTTGGGGGTGACGATGAAGCGGCCGCGGGTGCGCACCACGGCCGAGCCGAGCGACTTGAGGTAGATGGGCGCCGAGAGCGCCGACATGCCCATCCCGGCGAGCCCGCCCGAGCCCTCGGGTTCGTGGGGCGAGACGTTGTGCCGCCGGTTCCACAGGTACAGGCCGATCTGCAGGGCCGCCGCGTCGCTGTAGAGCATCAGCCAGACCGAGGCGGTGACCTGGGTGCCGGACGCGCCGAACCAGAGGAAGAGCACGCAACTGACCATGCCGAGCAGCCAGTTGACGGCCGTCATCGGGTAGTAGACGAGCATCAGGGTGTACGAGAGCAGCCGGCCGGGCGGCATGCTGAAGGGCGCCTTCCAGTACTGCTTGAACAGCGTCTCGTAGGTGCCGCGCGACCAGCGCAGCTGCTGGGTGAAGAAGTCGGTCCAGGACGCCGGGCCCTCGCCGACGGCCAGCACGTCCGGGGTGTACACCGAGCGCCAGTGGTGGCCGGTCCGCGGGTTCTTGTGCCGGTGCAGCTCGAAGCCGGTGGCCATGTCCTCGGTGATCGAGTCGTACAGGCCGCCGATCTGCCGCAGCGCCGCGATCCGCACGATGTTGTTGGTGCCGACGAACATGGGCGCCCGGTAGCGGTTGCCGGCCCGCTGGATCAGCGCGTGGAAGAGGAACTGCTGGGACTCCGCGGCCTTGGTGACCGGCGAGGTGTAGTTCCCGTACACCTGCGGGCCGACGACGAAGGCGACGTCGGGGTCGCGGAAGTAACCCATCATCCGCTCAAGGAAGTTGGGGAGCGGGGCGTGGTCGGTGTCGACGGAGGCGAAGAAGTCGTAGCCGCCGCCGTGCATCGCGATCCAGGCGTTGTAATTGCCGTGCTTGGTACGGGCCTTGTGGGCGCCCTTCCCGCGGTTCCACTCGGGGACGCCCTTGCGGGTGAAGTGGCGTACGCCCAGCTCCGCGCAGAGCGCCCTGGCCTGCTCGTCGTCGCCCTCGTCCAGGAGCCAGACGTCCAGCGGCCCGGTGTGGGTGAGCCGGACGGCGGCCTCCAGGGTGTTCCGCACCATGGCTATGGGTTCCGTGCCCGGCACGTACGTGGTGAGGAAGGCGACCCGGGTGCCGTCCTCGGGGGTGACCGGGACGGGGTCGCGGGCGACCATCGTGGCGTGGGCGATCGAGGCGACGTTGGCGACCATGAACAGCTCGATCAGGCCGATCGAGATCAGCATCGCGATGTCGAGGTCCACCAGCCAGCGGTCGCCGCCCTCGCGCTCGACCCAGTGGGTGGGCCAGACGAGATAGACGAGCAGCAGGCCGGTGAGTATCGGCGCGAGCGTCATCAGGAGGACGGCGCGTATGCGGTGCGGCTCCTGGGAGAGCAGGCTCCGGTACTGCACCCGGTAGGCCGAGCCGCGCGGCTCCGTGAGCGGTCCGGCCAGCCGGCTGTGGGTGTCGTAGTCGTAGCCCTCCGGGCGCACGGTGCCCTCCAGCTGATCGTCGAGCAGGGGTTTCGAACAGAGTCGATATCCCCACAAAAGTGGAGATTTCCCGGCGTGTCGACTGGAGTACTCCGAGTGAGCGGTTCTAAAGTGGACGGCTTCCCGCGCCGGGAAGGCCGACTGCCCCTCTTCACGGGAACGCACGGAGCCCCCGGCCGCAGCGGCCGGGGGCTCTGTGACGAAGGCGCGTTACGCGGACAGGTGGCGCTCCACCGTTTCGACCTTGGACGTGAGGCCGTCGGTGACGCCGGGGCGGATGTCCGCCTTGAGGACGAGCGAGACCCGGTTCGAGCGGGCCTCGACGGCGGCGACGGCGCGCTTCACGACGTCCATCACCTCGTCCCACTCGCCCTCGATGGACGTGAACATGGCGTCCGTGCGGTTGGGCAGCCCCGACTCGCGGACGACGCGCACCGCGTCGGCGACGTACTCCCCCACGTCCTCACCGACGCCGAGCGGGCTGACCGAGAAGGCGACGATCACGCGTTCACCACCCCTTCCTTGCGGGCCCGGGTGGCGATCACCGCGTCGTCCAGCTCGCGCCGGATCTTGCGCTCGGCGAAGAAGCCGCCGAAGGGCAGCACGGCGAGCACGAAGTACCCGGCGGCGGTCTTCTTCGTCCACTTCGTACGGTTCCAGGCGTCCAGCCAGAAGATCACGTACAGCGTGAACAGGATGCCGTGGACCATGCCCATCACCATCACCCCGTCGAACGAGGTGGTGCGCTTGAGCACCGAGCAGACCAGCAGGATCGGGAACGAGATGGCCTCGGGGAGCGAGATGAGACGGAGTCGGTGCAGGGCGGAGGCTGTCTTGATGTCCACGTGTGGGGCACCTTCGCTGGGAGGGAGCGGGCGGCTGTGATCGTTTGTGAACGGATGCACAAACGATCCCCATTCTGACATCGCACACGTGCCCCTGTTGGGGCGGGGGCCCCGGCGGCTAACGTCTGCCCGTGGCAATGTTCCGACTCCAGGGCAGCAAAGTGCTCGCCGTAGACATGACCGGCGACGCCGTCAAAGCGAAGAACGGCTCGATGGTCGCCTACGAGGGCCAGATGGCGTTCAAGAAGATGTCCGGCGGCGGTGAGGGCCTGCGCGGCATGGTGACCCGCCGGCTGACCGGCGAGCAGATGACCGTGATGGAGGTGAAGGGGCACGGCACGTGCTACTTCGCCGACCGCGCGAGCGAGATCAACCTCGTGAACCTCAACGGGGACAAGCTCTTCGTCGAGGCCAGCAATCTGCTCGCCACCGACGCCGGGCTGCGCACCGGCACCACGTTCACCGGCCTGCGCGGCGCCAGCCAGGGCAACGGCCTGTTCACCACGACGATCGAGGGCCACGGCCAGGCCGCGATCATGTCGGACGGCCCGGCCGTGGTGCTCCGGGTCACCGCCAAGTACCCGCTGTCGGTGGACCCCGGGGCGTACATCGCGCACCAGGGCAACCTCCAGCAGCACTTCCAGTCCGGGGTGACCTTCCGCACCTTCCTCGGCGAGGGCTCCGGCGAGGCCTTCCAGATCCGGTTCGAGGGCGAGGGCCTGGTGTACGTGCAGCCGAGCGAGCGCAACACGATCGGAGGGGACATCTGATGCCCTTCCGCGAGATCAACTCCAAGATGGTCGAGGCGACGCTGAGCCCCGGCCAGAAGATGTTCAGCCAGCGCGGCGCGATGCTGGCGTACAAGGGCGACGTGACCTTCACACCCAACCTCCAGGGCGGCCAGGGCGGCCTGATGTCGATGATCGGCCGCCGGGTCGCCAACGAGGCGACCCCGCTGATGTCGGTCGAGGGAAGTGGCACCGTGATGTTCGGCCACGGCGGCCACCACATCCAGGTCATCAACCTCCAGGGCGACACCCTGTACGTCGAGGCCGACCGCCTGCTCGCCTTCGACGGCACCCTCCAGCAGGGCACGATGTTCATGGGCTCGCAGGGCGGGGTCATGGGCATGGTGCGCGGCCAGGTGAGCGGCCAGGGCCTGTTCACCACAACTCTCAAGGGACACGGGGCAGTTGCGGTGATGGCGCACGGCGGAGTAATCGAGCTTCCGATCACCCCGCAGCGCCCGGTCCACGTCGACCCGCAGGCCTACGTCGCCCACCACGGCGACGTACGCAACAAGCTCTCCGCCGCGCTGGGTTGGCGCGACATGGTCGGCCGCGGCTCCGGCGAGGCCTTCCAGCTGGAGCTTTCCGGCAGCGGCGCAGTGTACGTGCAGGCCTCGGAGGAGAAGCTGTGAGCGCGCCCGTGATCTTCGATCCGTACTCGCTGCCGACCGACGACAACGTCAACAAGTACACCTTCTGCGTGGAGCTCACATCGAGCCAGTGGTTCCTGCAGAAGGGCAAGATGATCGCCTACTACGGGCGCATCGAGTTCAACGGCATCGGCCACGGCCGGCTCGACCGGCTGCTGCGTACGAGCTTCCACTCGCCGCTGCACGCCAGCGACTGGGTGGTGGCGGACGGCAGCGGCAAGATGCTGCTCGCGGACCGCGCCTTCGACGTGAACAGTTACGACCTGGACGACGGCAATCTGACGATCCGGTCCGGCAACCTCCTTGCCTACCAGCCGTCCCTCGCGCTGAAGCAGTCGATCGTGCCGGGTTTCCTGACGCTGATCGGCACCGGGAAGTTCGTGGCCGCCTCCAACGGCCCCGTCGTCTTCATGGAGCCTCCCATCAGGGTGGATCCGCAGGCGCTCGTCGGCTGGGCAGACTGCCCCTCCCCCTGCCACCATTACGACTACGGCTACATGACCGGCCTGCTGGGCGGAATCCGGTCACTTACCGGGCTCGGGGGAACCTCCGGCGAGGAGCATCAGTTCGAGTTCGTGGGGGCGGGCACGGTGCTGCTCCAGTCCACCGAGGTACTGATGCCGGAGCAGTCGACCGGGCAGGTGGACGCCGAGCCCGGAGTGCCGGGCGGCGGTCAGTTCGGGCCAGGTCAGGCGGGCGCGGTACCGCGCCTTCCCGGCCAGCTCGGGGACCTGCAGCGTCGCTTCGGCCTGTGAGCGGTAGTCTGCGGAGTGTGACGTCGAACGTCTGAGCCCGTGCGGGCCCGGCCGGGGCCCGCACGAAGTGGCGCGACCGCCTCGCGTGCCAGGCGTCACACCTGACACTTGGTTCAGAATTCAACTTCTTAGGTAGAATCCACATATGGAGACCGAGACGGCCACGAACTGGCTGAGCGACAACGAGCAGTGCGCCTGGCGCACCTACCTGGACGTCAACAGGATGCTGATGTCCCAGATGGAGAAGGATCTGCAGCCGTTCGGCCTGACCAACAACGACTACGAGATCCTGGTGAACCTCTCGGAGTCGACCGACAAGCGGATGCGGATGAGCGACCTCGCGGCCGCCACCCTGCAGTCCAAGAGCCGGCTCTCGCACCAGATCACCCGCATGGAGAACGCGGGCCTGGTCCGGCGCGAGAACTGCGAGTCGGACCGGCGCGGACTCTTCGCCGTCCTCACTGAGCACGGCACGGAGACCATGGAGAAGGTCGCCCCCCACCATGTGGCCTCCGTACGCCGCCACTTCATCGACCTGCTGTCGAGCGAGGCTCTCGCGGATCTACGCGGGTCACTGACTCCGGTCGCGGAACACCTGCGCGGGCACCGCGGGAAGCTCTGACCGCCAGCGCGGAACCGAGGGCGGGGACCCCGGCCAGCACGAAGCAGAGCGCGAGCGGCAGCTGCCCGAGCACCAGGCCGACGGCCGCCGACGATCCCGAACTCCCGGCGTTCACCGCGGTGTTGACCCAGGCCCCGGCTCGGGTACGGGTGCCGGGCGTGGCCAGTTCGTCGGCGTACAGGTAGGCCGTGGTGAGCGCGGGGGCCACGAACAGGCCGGCGAGTGCGAGCGCCACCGCCATGAGGTAGGGATCCGGTACGAACCCGGCGAGGGCGAGTGCGCCCGCGAGCCCCGCCGCGAGCGGGGCGAGCCGGCCGCGGGCCGAACCGCCCCAGCGCACCGCCCCGTTGACGAGACCGCCCACCGTGCTGCCCACCGACAGCGCGGCGAGCAGCCAGGGCACGACCGAGGGCCGCCCCTGCCCGTCCGCGAACGCGATCACCAGCAGATCCACGCCGCCGAGCCCCACCCCGACCCCGGCGGCGACCAGCGCCGGCCGCCAGGGCGCGCCCCAGGCCCCCCGTGCGCCGTCCCGCTCCGCCTGCTCGCCGCCGCCCATCCCGCGCACGGCGGGCGAGCCGGTCATCCCCACGGTTCCGGCGAGCACGAGGGCGGCGCCGAGGGCGATCGCGGTGGCCGGATGCGCGTACTGCACGAGCGCGCCGACCAGCAACGGGCCGCCGACAAACAGGAGTTCCTCGCAGACCCCGTCGAGGCTGTACGCCGTTTCCAGCATCCGGCGGTCCGGCAGCAGCTCGCTCCACAGGGCGCGCATCGTCGGGCCAAGCGGCGGGGTGCAGGTCCCGGCGGCACCGGCCAGTACGCAGAGCTCCACCCCGGACGCCCCGCCGCGCAGGCACACCCCCGCGATCACGACCAGCAGCGCCGCGTAGCCTCCGGCCATCGGCACCAGCGCCCGCCGCGGCCCGTACCGGTCAACGAGCCCGGCCCGCACGGGCGAGAGCAGCACGCCGCTGACCCCGAACAGCGCCATGACGCTTCCCGCGACGGCATACGACCCGGACCCCTCCTTGACGGCGAGCACGAGCGCGAGCGGGACGACGCCGTAGGAGAGTCTGCCGAGCAGGCCGACGGCGAAGGCCCGGCAGGCATGGGGGGTCCGCAGAACCGCGGCATACGAAGACATGGGGGTTCCTCAAGGTGGGCGTACGAGCGGGAACGCGAAACGGCGCCGTGAGGAGGTCACCTCAACTCACGGCACCGACGCCCGACTTACGCGCACAGAAGAAACATGCGGCCCAAGGTAGCAGCGCGCCGCCCGTCGGCCCAGCCATTGAAAATCCCGGTGTCAGGCCTGTTCCGTCAGGCCCGCCACCAACTCGTCCGCCGCCGCGTACGGGTCCAGCTCGCCGTCCACGATGCGCGCGGCCAGCGCGTCGAGGCGGCGGTCGCCGTGCAGGGAGCCGATGCGTTCGCGCAGGGCGGTCACCGCGATCGTCTCGACCTCGCGGGCCGCGCGGGCGCGGCGGCGCTCCGCGAGGACGCCGTGTTCGGCCATCCACGCGTGGTGCTTCTCCAGCGCCTCCACGACCTCGTCGATGCCCTCGCCGCGCGCCGCCACCGTCTTGACGATGGGCGGGCGCCAGTCGCCGGGGCCGCGGGATTCGCCCAGGCCCAGCATGTGGTTGAGCTCGCGGGCCGTGGCGTCCGCGCCGTCCCGGTCCGCCTTGTTGACGACGTACACGTCCCCGATTTCGAGGATGCCGGCCTTGGCCGCCTGGATGCCGTCGCCCATTCCGGGGGCGAGCAGCACGACCGAGGTGTCGGCTTGCGAGGCGATCTCGACCTCGGACTGGCCGACGCCCACCGTCTCGACCAGGATCACCTCGCAGCCCGCCGCGTCCAGGACCCGGATCGCCTGCGGCGCGGACCAGGCCAGACCGCCCAGGTGGCCCCGGGTGGCCATCGAGCGGATGTAGACGCCGGGGTCGGAGGCGTGCTCCGACATCCGGACCCGGTCGCCGAGCAGGGCACCGCCCGAGAAGGGCGAGGACGGGTCGACGGCCAGGACGCCGACCCGCTTCCCGGCCCGCCGGTACGCCGTGACGAGCGCGGAGGTGGAGGTCGACTTGCCGACACCCGGGGAGCCCGTGAGCCCCACGACGTACGCGCCGCCCGCGAGCGGGGCCAGCGCCGCCATGACCTCGCGCAGTTGCGGGGACGCCCCCTCGACCAGCGAGATCAGCCGGGCGACGGCCCTGGGCCGGCCTTCCCGCGCCTGGGCCACCAGTTCGGGGACGTCCACCATTGCCGCTCCGTTCAGTCGCGTACGCACCGCAGGAATCAGGGAGTTGGGGTCACTTGCCGGGGACGCGCACGATCAGCGCGTCGCCCTGGCCGCCGCCGCCGCACAGGGCCGCGGCCCCGATGCCGCCACCGCGGCGCTTCAGTTCGAGGGCGAGGTGCAGCACGACGCGGGCGCCGGACATGCCGATCGGGTGGCCGAGGGCGATGGCGCCGCCGTTGACATTCACCTTTTCCGGGGACACCCCGAGGTCCTTCATTGACTGGACGGCGACCGCCGCGAAGGCCTCGTTGATCTCGATGAGGTCGAGGTCCTCGACCGTGATGCCCTCCTTGCCGACCGCGTGCCGGATCGCGTTCGACGGCTGCGACTGGAGCGAGTTGTCGGGGCCGGCCACATTGCCGTGGGCGCCGATCTCGGCGATCCACTCCAGGCCCAGCTCCTCGGCCTTGGCCCTGGACATGACGACGACCGCGGCCGCGCCGTCCGAGATCTGCGAGGAGGTGCCGGCGGTGATGGTGCCGTCCTTGGCGAAGGCGGGGCGCAGCTTGCCGAGGGACTCGACCGTGGTGTCGGCCCGTACGCCCTCGTCCTTGGCGAACAGGACCGGGTCGCCCTTGCGCTGCGGGATCTCGATGGGGGTGATCTCGGCCTCGAAGATGCCGTTCTTCTGGGCGGCCGCGGCCCGCTGGTGCGAGGCCGCCGCGATCTCGTCCTGCTCGGGGCGTGCGATGCCGAGGCGGGTGTTGTGCTTCTCGGTGGACTCGCCCATGGGGATGTTCTCGAAGGAGTCGGTCAGACCGTCGTACGCCATCGAGTCGAGCATCTCGATCGCGCCGTACTTGAAGCCCTCGCGGGACTTGGGCAGCAGGTGCGGGGCGTTGGTCATGGACTCCTGGCCGCCGGCGACCACGATGTCGAACTCGCCCGCGCGGATCAGCTGGTCGGCGAGCGCGATCGCGTCCAGCCCGGAGAGGCACACCTTGTTGATGGTGAGCGCGGGGACGTTCATCGGGATGCCGGCCTTGACGGCGGCCTGGCGGGCGGGGATCTGGCCGGCCCCGGCCTGGAGCACCTGGCCCATGATCACGTACTGCACCTGGTCGCCGCCGATGCCGGCCCGGTCCAGGGCCGCCTTGATGGCGAAGCCGCCGAGGTCCGCGCCGGAGAAGGACTTGAGGGAGCCGAGCAGACGGCCCATGGGCGTACGGGCGCCCGCGACGATCACTGAGGTGGTACCGGTCGTTCCAGACATGAGGCACGGCCCCTAGGGAGGTGAGGTGTGAACGAGGGTTTACTTCGAATGTACTGAGCGGTACTGCCCACGTCACCGGGCAGCCGGTGTGATCGCGCGCACGTTGCGTAACCGGCCCTGCGAGCGCTGCACTGGACCCATGCTGACGCGAATCGACCACATCGGGATCGCCTGTTTCGACCTCGACAGGACCGTCGAGTTCTACCGTGCGACGTACGGCTTCGAGGTGTTCCACACCGAGGTCAATGAAGAACAGGGCGTGCGCGAGGCCATGCTCAAGATCAACGAGACCTCGGACGGCGGGGCCTCCTACCTCCAGCTCCTGGAACCCACCCGCGAGGACTCCGCGGTCGGCAAGTGGCTCGCCAAGAACGGCGAGGGCGTCCACCACATCGCCTTCGGCACCGGGGACGTCACCGCCGACTCCGAGGCCATCCGCGACAAGGGCGTACGGGTCCTGTACGAGCAGCCGCGGACCGGTTCGATGGGCTCGCAGATCACCTTCCTGCACCCCAAGGACTGCCACGGCGTGCTCACCGAACTCGTCACTTCCGCACCCGAGGGCACCGCCGGCCACTGAGTCCGCACAGCTGGAGGACGGACCTCCGCATACTCCGCCCGGTACAGTGGGCGGTTCCGGGCCGGGGTCGGGTCGGGGCCTGGGACCCACGCCCCTGTTTTGATCTGACACCATTCACCGGGGGCCCCGTCCGTCGTGTGCGGTCGGACGGTGCTCGTACGGGCAGTGTTCGCGACCAGGGGACGGATGGGACCGCGCAGTGCGGGGCTACGAACGCCAGGAGAGCCAGAGCCACCGGCCTGACGACCACCTCTCGCGGTTCGAGGCCGAGATGGAGCGGCTGAAGACCGAGCGGGAGAAGGCCGTTCAGCACGCCGAGGATCTCGGCTACCAGGTCGAAGTGCTGCGCGCCAAGCTTCACGAGGCGCGCCGCAATCTCGCGACCCGTCCCGCCTACGATGCCGCGAACGTCGGCTACCAGGCCGAACAGCTGCTCCGCAACGCCCAGATGCAGGCCGAGCAGTTGCGCACCGACGCCGAGCGCGAACTGCGCGACGCCCGCGCCCAGACCCAGCGGATCCTCCAGGAGCACGCCGAGCACCAGGCGCGGCTCCAGGCCGAACTGCACGCGGAGGCCGTCAGCCGCCGCCAGCGCCTCGACCAGGAGCTGTCCGAGCGCCGGGCCACCGTCGAGTCGCACGTCAACGAGAACGTGGCCTGGGCCGAGCAGCTGCGGGCCCGCACCGAGGCGCAGGCCCGCAGGCTCATGGAGGAGTCCCGCGCCGAGGCCGAGCAGTCGCTCGCCGCGGCCCGCGCGGAGGCCACCCGCATCGCCGAGGAGGCCCGCCAACGGCTCGGTTCCGAGGCCGAGTCGGCCCGCGCCGAGGCCGAGGCGACACTGCTGCGTGCCCACAAGAACGCCGAGCGGCTCCTGAACGCCGCGTCCACGCAGGCTCAGGAGGCCACCTCCCACGCCGAGCAGCTGCGTACGTCCACCACCGCCGAGACCGACCAGGCGCGCCAGCAGGCCGCCGAGTTGAGCCGGGCCGCCGAGCAGCGCGCGCAGGAGGCGGAGGCCGCGCTGCGCGAGGCGCGCGCCGAGGCCGAGCGGGCCGTCACCGAGGCCAAGGAGTCGGCGGCCAAGCAGCTCGCGAGCGCCGAGTCCGCCAACGAGCAGCGCACCAGGACCGCGAAGACCGAGATCGCCCGGCTGGTCGGGGAGGCCACCAAGGAGGCCGAGGCCCTCAAGGCCGAGGCCGAGCAGGCTCTTGAGGACGCGAAGGCGGAGGCCGAGCGGCTGCGCACGGAGGCCGCCGAGTCGGCGCGCACCAGCGCCGCCGAGGACACCGCGGCCCAGCTCGCCAAGGCCGCGCGTACCGCCGAGGAAGTGCTGACCAAGGCGTCCGAGGACGCCCGGGAGACCACCCGCAAGGCCTCCGAGGAGGCCGAGCGGATCCGCCGCGAGGCGGACGCCGAGGCGGAGCGGCTGCGCGGCGAGGCCGCCGAGCAGGCCGACGAGCTCAAGGGCGCGGCCAAGGACGACACCAAGGAGTACCGGGCCAAGACGGTCGAGCTCCAGGAGGAGGCCCGCCGGCTGCGCGGCGAGGCCGAGCAGCTGCGCGCCGACGCGGTCGCCGAGGGCGAGCGGATCAGGGGCGAGGCGCGGCGCGAGGCTGTCCAGCAGATCGAGGAGGCGGCGAGCACCGCCGAGGAGTTGCTCGCCAAGGCGAAGGCCGACGCCGACGAGCTGCGTACGGCCGCGGGCAACGAGTCCGAGCGGGTACGCAATGAAGCGGTCGAGCGGGCCAACACGCTGCGCAAGCAGGCCGAGGAGACCCTGGCGCGCACCCGCGCCGAGGCCGAGCGGATGCGCACCGAGGCCGAGGAACTGGCCGGGCAGACCACAACGGACGCCGAGCGGGCGGCAGTTGAGCTCCGCGAGGAGACCGAGCGGGCGATAGCGGCCCGCCAGGCCGAGGCCGCCGATGAGCTGACCCGGCTGCACACCGAGGCCGAGCAGCGCCACGCCGCCGCCGAGCAGGCCCTCACCGACGCCCGCGCCGAGGGCGAGCGGATCCGGCGCGAGGCCGCCGAGGAGACCGAGCGGATCCGCACCGAGGCCGCCGAGCGCATCCGTACGCTCCAGGCGCAGGCCGAGCAGGAGACCGAGCGGCTGCGCACCGAGGCCGCCGCGGACGCGTCGACGGCCCGTTCCGAGGCGGAGAGCGCCGCCGAGCGGCTGCGCGGCGAGGCGTCCGCGGAGGCCGAGCGGCTCAAGTCCGAGGCGCAGGAGAGTGCCGACCGGATGCGCGCGGAGGCCGCGGCCGCCGCCGAGCGGGTCGGCGCCGAGGCCGCCGAGGCGCTGGCCGCCGCCCAGGAGGAGGCCGTCCGGCGCCGTCGTGAGGCCGAGGAGACCCTCAACTCGGCGCGCGCGGAAGCCGATTCGGAGCGGGCGCAGGCGCGCGAGCAGAGCGAGGAACTGCTCGCTTCCGCGCGCAAGCGGGTCGAGGAGGCGCAGGCCGAGGCGCAGCGGCTCGGCGAGGAGGCCGACCGGCGCGCCACCGAGCTGGTGTCGGCGGCCGAGCAGACCGCCAAGGACGTACGGGATTCGGTGTCCGGGCTCCGCGAGGAGGCCGAGCAGGAGATCACGGGGCTGCGCAGCGCGGCCGAGCACGCGGCGGAGCGCACCACGACCGAGGCGCAGGAGGAGGCGGACCGGGTCCGCGCCGAAGCGCACGCCGAGCGGGAGCGCGCCACCGAGGACGCGGGCCGCATCCGCACCCGCGCCCAGGAGGAGTCCGAGGCCGCCAAGGCGCTGGCCGAGCGGACCGTCACGGACGCCATGGCCGAGGCGGAGAAGGCCCGTTCGGACGCTTCCGAGTACGCGCAGCGGATGCGCACCGAGGCCTCCGACGCGCTCGCCTCCTCCGAGCAGGACGCGGCCCGCACCCGGGCCGAGGCCCGCGAGGACGCCAACCGGATCCGCTCCGACGCCGCGAGCCAGGCCGACCGCCTGGTCACCGAGGCGACCGCGGAGGCCGAGCGGCTCGCGGCGGAGTCCACCGCCGAGGCCGAGCGGCTCACCACCGAGGCCCGGCAGGTACGGGTCGAGGGGCAGGCCGAGGCCGACGCGCTGCGCGCTGATGCGCAGAAGGAGGCCGACCGGGTCTCCGCCGCGGCGCTGACGGAGGCGGAGGCGGTCACGACGGCCGCGCGCGAGCACGCCGAGCGCGTCACCTCCAAGGCCGACGCGGACGCCGAGCGCACCACCAACGAGGCCAACGCGTATGCCGAGTTGGTCACCACCGAGGCGCGCGCCGACGCGGGTTCGACGCTGGGCGCGGCGAGCGCCGAGGCCGAGCAGACCCTCGCCGACGCCCGGACCGAGTCGGACCGGATCCTCGACGAGGCGCGCCAGGCCGCCGACAAGCGCCGGGCGGACGCGGCCGCCCAGGCCGACCAGCTCATCGCGGAGGCGAGCGGCGAGGCCGAGCGGCTGCGCGCCGAGGCCGCCGACACGGTGGGCTCCGCCCAGCAGGCCGCCGAGCGGATCCGCGCCGAGGCCGAGAAGAACCGGGCCCGCACGGACGAGGCCGCCGAGCAGACGCGGACCGAGGCGCGCGAGGAGGCGGACCGGCTGCTGGATGAGGCTCGCACCGCGGCGGCCAAGCGGCGCGCGGACGCCGCCGAGCAGGCCGACCAGCTCATCAACAAGGCCCAGGAGGAGGCGCTGCGCGCCGCGACCGAGGCCGAGGAGCAGGCCGACACGATGGTCGGCGCGGCCCGCAAGGAGGCCGAGCGGATCGTCGCCGAGTCGACCGTCGAGGGCAACTCCCTGGTGGAGAAGGCCCGTACGGACGCCGATGAGCTGCTGGCGGGCGCCCGCGCGGACGCCACCGCCATAAGGGAGCGTACGGAAGAGGTGCGCGCCCGCACCGAGGCGGAGGTCGAGGCGCTGCACGAGCGGGCCCGGCGGGAGAGCGCCGAGCAGATGAAGACGGCGGGCGAGCGCGTCGACAATCTGGTGAAGGCCGCCACCGAGCAGGCCGCCGAGGCGGAGGCCAGGGCCAAGGAGCTGGTGTCGGACGCCGACTCCGAGGCGGGCAAGGTCCGTATCGCCGCGGTGAAGAAGGCGGAGGCGCTGCTCAAGGAAGCGGAGACCAAGAAGGCCGAGCTGATCCGCGAGGCGACGAAGCTGCGCGACGACGCGGCCGACGAGGCCCGCCGCACGGTGGAGGAGGGCAAGCGCGAACTGGACGTCCTGGTCCGGCGGCGGGAGGACATCAACGCCGAGATCTCGCGTGTCCAGGACGTACTTGAGGCGTTGGAATCCTTCGAGGCACCGGCCTCGGGCGGCAAGACCGGGTCCACCGGCGGTTCTTCCGCAGGTGTCAAGGCAGGTGCGGCGGCTGGGGCAACACGTTCGAGTGGCAAGTCTTCTGAGGGCTAGCCACTCAAAAGGCTGGACATTCTCCAGATCAAACGGTCATCCGCTCGATGACACGCCGCTTGGGCCCCTAGGATTCCCCCTATCACCTCACCGGTCTCATTCGACAGGAACCCCATGAGCGACACTTCCTCCCCCTTCGGCTTCGAGCTCGTGCGGCGTGGTTACGACCGCGGTCAGGTGGACGACCGCATTACCAAGCTCGTCGCCGACCGTGACAGCGCTCTGGCACGGATCACTTCTCTGGAAAAGCGCATCGAGGAACTGCACCTCGAAACGCAGAACGCCCAGGCCCAGGTGAACGACGCGGAGCCGTCGTACGCGGGTCTTGGCGCGCGGGTCGAAAAGATCCTGCGGCTCGCCGAGGAAGAGGCGAAGGACCTGCGCGAGGAGGCCCGCCGGGCCGCCGAGCAGCACCGCGAACTCGCCGAGTCCGCCGCCCAGCAGGTGCGCAACGACGCTGAATCGTTCGCTTCCGAGCGCAAGGCGAAGGCCGAGGACGAGGGCGTTCGGATCGTTGAGAAGGCGAAGGGTGACGCCTCTCAGCTCCGTTCCGAGGCGCAGAAGGACGCGCAGTCCAAGCGCGAGGAGGCGGACGCGCTCTTCGAGGAGACCCGCGCCAAGGCCGCTCAGGCCGCCGCGGACTTCGAGACGAACCTCGCCAAGCGCCGCGAGCAGTCGGAGCGCGACCTGGCGTCGCGTCAGGCCAAGGCCGAGAAGCGCCTCGCGGAGATCGAGCACCGCGCGGAGCAGCTCCGCCTGGAGGCCGAGAAGCTGCGTACGGACGCGGAGCGCCGGGCGCGCCAGACGGTGGAGACCGCGCAGCGCCAGGCCGAGGACATCGTGGCGGACGCCAACGCCAAGGCGGACCGGATCCGTTCGGAATCCGAGCGCGAGCTGGCGGCGCTCACCAACCGCCGCGACTCGATCAACGCGCAGCTGACCAACGTCCGGGAGATGCTGGCGACGCTGACCGGTGCGGCCGTGGCCGCCGCCGGTTCCCCGGTCGACGACGAGCCCGTCTCGCGCGGCGTCCCGGCGCAGCAGACCCGCTAGTCTCCGCAGCCCTACCCCCGTGGGCTGCGGTCAGAGCCTGGCTCTCAGGATGCGAAGCCCCCTGCCATTCCGCTGGCGGGGGGCTTCGTCCGCATCTAGCCTGTCCGCATGATCGAGCTAGCGGGGCTCACCAAACGCTACGGCAGCAAGGTGGCGGTCGACCACCTGTCCTTCCAGGTCAGGCCAGGGGTGGTGACCGGATTCCTGGGACCCAACGGGGCCGGCAAGTCGACCACGATGCGGATGCTCCTCGATCTCGACAACCCGACCAGTGGGACCGTACGCATCGACGGCAAGCACTACCGCGAACTCGCGGAGCCGCTGAAGTACATCGGGGCGCTGCTCGACGCCAAGGCGATGCACGGCGGCCGCAGCGCGTACAACAACCTGCTGTGTCTGGCCGAGTCCAACCGGATCCCGGCGGCGCGGGTCTCGGAGGTCCTGGACACGGTCGGTCTGACGGCGGTGGCGAAGAAGAAGGTGAAGGGCTTCTCGCTGGGTATGGGGCAGCGCCTGGGAATCGCGTCCGCGCTGCTCGGCGACCCCGAGATCCTCATGTTCGACGAACCCGTCAATGGTCTGGACCCCGAGGGAATTCACTGGATCCGCAATCTGATGAAGCAGCTCGCCGGCGAAGGGCGAACGATCTTCGTTTCGTCTCACCTGATGAGCGAAATGGCGCTCACGGCGGATCACTTGATCGTTATTGGCCAGGGCCGACTGCTCGCCGATACATCGATGGCGGATTTCATCAGGGAGAACTCGCGGAGTTTCGTCCGGCTGCGTTCACCGCAGTGGGAACGCCTCCTCGACGTGCTGCAGCAGGCCGCCATCCCCTTCCTCCAGACCGGCGACGGCGCCATCGAAGTCGACAACGGCAGGATCGAGGCGCTGGGTGAACTGGCCGCCCAGCACCAGCTCGTGCTGCACGAGCTGTCCGGCCAGCAGGCCTCCCTCGAAGAGGCGTTCATGCAGATGACGGCGGGTTCGGTGGAGTACCACGCACACGGCGCCACCACCTCGGGCGGACCGCCCGCGGCGCCCGTCTGGGGTGCGCCGCCGACGCCCGGCCGGGGCGACCGCGGCCAGGGCAGAGGGGCTTGAGCGATGGCATCGGTACCCGCGGTCCTGAAGTCCGAGTGGACCAAGATCCGTACGGTCGCCTCCACCACCTGGACGCTGGCCAGCGCCCTGATCGTGACGGTCGCGATCGGCGCGGCGCTCTGCGCGCTGATGAGGTCGCAGTTCGACAACCTCAAACCGGTCGAGCGGCTCACCTTCGACCCGACCTTCATCAGCTTCTCCGGGATGATCCTCGGTCAGCTGGCGATGGTCGTCTTCGGCGTGCTGGTCGTCGGCACCGAGTACAGCTCGGGCATGATCCGCTCCTCGCTCGCCGCGGTGCCCCAGCGCGCCACCTTCCTCTTCTCCAAGCTCACCGTCGCCACCCTGCTCGCGCTGGTCGTGGGCATGGCAACCAGCTTCCTGTCCTTCTTCCTCGGCCAGGCGCTGCTCGGCCCGCACCGCACCACCATCGGTGAGCCCAATGTGCTGCGCGCGGTCTTCGGCGCCGGGCTCTACATGGCGCTGATCGCGCTCTTCTCGATGGGCGTCGCCACGATGCTGCGCAGCTCGATGCTGTCGCTGGGCATCCTGATGCCGTTCTTCTTCCTGATCTCGCAGATCCTGTCGGCGGTGCCGGGCGCCAAGAACGTGGCCCGCTACTTCCCCGACCGGGCCGGCTCACAGATCATGCAGGTGGTCCCGGACGCCATGAACAGAAATCCGGCGCCGTACGGACCCTGGGGCGGCCTCGGCATCATGGCGCTGTGGGTCGTCGCGGCGCTGGCGGGCGGTTATCTCGTACTGAAGAAGCGGGACGCCTGAGCGGGGCTACGCCCGGCGACCGAACCGGAGGGAACCCATTGACTTAGCTGGAACCGTCAAGGCCTGGATAAGCTCCTCACTCATACGGGGGCAGACCGGCCACGCGCCGGACACCGCCCCGACGACCCGAACCGTCGATGGGGCTGGAGAATGATCGAGGCAGTCGGCCTGACCAAGCGGTACGGTGCCAAGACGGCCGTGCACAACCTTTCCTTCCAGGTTCGGCCCGGCGCCGTCACCGGCTTCCTGGGGCCCAACGGCTCCGGCAAGTCGACGACGATGCGTATGATCCTCGGCCTCGACCAGCCGACCGCAGGACACGTCACCATCGGCGGCCACCCCTTCCGGGGCCTGCCCAACGCGCCGCGGCAGGTCGGCGCGCTGCTCGACGCCAAGGCCGTGCACGGCGGCCGCAGCGCCCGCAACCACCTCCTCTCGCTCGCCCAGCTCTCCGGCATACCGGCTCGCCGGGTGGACGAGGTGCTCGGCGTGGTCGGCCTCCAGGAGGTCGCGGGGCGCCGCTCCAACGGGTTCTCGCTCGGCATGGGCCAGCGGCTCGGGATCGCCGCCGCGCTGCTCGGCGACCCCCAGGTGCTGCTCTTCGACGAGCCGGTCAACGGCCTCGACCCCGAGGGCATCCTGTGGGTCCGCAATCTGATGAAGCAGCTCGCCGCCGAGGGCCGCACCGTCTTCGTGTCCTCGCACCTGATGAGTGAGATGGCGCTGACCGCCGACCACCTCATCGTGATCGGCCGCGGCCAGCTGCTCGCGGACATGCGCATCACCGACTTCATCTCGCACAACTCGGCTGACTTCGCGCGGGTGCGGACGCCGCAGACGGAGCCCGCGCAGCGCGAGAAGCTGACCGCCGCGCTGACCGAGGCGGGCGGCCAGGTGCTGCCCGAGCCGGACGGCGCGCTGCGCGTGACGGGCCTCGCGCTGCCCCGCATCAGCGAGGTGGCGCACGGGGCGGACGTACGGCTGTGGGAGCTGTCCCCGCACCAGGCCTCGCTGGAGGAGGCGTACATGCGGATGACCCAGGGCGCGGTCGACTACCGCTCGACGGCCGACGCGAAGGCGGGCCTGATGCCGCCGATGCCGCCCGGGTACGCGCCGCCGCCGGTGATCCCCGAGGTGCCGCAGCAGGGCTGGTACGCCCCGCCGCCGCCCGGCCAGAACCCGTACGCGGCCGCACCCCGGCCGCCCGCCGCTCCCCCGGCTCCGCAGGCCCCGGCCGCTCCCGCCGCCCCGACCAAGCCCGAGGACGCCCGATGACCACCCCCTACCAGCAGCAGCCGCAGTACCAGCAGGCGCCGGGCGCGCCGCTGGGCCAGTACACCTCGCCGATCGCGGTGCGGCGCGCCACCTTCGGTGATGCGCTCGCCTCCGAGTGGACCAAGATCCGGTCAGTGCGTTCCACGATGTGGACACTGGGCGTGCTGATCGCGACCGTTGTCGGCCTCGGCCTGCTCACGACCTACTTCGCGCGGTCCAGCACACCGAGCGTGAGCCACACTCCGGTCCTGGTGCTCGGCTCCTACGGGGTGATGCTCGGCACGATCTGCGTGATCACGCTCGGGGTGCTGACCATCGCGTCCGAGTACAGCACCGGCATGATCCGTACGACCCTGACGGCCTGCCCGAGCCGGGGGCGGATCCTGGCCGCCAAGTCGGTCGTCTTCTTCCTGCTCGCGTTCGTCATCGTGACGGCGGCGGCGGCCCTGGTCGCTGTCGTCCAGACCGCAGCGGTGCCCAACGCTCCGGCGCCGACCGGCGGCGAGTGGCTGCGCGCCACCGTCGGCATCGGCCTCTACGTCGCGATGCTCGGGCTCCTGTCGCTCGCGGTGGGCGCGCTGATCCGGCACTCCGCGGGCTCGATCACGATCATGATCGGCGTGGTGCTGCTGCCGCTGGTGCTCGCCCTGTTCATGTTCACCCCGTCGCTGAACGGCGTGCGGCAGTTCCTCATGGCGTACTCGATCCCCAGTCAGCTGATCGCCTTCTACGGGGTCTCGATGTCCAACTCGGGGCCGAGCGGCTGGGAGCCGCTGTGGATCATCACCGGGATCACCGCGGTCGCCCTGGGCGGCGCGTTCCTCTCGCTCAACTCGCGGGACGTGTAAGCGCGTTCAGTATTTCGGCGCGTTCCTGGACCGCTGCACCCTGGTGGTGCGGCGGTCCTTCGCGTTCCAGCAGGCCTTGTGCCAGTGGCGGCGCTCGTCGACGCCCGCGTACTCGGGCCAGGCGACCAAGTGCGGGGCGCCGGACGGGATCTCCTGGTCGCAGCCGGGGCAGCGGTACCGCTTGCCGGCGGCGCTGGCGCCCGCCACGTGCCGCACCGACCACTCCTCGCCCTGCCACGACTCGGTGCCCTGGAGGCCGAAACGGTCGCCGCCCGTCCGGCTCTCGGACTCGGTCGGCTTCTCGCCACCCTTGGGGCGGTTGCGGCGCGGGGACACGTGAACACCTCACGGGGCGGGTCGGACGTTTCTCCCAGCCTAGGGCCACGCCGCCCGGGTACCCGCCCTGGGGAGGAGGTCGCGGAGTCACTCGTTCGGGGGGACTCTAAGCGGACAATCGCAAGAAGTCGGCGCGAGACCGTGCCTTTGGCACTTGTCAGACGTTAATGCCGGTAAGAGGGGGAGTACCGCGTCGGCCGCAAGGAGGCAGAAGGCGATGCGTGTGGGAACTTTTGTACTGGCAGCGCAGTTCCCGGGCCAGGGTCAGGGAGAGACGCTTCACCGGGCGGTCCGGTCCGCCGAGGTCGCCGAGGAGTCGGGGCTCGACTCGGTGTGGCTGGCCGAACACCACTTCGGGCCGTACGGCGTGTGCCCGTCCGCGGTGACGCTGGCCGCGCTGCTGCTCGGGCGCACGCGGCGGATCAGGGTCGGCACCGCGGTCAGCGTGCTGCCGACCGCGCACCCGGTGGCCCTCGGCGAACAGGCCGCGCTGCTGCACCTCACCTCCGGCGGGCGGTTCTCGCTGGGCGTGGGGCGCGGCGGGCCCTGGGTCGACCTGGAGGTGTTCGGCTCGGGTCTGCGGGCGTACGAGGAGGGCTTCCCCGAGTCGCTCGACCTGCTGCTGCGCTGGCTGCGCGAACCCCGCGTCGCCGGTCTGGGGGAACGGTTCACCTTCCGGGAGGTGCCGGTCGTGCCGCGCCCCGACGAGATCCTGGACGGCGGCCCGGGGGACACGAGCCCCGAGGTGATCGTGGCGTGCACCTCCCCGAAGAGCGTGAAGCTGGCCGCGGACCGCGGGCTGCCGATGCTGCTCGGGATGCACTGCGGCGACGAGGAGAAGGCCGAGATGGTCGCCCTGTGGCGCCGGGAGGCGCTCGCGGCGGGTCACGGGCCGGAGGCGGTGGCGGCCGCGGACCATGTGTCGGCCGGTGTCGCCCAGATCGCGGACGGCCGCATCGAGGCCGCCGAAACGTTGCTGAAGTCGATGCCGGGCTGGCTGAAGCAGGGCCTTGAGGCCCATGTGACGGTCGACGGCCGCCATCGCGCGATGCGTGACCCGGTGACGTACACCGAACTCCTCTGCCGCCTGCACCCGGTGGGCACCGCGCGCACGGCCGCGGACCGCCTCGCCGCCACCGCCGAACGTACCGGCATCACCCGCTTCGCCCTGCTGGTCGAGGGCTCGGGCGATCTGGCGGCCACGGAGGAGAACGTACGGAGGCTGGGGACGGAGGTGCTGCCGATGCTGGGCTAGCGCAAAACCGCCGTACCGAAAGACCCGCCCCCGGACGGGGTGGGCCACCCTCAAGTGGCCACCGCCCCGCGTCAGTTGCACCTCCCGCGACGCGGAGCGGCAGCGAAGACTCAGCAGTCCCGAAGCTCCGGCGACTGGTTGAGAAGCTGACCCCTGATCGAGGTGAAGCGGGCGAGCCGCTCATCGGACGAGGGGTCCAGCGGGAACACCGCGACACGGTGGCAGTTCTGGAACGCCAGGCGGACACCGAAGTGCCGCTGGAGCGCACCGCGAATGGCGTCACTCGCGAGGGCACGCAGCAGTTGGCCGCGCGCCTGCTCGTCCGGCGGTGGCGTCTGGTTGTCGGCGAACTCTCCGCCGTCGACCTTCAGCTGGGCCACCAGAGAGCTGATCATCTCCCACGCGTAGGGCAGGGAGCTCCGGACGCAGTCGACGAAGGCGGCTTCGTCGACCTCGCCTCGCTCGGCCTGTTCGAGTAGGGCCGGTGAGACGTCGAGCGACATGGTTTCTCCTCTCGCGACCCCGGGGTGCGGGGCCTTACGGGCAGGGAAAGGGACGATGACGGCCGTTCCTCCCGACAACGCAGCGTGTACGGCCGACAACCTCCCGCTTCCACGGTAGGCGCGTTGTCCGGCCCGTGGCAGCCACTTGGCGCATAACCGGCCAATAACGAACAGTGCACTCCAGGGCGAATCGCGTTCGGCGGGGGGCTTCGAGTAGCGTTGCCCACCATGCGTCTCGTCATCGCCCGCTGCTCCGTCGACTATGCGGGCCGGCTCACCGCCCACCTCCCCTCCGCTCCCCGTCTCATCCTGGTGAAGGCGGACGGCAGCGTCTCCATTCATGCGGACGACCGGGCGTACAAGCCCCTCAACTGGATGTCTCCGCCCTGCACGCTGAAAGAGGGATCGGGGGACGACGCGGGCGTCTGGACCGTCATCAACAAAGCGGGCGAGAAGCTCATCATCACCATGGAGGAGGTCATCCACGACTCCTCCCACGAACTCGGTGTGGACCCCGGCCTGATCAAGGACGGCGTGGAAGCGCACCTCCAGGAGCTCCTCGCGGACCGCATCGAGACCCTCGGAGAGGGTTACACCCTGATCCGCCGCGAATACCCGACGGCGATCGGCCCGGTGGACATCCTGTGCCGGGACGGGAACGGCGGGACCGTGGCGATCGAGATCAAGCGCCGCGGCGAGATCGACGGCGTCGAGCAGCTGACCCGCTATCTGGAACTGCTCAACCGCGACCCGCACCTCGCCCCGGTCCAGGGCGTCTTCGCGGCCCAGGAGATCAAACCGCAGGCCCGGGTGCTCGCCACCGACCGCGGCATCGGCTGCGTGGTGCTCGACTACGACGCCCTGCGCGGCATCGAGGACGACAAGCTCCGCCTGTTCTGAGTCCGTCGGGTACGTCTCCGGTACGTACGAGAAGGGGCCCGCAGAGTGCTGCGGGCCCCTTCTCGGTGTCTTGCATCAATCTTCTCGATGTCCGGCGTGAATCGTCCTGCGTGAATCGGTGTCTTACGCGGGAGCGTCGGCGACCGCCGGTTTCGCAGTGTTCTAGGCGCTGGTGATGGGACCGGCGGACGTCGTCGGCTTGGCACTGGCCGGGGCGCTGGACGTCGCGGACTTGGAGACCGCCGGACTCGAAGGCGGCGGCTTGGTGGAGGGTGGCGGACTGCTGCCTCCGGGACTCGGCGGCGAGGCGCTGGTCGGCGTCGACGGCGTACCCGTCGGGGTGTGGCTGCTCGGGTCCGGGGTCGGGCTGTGCGACGGCGAGTGCGACGGTTTGCCCGAACCGGACGGCTTGCCCGACGTGGACGGCTTCGTCGAGCCCGGCGTGGAGGGGTGGTCGCTCGGGCTGTCCGGGCTGCCACTGGTGCCGGGCACCGGCTGGCCGGAGGTGCCGGGCCTGGGGGTGGATCCCGGCTTGCTCGGACTGGCGCTCTTGCTGTGGCCGGGCTTGGCAGTGCTGCCCGGGTCGTTCGGGTCGGCGTTCAGGCCGCCGCCGCTGTCGCCCTCGTTGGCCGACTGCTGCTGCTTCACCTGGTCGCCCTGCCCGCCGTCGTTGTTGCTTGAGGTCGCGCCGAGCGTGACGACCGTGCCGAGCACCGCGGCGAGCAGTGCGCCGGCCCCGGCCGCGACGAGGTTGCGCCGGGCGCCGCCGAGCAGGGTGCGCCGCGCCTTGGGCATGGCGCCGCCGACCGGCGTGTCCCGCCGCGTAACCAACGAAGGCCCGGCGGCCGGGAGTTGGGCCGTCACGGCCGCCGCGGGAACGCCCCCGGGCGGCGACTGGGACTCCTCGTAGCGGGCCGCGGGCACCTCTTCCCCCGCGGGGGTGCGGCCGCCCGGCAGCAGCCCGCCTGAGCGGTCCTCGACCAGGGCGAGCGCCCGGCGTCCGGCGACGGTGCCGCGCTTGTCGGCGAGCGCGCCGCGCAGCGCGATGGACGCCTCCAGCTCGGCGCGGGCCCGGTCCAGGCTGCCGCCGCAGAGCGCGAGGACGCCCAACTCGTGGTGGAAGTACGCCTCTTCGGCCACCTCCCCGGTCAGCCGGGCCGCCTCGGAGCCGACCCGCAGGGCGCGCTCCCAGGCCGTCCAGTGCAGTCCGGCCGCGAAGGCGGGCGCCGAGCTGCGGGCGAGCTTGACCACGGTGGCGGGGTGTTCGGGCGCGGCGCCCGGAACGAGGGCGCCCATCGCGGCGAGCACCGCGTCCGCCTCGGTGGCGGCCCGCTCGGGGGTGACCGAGGGGTGCCCGGTCCACCAGGCGTAGTGCTGGGCGGCGGCGTGCGCCTGCTCGACCGCGTCGGCGGCGTAACCGGCGCCTTCCAGCTGGGCGAGTACGCCGGCGGCGAGGCGGTAGCGGGCGCCGACCGGGGACAGCAGCCCGCTCTCGATGAGTTCGCCGAGGGCGGCGTCCGCGTGGGTGTCGCCGACCAGGGCGGGCAGGTGGGCCTGGTGCGGCACCTCGCCGCCCAGCGCCACGGCGAACCGCAGGGTGGCCCGGGCGGCCTCGCTCAGCCGGGAGGCGAGCAGCGCCGCGGGGGCCGCGCCCTCGCCGAGCGTGGGCAGCGGTATCTCGCGTCCGTCCCCCGAGAACACCGAGGCCTCGGCGGGCTCGTCCGGCGGAAAGCCGTACGGGTCGAGGGAGTTGACGTCGCCGCGCAGTTGGTCGCGCTGGCGCAGCAGCGCCCCGGCCTGGACGAAGCGCACCGGCAGGCCCTCGGACTCGAACCACAGGTCGCCCGCCCAGTTGGCCTCCTCGTCGGTCAGCGCCCGGTCGACCGCCTGCTCCAGGAGTTCGAGGGAGGCGTTGCGGCCGAGGCCGGACAGGAAGACCTCTTCGACGTGCGATTCGGAGTGCGGCGCCGGCACCTCGGGGGTGGCGGCGAGCAGATAGGCGCACTCGGGGGTGGCCATGAGCAGCTCTTCGAGGGTGGCCCCGCCGAATTCGAGGTCGTCGAGGACCACGATGGCGCCGATCTGGTGGACCCGGTCGAGCAGGGTGGCCCGGTCGGGCCGGTGCAGGGGCGCGCGGAACACCGTGGCGTACAGCTCGTACAGCAGCTCGGCGGGGCTGCGCCGGTGGCCACTCAGGCGTACGACACCGTCGGGCGCGAGCTCCGCGCAGTCCGTGGCGACGGCGTCGAGCAGGGCGCTGCGCCCGGAGCCCGCGGGGCCGGTGAGCCGTACGGAGCGGCCGCGGCCGAGGAGGCGTACGAGCCGGGCGCGTTCCTCCTGCCGTTCGAGCAAGGGGGGTGCGGGTGTCAGCGGGCCCGGCGGGAGCGGCGGCCGGGCGGCGCGTTCGGCCTCGGCGCGCTCGGCGGGGCTGTGCCGCACGGGCCGGCCGGGTATGTCGCTCGGCGGGCAGTTCTCGATCTCGCTGCCGTCCACCGGATTGACCGTCAGCAGGAAGTCTCCCGCGACGAGCTGGACGGTGCGGGCGAGTCCGGCCGCGCGCCCCGCGAAGTCGGGGGTGGCGGATTCTCTGCCGTGCTGCGGACGCTGCGGCCCGGCACCCGGCTCCGCGTGTGCGCCCGCACCGCCGACCGGCTCGTCGGCATGGTTGAACTCTTCCGGTCCCCGGTTCATCGGGTCCATGGTGAAAGCCCCCCAGATGCGTGGTGCGTAAGGATTGGCCCCGCCCGGCCCTTACGCACTTCGCTCTTCGCTGTCGCTTCTGGTCCGGTGCCCGCCGTGTGGGTTCGTCGATCGGCGGGAAGCCGAACCCTAGACTCCGCACAGTATCTACGAACAGGCGGGGTGCCGCCTCGCCCAAGACGTCACAGTCTCGTGAGGATTGCGCGCGGAGTCCGTTTCCTTCCCGCTCGCGCTCACGCCAACACCCCGGAACTACACGCGCGGCAGGGCCTCCGCCACGATGCCGCCCTCGATCGCCAGGATCCGGTGCAGCCGCGTGGCGACCAGGAGGCGCTGCATCTGGGGCGGTACGCCGCGCAGCACGAGGCGCCGGCCGCACCGCCCGGCCCGGCGGTGGGCCCCCATGATCACGCCGAGTCCGGTGGCGTCCCACGAGTCCAGTTCGGTGAGGTCGAGCACGAGGTCGCCGACCCCGTCGTCCACCGCCGAGTGCAGAGCCGTACGGGCGTCCGCCGCGCTGCGGACGTCGAGGCGGCCCCCGACGACCAGCTCGACGTGGTCGCCCCTGATGTGCATATGCGCTCCCGGGAGTGCTACTGGCTGCTGGCTTTACGACAACCGACTCATCAACTGACTGCCTCACGGCGACAGAAGTTGCCGCCCGTGAGCGAACCGAGACCTAATTCACCCCTTGGGGTGAACGCCCGAGGAAACGGGCGGTTTTCAGTGCTTGTAGAAGCCCTGCCCGCTCTTGCGGCCGATGTCACCCGCATCCACCATCCGGCGCATCAGCTCCGGCGGGGCGAACTTCTCGTCCTGGGACTCCGTGTAGATGTTGCTGGTGGCGTGCAGCAGGATGTCGACGCCGGTGAGGTCGGCGGTGGCGAGCGGGCCCATCGCGTGGCCGAAGCCCAGCTTGCAGGCGAGGTCGATGTCCTCGGCGCTGGCCACGCCCGACTCGTACAGCTTGGCCGCCTCGACGACGAGCGCCGAGATGAGGCGGGTGGTGACGAAGCCGGCCACGTCGCGGTTGACCACGATGCAGGTCTTGCCGACCGACTCGGCGAACTCCCGGGCCGCGGCGAGGGTTTCGTCGCTGGTCTTGTAGCCGCGGACCAGTTCGCACAGCTGCATCATCGGCACCGGCGAGAAGAAGTGGACGCCGACGACCCGCTCGGGGTGCTCGGTGGCCGCCGCGATCTTGGTGATCGGGATGGCGGAGGTGTTGGAGGCGAGCACGGTGTCCGCGCGCACGATCTTGTCGAGCGTGCGGAAGATCTCGTGCTTGACCTCCAGCTTCTCGAAGACGGCCTCGACCACGATGTCGGCGTCGGCGGCGGCGTCCAGGTCGGTGGTGGTGGTGATGCGGGCGAGCGCGGCCTCGGCGTCCTGTGCCGCCAGCTTCCCCTTGCTCACGAACTTGTCGTACGAGGCCTTGATGCCGTCGGTGCCCCGGGTGAGGGCCTCGTCGGTGACGTCGCGCAGCACCACGTCCCAGCCCGCCTGGGCGGAGACCTGCGCGATACCGGACCCCATGAGTCCGGCTCCGATGACGGCGAGCTTCCTGGCCACGACACTTCCCTCCAACAGGTTTCCACCCAAGCCTTCTTGGCGGAGGCTATCGGCCGGGCGGCCTTCTGGGACCGCTTAGAGATGCGCGTCACGTCTCAGATGACGGACATCACACCGGACCGCGTGAGGTGGGTCTCAGCGTGCGCCCCGTACGGCGTAGTTGAGCACCTTCTCCCCCAGCAGTGACTCCATCTCGTCGATCAGGACGAGCACCTCGCGGGAGACCTCCCCGGGGTCGCGGCCGGCCATCATCTCGCGGCTGATGGCGGCCATCACCGTCTGGTGGACCCAGTTGATCTGACCCGCGATCAGGGAGGGCAGCGGCTCCTCGGGGCGGGCGCCGACCTCCTCGCGCAGGGTCGCGTCCAGGTTCTCCAGGACCTCCTGGCCCACCGCCCACAGCCGGGCCCTGAGGGCGGGCGATTCATGCACGACGGCCATGAACCGGCTGTAGCCCGCCATCAGCCCGACCCGCGGCGAGACCGCCTCGACCTCGGCGCGCAGCTCGCGCAGGACCGCCTCGGCAGCCGACTCCCCCGCGTCGCGGCCGCGCACCCAGCGCGAGAGGCGGTCCACGATGCCCTTGCTGCGGTCGAGGAACAGGTCTTCCTTGGTGGGGAAGTAGTTGTAGACCGTGTTGACCGACACGTCGGCCACCTCGGCGATCTCGGCGATCGTGACCGCCTCGAAGCCGCGCTCCAGGAAGAGCCCGGTGGCCAGGTCCGAGATCCGCTGCCTGGTCTCGCGCTTCTTCCGCTCCCTGCGCCCTTCTGTCATGAGCAGAGCCTAGGCGATGGTCTGCACCCCCTTAAATTTTGGTGTCATTGCAAAATTACATGGACTCTGTTTTTCTGGGGCCATGGCAATCATCAGTACGGCCGGGCTCGCCCGGACCTTCCGGAGCAAGGGCGGCCCCGTCGAGGCCGTGCGCGGCATCGACCTGACCGTCAGGACCGGCGAGATCCTCGGCTTCCTCGGCCCCAACGGCGCGGGCAAGACCACCACCCTGCGGATGCTCACCACCCTGCTCCCGCCGACCGGCGGCGCCGCGACGGTGGCCGGCTGCGATCTGGTCCGGGACCCCGCCGGAGTCCGCCGGGCCTGCGGCTACGTGGCCCAGTCCGGCGGCGTCGACCCGCACATCTCGGTACGCGAGGAGCTGGTCACCCAGGGCCGCCTCTACCGCCTCCCCAAGGCCCAAGCCGCCCTGCGCGCCGAGGAGTTGGCGGCCGACTTGGGCCTGAGCGAACTCCTGGAGCGCAAAACGGCGACGCTCTCCGGCGGCCAGCGGCGGCGGCTCGACATCGCGATGGGCCTCACCCACCGGCCCGCGGTGCTCTTCCTGGACGAGCCGACCACCGGCCTCGACCCGGGCAGCCGGGCCGACCTGTGGGACCTGGTCCGCCGGATCCGCACGGAGCACGGCACCACCGTCTTCCTCACCACCCACTACCTGGACGAGGCCGACGCGCTCGCCGACCGGCTCGTCGTCGTGGACAAGGGCGTGATCGTGGCCGAGGGCACCCCGGCCGAGCTCAAGACCCGGTACGCGGGCGGCCCCGACGCATCCCTCCAGGACGCCTTCCTGGCCATCACCGGGCGCACCGCCGCACCGCAGGAATCCACCCCCGTAGCCGTCTAGGACTCCCCATGACCGTCTCACCGCTGCTCGCCGACACCGCACTGATCCTCGGCCGGAACATCCGGGCGACCCTGCGCTCGAAGTTCCAGATCCTCTTCGGCGTGCTGATGCCGCTGCTCTACCTGCTCTTCTTCGGACCGCTCCTCACCGGCATGCCGCTGGCCGCCCACGGCAGCTCCTGGCAGGTCCTGGTGCCGGGTCTGCTGCTCCAACTCGCCCTGTTCGGCGCCTCGTTCGCGGGTTTCGCGATCATCATCGAGAACGGCTGGGGCGTCGTGGAGCGCATGCGCGTCACCCCCGTCTCGCGCCTGGCCCTGCTGCTCGGCCGGGTCCTGCGGGACGCCGCGCTCTTCGTCTTCCAGGCGGTGCTGCTCGTGCTCGCCGCCCTGGCGATGGGCCTGCGCGCGCCGCTCGGCGGCATCCTCATCGGCTTCGCCTTCGTGGCACTGCTCACGCTGTCCCTCGCGTCGCTCTCGTACGCCCTTGCCATGAAGGTGACCACCCCGCAGGGGTTCGGTCCGGCGGTCAACGCGATCACCATGCCGTCGATGCTGCTGTCCGGGCTGATGCTGCCCATGACGCTCGCGCCGGGCTGGCTGAACGTGCTGTCCCACTTCATGCCGCTGCGCTATCTGGTGGACGCGGTGCGGGACGCGTATCTCGGCTCGTACGCCACCACGGCCATGCTGTACGGGGCCCTGGTGGCGGTCGGCTTCGCGTTGCTCGCCGTGACGGTGGGCACACGCGTCTTCAGGACGGCCGGAGCGTAACTACTCTGGCCGTATGGTCAATCTGACGCGCATCTACACCCGCACCGGCGACCAGGGCACGACCGCCCTCGGCGACATGAGCCGGACCGCCAAGACCGATCTGCGGATCTCGGCGTACGCCGACGCCAATGAGGCCAATGCCGTCATCGGCACGGCCATCGCCCTCGGGCAGCTTCCCGAGGACGTCGTGAAGGTGCTCGTCCGGGTCCAGAACGACCTCTTCGACGTGGGCGCGGACCTCGCCACGCCGGTCGCCGAGAACCCGGAGTACCCGCCGCTGCGGGTGGAGCAGTCCTATGTCGACAAGCTGGAGGCGGACTGCGACCGCTTCCTGGAGGAGCTCGACAAGCTCCGCAGCTTCATCCTGCCGGGCGGCACCCCGGGCGCGGCCCTGCTGCACCAGGCGTGCACGGTGGTGCGCCGCGCGGAACGCTCGACGTGGGCGGCTCTGGAGGTGCACGGGAACGTCATGAACGCCCTGACGGCGACCTACCTCAACCGCCTCTCCGACCTCCTGTTCATCCTGGCGCGCACTGCCAACAAGGAGGTCGGAGACGTGCTGTGGGTGCCGGGTGGGGAGAGGTAGGGCTCGGCGGGTTGTGCGTGCGGGGGGGGCTCCCCGGGGCCCTGTGCGCAGTTCCCCGCGCCCCTAACCCCGTTTTCGCCTGCCGACCGTGCCCGCTTCTCGCGCAGTTCCCCGCGCCCCTAGCAGCACCAACGCCGGCCCGCATGGGTTACTGGTCCGACTTCGCGTCCGTGTCGGCGGCCGCCACGGCGGGCAGCGCCCGACGGGCTCGCATCACTTCTTCCCGTTGTTGGCCTTGCACCAGTCGGCCACGTCCTTGAGGTCCTTCTGGCGCTGCTGAAGGGTCGTCACCAGGCTCTTGCGGTGCGTGAGTTCGTGGTCGAGGTAGGTGGCGATCGCGGTGTGGCCCTCCTTCTTCGCGTTGTCCACGCGCTGCTGCAGCCGGGCCACCGAACCCGGCGTGGTCGCGCCCCCGTCCAGCCGGTTCAGGGAGCGCCCGATGCGCGTTTCCGTCCTGGGCGCCCGCTTGCAGATGCCCTTGGCGCCGTCGGTCGTGGCGGCCTTCGAGGGCGCGGAGTCCGCGAAGGCGCTGGGCGCGGCGACGGTCAGCACGGCCGCCGCGGCGAGCGCGGCCGCGGCGACCCGGCGGCGGCGGTTCGAGATGGGGTTGTGCATGGCTACTGCCTCCAGATTCAAAGGGCTGATACGCCCCGGAGGCTAGGAAGGCTTTTTGTGGGAACTCTGTGATCGCTCCGCCGTGACCGTCAACCAGTCCCGCCGGGCCGGGAGTTCGCCTTCCCGGGCCGGGTCCCCGGCGGGCAGCCGCACCGTGCACCGGGTGCCCCGGCCGCCCGGTCCTTCGGCGAGTTCGACGGTCCCGCCGTGCAGCGCCGCCTGCTGGGCGACCAGGGTCAGGCCGAGCCCGGAGCCGGTACTGGCGGGCCCGCGGTGGAAGCGCCGGAACACCTCCTGGCGGTCGGCGGGCGCGATGCCGGGGCCCCGGTCGTCCACGGTGATCAGCACCTGCCCGCCGGCCGGGGCGACGGCCACCGCGATCTCGGCCCGGCCCGACTCGTCCCTGCCGTGCGCGAGCGCGTTGCCGACCAGGTTGTCGAGCAGGATCCGGATGCCGGGCTCCCAGCCGCGTACCGGCGCGGGCTCGGCGCGCAGCGTGATCGCGGCGTCCGGGGCGCGCCGGCGGGCCTCGGCCACGGCGGCGTCGGCGACCTCTGCCACGTCGAGCACCCGGAACGCGTCGGCCTCCACGAGATCGCCGCGCCCCAGTTCGCGCAGCGCGACCAGCATGCCGAGCAGCCGTCCGTGCTCCCGGCGCAGATCGTCCACGACCTCGGCGCGGTCGGCCTCGGGGAGTTCGGGGTGGGCCAGGATGTCGAGGTTGGTGCCCATGCTCATCAGCGGGTTGCGCAGTTCGTGCGAGGCGGCCGCGGAGAAGGAGCGGGCGGTGTCCAGGGCCTGCGCGGTGCGGGCGGCCTGTTCGTCGTAGCGGGCGAGGACGGTCTGCAGGGTGGCGGCCAGGTCGTCCACCTCGGCGACGCGGGTCGGCCGGTGTTCGAGGCGTACCGCGGTGGTCCGGGGATCGAGCCCGGCCGCCGCACTGCGCAGCCGGCGCAGCGGGCGGGTCGCGCCGCTCGCGATGGCCCAGGCGAGCAGCGCGGACAGCGGGGCGGCGAGCAGGGCGGTGGTCACCGTGCGGTTCTGGACCACGCTGAGCCGGGCGCGGCTCGCGGTGTCCGGCGAGAACACCCACAGGGTGCCGGAGACCTGCGCCCCCTTGACCGGCAGCGCGTACGCCCGCCAGCTGCGGCCCGCGCCGCGGACGGTCACCGGCCCCGTTCCGGGCGCGGGCAGCGGCACCGAGGCATCGGGCTGCGGGCCGCCGCTGAACGTGCCGTCGGGGCCGATGAGCCGTACGCCGACGTCGAGCGCGGAGTTGAACAGCCTGCGCTGGTGGTTCTCCTCGGCGGTCGGCTGGTCCTTGGCCGCCGCTCGCAGCAGGGTGCGGGCGTCCTGGGCGATCGCGGTGGCCCGGGTCCGCAGGTGGCTGTCCTCCTCGCGGTGCAGATCGCGGGCGACCAGGGTGAGCAGCAGCCAGCCGCAGGCGAGGACGAGGAGCGGCACGGTGACGCCGACGGCGAGCGCGATCCGGGTGGAGAGCTTCACGGCCGCTCCCGCAGGACGAAGCCGACGCCGCGCACGGTGTGGACGAGCCGGGGCGCCCCGTCGGCCTCCAGCTTGCGGCGCAGATAGCTGACGAAGGTGTCCACGGCGTCGGTGCGCACGTCGACGTCGTACCCCCAGACCCGTTCGAGCAGCTGGTCGCGGGTCAGGACGAGGCCGGTGTTGCGGGTGAGCACTTCGAGGAGTTCGTACTCGCGCCGGGTCAGGTCGAGGGAACGGCCGTCGCGCTGTGCGGTGCGGGCCGCCGGGTCGATGACCAGGCCGCAGGCGCGGACCACGTCGTGCTCCGCGGGCGGCCGGCGGCGCAGCAGGGCGTGCAGCCGCAGCACCAGTTCCTGCAGGGCGAACGGCTTGACGAGGTAGTCGTCGCCGCCCGCCTGGAGCCCGGCGATGCGGTCGGCGGTCTCGTCAAGGGCGGACAGCATCAGGACGGGCAGATCGTGTCCGGCCGCCCGCAGCCGCGTGCACACCTCGATGCCGCTCATGCCGGGCATGGACACATCCAGGACGAGCACGTCGGGCGGGCTCTGCTCGATCGCGGCGAGCGCGGTGCGGCCGCCGTCGGCGGTGCGGACCCGGAAGCCGCTGAGCCGCAGGCCCCGGTCGAGCGAACGGCGCACCGCGTCGTCGTCATCGACCACCAGGACGTCTCCGGGACGGCTCGGCCCGCTCATCCGCCACTCCTTCACCGCATGCCGCTACCCCTTGGTCAGCGTACGGTCCTTGTCTGTGTGCGAACCGGCCCGCTCGGACGGCGGCTTGAGCAGCCGGTCGAGGAGCGAGGGCCGCGACCGCGCCTGGTCGGCCTTCTTCGGGAACAGCGTGTAGCTCAACGCGATGATCACGTTGATGCCGATCACCAGCAGCATCCGCTGCTGCCACATCCGCAGCGAGTCGGTGCCGCCGTCCCCGCCGACGTACCAGATCGCGGCCTGGAGCAGCGCGATCGCGAGCAGTGCGGCGACGGTGAAGCGGCCCGCCATCTTCCATTCGTACGCGGTCCTGGCGCTGCCTCCCCTGGGCGCCTTGGCGGGCTTGGGGCCGCCCGCGAAGCGGTAGGCGACCCAGGCGTCGGCACGGGTCACCAGGTAGTGGCCCATCCCCGCCGAGAAGCCGAGGTAGACGGCGGCCAGGCCGTGCTTCCAGTCCGGCTGGGCGCCGTTCTTCAGGTCGACGGCGGTCACCACGAGCAGCACCACCTCCAGGAGCGGCTCGCACAGGAGCACCGCCACGCTCGTCCGCCGCATCTTCGCGAGGTAGCGCAGGGCGAGCCCGGCGGCCAGCAGCAGCCAGAAGCCGACTTCACAGGCGATGATCAGCGTGACGATCACGGTGGTCTCCTTCCGTCCTCCTCAAGGCTCGCCCGCGTCCATCGCCCGCTCCTCGTCGCCGTGGACGAAACGCGACTGCATCCTTCGGTGTAGCGGAAGATCGGCTGATACGTGGAGGCCGGGGCTCCGGCGGCCGTGTTGGATGGGACTGTGACCCCGATCTCCCGTCCGCACCGCCACGACGCCCTCATCTCATGTGCCGGACTGCTCGGCGGGCTCGTGCTGTGGGCCGTCGGACTGCACACCCAGAGCGGCCGCCCGCTGTCCGGCACCTGGGTGCTCCTGCCGCTGGTGCTGATGGCGGGCCTTGAGCTGCTGCGCCGCACCGCACCGCAGACCGCGCTGGTCATCGGCACCTGTCTGCTGCTCGCCGATCAGTTCACGCCGGGCAGCCTGGCCACGGTCGTGATGTTCACCGACCTCGTGTACGCGGCCGTCCTGTACGGGACCCCGGCGGCGGCCCGCCGCATCCCGGTCACCACCGGGCTGATCACGGTCGGCGTGACGATCGGCTTCTACGCCTGGCTCCACCGGCCGGAGGCCCTGCTCATCGGCGTGATCACGGGCATCATCTCGTTCACGCCCGCGGCCACCGGGGCCCTCGTGCGCAGTCACCGCGAGGCCGCCGACAGCGCCCGGCTGCGCGCCGAACAGACCGCGCTGCTCGCCGAGATGGACCGCAGCCAGGCCGTGGTCGCCGAGCGCGCCCGGATGGCCCGCGAACTGCACGACGTGGTCGCCAACCACCTCTCGGCGATCGCCATCCACTCCACGGCCGCGCTCTCCCTGGACGACCCGGCGACGACCCGGCAGGCCATGTCGGTGATCCGCGAGAACAGCGTGGCCGGGCTCGCCGAGATGCGCCGGCTGATCGGGCTGCTGCGCGACACCGCCGGCCACGAACAGCCCGCCGCCGCGCCCACCCTGGCCGGGCTCGACGCGCTGATCGCCCAGGCCGGTACCAACGGGTCCGCCAGCGGGCTCCGCTTCGCGCTCGACGACCGGCGTGCAGAGAACGGCCCGCTGCCCGCGCCGGTGGAGCTCGCCGCGTACCGGATCGTCCAGGAGTCCCTCACCAACGCCCTCAAGCACGCGGCGCCCGGCCCGGTCGAGGTCGCCCTCGCGCGCGCCGACGGGCTGCTCACCGTGCGGGTCACCAGCCCGTACGGCGACCGGCCGGGCCCGCGCGCACCGGGGTCCGGCGCCGGTCTGATCGGGATGCGCGAGCGGGTCGAACTGCTCGACGGGACCTTCGCCTCGGGCCCCGAGACGGCGCCGGACGGCACCAAGATCTGGCTGGTGCGGGCCCAACTGCCCGCCGACGAAAGGACATTGAGCACATGACGATCCGGGTACTGGTCGCGGAGGACCAGTCGGCGGTACGGGCCGGACTGGTCCTGATCCTCTCCAGCGCCCCGGACATCGAGGTGGCCGGGGAGGCGGCGGACGGCGAGCAGGCGGTGGCGCTGGCCCGCGAACTCCGCCCCGATCTGGTCCTGATGGACGTCCAGATGCCGAAGCTGGACGGGGTCTCGGCGACCCGGACCGTGGTCGGCGAGGGGCTCGCCGACGTGCTGGTCCTGACCACCTTCGACCTGGACGAGTACGTCTTCGGGGCGCTGCGCGCGGGCGCGGCGGGCTTCCTGCTCAAGAACACCGACGCGAAGGACCTGATCGAGGCGGTGCGCACGGTGGCGCGCGGTGAGGGCCTGATCGCCCCGGCCGTCACCCGGCGCCTCATCGCGGAGTTCGCCTCGGCACCGCAGCCGGTCGTCCCGCAGCGCCCCGCGGCGCTCGACACCCTGACCCGGCGCGAGGGCGAGGTGCTGTCCTGTCTGGGCCGGGGCCTGTCGAACGCGGAGATCGCGGTACGCCTGGACATGGCGGAGGCCACCGTGAAGACCCATGTCAGCAGACTGCTTGGCAAGCTGGAGCTGCGCAGCCGGGTCCAAGCGGCCGTACTGGCACAGGAGTTGGGGATCTGAGACGACTCCCCGCCGGAGGTCTGGACCTCTTGACGGTTGGTCCAGACCTTTCTACGCTCACCGCACACTGCTGTGGTGGGCATGCCATCCCTGGCGTTCTGAGGCACGCCCACCCGGACGGAGCAGGGTCCCACCCCCACCACCGTCGCACCATTCGGGAGCAGCCTTGAGTACCGCACGTCGTATGCGTACGCGCTTCAGATCAAGAGCCGCAGCGGCCCTGACCGCACTCGCCCTCCCCCTGGCCGCGCTGATCGGTCTGGCCTCCCCCGCCGCGGCCGCCGCCTCGGCGACCGCCACCTATGCCAAGTCCTCGGACTGGGGCACCGGATTCGGGGCCGGCTGGACCATCAAGAACACCGGCACCACCACGCTCACTTCCTGGACCGTGGAGTGGGACTACCCCTCGGGTACGTCCGTGACCTCGGCCTGGGACGCGGACGTCACCAACTCCGGCACCCACTGGACCGCCAAGAACAAGTCGTACAACGCCACCCTCGCCCCCGGCGCAAGCGTGAGCTTCGGCTTCAACGGGGCGGGCTCGGGATCCCCGTCGGGCTGCAAGCTCAACGGCGGCTCCTGCGACGGCGGTTCGGCCCCCGGCGACAACCCGCCGTCGGCCCCCGGCACCCCGACCGCGAGCAACGTCACCGACACCGGTGTGACGCTGTCCTGGTCCGCCGCGACCGACGACAAGGGCATCAAGAACTACGACGTGTACCGGGGCTCGGCGAAGATCGCCACGGTGACGGGAACCACGTACACCGACTCCGGCCTGACCGCGGGCACGTCGTACACCTACAGCGTGACCGCGCGCGACACCGCCGACCAGACGGGCCCCTCCTCGGGCTCGGTCACCGTGACGACCACCGGCGGGGGCGGCCCCGGCCCCGGCGGCGACAAGGTCCGGCTCGGCTACTTCACCGACTGGGGCATCTACCAGCGCAACTACCAGGTGAAGAACATCGTCACCTCGGGCTCGGCGAGCAAACTGACCCACATCAACTACGCGTTCGGCAATGTGACCAACGGCCAGTGCGCCATCGGCGACGCGTACGCCGACTACCAGAAGACGTACGACGCGTCCTCCAGCGTGGACGGCACAGCGGACACCTGGAACCAGCCGGTGGCGGGCAACATCAACCAGCTGCGCGAGTTGAAGGCGAAGTACCCGGGCATCAAGATCCTCTGGTCCTTCGGCGGCTGGACCTGGTCCGGCGGCTTCGGCGCGGCGGCCGCGAACCCGGCGGCGTTCGCGGACTCCTGCTACTCGCTGGTCAAGGACCCGCGCTGGGCCGATGTGTTCGACGGCATCGACATCGACTGGGAGTACCCCAACGCCTGCGGCCTGTCCTGCGACACCAGCGGACCGGCCGCCCTGAAGAACCTGCTCGCCGCGCTGCGCACGAAGTTCGGCGGCTCGGCGCTGGTCACCGCGGCGGTCACCGCCGACGGCTCGGACAACGGCAAGATGGACGCCGCCGACTACGGGGGCGCCGCGCAGTACGTCGACTGGTACAACGTGATGACGTACGACTTCTTCGGCGCGTGGGCCGCGCAGGGCCCGACGGCCCCGCACTCCCCGCTCACCTCCTACAACGGGATCCCCATCGCGGGCTTCAACACGGACGCGGCGATCCAGAAGTACAAGGCGAAGGGCGTCCCGGCGAGCAAGCTCAACCTGGGCATCGGGTTCTACGGCCGCGGCTGGACGGGCGTGACCCAGGACGCGCCGGGCGGCACGGCGACGGGCCCGGCGCCGGGTACGTACGAACAGGGCATCGAGGACTACAAGGTCCTCAAGTCCTCCTGCCCGGTGACCGGAACGATCGCGGGCACGGCGTACGCCCACTGCGGGTCCAACTGGTGGAGCTACGACACGCCGTCGACGATCGCCGGAAAGATGACGTACGTGAAGGATCAGGGGCTGAGGGGCGCGTTCTTCTGGGAGTTCAGCGGGGATACCTCGAACGGCGAGCTGATCTCGGCGATGGACAGCGGCCTGAAGTAACCCGGGTCACCCCAGCACCCCGGAAGGCGGGCCCGTCCCCCGCCTTCCGGGTCAGGCCTTCGTCCGCGGACCGTGGATGGCTGGTCGCGCAGTTCCCCGCGCCCCTGACAGCACCGGGTACGGGCATCCCCAGCCCGTCATGGGGGTCCCCGATGAGAGGCTAGATTTTTGCCGCCCAGAATCTCAACCACCGCGAAGGGGGTCCGGGGCGCAGCCCGTAGGGGGTCGAGGGGCGCAGCCCCCCGGGGGGTTTGGGGGCGCAGCCCCCAAAGGAAAACCCCACCCTTGCCCTCCCCACCCCCGGAGGCCCGCGGCGGAGCCGCTGAGTGTTACAGCGGGAAGGGGCGGGGTGGGGGGAAACTCCCGCCTACGCCACGTTCACGCGTTGGCCCGGTGGTGCGGCCTCCAGCCAGGCCAGGAAACCCGTCAGCGCGTCCTCGCTCATCGCGAGTTCGAGGCGCGTGCCACGGTGCGTACAGCCCAGGATGATCGCGTCGGAGAGGAGCGCGAGTTCCTCCTCGCCCTCCGGCAGGCGCCGCGCCACCACGTCGATCGCCGAGCGCTCAAGCACCCGCCGCGGCCGAGGCGCGTACGAGAAGACGCGGAACCACTCGATCCGGTCACCGTTGTAGCGGGCCACCCCGTACACCCAGCCCTTGCCACTGGTGTCCGGCGTCTCCGGAAGGTTCCAGCGCAGACTGCAGTCGAACGTTCCGCCCGAGCGCTGGATCAGCCGCCGGCGCAGACCGAAGACGAAGAGTCCCACCAGTACCAGCGCGACGACCAGGCCACACACAAGCAGAGCGAGAGTCATCTACACCGACCTCCTCGCTCAACCAGTAATCCAGCAACGGAAAAATCTGCCTGCATCGCCTCAGCCGCGACCGGCTCCGGAAAATTCCGGACCGAGCCGCGGCTGAGGGAAAACGTCGGCGGGGTGCTAACGCACCGCCACCGCACGGAGCCGTACATCGGCGCGCCGCTCAGCGGCGGCGTCCGACTCCGACTTCGCGCTCTCCAGCGCACGCTCGGCGCGCTGGACATCGATCTCGTCCGCCAGCTCGGCGATCTCCGCGAGCAGCGAAAGCTTGTTGTCGGCGAAGGAGATGAATCCACCGTGCACCGCCGCGACGACGGTGCTGCCCTCGCTCGTACGGATCGTCACCGGGCCCGACTCCAGCACACCAAGGAGCGGCTGGTGACCGGGCATGACGCCGATGTCGCCGGACGTGGTGCGCGCGACGACCAGGGTGGCCTCGCCGGACCAGACACTGCGGTCCGCGGCGACGAGCTCGACGTGCAGCTCAGTAGCCATGGTTGGCTCCTCGGGTCACCACCCGGCGGTTCGGCCGGGTGTTGGGTCGAATTCTAGTAGGCGTACGGAGAAGGGCGGGACGCACCCGCCCCTCTCCGCCAAAGACGCGATTCTCACCACTCCTGGGAGTCGGGCTCCCAGGAGTCAGGAGAGTCAGGAGACGCCCAGCTCCTTGGCGTTGGCCTTGAGGTCTTCCAGGCCACCGCACATGAAGAACGCCTGCTCGGGGAAGTGGTCGTACTCGCCGTCGCAGATCTGGTTGAACGCCATGATCGACTCTTCCAGCGGGACGTCCGAACCGTCGACGCCGGTGAACTGCTTGGCGACGTGGGTGTTCTGCGACAGGAAGCGCTCCACGCGGCGGGCGCGGTGCACGACCAGCTTGTCCTCTTCGCCGAGCTCGTCGATGCCGAGGATGGCGATGATGTCCTGGAGGTCCTTGTACTTCTGCAGGATCGTCTTGACGCGCATGGCGGCGTCGTAGTGGTCCTGCGCGATGTAGCGCGGGTCCAGGATCCGGGACGTGGAGTCCAGCGGGTCCACGGCCGGGTAGATGCCCTTCTCGGAGATCGGACGGGACAGAACCGTCGTCGCGTCGAGGTGGGCGAAGGTGGTGGCCGGGGCCGGGTCGGTCAGGTCGTCCGCGGGGACGTAGATCGCCTGCATCGAGGTGATCGAGTGACCACGGGTCGAGGTGATGCGCTCCTGGAGGAGACCCATCTCGTCGGCCAGGTTCGGCTGGTAGCCCACCGCGGAGGGCATGCGGCCGAGCAGGGTCGACACCTCGGAACCCGCCTGGGTGTACCGGAAGATGTTGTCGATGAAGAAGAGGACGTCCTGCTTCTGGACGTCACGGAAGTACTCCGCCATCGTCAGACCGGCCAGCGCGACGCGCAGACGCGTGCCCGGCGGCTCGTCCATCTGACCGAAGACAAGGGCGGTCTTGTCGATGACGCCCGAGTCCTGCATCTCCTCGATGAGGTCGTTGCCCTCACGGGTGCGCTCACCGACACCGGCGAACACCGACACACCGTCGTGGTTGTTGGCCACGCGGTAGATCATTTCCTGGATGAGGACGGTCTTGCCGACGCCCGCACCGCCGAAGAGGCCGATCTTTCCACCCTTGACGTACGGGGTGAGAAGGTCGATGACCTTGACGCCGGTCTCGAACATCTCGGTCTTGGACTCGAGCTGGTCGAAGTTGGGCGCCTTGCGGTGGATCGGCCAGCGCTCGCCGATGTTGGCGTTCTCCTCGGGCTTGTTCAGCACCTCGCCGAGGGTGTTGAACACCTTGCCCTTGGTGAAGTCGCCGACCGGCACCGTGATGCCGTCGCCCGTGTCGGTCACCGGGGCCTGGCGGACCAGACCGTCGGTGGGCTGCATCGAGATCGCGCGGACGATGCCGTCACCCAGGTGCTGGGCGACTTCGAGCGTCAGCGTCTTGAGCTTGCCGTCCTCGGCCGGGTCGGCCACCTGGACGTGCAGCGCGTTGTAGATCTCCGGCATCGCGTCGACGGGGAACTCCACGTCGACGACCGGGCCGATGACCCGGGCGACGCGGCCCGTGGCAACGGCCGTCTCAACAGTGGTGGTCATTACTTGTCACTCCCCGCGGTCGCGTCGGCCAGCGCACTGGAGCCACCGACGATCTCGCTGATTTCCTGGGTGATTTCGGCCTGGCGGGCCGCGTTGGCAAGCCGGGAGAGGCTCTTGATGAGGTCTCCGGCGTTGTCGGTCGCCGACTTCATCGCGCGGCGGCGGGCGGCGTGCTCGGAAGCGGCCGACTGCAGGAGCGCGTTGTAGATGCGGCTTTCGACGTAGCGCGGCAGCAGGGCGTCGAGGACGTCCTCCGCCGACGGCTCGAAGTCGAAGAGCGGAAGGATCTGGTCCTTCGAGCCCGTCTCCTCCTGAGCCTTCTCAAGCGACAAAGGCAGCATCCGGTTGTCGACCGGCGTCTGCGTCATCATCGACACGAACTCCGTGAAGACGATGTGCAGTTCGTCCGCACCGTTCTCGGCCATCTCCGTCTGGATGGTCTCGATCAGCGGCGCGGCCACCCGCTTGGCGTCCGCGTACGTGGGGCTGTCGGTGAAGCCGGTCCACGATTCCGCGACCTTGCGCTCACGGAAGCCGTAGTAGGCGACACCCTTGCGGCCGACGATGTACGTGTCGACCCCCTTGCCCTCGCCGCGCAGCCGCTCCGTCAGCCGCTCCGCGGCCTTGATGGCGTTGGAGGAGTAGCCGCCGGCCAGACCGCGGTCGCTCGTGATGAGCAGGACCGCGGCGCGGGCCGGGGCCTCGGCCTCGGTGGTGAGCGGGTGCTTGGTGGTGGAGCCGGTCGCCACCGCGGTCACCGCACGGGTGAGCTCGGTCGCGTACGGCGTGGAGGCCGCCACCTTGCGCTGCGCCTTGACGATGCGCGAGGCGGCGATCATCTCCATCGCCTTGGTGATCTTCTTGGTCGCGGTGACGGATCGGATGCGACGCTTGTAGACCCGGAGCTGCGCTCCCATGAGTCAGGTCCCTTCCGTCGTCGTCACTTGCTGGTGCTGACCGGAGCGTCGTCGCCCAGGAGATTGCCGGCCGACGTCTCGAACTGCCGCTTGAAGGCCGCGATGGCGTCGCCGATCGACTGGATCGTGTCGTCCGACATCTTGCCGCCCTCGGCGATCGAGGTGAGGAGCTCCTTGCGCTCGCGGCGCAGGTACTCCAGCAGCTCGGCCTCGAAGCGGCGGATGTCCTCGACCGGGACGTCGTCCATCTTGCCGGTGGTGCCGGCCCAGATGGAGACGACCTGCTCCTCGACCGGGATCGGCGAGTACTGCGCCTGCTTCAGCAGCTCGACCATGCGCTTGCCGCGCTCCAGGGAGGCCTTGGAAGCGGCGTCCAGGTCGGAACCGAAGGCGGCGAACGCCTCCAGCTCGCGGTACTGGGCGAGGTCGACGCGGAGTCGGCCGGAGACCTGGCGCATCGCCTTGTGCTGCGCGGAACCACCGACTCGGGAGACGGAGATACCGACGTTCAGCGCGGGGCGCTGACCGGCGTTGAACAGGTCCGACTCCAGGAAGCACTGGCCGTCGGTGATGGAGATGACGTTGGTCGGGATGAACGCCGACACGTCGTTCGCCTTGGTCTCGACGATCGGCAGACCGGTCATCGAACCGGCGCCCATGGCGTCCGACAGCTTCGCGCAGCGCTCCAGCAGACGCGAGTGCAGGTAGAAGACGTCACCCGGGTAGGCCTCGCGGCCCGGCGGGCGGCGCAGCAGCAGCGACACGGCGCGGTAGGCGTCGGCCTGCTTCGACAGGTCGTCGAAGATGATGAGGACGTGCTTGCCGTCGTACATCCAGTGCTGGCCGATGGCCGAACCGGTGTACGGCGCAAGGTACTTGAAGCCGGCCGGGTCGGACGCGGGCGCGGCGACGATCGTCGTGTACTCCAGCGCGCCAGCCTCTTCCAGGGCGCCACGCACGGAGGCGATGGTCGAGCCCTTCTGGCCGATGGCGACGTAGATGCAGCGGACCTGCTTCTTCGGGTCGCCCGAGCGCCAGTTGTCGCGCTGGTTGATGATCGTGTCGACGGCCAGAGCGGTCTTGCCGGTCTGACGGTCGCCGATGATCAGCTGACGCTGGCCACGGCCGATCGGCACCATCGCGTCGACGGCCTTGTAACCGGTGGCCATCGGCTCGTGCACCGACTTACGGACCATTACGCCCGGAGCCTGCAGCTCCAGGGCGCGGCGGCCGTCGGTCTCGATCTCGCCGAGGCCGTCGATCGGGTTGCCGAGCGGGTCGACGACGCGGCCGAGGTAGCCCTCGCCGACGCCGACCGAGAGCACCTCACCGGTGCGCTGCACCGGCTGGCCCTCTTCGATGCCGCTGAACTCGCCGAGGACGATCGCACCGATCTCGCGCTCCTCGAGGTTGAGGGCAAGACCGAGCGTTCCGTCCTCGAAACGCAGCAGCTCGTTCGCCATGGCCGAGGGAAGACCCTCGACCTTCGCGATGCCGTCACCGGCAACGCTGACCGTACCGACCTCCTCGCGCGAGGCCGCGTCCGGCTGGTACGACTGGACAAAGGTCTCCAGCGCGTCCCGGATCTCCTCCGGCCGGATCGTGAGCTCCGCCATCTGGGTTCCCTGCTCTCCTTGTTGGGCCCGAAGTTTCTAAGGGGGTCTGGGGGCCGACCCCCAGGAATCTTCTGCAATCTCTGCACGGCCCAACCGGGCCGCTGGTGTTGCTAATTCAATTGGTGTGCCGACCGCGGGGTCAGCGCGCCAGCCGCCGGTTCGCCTCTTCGAGGCGCTCCGCGATGGTGCCTTCGATGATCTCGTCGCCGACACGCACCGAGATCCCGCCGAGGACCTCGGGGTCCACGTCGAGGTTCAGGTGCATCTGACGGCCGTAGATCTTCGCCAGGGCAGCGCCGAGGCGCGACCGCTGGAGGTCGGTGAGCGGCACCGCCGAGGTGACGACCGCGACCATGCGGTCCCGGCGTGCCGCGGCGAGCTTGGAGAGGGACTCCAGTCCCGCTTCCAGGCTACGTCCACGCGGCCGGGTCACCAGACGGCCGACCAGTCGCTCGGTGACCGGGTTCGCCTTGCCGCCGAGCAGGCTGCGCAGCAGCTCGCTCTTGGCCGAGGCCGTGGCGGTCTTGCTGGTCAGCGCGGAGCGCAGCTCGGTGCTGGAGGTGACGATGCGGCCGAACCGGAACAGCTCGTCCTCGACGTCGTCCAGCGCGCCCGACTGCTGCGCGGCGGTGAGGTCGGCGGTGCTCGCCAGTTCCTCCAGCGAGTCCACCAGGTCACGGGACTGCGACCAGCGGGAGCGGACCATGCCGCCCACCAGGTCGGCGGTCTCGCCGCCCACCTGGCCGCCGAGCAGACGCCCGGCCAGCTCGGCCTTGGCCTCGCCGGCCTGCGCCGGGTCGGTCAGGACCCGACGCAGCGAGACCTCGCGGTCGAGCAGCGCGGTGACGGCGGCCAGCTCGCCGCCGAGCTTCGCCGCGTCGACGGACGTGTTGTCCGTCAGCGCGTCGAGACGCTCGCGTGCGGTGGCCAGTGCCTCGCGGCTCGCGCCGTTCATCGGACGGCCTCGGCCTTCTCCTCGAGCTCGCCGAGGAAACGGTCGATGGTGCGGCTCTGGCGGGCGTGGTCCTCAAGGGACTCGCCGACCAGCTTGCCGGCCAGGTCGGTCGCCAGCTTGCCCACGTCCTGACGGAGCGAGTGCGCGGCGGCCTTGCGGTCGGCCTCGATCTGGGCGTGGCCGGCAGCGATGATCTCCTCACGCTGCCGCTGGCCTTCCGCCCTCATCTCCTGGATGAGGGCAGTGCCCTGCTCGGTCGCCTCCTGGCGCAGGCGGGCAGCCTCATGGCGGGCCTCGGCGAGCTGCGCCTTGTACTGCTCAAGGACGCTCTGGGCCTCGGTCTGAGCGGCCTCGGCCTTCTCCATCCCGCCTTCGATGGCCTCGCGGCGCTCGTCCAGAACCTTGTTGATGTTCGGGAGGAGCTTCTTGGCGAGGAAGCCGAAGACGATGACGAAGGCGATGAGGCCGATGACGAGCTCAGGCCACGGCGGAACGAGGGGGTTTTCCTTGCCCTCGGCCGCCAGCTGAACCATGGTGAGGTTCACATCAGTGCCTTTCGTCGGTCGGTCTGGTCGTGGTTCGTCTTAGTAGACGAACGGCATGACAAGGCCGATCAGGGCCAGTGCCTCACAGAACGCGAAACCGAGGATCTGGTTGGCGCGGATCAGGCCGGCCGCTTCGGGCTGACGGGCGAGAGCCTGCGTGCCGTTACCGAAGATGATGCCGACGCCGACGCCGGGACCGATCGCGGCGAGACCGTATCCGATGGAGCTGAGCGAGCCAGTGACGCCATTGGAAGCAGCAGCGAGGATCTGGGACATGCCAGTTCTTCCTTCTCTTTCACGGACCGGTGGGGGTTGGCCACCGGACGACTTGGGGTATGGAGGGGGCGATCAGTGGTGCTCGGCGACGGCGCCCTGGATGAAGACGCAGGCCAGCAGCACGAACACGTAGGCCTGGACGGCCTGGATGAAGAGCTCGAAGGCGGTCATCACGACGACCATCACGAACGAGACGCCCGAGTACGCGATGCCGATGCCGTTGAGCATGTACCAGCTGGCGATCGTGAACAGGAGCAGCAGGGTGTGACCGGCGAACATGTTCGCGAAGAGTCGCACCGCGTGCGTGAACGGGCGGACCAGGACGTTCGAGAAGAACTCGATGACCATGACCAGCGGCAGCACGCCACCGAGGGACTTGTCGTAGCCGGTCAGGTTCTTGAAGCCGCCGACCAGGCCGTGCCTCTTGAAGGTGAGGCTCATCCAGATCACGTAGACGATCAGGGCGAGGACCGCGGGGTACGCGATGATCGACGTCACCGGGAACTGGGCGACCGGGACGATCGACCAGAGGTTCATCATCCAGACGAAGAAGAAGATCGAGACCATGAGGGGGACCCACTTCTCGCCCTCCTTCTTGCCGATGGTCTCGTAGACGATGCCGCGGCGTACGAAGTCGTAGCCGGCCTCGGCGACCATCTGCAGCTTGCCCGGGACGAGCTTGGGCTTGCGGAAGGCGGCCCAGAAGAAGCCCACGACGACGAGCGAGCCCAGCAGGGCGAGCAGCATCGGCTTGTTGAAGTACAGGCCGTTGGTGTCGCCCCAGAGCGGCTCGAAGAGGAACGAATGCAGGCCGGGACCCTCGAAGCCACAGCCGTTCGACTGGAAGATGTGGCAGCTCGGATCGAAGGCGAGCACCTGCGTCGGGTCAGCACTCACCGCGGGCTCCTTCAGCGTGGCGCATAGGTACGGCAACCTCGTTGTGTCGGCGCGGCGCGCAGCCGCGGTTCGGCACTGGACTGGTGTTACGGATGATGGGGCGGCGGTCGGGCATCAAGCCTCGCGAATGAGCAGGCGTCAGCTCACATGCCCGCGCCCGCAGTGCCGCAGTTGGCACCGGACGATAGCAGGGTCCTGAACTCGCGTTTATTCCGGCCCTACCCTTCACGACGACGGCCCCGTCTTTTCGGGCTTGCTGCCCTCGGAGGAGTCCGGTTCGACGTAAAGGATCTTCGCCTTCATGTGCGCACGCGCCTGCGAGCCGATCCAGACGAGGGTCAGCGCGACGAGCGTGGCGGCGAAGCACTTCGGGTTGAACAGCGTCGTGTTCTTGAAGACCGCGACAAAGATGAAGAGCAGCAGCAACTGCGCGGTGTACAGCATCAGTCCCATCGCCTGGAACAGATGCGGAAGCGATTTGGCAGTGCGTTCCAGGACGACGAGTCCGATGCCCATGAAGAGGATCACGACCAGCGTCGCGACGATGGCACCCACTGCTCCCTTGCCGCCCGCGACCACACCGCTGACGACGGCGGCAACAGCGCCCGCGGCAGCGGTGGGTACGGCGGTCTGGAGAAGAGTGCGTGCGTCGTTGGACGGCATGGCGGCAGCTCCGCTTGCTGGTGGGGGCAAAGTGGTGTCGTCATGGACGAGCGTAAGCCCGGGCCGAGTTGGTCCCTCGGGCCAACGGACCGTCGCACTACGGTCCTTCGGCTCTGTCGCCGGGTCTCGTGAACCGTATCACAAACTATTTGATGAGGTCTTTACCATGGAAGTGTGCTGCCCATCACACTTGAGAGTGGTGCTGCGCGTTTGTGCGCAACGGGCGGTGAGATGTCTGGTATTGGGCATCGACGCGGCAAATCGTCAGCGCGACGCACCGGTCTTCCGTCGGTCGGGGAAACGCGAACGGGGGCCGATCGCGGTCGCTCCGTTGACGCCCGAGACTCCGGCCGCGACGGGAGTGCGCTCGCCGCGCACCTCGTCCTCCTCCGACAGCGCGAGCGAGTGCACCGCCTCCGGCTCGCCCGGCGCGCGCCGGTAGCGCGGCGGCACGAACCGCTCGGCCCACTGCGGGGTGCGCGGGGTGAAGCGCGGCAGCAGCAGGAGCACGAGCCCGACCGCGCTCAGCGCGACGATCAGCAGCACGATCCACATCGACGCCGAGTGCACCGAGTAGGCGACCGCGCCGAAGGCGATCAGCGCCGACCAGAAGTACATGATCAGCACCGCCCGGCTGTGCGAATGCCCGATCTCCAGGAGCCGGTGGTGCAGGTGCCCCCGGTCCGCGGCGAACGGCGACTGCCCGTTCCAGGTCCTGCGGACGATCGCGAGCACCAGGTCGGCCATCGGGATCGCGATGATCGACAGCGGCATGAGCAGCGGGATGAAGACCGGCAGCATCGCGTGGGTGGCATCGCGGGTGCCGCCGAAGTTGAGCTTCATCGCGTCGGGGTCGACCTGGCCCGTGATGGAGATCGCACCGGCCGCGAGCACCAGGCCGATCAGCATCGACCCGGAGTCGCCCATGAAGATCCTCGCCGGGTGCATGTTGTGCGGCAGGAAGCCCAGGCACATGCCCATCAGGACGGCGGCGAAGAGGGTGGCGGGGGCGGCCGCCTCGATCCCGTACCCGTACCAGAGCCGGTAGGCGTACATGAAGAAGGCCGCCGACGCGATGCACACCATGCCGGCCGCCAGGCCGTCGAGGCCGTCCACGAAGTTCACCGCGTTGATGGTGATCACGACGAGCGCGACCGTGAGCAGGGTGCCCTGCCAGGAGGTCAGCGAGACCGAGCCGATGCCCGGGATGGGCAGCCACAGGATGGTCAGACCCTGCATGACCATGACGCCCGCGGCGATCATCTGGCCGCCGAGCTTGATCAGGGCGTCGATCTCGAACTTGTCGTCCAGGACGCCGATCAGCCAGATCAGCGCGGCGCCGGACAGCAGCGCGCGCGGTTCGTTGGACTGGAAGACGGCGTTGAGGCCGTCGAGGTGGTCGGCCACCAGCAGACCCGCGCACAGGCCGCCGAACATGGCGATGCCGCCGAGCCGCGGCGTCGGCTCCCGGTGCACGTCGCGCGCGCGGATCTCCGGCATCGCACCGACGGCGATGGCGAACTTCCGCACCGGCCCGGTGAGCAGGTAGGTCACCGCGGCCGTGACGCAGAGCGTCAGCAGGTATTCACGCACGGGCTGCCCCAGAGGTATCGCTGGCCATCTCAGCCCCACACCCTAGCTTCGCGCGCATGTGGTTGAGGACATCCGGATCCAGCAGATGGTTGCAGCTCTCCCTGTGAAGCGGTGATCTGTACCTATTTGTCCCGTACGGCAACCCTGCGGTAAGGCCCGTCCCCCTCAAGGAGGAGGGAATCTTTCCGCCAGTTCCCGCACCTCTGCCCGCGTTCTCGGATCCTCTCGCATCGCCATCGCGAAGAGCACCGCGATTCTGGCCATCTCCGCCTCGCCCATGCCCTGCGTGGTGACGGCGGCGGTGCCGAGCCGGATGCCGCGGGCGTCCGCGTGCGGCAGCGCGCAGGTGTCGAGGACGAGCCCGGCGCCCGCGAGGCGGCCGCGCGCGGTGCGTCCGTCGACGCCGAGCGGCGCCGGGTCGGCGAGCACGAGGTGGGTGTCGGTACCACCGGTGACCACGCCGAACCCCTCGGCAAGCAGCCCCTCGGCCAGAATGCGGGCGTTGGCGACCACCTGATGGACATACCCGGTGAACGCCGGGGCGGCTGCCTCGCCGAAGGCGACGGCCTTGGCCGCGATCGTGTGCATCTGAGCGCCGCCCTGGGTGAACGGGAAGACGGCGCGGTCGATGCGCGCGGCGAGGTCGGCGCCGCACAGGATCAACCCGCCGCGCGGTCCGCGCAGCACCTTGTGGCTGGTGGCGCACACGACGTCGGCGTACGGGACCGGGCTCGGCGCCGCTCCCCCGGCGACCAGGCCGATGGGGTGCGCGGCATCCGCGATGAGGTAGGCGCCCACATCGTCGGCGATCTCCCGGAAGGCCTGGTAGTCGGGGTGGCGGGGGTAGGCGATGGATCCGCACACGATCGCCTTGGGCCGGTGCTCGACCGCCAGGTCCCACACCTGGCCGTAGTCGATGAGTCCGGTGTCCGGGTCGAGGCCGTACCCGACGAAGTCGAACCACCGCCCGGAGAAGTTCGCGGGCGAGCCGTGCGTGAGGTGCCCGCCGTACGGGAGCCCCATCGCCAGGACGGTGTCTCCGGGCCTCAGGAGCGCCGCGTAGGCCGCCAGTACCGCCGAAGTCCCCGAATGCGTCTGGACGTTGGCGTGCGCGGCGCCGAACAGGGCCTTGGCTCGGTCGACGGCGATGCGCTCGGCGACGTCGACGACTTCGCAGCCGCCGTGGTGGCGGGCGCCCGGGTAGCCCTCGGCGTACTTGTTGCCCAACTGCGAGCCGAGGGCCGCGCGCACGGCGGGCGAGGTGAAGTTCTCGGCGGCGATCAGTTGGAGCGAGGTCGCTTGGCGCTCGGCCTCGGCGAGCAGCACGTCGGCCATTTCGGGGTCGTGCCGTCTCAGGGCTTCGAACCCCGCGAGTTCTGTGCGGCTGTCTACGGAGGTGACCGGCATGCTCCCAGGGTAGATCTGAGCCCCCGAGCGCGCCCGGCGTGACCCTGGAGTCCCGCTCCTCAATCTCCCCCAGGGCCTGAAGGGCCAGGGGGACCCCATGAGGGGCTTGCTTTCAGTGGTGGCTCGATTTGCCCGTCAGGGCGGTGACCACCGGGTCCAGGGCCTGGTTGATCTCGTCGCCGATGGAGCGGAAGAACGTGATGGGGGCGCCGTACGGGTCGTTGACCTCGTCGGCCTCGGCGCTGGGGGCGAGCAGCCAGCCGCGCAGCGCGGCCGCGGCCCGCACCAGGGCCCTGGCCCGTTCCACCATGCCCTCCTGGAGCGGATCGGGCAGCGTGGCCGGGTCTATGGCCCGTACCAGCCGGGTGAACTCCTTCAGGGTGAAGGTGCGCAGGCCCGCCGAGTGGCCCATCGAGATGACCTGGGCGCGGTGGTCGCGGGTCGCGGTCAGCACCAGGTCGGCGGTGATGACGTGCTCGTCAAGGAGCTCGCGGCCGGTGAAGCCGGAGGCGTCGGCGCCGAAGTCGGCGAGGACGGCGGCGGCGTTGGCCTCCATCGGGGCGCCCTCGTGCCCCCAGGTGCCGGCGCTCTCCACGATCAGGCCGCCCGTGAACGGGTCCCCGAGCCGGTCGCTCAGGGCATGGCGGGTCAGCCGCTCGGTGATCGGCGAGCGGCAGACGTTGCCGGTGCTGACGTGGAGGATGCGGAACGAGTTCCCCACAGGGTGAACCGTGCCTATGCCACGCCCCTCAGGGGCGGTCAATTGGCCACCTCGAGGTCGGGTACCACCTTGCGCAGCTCGTCCGCGTCGAGCGCGCCCGCGCGCAGCAGCACCGGGACCTTGCCGGTGACGTCGACGATGGACGAGGGGACGATGCCCGGGGTCGGGCCGCCGTCCAGGTACACCGAGACGGAGTCCCCGAGCATGCCCTGGGCGGCGTCGCAGTCCTCGGGTGCCGGGTGGCCGGTGAGGTTGGCGGAGGAGACGGCCATCGGGCCGACCTCGGTGAGCAGTTCGATGGCGACCGGGTGCAGCGGCATCCGGATGGCGACGGTGCCCCGGGTGTCGCCGAGGTCCCACTGCAGGGACGGCTGCTGGCGGGCGACCAGCGTCAGGGCGCCCGGCCAGAACGCGTCGACCAGCTCCCAGGCCTGCTCGGTGAAGTCGGTGACCAGGCCGTGCAGCGTGTTCGGCGAGCCGATGAGGACAGGGGTGGGCATATTGCGGCCGCGGCCCTTGGCGTCGAGCAGGTCCGCCACGGCCTGCGAGCTGAACGCGTCCGCGCCGATCCCGTACACGGTGTCCGTCGGCAGCACCACGAGCTCGCCGCGGCGGACGGCGGACGCGGCTTCGCGCAGACCGGTCGTGCGGTCGGTCGCGTCGTTGCAGTCGTATCGCCGAGCCATTTAACGGGCCTCCTCGTACACGTACACGGTCTGAATGATCTGGCGGGTCACAGCGTGGCCTTGCGGGCCGTGGCGAAGCGCGGGCGGTTGTTGAGGTCGGGGTGGTCGGCCGCGTCCGCCCAGCCGGCCTCCTCGTTGAAGATCCACGGCACCTGGCCGCCCTGGGTGTCGGCGTGCTCGATGACGACGAGCCCGCCGGGCCGCAGCAGCCGGTGCGCGGTGCGTTCGATGCCCCGGATGGTGTCGAGGCCGTCCTCGCCGGAGAACAGCGCGAGCTCGGGGTCGTGGTCGCGCGCCTCGGGGGCGACGTACTCCCACTCGGTCAGCGGGATGTACGGCGGGTTGGAGATGACCAGGTCGACCTGGCCGTCCAGCTCCGGCAGCGCGGTGAGCGCGTCGCCCTGGTGGAGAACGACCCGGGACCCCTCGACGTTCTTCCGGGTCCACTCCAGGGCGTCCTCGGACAGCTCGACGGCGTGCACCCGCGAGCGCGGCACCTCCTGCGCCATGGCGAGCGCGATCGCGCCGGAGCCGGTGCACAGGTCGACGATGAGCGGCTCCACGACGTCCATCGCGCGGACGGCGTCTATGGCCCAGCCGACCACCGACTCGGTCTCCGGCCGGGGCACGAACACCCCTGGCCCCACTTGGAGTTCGAGGTAACGGAAGAAGGCGCGGCCGGTGATGTGCTGGAGCGGCTCACGCGCCTCGCGGCGGGCGACGGCCTCCCAGTAGCGGGCGTCGAAGTCGGAGTCCTTGACGTTGTGCAGCTCGCCCCGCTTGACCCCGTGGATGTGCGCGGCGAGCTCCTCGGCGTCGAAGCGCGGTGAGGGCACGCCGGCGTCGGCCAGCCGCTGGGTGGCCTGGGCCACCTCGGCAAGCAGCACGCTTCGGGGGCCTGGGGGTCGCCCCCCAGAGTTTTGCTGCACGCTGGTCCTCCGGCAGTCGTACGGGGGTGGGGATTACTGGGCGGCCGCGAGCTTGGCCGCGGAGTCCGCGTCGACGCACGCCTGGATCATCGCGTCCAGGTCGCCGTCGAGCACCTGGTCCAAGTTGTACGCCTTGAAGCCGACCCGGTGGTCCGAGATGCGGTTTTCCGGGAAGTTGTACGTCCGGATCTTCTCGGAGCGGTCGACGGTGCGCACCTGGCTGCGGCGGGCGTCGGCGGCCTCGGCCTCGGCCTTCTCCTGGGCGGCGGCGAGCAGCCGGGAGCGCAGGATGCGCATGGCCTGCTCCTTGTTCTGGAGCTGGCTCTTCTCGTTCTGGCACGAGGCGACGACACCGGTCGGGACGTGCGTGATGCGTACGGCGGAGTCGGTGGTGTTGACGGACTGGCCGCCGGGGCCCGATGACCGGTACACGTCGATGCGGAGGTCGTTCATGTTGATCTCGACGTCGACCTCCTCGGCCTCGGGCGTGACCAGCACACCGGCGGCGGAGGTGTGGATGCGGCCCTGCGACTCGGTGGCCGGAACCCGCTGCACGCGGTGCACGCCGCCCTCGTACTTCAGCCGCGCCCAGACGCCCTGGCCGGGCTCGGTCGCACCCTGGCCGCCCTTGGTCTTCACGGCGACCTGGACGTCCTTGTAGCCGCCGAGCTCGGACTCGGTGGAGTCGATGATCTCGGTCTTCCAGCCGATCCGCTCGGCGTACCGCAGGTACATGCGCAGGAGGTCGCCGGCGAACAGGGCCGACTCGTCGCCGCCCGCACCCGCCTTGATCTCAAGCAGTACGTCCTTGTCGTCGCTCGGGTCGCGCGGGACCAGGAGCAGGCGGAGCTTCTCGGTGAGCTCCTCGCGCTGCGCGGTCAGGTCCTTGACCTCGGCGGCGAAGTCGGGGTCGTCGGCCGCGAACTCGCGGGCCGTCTCGATGTCCTCACCGGCCTGCTTCCAGGCGCGGTAGGTCCCGACGATCGGCGTGAGCTCGGCGTAGCGCTTGTTGAGCTTGCGCGCGTTGGCCTGATCGGCGTGGACCGAAGGGTCGGCGAGCTTCTTCTCGAGATCGGCGTGCTCGCCGATCAGGTCCTCGACCGCTTCGAACATCGGTGGCTCCTGGGGTTCAAACGAAGAAGGAGGGCTGGACGGCAAAGCGCCGGTCGCGGCGCCCCCGGAACGGAGGCGCCACGGACCGGCGCAGTTGGCTCGCTACTTCTGGGCGGAGCCGGCCGCAGCCTTGCCGAAGCGGGCCTCGAAGCGGGCCACACGGCCGCCGGTGTCCATGATCTTCTGCTTGCCCGTGTAGAACGGGTGGCACTCGGAGCAGATTTCGGCGCGGATGGAGCCGCCGCCGATCGTGCTGCGGGTGGTGAAAGCCGCGCCACAGGTGCAGCTGACCTGGGTCTCGACGTACTCGGGGTGGATGTCGCGCTTCAAGGTGTCTCCTAGGTTCGGGAGGGCGCCGGGTCGCAAGCGCGGATTGCGCGTACGTGAACCGGGGCCGACGTACCAGTCTGCCAGGACTGGCCGTATCTCCCAAAACCGGGGTGGGTGCGGAACTATTCCCGGCGGTCCCGGCGGGCGCTACTTGCCGCTGACGTAGCTGCCGGCCGCGCCCTTGTCGCCCGCCGAGTCGGCGGTCGCGGAGGCCGGGATCTGCTGGTCGGCGCGGAGCGCGTCCCAGACCTGCCGCGCCTCCTTGTCCAGCGGCACGACGCGGTTCGGGTCCCGCTTGTCGTAGGTCACCGGCATCGTGACCATCTTCATGTTCTGCGAGCCGAGGTCCTTGAGCCCGCCCGCGAAGCCGATCAGCGAGTTCACCGAGGCGAGGTCGGAGTCGGTGGTGATGGCCTTGGTCGCGGCGCTGGCGAGCCCGTAGAGCTTGGTCGGGCTGGTGAACACTCCGACGCTCTTGACCTGCTGGATCAGCGCCTTGATGAAGGCCTGCTGGAGCTGGATGCGGCCGAGGTCGCTGCCGTCGCCGACCACGCCGTGCCGGGTGCGTACGAGGCCGAGCGCCTGCTCACCGTTGAGGGTGTGTGTGCCGGCCGGCAGGTCCAGGTGGCTCTTGTCGTCCTTGATCGGCTTGGCGGTGGTGACGGGCACCCCGCCGAGCTCGTCGATGAGCTTCTTGAAGCCGGTGAAGTCGACCTCGACGTAGTGGTCCATGCGGATCCCGGACATCTGCTCGACGGTCTTGACCGCGCAGGCCGGGCCGCCGACCTCGTACGCCGTGTTGAACATCTCGCGCTTGCCGCCGGGGTCGGACTTGCCGCCCGGGGTGGTGCAGGCGGGGCGGGTGACCAGGGTGTCGCGCGGGATGGAGACCACGCTGGCGCTCTTGTGGCCCTGGTAGACGTGGATGACCATCGCCGTGTCGGAGCGGGCGCCGCCCCCGTCCTGGCCGTACTCCTTGTTGGCGCCGGACCGCGAGTCGGAGCCGAGGACCAGGATGTCCATCGAGCCGTTGTCGATGTTCTGCGGCCGGTTGCTGCCGAGCTGGGCGTTGATGTCGACGCCCTTGAGGTTGCCGTTGAGCTGGAAGTACACGTAGCCGAGGCCCGCGCCGCCGACGAGCACGACCCCCGCGGCGCTCCACGCGGCTATGCGCACGGCGCGACGGCGCGTGCTGGGCTGCTTGCGGCGCTTGCCCGCCCCGCGTATTCGGCTGCTGCGCGTACTCTGCTCGGCCATGTTCTCCTCAGTCCTCGGTGCTCCCCCGGGTACCCCCTGCCCTGGTGTTCAGGCACGGATTGTCGACACTCGTCAGACGGCGAAGCACCAAGAAGGGTTGCACAGCCTTCTAAGAAGGCCATAAGAACGCATCGGGCCCGGCGCGCAACTCGCGACCGGCCCCACCGCTCTCACCTGTGGCTTCGCAACGGTTACGGGGAGTGCCCGCGGCCTGCGGACCCGCGGCACGTGTGGCGAACGCCTCAGCCGCCGACGGCCCCGCCGACCGGCCCGCCGACAGTGCCGGAACACGAGAGCGCCCCCGTCGGCGAACTGACGGGGGCGCTCTCAAGTGGCCCTGCTGGGACCGCAGTTGACTAGTCGTTGCCGTTGCCCGGCCCCGGGGTCGTCTTCTGGATCTGCAGCAGGAACTCGGCGTTCGACTTCGTCTGCTTCATCTTGTCGAGGAGCAGCTCGATCGCCTGCTGCTGGTCGAGGGCGTGCAGCACCCGGCGCAGCTTCCAGACCACGGCGAGCTCGTCGCTGCCGAGCAGGATCTCTTCCTTGCGGGTGCCGGACGCGTCCACGTCCACCGCCGGGAAGATGCGCTTGTCGGCGAGCTTGCGGTCGAGCTTGAGCTCCATGTTGCCGGTGCCCTTGAACTCCTCGAAGATCACCTCGTCCATGCGCGAGCCGGTCTCCACGAGCGCGGTGGCGAGGATGGTCAGCGAGCCGCCGTCCTCGATGTTGCGCGCGGCACCGAAGAAGCGCTTCGGCGGGTAGAGCGCGGTCGAGTCGACACCACCGGACAGGATGCGTCCGGAGGCCGGGGCCGCCAGGTTGTACGCACGGCCCAGACGGGTGATCGAGTCGAGCAGCACGACCACGTCGTGACCGAGCTCGACAAGGCGCTTGGCGCGCTCGATGGCCAGCTCGGCGACGGTGGTGTGGTCCTCTGCCGGGCGGTCGAAGGTCGAGGAGATGACCTCGCCCTTCACCGACCGCTGCATGTCGGTGACCTCTTCCGGACGCTCGTCGACCAGGACGACCATCAGGTGGCACTCGGGGTTGTTGTGGGTGATCGCGTTGGCGACCGCCTGCATGATCATGGTCTTGCCGGTCTTCGGCGGGGCCACGATCAGGCCTCGCTGGCCCTTGCCGATCGGCGACACGAGGTCGATGATCCGCGTGGTCAGCACGCCCGGGTCGGTCTCCAGACGGAGCCGGTCCTGGGGGTAGAGCGGGGTCAGCTTGTTGAACTCCGGGCGGCCGCGGCCGGAGTCGGCGGCCATGCCGTTGGAGGAGTCCAGGCGGACCAGCGCGTTGAACTTCTCGCGGCGCTCGCCGTCCTTGGGCTGGCGGACGGCGCCGGTGACGTGGTCACCCTTGCGCAGCCCGTTCTTGCGGACCTGGGCCAGCGAGACGTACACGTCGTTCGGGCCCGGCAGGTAGCCGGACGTCCGGATGAACGCGTAGTTGTCGAGGATGTCCAGGATGCCCGCGACGGGGATCAGGACGTCGTCGTCGGCGACCTGCGGCTCGGCGCCGAACTCCTCGCGGCCACTGCGGCGGCCGCGGCGGTCGCGGTAACGGCCGCGCCGGCCACGGCGGCTGCCGTCGTCGTCGAAGTCGTCCTGCGGGCCGTTGTTCTGCTGCTGGCCCTGCTGCTGGGCGCCCTGGCGCTGCGGGCGCTGGCCGCCCTGCTGGTCCTCGCCCTTGCCGCGGTCGCCGCGCTGGCGGTCGCCGCGGTCACCGCGCTCGCCCCGCTCACCGCGGTCGCCGCGCTGGCGGTCCCGGCGGTCGCCGCGCTCGCCCCGCTGGCGGTCCCGGCGGCCCTCGGCGCTGTCGACGGCCTCGGTGGCCTTCGCCTCAGCCTTGTCGACGGTCTCGGTGGCCTTCACCTCGGCCTTGGCCTCCGTCTTGGTGACGGTCTCGACCGCCGCGGAGGCGGCCTCGGGGCTGCCGGAGGGCGCCGTCGCACGGCGCCGGCGGCGCTCGCCCACGGGCTGGTCGTCGCCGGCCCCGCCCTGGTCGGAGACCTTGGGGGACGGCTGGCCCGGAATGTCGATCTGCTGCTGCCCGGCCTGCTTCTCGGCGGGCGCGGCGGCCTCCTCGCCCGTACGGGCCTTGGAGGTGGCGCGGCGCTTCGGCTTGGCCTCGGCGTCCGCGGCAGACGCGGCGCTCTTGGCCGGAGCCGCGGAACCGCCGCCGGCCTGCGCCTCCTTGATGACCTCGATCAGCTGGCTCTTGCGCATCCGCGCGGTGCCCCTGATGCCGAGGCCGGACGCGACCTGCTGCAGCTCGGCCAGGACCATGCCGTCGAGGCCGGTGCCGGAGCGGCGGCGCCGTGCGGTGGTGCCAGAGGCAGCACCTGCGGCGGGCGCGGCGTTGTCGACAGAGCTGTCGGCAGTCACGCCCATCAGATCGGTGGTGTCGCTCACGAAGGGTCCTTCCCTGGAGCGGACGTCGGCCTGTCTGGCTCGGCGACCGGTTGTGCTGTCCGGCTGCGGCCTGTGATCTTTGGGACCACGGATCGTGCCGGGGCGGTGGTCCGCCGCGTACGGCGGAGAGATAAACGTGCGTGGGTTCCGGCCCGAGATCCCCCTGCTCGGCCCCTGCTGGGAAAGCATGGGGTGTCGTGCCGGTTCCGGAGCGTGCTCGAAACTGCTCAGGCAGGCTGCGCAGGCAGTTGGGGAGGCTCTCGGAAGAAAGGCGGTCCCTGAAGGGGACACGAAGCACCGCGCCACGAAGACGACCGATGCAGACTTGAGGTTAACACTACCGGATCCAACAAACATTCCCCCTCTCGTTCACCGGCAAGCCGTGCTCCCTGCGCCCGTGCCTACGACCCGAGCGGCAGGACGCTCGCACCCGCGGCGTCGAGACTGAGCCGGTTGGCGGCCCACCCCTCCCCCGCCAGGCGTGCGACCTTGTCGGCCACACCGTCCTCGACCAGCGCGAGCACCGTGGGCCCCGCGCCGGAGATGACCGCGGGGACGCCGTCCGCGCGCAGCCGGTTGACCAGCGCCACGCTCTCCGGCATCGCCGGCGCGCGGTACTCCTGGTGGAGCCGGTCCTCGGTGGCGGCGAGCAGCAGCTCGGGGCGCCTGGTCAGGGCCTCGACGAGCAGCGCCGCCCGGCCGGCGTTGGCCGCCGCGTCCACGTGCGGGACGGTGCGCGGCAGCAGCCCGCGGGCCGTCTCCGTCAGGACCGCCTTGCTGGGCACGAAGACCACCGGAACGACGGAATCCGCGGGATCCATCCGGATCGCCCGCGCCGATCCGCCGTCCATCCAGGACAGGGTGAAGCCGCCGAGCAGACAGGCGGCGACGTTGTCGGGGTGGCCCTCGATCTCGGTCGCGAGCTCCAGCAGGGCCGCGTCGTCAAGCCGGGCGTCGCCGCCTATGGTCACGGCGCGCGCGGCGACGATGCCGGCGCAGATGGCGGCGGAGGAGGAGCCGAGGCCGCGGCCGTGCGGGATGCGGTTGGCGCAGACGACCTCAAGGCCGCGCGGCTGCCCGCCGAGCAGGTCGAATGCCGTACGCAGCGAACGCACGAGGAGGTGGCTCTCGTCGCGGGGCAGCGTCTGGGCGCCCTCGCCCGCGATGTCGACGTGCAGGCCGGAGTCGGCGACGCGGACCACCACGTCGTCGTACAGCCCCAGTGACAGGCCCAGGGAGTCGAAGCCCGGGCCGAGGTTGGCACTGGTGGCGGGGACGCGCACCCGTACGGCGGCGGCGCGGAATGCGGGACCGGCCATCGCTCTGATGACTCTCCTTGTGAGACTGCGGCTGGTGACTCTGCTGCGAGATTTTCGAAGACGTACCAAACACCCGAGGGCCACGTGGGCAACTGCACCACGGCGTATGTGGTGGGGCGGGTTGAGTACAGCCTATCGAAGGAAGGTTCTGTGGCGACATAGGGCGCACAGGAGGCGCACGATGCGTGTCGCAAGCCCCCTGTGCCCCTACGTGCGGCTTGTCCTGCTTTACGTACGGGTCCTGGTGAAGCGGGACCCGTACGCGCCGCGTAAGACGACTACGCCAGGCCGAGGCGCTCGGCGGCGGCCGCCGCGTCGACCGGGACGGTGACGGGCTGCGGGGCGCCCGCGACCGCCCAGTCCGGATCCTTGAGGCCGTTTCCGGTCACCGTGCAGACGATCTTCTGGCCCGGATCGACCAGACCGCGCTCGGCGGCCTTCAGGAGGCCCGCGACCGAGGCCGCCGACGCGGGCTCCACGAAGACGCCCTCCTGTGCGGCGAGCAGCCGGTAGGCGCGCAGGATCTCACGGTCCGTCACTTCATCGATGAAACCGCCCGATTCGTCGCGAGCGGCCAGCGCGAACTGCCAGGAGGCCGGGTTGCCGATGCGGATCGCGGTGGCGATCGTGGACGGGTCCTTGACGACCTCCCCGCGCACGATCGGCGCCGAACCGGACGCCTGGAAGCCCCACATGCGCGGGGTGTGCGTCGAGATCCGGTCGGCGGCGTACTCCTTGTAGCCCTTCCAGTACGCCGTGATGTTGCCGGCGTTGCCCACGGGCAGGACGTGGATGTCGGGGGCGTCGCCGAGCGCGTCCACGATCTCGAACGCGGCGGTCTTCTGGCCCTCGATGCGCACCGGGTTGACCGAATTCACCAGCGCCACCGGGTAGTTGTCGGAGAGCGCGCGGGCCAGCGCGAGGCAGTCGTCGAAATTGCCGTCGACCTGGAGGATCTTGGCGCCGTGGATCAGCGCCTGGCCCATCTTGCCGAGCGCGATCTTGCCCTGCGGCACGAGCACGGCGGAGACCATTCCGGCGCGTACCGCGTAGGCCGCGGCGGACGCCGAGGTGTTGCCGGTGGAGGCGCAGATGACCGCCTGCGCGCCCTCCTCCTTCGCCTTGCTGATCGCCATCGTCATGCCGCGGTCCTTGAAGGAACCGGTCGGGTTGGCGCCCTCGACCTTGAGGTGCACCTCGCAGCCCGTGCGCTCGGAGAGCAGCTGGGCCGGCACGAGCGGCGTACCGCCCTCGCGGAGGGTGACAACCGGCGTCGTAGCGGAGACGGGGAGTCGGTCCCGGTACTCCTCGATGATTCCGCGCCACTGGTGGGTCATTGCTGGTTACTCCCCTTCAACACGCATGATGCTGGCGACACCGCGCACGGTGTCGAGCTTCCGCAGGGCGTCCACGGTTCCGGTCAGGGCCGCGTCGGCCGCGCGGTGGGTGACGACGACGAGGGAGGCTTCCCCGCCGCCGTCCGGCCGGCCTTGCTGGCGCACGGTGTCGATGGACACCCCGTGCTCGGCGAAGACCGTCGCGACCTGGGCGAGCACGCCCGGCTTGTCGGCCACGTCGAGGCTGATGTGGTAGCGGGTCACCACGTCGCCCATGGGGCTCACGGGCAGCTGGGTGTACGCCGACTCGCCGGGCCCGGTGGCCGCGCCGAGCTTGTTGCGGCAGACCGCGACGAGGTCGCCGAGGACCGCGGAGGCGGTCGGCGCGCCGCCCGCGCCGGGCCCGTAGAACATGAGCCGCCCGGCCGCCTCGGCCTCCACGAACACCGCGTTGTACGCCTCGCGTACGGACGCCAGCGGGTGGCTGAGCGGGATCATCGCGGGGTGCACGCGGGCGGTGACCGACTGGCCGTCGGCGGCCCGCTCGCAGATCGCGAGCAGCTTGATGGTGCAGCCCATCCGGCGCGCCGAGGCGAAGTCGGCCGCGGTGACCTCGGTCATTCCCTCGCGGTACACGTCGTCGAGGCGGACCCGGGTGTGGAAGGCGATCCCGGCGAGGATGGCGGCCTTGGCGGCGGCGTCGAAGCCCTCGACGTCGGCGGTCGGGTCGGCCTCGGCGTAGCCCAGCGCGGTGGCCTCGTCCAGGGCCTCCTGGTAGCCGGCGCCGGTGGAGTCCATCTTGTCGAGGATGAAGTTGGTCGTGCCGTTGACGATGCCGAGCACGCGGTTGACCTTGTCGCCGGCCAGCGACTCGCGCAGCGGGCGGATCAGCGGGATCGCACCGGCGACGGCGGCCTCGTAGTACAGGTCGCGGCCCTGCTCGGCGGCCGCGGCATGCAGCGCCGCGCCGTCCTGGGCGAGCAGCGCCTTGTTCGCGGAGACGACGGAGGCGCCGTGCTCGAAGGCGGTCGTGATGAGGGTGCGGGCGGGCTCGATGCCGCCGATGACCTCGATCACCACGTCGATGTCGCCGCGTTTGACCAGGGCGGTGGCGTCGGTGGTGACCAGGGCGGGGTCGATGCCCTCGCGCACCTTCGAGGGCCGGCGGACGGCGACGCCGGCGAGCTCCACGGGTGCGCCGATGCGCGCCGTGAGGTCGTCGGCGTGCGTCGTCATGATGCGCGCCACCTCTGAGCCGACCACTCCACAGCCCAGCAGCGCCACCTTCAGCGGACGCGTACGCATCATCCGACCTCGTTTCCTGTTCAAACCTGGAATGCGAACCAGTCTCACTCACCGGACGGGAGTTTCTGCCCCTCGTCCGGATCCTGAGACAACTATTTCATTTACCCGACATCGAGACGCAGGAGATCTTCCTCCGTCTCACGCCGGACGATCACCCGGGCCTGTCCGTCGCGCACGGCGACGACGGGCGGGCGAAGTGCGTGGTTGTAATTGCTGGCCATGGAGCGGCAGTACGCGCCGGTGGCCGGCACCGCAATCAGATCACCCGGTGCCAGGTCCGCGGGCAGGAATGCGTCACGGACCACGATGTCACCGCTCTCGCAGTGCTTTCCGACCACCCTGACCAGCATCGGCTCGGCGTCGGAGGTGCGCGAGACGAGCGCGACGGAGTACTCGGCGTCGTACAGCGCGGTCCGGATGTTGTCGGACATGCCGCCGTCGACGCTCACATACGTCCGCAGCCCCTCCAGCGGCTTGATCGTGCCGACCTCGTACAGCGTGAAGGCGGTCGGTCCGACGATCGCGCGGCCCGGCTCGACGGAGATGCGGGGGGCCGCGAGCCCGGCGGCGGCGCACTCGCGGGACACGATCTCGCCGAGCGCCTTGGCGATCTCGTGCGGCTCGCGGGGGTCGTCCTCGGAGGTGTACGCGATGCCGAGGCCGCCGCCGAGGTCGATCTCGGGCAGTTCGACGCCGTGCTCGTCGCGCACCTCGGCGAGGAGCTGTACGACGCGTCGCGCGGACACCTCGAAGCCGGCCATGTCGAAGATCTGCGACCCGATGTGCGAATGAATTCCGACCAGTTCGAGCCCGTCGAGCTTGAGGGCGCGGCGCACGGCCTCGGCGGCCTGCCCGTCGGCGAGCCCGATGCCAAACTTCTGGTCCTCGTGGGCGGTGGCGATGAACTCGTGCGTGTGCGCCTCGACGCCGACGGTCACCCGGATGAAGGCCTTCTGCACCTTCCCCAGCTCCTGGGCGATGTGCGCGACGCGCACGATCTCCTGGAAGGAGTCGAGCACGATCCGCCCGACCCCGGCCTCGACGGCCCGCCGGATCTCGGCCTCGCTCTTGTTGTTGCCGTGGAAGGCGATGCGCTCGGCGGGCATCCCGGCGTCGAGGGCGGTGGCGAGCTCGGTCCCGGAGCAGACGTCGAGGTTGAGCCCCTCCTCGTGCAGCCAGCGCACGACGGCCCGGGAGAGGAAGGCCTTCCCGGCGTAGAACACATCGGCATCGCTGCCGAAGGCATCGGCCCAGGCGCGGCACCGGGCGCGGAAGTCGGCCTCGTCCAGGAAGTAGGCGGGCGTGCCGAACTCCTCGGCGAGCCGCGCCACTTCGAGGCCGCCCATGGTGACGGCGCCCTCCTCGTTGCGCGTGACGGTCCTCGACCAGACCTTCGCGTCAAGGGAGTTGAGGTCGGCGGGGGGTGCGGAGTAGTGCCCTTCGGTCAGTACGTCGGCGTGACGGGGACCGGCGGGGTGCGCGGATCGACTCATCGTTCTCTTCCGTTTTCTCTCTCACACATGTGCCAGACACGTCCACACATGTCTACACATGTCATAGAAACTCAGGGGCGTCGACGCCGAGCAGGGACAGGCCGCCGGCCAGCACCGTCCCGGCGGCCTCGGCGAGGGCGAGCCGGGAACGGTGGGCGGCCGAGGGTTTCTCGTCACCGAGCGGCAGTACGCCGTGCTGGAAGCAGAGCAGCTCGTCGGCCACGGCTTCGAGCTGCCGCGCCAGCCGGTCGGGCGCCCGGTGCCGGGCGGCGCTTTCGAGCACGCCGGGATGGTCCCCGAGCAGCCCGAGCAGCGCGTCCCCCTCGGGAACGGCCCCGGCCTCGGCCCGAAACCCCAGCTGGCGGGCGTTACGCGCAAGAGCTCGACTACGGGAGTACGCGTACCGCACCCGGAAGAACGAACTGCTCTCCCGCTGAGCGAGCAGTTCCGCCACATCGGTACGGGGCCGGTCCGGCCTGGCGGCGCGGAGCATGGCCCAGCGGGCGGCGTCCCGCCCGACCAGCTCGGCGAGCCGGGGCTGCTCGCAGGCCACGACGGGAAGGGGCTGTCCCCCGTGACGGACGACGCGCGCATCGGCCCCCTGGGCCCGGAGCAGCCGCACGACGACATCGGTGACCACCCGGGCCCGGCTCTCGGACGTGTCCGCGAAGGCATGGCTCTGCCCGCGCAGAGCGTCCCCGTACCCATAGGACGATCCACAGTGCGCAACCCGACGCACGACATCGTCGAACTGCACGCCGCGATCGAGGGTGAAGTTGAGAAACCCGGGCCCGCTGATGTCGACCAGGGCGATACCGGGCTGGTCGGCCATCCGCTGCCGCAAGAGCTCGGCGACGCGGCGCGGGGGGAGACCCGCGGCGGCGGCGAGCTTGAGCGCGACGCCGCTGGCGTAGTCGCCCCCGCCACCGGGCCGGGGCCGCTCGACCTTGACGGCATCGGGCACGGCGTCCCCCGCCACCACGAGGGCACCCTCATCGACCGCGCTGCGCACGACGCGCACGACGGTACGGGAGAGCTCTGCGGGGGTCACGGGTCCAGCGTATGGGAGAGGGGGGGTCCCTCCGCGAACCGGTTTCGCCATACGGGCGGGCGGGGGCAGCCACCTGCGGTTTTGGGGTTGGGGGCTTGGTGGATCCATGGGCCTGGCAAGGCTCGGTGGGCCTATTGGCCTGGCCGGGCTCGGTGGAACGGATGCAGCGACGGATCAGAGGTCGGTCGAGGTCAGCCCCGGGTGCTGCCGGCCCGCCCGGACTCCCTACTGCCGTCGGCGGACGGCGGAGCCTCCCGGCGCAGCAGCTGCCGTACGACCCGGACCAGCTCCGCGGGCTCGAACGGCTTGGCCAGAAAGGCGTCGACCCCGGCGGCGAGCCCGGTCTCCACCTCGTACTGGGTGCACGCGCTGATGATCGCGACGGGCAGCCGACTGGTGTGCGGGTCCGACCGCAGTCGCGCGGCCGTACGCAGCCCGTCGAGCCGGGGCATCACCACGTCGAGGGTGACCACGTCGGGGCGTACCTGGTGCACGACTTCCAGGCACTCGGCACCATCAGCCGCGGTCACGACCTCGAAGCCCTCCAGCTCGAGGTTGACCCTGATCAACTGCCGGATGACCTTGTTGTCGTCCACAACAAGAACCCGGCCGGACGCGCCTGGCACACCTTGAGGTTAGGTCCGCGGAGGGCGCCGCGTCCGGGTTTTCCCCACTTCCACCCCACCCGGGGGACACGGCCTCCGGACAGGGCGGAAATACCTGTTCACGGCCACCCCGGGAGAGCTGGTAGGGTTCTACCCGTCGCCGCCAAACGCGGCGGACGCCCCCGTAGCTCAGGGGATAGAGCAACGGCCTCCGGAGCCGTGTGCGCAGGTTCGAATCCTGCCGGGGGCACAGCAGCCGGAACAGCACCGCAAGGTCGCTGACCTGCGAAAGTGCCAGACTTCAAGAGCCGGACCCAGTTCTACTGGGTCCGGCTCTTTGTCGTGTACCGACACTGATCGGAGTCGGCCGATGGTCGGCACAACAGTCCACACTTGACTGGGCAGATCGGTCTGCTTCCTCCGGCCCGCGTCGTACGGGGCGCGGACGAGGACCGCCGTCCGGACCAACTCCCAGGCGTACGGCATCTCCCCGTACGGACAGGAGGCTCGGACAGCCGCTTCACCGTCCAAGTGGGCCGATTTGCAGGGGCGTTGGGGATGCCGGGCGTACAGAAGCGGGTCCGGGCTCGGAGGCGGGCCCACGTCTCCCCTCCGGCCCTTCTGCAGGCCCGCCAACTGCTCTCACGGGTGGGGGCGCGGGGGCGTCGAGGCTGCGATGTTGTCCTCTCCGGCTGCCCGCATGATCGGATATCGTCCGCGGCCATGGGTGAACTCATAGTGATCAGGCACGGCCAGACCGAGTGGAGCCTTTCAGGCCGGCACGCGGGACGTACCGACGTTCCGCTGACCGACGCGGGTGAGGCCGCCGCCAAGGCGCTCGCCCCCAGGCTGGCCCGGCGCGAACTGGTCGCCGTGTTCAGCAGTCCCCTGAGCCGAGCCATGCGGACCGCCGAACTGGCGGGCCTGACCGGCGTCAGGCCCGATCCAGACCTGGTGGAATGGGACTACGGCGGCTACGAGGGCCTGACCGCGGCGCAGATCCAGGTGACGAGGCCGGGCTGGGACCTGTGGCGGGACGGCGTCGTTCCCGGCGACGTGGCCCATCCCGGGGAGGAGCTCCAGCAGGTGGCCGCGCGCACGGACGCGGTGCTGGGCCGGGTCCGGCCGCTACTCGACGAGGGCGATGTCGCCGTGGTCGCCCACGGCCATCTGGCGCGCCTGCTCACCGTGCGCTGGCTCGGCCTCGACGCCTCCGCCGGCCGACTGCTCGGCCACCCGCACCCCGGCACCCTCAGTTTCCTGGCCACCGAGGACGGGCAGCCCGTCATCTCCGCCTGGAACGTGCCGTAGCGGCAGCTGACTTGGCAGTGCCGTTCACGAGCGGTCGCTCACGATCCGCCCGGCCTCCCGGTGACCACGGCCCCGGCCAGGTGGGTGACGGTGTCCAGCAGCGGCTTGAAGCAGTTGATCTCGTTCGTCTTCTCGCCGACGTCCAACTGGGCCAGGACCAGGCCGGTGGTGTGCTCCAGCGCTGCGAGTAGGTGGATCTTCCGGTCCTTCGCTCTGACCGCGCCGCGCAGACTCTTGCCGTCTACGGTGAGACCGCGCAGCCCGGTGGACACCGCCGCCACGGGGCGGCGATCAGCGAGCCTGCGTGAGACGGCCCGGTCCAGTGCGTCGCCGTCGATGCGGGCCGGCAGCCTGCGGATCGCGGTCTCGGCGGGCAGCACCCGCCTGCGAAGAAGCGGGTCGACAAGGGCGCATCGCGGCCGTCGTCATGGCAGTCCACTGAGCGCTCCTTCTTCCGAGCGCTCCTTAAACGCAGAAAAGCCCCGCACCGTGGTCCCGAAGGACCTTGGTGCGGGGCTTTCCCCAAAATTTGTTCGGCGGCGTCCTACTCTCCCACAG
>NZ_JBITHR010000012.1:0-275761 GCF_044458185.1 Streptomyces sp. NPDC050485 | reverse complement strand
CCTGGTCCCGCTGCCCGAGGGCGAGGGCATCGGCGGACACGGCCTCGGCGGCCCCAAGTCCGCCTGCAACCTCGCACCCGTCGACCAGTACCAGGGCCCGCAGAAGCTCCTCTGACCCTGCCCCACAGCCGTCGCCTCGTGCTGCTGCCCGCACGCCCTCAGTTGTGGGCAGCAGCACGAGGCAGGCAGGCACGTCACCAGACTGACAGCACGGCCGCGAGTACGGCGAAGGCGAGGCGACAAGCCCCGTCTGGCAGAGCAAGCAGCTTGGTCCCCGGAACGGCCCACTGACCACCGCGCCCGGCCACCACAGCGGAAACGCCCCACTTTCACAGCATTCCGCCGATACGAAACCGCGAGACCGCATGGCCGAGACCGTGCCCGGCGTCAACTGCCGCAGAGACGACATCGGGCGGTGACTCGCCCACCGGCAACGCGACTTCGGCCAGCGCAACAAGGAACAGCAGAAGCGACTCACTAGGCTCGGAGTGCAACCAGCCGCCGTACAGGCCCGTAAGGCGTCGGCGCCCGGCGGCGCGAAGACTGAGCGCGGGGCTCCGACCCGTGCATGCGGAGCGTGACGGCTCTTCGCGCAGGACGTCCAGCACGAGCAGCGCACCGTCATCCCGCATCAGCACACCGAACAGACCGTCATCGACGGCCAGGACCACGAAGTGCGCCTCGATGTACGGGTGTCCAACCAGAAGAGCCGACGCGACAGGCTGAACAGAGACAGCAGCTCACGCAACCCGCCGAACTCGGCATGGGCTGGGCGGGGGAAGCAGGGGTCCCGCGGCCTGACCAGCCCCAGGGCCCTGCACACTCACACCCCCTCGGCGTGACGGGCGGGACTGTCCAGCCACTACGCGCGAGCTGCAGCGCGACCACCCGCGAAACGGCCCATGGGACCCACTGCGCCGCGGAGTACGAAGTCACCCGACCCGCGACCGCTGCGGCTACGACCGCAACCCGCTGATATGCGCGACATCCGCCTCGCCCGCGGCTGGCTCATCGTGCCGGACTCCTACCTACGCGACCACCGCCCCGGCCGCGGCGCCTTGTTGGACGACGACCGCGAAATCTGGCAAGCCCTCCCGACCCGAACGGCGTCGGCATCACCCTGTCGCAGTTCGCGCTCAGGATCGCCGAGCACGACTCCACCGCCGCGAAGATCGTTCGGCAGGCCGTGCAGTCTGCCGCCTGCGGGGCCGCAGTGAGCGACGACCCGACCAACGTCGCGCAAAAAACCCTCTCCCTGCTCACCCAGCACAGGCCGCAAGCGTCGACACCCGCGTGCGCATCGTGCACCCTGATTGGGCTGACGACCGGGTGCAGACCGAAGTCGACCGCATCCTCGTCGAGACCGGGCAGGCCGTGCCCGACCCGATGAAGACGGGGGCGCTGTTCTGATGCTTTAAGAGGCGCTGCCCGTGAGCCGGTATCCGGACATAAGTACTTCGACGACCTGCCGCAGGATTCCCATCGCGCGAAACGTGCTGCTGTGCCGAGACTTCGGTGTGACCAGAACGGCAAGCCCTAGGATGAACAACGTCAGGCAGACAAAGAGCAGTGGGACGAGCACCGTTACCGCGGCCGTGATCCTGAGATTTTGGAAGATACCGAACACAACGAGCCCCTCCCGACAATGCACTTGGTGTTGCTGCTACCGCAGCAGGTGAGGATGTCGAGTTCGCTTCCCCTAGCAACCCGATCAGGCGACGAGGCAGCGTGAGAGCCACGCCGCATTCGTCAGGCGATCCATCGCGATCGCGAGCACACTCGGAGTATTACACGGGGCACCTGCGGAAGCGTCTCGGAACAACGGCATTGATTTGAGCTTCCGTTGAGGGTCATACCGCTGCCCCTGCGGCCGCCTAAGGCAACAGCCACCGCCCCCACCAGGGCTTTATCTTCCGCAATACGTCGCACATGCCACACCTGGCCACATTCTCCCGACTCGCCTTGGGGATCACCGCCGTTCGCCCTACGGACGAAGTCCTACCGCTCTGGCACTGCACATCACCGGACACCACCAGCCCCGACGACTCAGAGCCTCAATCGGCCCTATCCGGGGCATGACCAGCAACTGCGCTTCGTCGAGCAGGTACCGCTCGGTGCTGTCACAGGACAGACACCGACCTGTACGTATGGCCCACCGAGCGATGCAATCTGCGGTGAACGTGCTGCATCCGCGAAGAGGGCTCACGCCAGCTGGCCAAATACGGAAAGACACCTTGGGCCCCGATGATTTCAAGGTCACGAACCCGCCGTAACCATCCCCGGACGCGACTATCAACTGCGCTTCATCAAGCAGATGTCACTCGACGCCCAACAGGGCTAAGGGAAACGTGTCCGTTTACGAACTGGAGCCCCTCTGCCGCATCTGCTGCACGCCCCAAGAGGGCGCGCAACACAGCACTGAACTGGGGGGGGCGGGCATGCCGATCCACCCCGGAATGGTCGAGGATCTCTCGGCCGGTGTGCGCGATCTGTACGCGGATGCCGAGCAGCAACTGCTCGGCATCGTGGCACGGCAGTTGACCGACGGGTACGAGGCGCCTGGACGGGCCGTGGTCAAGCTACGGGATATTCAGCCGCTACGCCGTGCGTCGCAGCAGGTCGTCGGCGAGCTGGCGACCGCGGTCGACGTGGAGGTGTGGAAGGTGGTGGCCGAGGCGTACAACACCGGCGCCCGCTCCGGCCTCGCCGAGCTCGGCACCCTGGGCGACCGAGACGCACGGCGCATGGCCGAGTCGACGCCCAACACCCGTGCCGTGGACCGGATCGCGCAGGAAGCCGTCGACCTCGTCACCGAGACGCACCGCGGGATTCTCCGCGGCGTCGAGGACGGATACCGGCAGGTGCTCAGCGAGGTAGCCGCGACACCCGTACTGGGGATCGACACCCGTCGCCAGGCCGCCCAACGCGCCATGGAACGGTTCACCGACCGGGGCTGCGCACGTTCGTCGACAAGAGCGGCCGGGCCTGGCAGATGAGCTCATACGCCGAGATGGCGACCCGCACCGCGGTTGGTCGCGCCGCGGTCGAGGGCCACACCGACAAGCTCCGGGCGGCCGGCGACCTACGGCGCTCCACATGGGTGGCTATGCCAAGGCTCGCCCGCTTCCCACCGAGTAGGGATGTAGGCCCGGCAGGGTGCCCAGCACCTGCGCGCTTCGGGCTCTCAACTTTCGCTCCTCATGCAGGAGGGTAAGAAATGGCCCGATGATGGCGGCACATTCCGCGGCCACTGTGAGCCATAGACGCCAACGAGGGCCCGCGTTTTGCGGCCTCGGCGAAGCGCCGGCGGTCTCGTCGTAGCCCTGCCTTGTGTTCAGGGAGCGAGAAGAACGGGGTGTTCCGAGAGTGGACCGATACTGCTCAATGGAGCCGTCCCAAGGCTGCCGGGGGCGGCGCATTTCTCGGACTTTCTTCACCCCCTCCCACACGAGCGTCCCGGTGAGCACGGCAAGCCATGCCGCCAACCACCACCACGGCACCGAGTAAGTCTTGACCCCCACGGTCACCACGATCGCGCTCATGTTCCCCCCCCGATGGCGCCATCTGGGCTCCGCTCAGCAACCCCGTTGCTGCCGCTTTACCAATCGACTATGCCCAATGTGGGTGGGGTCGTCACGCCTGAACCGAACTCGTTCTGTCTACCTGGACACCGCCCCGGAGGGCCGATCACCCATGCCCGAACTCACCTCGAACCCCGCCCGGACCACCGACCCAGGCACGGACGCCACTCCGGCCCCAACTCCGCCTGTTGTTCCGCTGGTTACTCCGGCGCCGGCAGTTGTTCCGGAGGCCGAGCAGTGGGCAAGCGAGGCCCAGCAGGCAGCGAAGACAGCGCAGGCCGAGCGCGACGAGCAGCTCGGCGCACTGCGTAAGGTGCTCGCCCCGTACGGCGCGGCCAGCGAGCAGGACCCGGCCAAGCTCGCCGCGCAGGCTGCGAACGATCGCGACGCGCCCTCGCCGAGGCGAAGCAGCTTCGGATCGAGCTCGCGGCCCACCAGGCCGCCCACACTGCCGGCGCCGATCCGGCCCGGCTACTCGACTCTCGCGCCGTCGAGCAGCAGCTCGCCGAACTCGACCCGAGCGACCCGAAGTTCGGCGAGCAGCTCGCCGCAGCGATCGCCGCCGCAGTCGAGGCAAACCCCTGCTGCGGGCCGACGGTCCGGGCCCGGCCAAGGGTGGCGCCGGCTTCACCGGCACGCAGCCCACCGAGCGCCGCCCGACCTCCCTGCACGACGCCATCGCCGCCCGCCTCGGCGGCTGAAATCGAGTGGCGCGCACCATACAGGGCCTCAATTATGCCTTCGTTGCTTTCGTCCACTCGATTAGCTTCTGCATTACCTCGATAACCAAGTGTTGTCGGGGTTGAGGTAGAAAAATCCACGACAACCAGGCCGGAGCGAGGAGAACAACGACGATCAGGAGCGGGATGATCCGCAGCGCGGACAGCAGGTGTCGCGGACTGAGAAGTTCTAGAACAGAGGACATCGCAAAGGGCCCTTCCGATACGGATCGGGATGCTGTGATGTCCTCGCCAGGAGTGCTTTCCTGACGAACCGACAGGTTCGCTATGTCATCACAGCGGCGAGGTGGCAGGGCTTCGAGTTATCGAAGTCGAGAGGAAGCAGTCATGCTTCACCAAGAGGTTCCCGACTCCGGTGCGCTCGCCTCAGATTGCGGCTAACTCAGCTGCCGCGATGCGAACTTGCCTCAGAAAGTCGGTGTAGGGCCGCTGCGTAACAGATTGGACGCACGGAGGGGTGACCTGAGATGCATTGCGATCTCCACCCTCTCCATCAGGCACCTTCCCCACCGTCCCTGCCGGAAGGGTCTGCCCAATGTAGACACGCTGCGTGATCGACAGCAAGAACCGTCTTTCAGCCACAACTGCCCCAGGAATCAAGCTACTTCAGGCGATGGGGCGTGCCCCGACCTCCCGGCACAACCCATCGCCGCCCCTCGGCACCTAGGGGGTGTCCGATGGGTCAGGACAACTGGCGGTCAGGAGACTGGACGGGGCAGGGCGCGGCGAGGCGGTGGAAGACGGTGGCCAGCTCGTTTCGCCATGGCCAGGTCACAGAAATCCGCAGGCGCGGGCGGCTTCCTCCCCGGGTGAGGCGGGCGGCGACATGCAGCAGCCGGTAGCGGAGTTTCCTGGCCGCCCTCGTACGAGATCCACGCAGGCAACTCGCCGAGGTCGCCAAGGCGTTCCGTGTCGCCATGCGCCGTTACCGCACCCGCAACATCACCCTGCACGGCGGAGCCACCCAGGGAGTCGCCCTGGGTGGCTCGCTGCGGCACAGCAGCTCCCCTGCTGGGCTCGGAACTTGACCGCATCGTGCACGCCGCCTACACCGAAGGCCTCGCCCCCCTCGACCTCGCGGCCCGCGACGAGGCCACATTCCAGCTGGTCAACGGCGAGACCGGCCTCACCACCATCGACCTCCTTGAACCGCGCCGCCGAGTCGCTCAGCTGCGTCTGCTGCGGCGGCCGAGCCAGCCGGTCAGGCGCAGCGTCCGGCGACGGGGCAGTGACGCAGGCCGTGGCGTTGGGGACGAGCGCGGTGTCGGGTCGGCGTGCAGGCACGCCTCGACGCCGCCGGCGAGAGCCTGGACGCGGGCTGCCGGAGCGGAACTCGTGTGGACAAGCCTCCGGGTGTGCGACCTGAGAACGATCACGCCGTGCGGCCGATGAGGTTCCCCGCCCCGAGCGGAAGGGCGGATCAGCGCAGCCCGGCGAAGAGATCATTCTCGGGTACGGCCGTGCCGGTGGCGTCCTGGACACGTACGAAGGTCTCCATGCCCATCAACTCGCCGAACCTCTCCTTGCCCATCTTGAGGAAGAAGATGTTCTCCCCCTGACTGGCATGCGCGGCCAGCGCGTCGAACTTCTGACCGCTGAACGCGGTGGTGTCCACCCACGTAGTGATCTCATCGTCGGGGAGGCCGATCTTGGCCATCGCGGCGGTCTCGGCAGGATCCGGCTCCGGCATGTCCTCATGAAACTCGCGCATGATCTCGCCGAACCGCTGCATCATCGAGCGGGGCATCGTGGTCCAGTACACCTTCGGTGTCAGCGCGGTCATCTCCAGCGCCGCCATCGTGATGCGGTGGGCCTGGATGTGGTCGGGGTGACCGTAGAAGCCGTTCTCGTCGTAGGTGACGACCACATCAGGCCGGTAGTGCCGCATGAGTTCCGCGAGTCGGGCCGCGCCTTCCTGCACGGGGGTCTGCCAGAACGATCCGGGGGCGTCGTTGCTCGGCCAGCCCGTCATCCCGGAGTCGGCATAGTCCAGCATCTCCAGATCGCTGACCTTCAGGACGTCACAGCTCGCCTCAAGTTCTTGACGGCGCATCAGGGCGACCGCCGCCGGATCGTGCCGGGGATCGCCCGGCTTGACACCCCCCGGTCCGTCACCGCAACCGCCGTCGGTACACGTCACGAGAACCGTGCGGATGCCTTCCGCCGCGTACCGCGCGAGGACCCCTCCGGTTCCGGTGGCCTCGTCGTCGGGGTGGGCGTGCACTGCCATGAGCGTCAAGGGCCGGTCAGCCATGAAACAGTCCTCCTGCAGAAATACGTCTTGGTCCGAGTGCGCGGCGGGCGTACCGCGATCTCCAAGGGCCCGGATCCTGGTGGGGCGGACGACCTTGTGGTCTCCGTGTTCCCCGCCCGTGCGGCGCCGGTCCCTCGGTCGATCCAACGGCGCCGCCCTGACCAACTGTTCCCGGCGCCCCTGCAGTTCTGTTGTCGTAGCCCACGATAGTGGTGATTTTCCCGAAATAGGCTGGATCTCCTGATATAAGTCGTAGGGAAACCGCCTGCCTCGGCTCCTACCTGCGCCGTGCTGCCAGCGGCACCGAACAACCCTCCGTAGACCATGCCGTCAGTAGCCGCGCCGCTCGCTTCATCGAGGCTGAATCCGCCCTGTAGACCAGCGGCAATCCTGAGCGGTTGGGCGAGGTCGACGGTGACGGATTCGATGCCGACGACGGCGGCTGTGGCGAAGGTGGTGCCGACGATGGTGGCGCCGGCGATCTCCAGTTCGTGGTCGAGCTTCTTCTTGGCGTCGGCCACGGCGTCGGCGTACTCGTCGATTCCCGTGGCCAGGTCTCGGCCGTCGACGAGGTCCTGGAGCCAGCCCTTCTTGTCCCGGTGTAGCGGGCCCAGAAGGGGTCGGCGAACGCCGAGATGCATCACCCTTGTTGTTGTGGATCAACGCCTGGGCGGCTTTGTCGGCGGCTGCGGCGACGTCCTCCATGTCGTCGGCGAACTTCCGCCAGGCGTTGGCGACGTCGCGCAGCTTGCCCACGTCGCCGGCGGGCCACCCGATACCGGTGACGTCGGTGACGATCTCCCGGACCTTGTCACCGGCACTCACTGATCCGGGCCCCGTCACGGTTGCCGGCATCATCGTGCTGCTGGTTGGGCCGCGGTACCGGCTTGCGGAACATTGAACCGACCACGGCGTCACTGTCGATGTGCTCGTCCGCCATGCCGACCATGGCCAGGTTGATGCCGGCCAAGCCGTCCTTGATGATCCGGGCTGACTTCTCGATCCGGGCGATGAGCGGGCCGTACTGATCGTGGAACTTCCCGCCCGGCTCGTTGTCGCCCCACGCGGCCCCCGCCTTGGCCAACGACGTCCCCAATGTGCTCAGAGCACGCTCCACCGCCACGCTCTGCTCATGGAACGTCGGCGCAGTCGCCTTCAAGTCAGCGGTCTTGATGTCGGGGACCTCGCCGTCGTCACCCACTGGGTACCGCTCCCGGTTGTCTCCGCAGCTGTACGACCCTAACCAGAGACCCCAGTTCGCAACTGCTGTCACTCGAAGATCGGATCAAGGTCAACTATCCCTGGTCCAGCGTATGCGTGCGCTGGAGGGGGTTCCCCACACGGCGAGAAGTGAGGTGGCGCAGCAAGGCCCGCCGGTCCACTGCCTCAAGGACATACCCAGCGGCGACACCCCCTCCCCGAGGGACTCGTCTTCGCTCTAGCCGCGACGCCCGGAGCACCGGCGAGGGCACCGGATGAGCGTGACGTCTGGCGAGCTCACCTTGACGCCCGTTCCGTACGACGGGTGATCGGCGTCAGTACGGCACTCAACCGCCAAGGGCTCCGGGGGATTTGGTGGTGGTGCCGTACTGACGAATCCACTGACGGGGATCTACTGACGAACGGCCGTCAGTGCGCTGACCTGGGGTCGTCTGTCCAGCTGGGGACGGCCCCGACAGTCCTGCCCGAACCGCTCGCCGCACTGGTCCTCGACCTCATCGCAACACGACGCCCCTACACGGTGATCGGACACGCCGACCAGACGCCCTTGCTGTTTCCAGGTCAACGCCCAGGCCGGCACGCCAGCGCCGACCGGCTCGGCCTACGGCTGATCGCCGTCGGAATCCAGCCAGGCCAGGCTCGGTCCACGGCCCTGTTCGCCCTTGCCGAGGAAGTCCCAGCCGCGATCCTGGCCCGCATGCTCGGCATCCACATGCAAGTCGCCGTCCAGTGGCAGAAGGCATCCGCCCGCGACTGGGCCGCCTACGCCGCCGACGTCAGCCGCCGTGTCCCGGAGAATCGATGAGCTACCCATCACCATCACCATCCACCAAGCACGGCTCGGCGCCGTGGAGTTCAAAGTCATCCGACCAGCCCAGCCATTGGTCCACGCCGTGTTCGCCGACCACGATCGACACCTGGACGCCTGTCTCGATCAAGACGCCGCTCGGCGAATCGGCGGTCTATGGACGCTCGCCGCCTCTTCACCGCGCTCGCTGGTCCACCTGCCGATGTGAGGCAACCAAGCCCCCTCCCGCGAGCTGCCGGAAGACGGCACGCGTCAGTTTGATCTCGTGCTTCTGCATCGCTCGCTCCAGCTCGCGCCTTCACGATGGAAGGAGGTGCGCGGGCGACTCGGCCCGGGTCGTTCGCAGACCGTGACACTGCCCGATCCGGGACATACAGGCGACGCCGTGATTGACCACGAGGCACGGCACTACCGGGAGAACCGGGATCTGTTCCACCAGCATCTCCACGCCGAGACCCTGTTCATGACCGGCAGCGCGAAGGTGTTCAGGGAAACCGCCCGGCACTTCCTCAACGTCGCCCGAAACGGTCCAGGCTACGTCCCCGTCCATCCCAGCTATCCGTACTTCTGCACAGAGCTCCACTCCAACGACAGCATTCTCAGCGCCGCGCGCGAGATCCACATCGAGTACTGCGACCAGTGGGACTCATGAACCGAGCGACAGGAAACCCGACGAGGACTGAGCGCCGATACGTTCCCGATCTCCGGCCTGCAAAATGGAGGGCCTCTCATGGAGTGGGGCCTGACAGGATGCCCCGGATGGAGATCCTTGAGCAACTCGCACCGCTGCTGGGCTCACTGGCCACCTCAAGTCATGTCTACGCCAAGTGGGGCGCAATATCGGAGGCCACCGTCGCGGAGCAGGTGTTCGCCCTCGTCATGGTCGCACAAGCCGACTGGGCGCATCAGGCCATCGCGGGCGCCGTCGGGCCTGTCTCCGGTCGCGAGATCGAGGCAGCGCTTGAGCCCGTCGACATGGTCGGCACCATCGAGCTGATGACCACTCTGTCGGCCTTCGACCTCGTCTACCCACGACACCTCCTCCGAGACCGCGATCACGCGGAGCGCGCGGCGACGCGGGTGGCGAAACTGCTCGGCCCAGGCGCGAGCTGGGTCACGAACACGGAGAGCATCGGCGACGGCCGCGCGTGGACGCCCGTCACCCGGCACGGCATCGATGTCGTCGTTGCCGGAAGCACCGCAGAGCACTTCGTGATCCTGCTCGCGCTGGGCGATGACTAACGAGGGCCGGAGCAAGTCCGGCCGCGGCCCCTCGCCCTGTTCCCGAAGGAGCCGCTACCGTGCAGCCGTGACCGGTTTTGCTGCACAGACTCCACTGCTCTTCCTCGATGTCGACGGTCCACTCATTCCGTTCGGGGCAGCGCCGCAGGAGTATCCGGACGGGCATCCGACGTATCAGACAGGCCCCGAACCACAGGGGCCCGACTCGAATCCCCTTCTGGCCAGGATCAACCCCGAGCACGGACCCCGGTTGAGGGCGCTACCGTGCGATCTCGTCTGGGCCACGACATGGATGGCCGACGCGAACGAGTGCATCGCACGACGGATCGGCCTGCCGCAGTTGGCAGTGGTGACCTGGCCGGAGCCCTCCGCCGAAGACGAACAGGCCGAGCGGGCCGGACTGCACTGGAAGACCCGCGTCCTCATCGACTGGGCAGCCGGGCGCTCGTTCGCCTGGGTCGACGATGAGATCACGGACACCGATCGGGCCTGGGTGTCCGCACACCACCAAGGACATGCCCTCCTCCATCGCGTCGACCCCCGCCGCGGCCTGACCAACCTGGACTACGACACTCTCAGTGAGTGGTTGCACAAGATTGCCGCGGACACCCCCGCCGCATAGCGCTGCTTGAAACCGCCCGAGAACAAGGCCGCCCGCGACACGAACACGGGCCGCCCCGCCGCGCATCAGTAGTGTCTGTCCAGAGCATCGACAAGGTTGCGGAGTTCACGCGCCCGCCGTCGGGACATTGTCAACATCACCGCTTCGAGGTGCTCACGAGCCTGCCAAGAGTCTCCGCAACAGGACCATTCCGTGCAGCCGCCGCTCTCGTACTCCCACAGGCGACGGTTCGGCTGGTGGACGAAGCTTCTCCAGCGCACCATGGCTGACCCGATCGAGCCCGGCCACAGGTACTTCTTCTGGCGTTCTATCCGTCGAACCTCAGCGAGAGCTGCCGAGGAGAGACCATGGATGATCGTGGGGTCGTCCTGCATCCTGAGCCCGCGCGAAAGGTCGGTACGGACGCGGCCAGGCCGTCTACGCGGCATCAGCCTTTCTGGTAATCGTCATGCCGGTCAGCATCCCACCTGTTGGCTCTTCGCGGCCCGCAGCTACCGCTCATGCTCGGGAACGGCAGGCGGCCTGACCTCGATAATCGTGGCCCTGCCCACTGCCGGTCCGCCCTCATGCATGGTGATCACATCGCCGAGCTCAAGATGGTGCCACTGCTCGGGACCGAGAGGAGCCAAGCGGACCGTGGCGCCCTCTCCTGGCGCCAGTCCAGGAGCACCCTCCACCCACAGCCGTGCGATGTTCACGGCCTGCTCGCCGCCGGGTGCGCGGTTGCCGATGTCCCACAGCGGCCTGAGCTGACCTTCGCCCGAGAACGCAGTCTGACGCCCGCCCTCCTCCGCCCTCAGCAGACTCAACCTGGCCCGGATAGCACCGTGCTGCACCTCCCAGGCCCGCCACTCGCACCAGCGAGCGCTGTGCTCCAGCATCATCGCCTGAGCAGCCTCCGCGAGAAGCGACCAGAAGCCCAAGGGAACCGGGTGCTCGTCCCCGATCTCCATCAGAAGATCCAGCACGAGCTCCCACTCTTCTCTGCGACACGCTGGGAGTCGGCCTGCACCTGGCGGTCAGATCGCCTTCTTCGGACAAGCCTGCATCCTGAGGTTCCCCCGCTGCGCGGGAGGTGCTGATCAGCTGGTCAGAGCGGGTTGACGGGTGTTCAGGTTCGTTGGTTCGGTCGTCGCCTACTCGCCGTGGTGCATCTCCTCGAACTCGATGGGGCCGAGGTAGCCGGCGTCTGCAGGCCCGGCAGGTCCGGCAGCGAACTCCCGCCCGGAGAACTCCTCCTGACATCCATGGCGACCCGACACCGCGGGCCCGGCCGGCAGTACCAAATCGCGCACGCGGGGAGCATCGCGGGCGAAACCCGATCTGCCACACGGGTTTGAATTCCGTTTTTCTGGGTTTCCGCCCTGCGCTATTCTGCGCACCCGCACACCCCGGGGGTGCGCATGCAGGTGCGATAACTTCTGGCCATTCCAGAACCGGACATAGAGGGGCAGCGCGCGTGTCCGGCGGATTTCCTCGCAGGCGAGCGGCGGGGTGCGGAGGTCCGCCGGGGCGGCCGATTCGCGATCATCGCTCCCGGCGAGCACGGAATGGCGCTTGTAGGCTGCATATTCCAGCCGAAAGAACCTGCCGGAAAGGGCAATGTATGGCACTGCACGCGGCCATCCTCTTCGACCTCGACGGAACGCTGGTCGACTCCTACGGGGATGCCGAGGATTGCTGGGGTGAGTGGGCCGATTCCGTCGGCCTGGGCGACACATTCGACCTCGCCCCCTTCTACGGACAGAAACGCGCCGACATCATCCGCACCCTTCTCCCGCAGCTTTCACAGCAGGAGATCGACGAACACGCCGAACGGGTCCGGCTGGCCGAACGGGCCAGAGTGGACAAGGTCGTCGCCCTTCCCGGAGCGGCTGAGGTGCTGGCCGCCCTGCCCCCCGAGCGGTGGGGGATCGTCACCTCCAACGACACCGAGGTGGCGCAGGCCCGTCTGCGCAGCGCCGGCCTGCCGGTACCCGACGTGCTCGTCAGCGCGGACAACGTGGTCCACCCCAAGCCTCACCCGGAAGGATTCCTCCTCGGCGCCGAAAAGCTCGGTTTCGACCCCGCGTCAGTGGTTGGAATCGACGATTCCCCCATCGGTATCAGCGCCGCCAAGGACGCCGGTTTGACGGCTGTCGCCGTGCGTTTCCGGCATGACGTCAGCGAACTGAGCAATGCCCATGTGGTCGCTGACGGAGTCAAGTCCATCGAGTGCCGTACACAACCGGACGGAATTACCCTCACCATCGATGGAGTTCTCTTATGAACACCAGGATTTCCCCCAGTATTCTCGCCGCCGACTTCACCCGTCTCGCCGAGGAGGCGGCTGCGGTCGCCGATGACGCCGACTTTCTCCATGTCGACGTCATGGACAACCACTTCGTGCCCAACCTCACAGTTGGGTTACCAGTGGTGGAATCCCTCGTAAAAAACGCGCGACTTCCCCTCGATATCCACCTGGGTGTCTCCGACCCCGACCGCTGGGCCCCCGGCTACGCCGAGGTCGGCGCCGGCAGCGTCACGATCCACGCCGAGGCCACCCACTCGCCCGTACGGACGCTTCGGGCCATCCGCGCCGCGGGCGCCCAGGCCGGACTCGCCCTCAACCCGGCCACTCCCCTCCAGCCGTACGAGGGGCTGTTGGCCGAGGTCGACACCCTGCTGATCATGACCGTGGAGCCGGGCTTCGGGAGCCAGAAGTTCCTGGAGTTCACCCTCGACAAGATCCGCCAGGCCCGTGCCCTCATCGACAACCTGTGCCGCTTCGGCGGCCGGGACGTACCGCTGTGGCTCCAGGTCGACGGCGGCGTCAACGAAACCACCATCGCGCGCTGCGCCGAGGCTGGTGCCGACTCCTTCGTGGCCGGGTCGGCCGTCTACGCCAGTGACGATCCCGGAGCCGCCGTACGCGCCCTGCGCGCTCGCGCCGCCGACGGCGCACGATCGGTTGGCGCACGCGCCTGAGGCGGCGCGATCACGCGGGAACACCCCGCACCGACACCACCCGGCACGCTATCGAGGAGGAAGACACACGCATGGGACGGGTACAAGGAAAGGTCGTCCTGATCACCGGAGCCGCGCGCGGTCAAGGCCGTTCGCACGCCGTCCGACTGGCTCAGGAGGGCGCGCACATCATCGCGTCGGACATCTGCGAGGAAGTCGGCAGCACGCACTACTCTCTGGCGACCTCCAAGGACCTGCAGGAGACACGGAGCCTGGTCGAGAAGGAGGGGGGCAGGATCCTCACCTTCGGTGCCGACGTGCGCAGGCTGGACCAGATGGAGACCCTGGTCCGGGCCGGGCTCGACGAGTTCGGGCCAATAGACGTGGTGTGCGCGAATGCCGGCATCGGCTCGCTCGGCCGCTCCTGGGAGCTGACCGAGAAGCAGTGGAACGACATGATCGACGTCAACCTCACCGGCGCCTGGCACACCATCAAGGCGGCGGTCCCCCACATGATCGAGGCCGGCCGCGGCGGATCCATCATCTTCACCAACTCCGTCGCCGGTACCCTCGGCCGGCCGAACATGTCCCACTACGCCGCGTCCAAGCACGGACTCGTGGGACTCATGAGGTCGCTGGCAAACGAACTGGCCCCGTACTACATCCGCGTCAACAGCATCCACCCGGGCAACGTGGACACCGACATGGTCCAGAACATCACCGGTCGACGCCTCCTGCTGCCGGAGGTGGAGAACCCCTCCCGTGAGGAGTTCGCCGCGGCTGCCGCCGAGTTGAGCGTCATCCCGGTGCCCTGGGTCGAGAGCAGCGACATCAGCAACGCGGTGCTGTGGCTGGCGTCCGACGAGGCCCGCTACGTCACCGGCGCCACGCTGCCCGTGGACGCCGGAGCCGCTGTCAAGGCATGAGCACACGAGGAGCCATACCCCCCATGAACGATCCGTTACGGCAGCTGACCGAACACGGCGTGTCCATCTGGCTGGACGACCTGAGCCGGGAGCGGCTCGCCTCCGGCGGCCTCGCGTCCGTCGTCCGCGACCAGAACGTCGTCGGCGTCACCACCAACCCGTCCATCTTCCACCAGGCCATCGCCGGTGGCACCGGCTCCGCCTACGACGACGACCTGCGCGACCTCGCGCTGCGAGGCGTCACTGCCGAAGAGGCCGTGCGCGCCCTGACCACCGCCGACGTACGCGAGGCCGCCGACGTGCTGCGGAGCGTGTATCAGCGCACCGACGGCCACGACGGGCGGGTCTCCCTGGAGGTCGACCCGCGCCTCGCCCACGACACCGACGCCACCGTGGCCGAGGCCCGCCACCTGTGGTGGACGGTCGACCGGCCCAACCTGCTCATCAAGATCCCGGCCACACCGGCCGGCCTCCCCGCCATCAGCCGGGCGATCGCCGAGGGCATCAGCGTCAACGTCACCCTCATCTTCTCGATCGAGCGGTACCGGGCGGTGGTCGACGCCTACCAGACCGGACTGGAAGAGGCCCTGCGCAACGGACGCGACCTCTCCGTCATCGAATCGGTGGCCTCCTTCTTCGTCTCACGGATGGACACCGAAACCGACCGGCGCCTGGAGGAGATCGGCACCCCGGAGGCGCTGGAACTGCGCGGCCGGACCGGACTCGCCAACTCCAGGCGCGCCCACCAGGTGTACGAGGAGACCGTGCGCTCCACACGCTGGCAGGCCCTCCAGGCGGCCGGAGCCAACGTCCAGCGCCTGCTGTGGACCTCCACCAGCACCAAGAACCCCGCCTACCCCGACACCCTCTACGTCTCCGAGCTGGTCACCGCGGGCACCGTCAACACCTTGCCCCCGCAGACCCTGGACGCCGTCGCCGACCACGGCGACATCCACGGGGACACCGTGCGCGGAAACCACGAGGACGCGACCCGCGTGCTCGCCACGCTCTCCGGGCTCGGGATCGACTACGACGAGGTCGTCCGCCTCCTGGAGGACCAGGGCGTCGCTGCGTTCACGAAGGCGTGGAACAGCCTCCTGGACAGCGTCGAAGCCTCCCTCGCGCGCCTGCGCGGCCCGCACGAAGCACGGTGAACACCGCCCCATGACCCGCCTCGCCCCCACCACCGCCGGGACCGGGCCACGGGTGTCACGCGCCTTCGTGGTCCGGCTCGGCCTGGCCTACCTCGGCCTCTACAGCGCCGTCCTCTCCGTCGCGCTGGTCACCCTGGCCCTGCGCATCGAGGATGTAGACCCCGAGCACAAGGAAACCAGCCTCGCTGTCGCGGCCGGGCTCGGGGCGCTCGTCGCCCTGTTCGCCAACCCCCTCGCGGGGCGCCTGTCGGACCGCACCACCTCCCGCTGGGGACGCCGACGTCCCTGGCTGGTCTGCGGGGTCCTCGGCGGCGCCGTCGGCCTGGCCGTCGTCGTCCTGGTGCCGTCGATCGCGGCGATCACCGCCGGTTGGTGTCTGGCGCAGCTGAGCTTCAACGCCTCCATCGCCGCACTGGCGGCTACGGTGCCCGAGCACGTGCCCCTCGCGCAGCGAGGCACCGTGTCGGGGGTGATGGGCTTCAGTCAGCGCCTGGCCGTGCCGGTGGGGATGGGGGCGGCGGCCCTCTTCTCCGCCGGCCCGGCCGGATTCCTCCTGCCCGCCGCCGCGGCGATCGGCTGCGTCTCCCTGTTCGCGCTGCCGCTGAAGGACTCCCCCGCGCCCGCGGAGCTGCGCCCGTTCTCCGCGAAGGAGTTCTTCGGCAGCTTCTGGACCGACCCGCGCAGCCATCCGGACTTCGGCTGGGTCTGGCTGACCCGGTTCCTGACCTACTTCGCCTCCGTGGCTCCCGTCCCGTACCTCGCCTACTACCTCGGCTCCCGCGTCGGCCTTGCCGATGGCTCGGTGGCGGTCACCGTCGCTCTGCTGACGACCCTCAACTACACACTCAGCGCCGTGACCGCGGCCCTGTGCGGGTGGCTCTCCGACCGACTGAACCGGCGCAAGGTCTTCGTCACCGCCGCCGCCGTGTTCCTCGCCGCCGGCCTTCTACTGCTGGCCGTCTCCACCACGCTGCCCCCGGTTTACCTCGCTCAGGCCCTGCTGGGCATCGGGTCGGGGTTCTACTTCGCCGTGGACATGGCCCTGGCCACCGAAGTCCTGCCGAGCTCGGACGACGTGGGCAAGGACCTCGGCGTCATCAACAGCGCCGACGTCCTGCCCCAGTCCATCGGCCCCGCCCTGGCTCCCTTGCTCCTGGCCATCGGATCCGGGGGGAACTACCCCGCCCTCTACCTCTTCACCATGGCGGTCGGCCTGCTGGCGGCCGTCACCGTCACCCGCATCAGGACAGTGCGCTGAGCGCGCCCGAAAGGAGATCCAATGATCTACGAATACGCCTACCTGTACATCACGCCCGGCCGGGAGAAGGAGTTCGAACAGGCGCTGCTCGCCGCCGCGCCCATCCTGGAGTCGGCCGAGGGCTGCCACTCCGTCGAACTCCACCGCGACGTCGAGACCGAAGGCGCCTACCTGCTACGCGTCGGCTGGGCCACGCTGGAGGACCACACCGAGAAGTTCTTCAAGAGCGAGCAGGCCCCCCGCTTCGCCGAAGCGATCGACCACTTCTTCGACAGGGAGCCCACGCTGCGCCACTTCGCCGCCGACCCCGTCGGCGCGCCGGGCACCGCGGCCGGGGCGTGAGGGAGACGCGCGGGCGCCGCTCGGCGGGCCGCCTCAGGCATCGGCGAGTTCGGACTCGGTCACGCCCGGGGAGACGAGGGTGACCCGGATGTTCCCGGCGGACTCCTGGCGCAGCCCCTCGGAGATCGCGCGGACGGCGAATCTGGTGGCGCAGTAGACGGCGGCGGTGGGAGGGACCTCGTAGGCGCCGACGGAGGCGATGTTCACGAAGTGCCCGCCGCCCTGAGCGCGCATCGCGGGCAGGGCGGCTGGGGCTACCGCCGCATCCACGGAGAGCCAGCCGTGCTCGGGATCAAAGTCGCTCCCTCCACCGCCTGGGCCGACTTCCTGCGCTCCTCGGCAGATGCCCCACTCCGCGCACCCCCCGAACCGATCACCCAACCCGAACGAATCACCTGCCTCGACATACGACGACGCGACGCCCTCGGCGGCGTCATCCACGAGTACCAACATGCGGCCTGACCAGCGCGGACGAGGTTCTCGGCACGCACGCTGTCATCCCTGGTCCGACCAGGCGACTCTCCGGGCCGTTGGTCACGCGGTTGGTCACGCCACTGCCCAGAAATGCAGAAAACCCCACGCGAAGTGGGGTCTCAACTGGTGTCCGAGGGGGGGAAGCGGGCCATAGGCACACATCACTGGTGAGCGGCGAAATCGCGCTCACGTAATACGTCATCGCCGTCACACTGCGCCAACACCCGACGGACAGCGATGCCCATTCCGTTCAGATGTCGCTCACGCCACTCAGCCTGGACACCGGGCGCTATCCCTCAAACCATTGACATTCGCGAGCACTTCTCACGGGATCCAAGAACCGGTTCAACGGCGACTGCACCGGGGGCCAGTACCGACCCGACGTTGTCGACGGATGCCTCGCCGCAACCGGACTCACCCTGAAGAGGCTCCTCGCCCGCGGCCGGTGCCGGACCAGCTGTTCCTGCAGAGCATCCTGTACGTGCTGCACAACGACATCGACTGGCAACTGCTGCCCCTGGAGCTGGGGTTCGGCTCGGGCCAGACCTGCTGGCGGCGGCTGGAGCGGCGGCCGCCGCGGCGGTGCGAGCCATCATCGGGGCCCCGGTCACGGAAACGCCGTGACCGGGGCCCCAGGATCAGCTGCCGCGGAAGGTGGCGACCGCCGCTAGTTCCGGTACCGGAACACGATCCGGCCGCGCGTCAGGTCGTACGGCGGGAGCTCCACCAGCACCCGGTCTTCCAGATAGATCTTGATGTAGTTCTTGCGGATCTTCCCGCTGATGTGCGCGAGCACCTGGTGGCCGTTCTTGAGCTCCACGGTGAACATGGCGCTGCGCAGGCACTCGACGACCTTGCCCTCGACTTCGATGACGTTCTTGTTCTTCGTCATCGCACCAGCTCCAGGTTGCTGCTCACCGGCCGGGCGCCGATGCCCTCGAACAGCGCCGAGGCCGCTTGGTTGGACTCGTGGACTTCGGCATGGGCCGCGGCGAACCCGGAGCGGTGCAGCGTCCCCAGCGCGTGGGCCAGCAGTGCCCGCGCGATGCTGCGGCGCTGCTCGCCGGCCCGGACCGCGACCAGCCCGATGCGTGGCCGCTTCACCGTCACCACCCGGATCAGACCCAGGTAGCGGTCCGGCGCCGCGGCCACCGCGTACTTCGACGGGTCGATGATGGTGTCGCCTTCGGGGCGGGGAATGACCTCCGCGGGCATCGACTGCCACCCGACGCTCGCCTCGACTTCGTCACGGATCGCGCGGTCCACCGCCCGCAGCAGACTCTCGTCCGCCTGACCGGCGGGCACGATCGTCACGCCCGAAGGCGGCAGGACTGCTTCGAGCCCTGTGACCTGTGGGTCGGTCGGCACGACGTACTCCCACTCGCGGCGCCGGATCGTGAAACCGGCTCGCCGCCAGCCGGCCGTCAGCTCGACGTCGGCTTCGTCGACCACCGTGTACAGCGGCGCCGGCAGTTCCGCCAGCATCGCCTCGGCGAGCCGGTCGAAGGCGGCGTCGTGCCAGGCGTCGATGCTGACGAACAAGCGTCCGTCGGGCCGGTTCCCCGCATACCCGCGGCCGACCACCAGGTCGTCATCCAGTGCATGCCATTGCCTGTCCGCGACGCGCGTGATCACCACCGCGTTCTCGCTCAGGCCAGAGGTGAAAGGCTTCGTGTTCATCGGAGTCTCCTTGGAGTGCCTCGATCTCAGGCGCTCCTGGCGACACCGAACGTCAGCCGCCGGACCGTGACGGATTGGGGGAGCACCCATGGGTAACTGTGTTCACGGGTCTCACCTCCATACGACGACTTCACGATCCACCACGACGGTAGCGGCGGGGCGCCGTCTCGCTCAAATCCTTTTCTATGGAGCTTGCCCAGGCCCCTGATGTTCAGGGAGCCCTTGCGGGAGATCACCGCCTGGATGCGGCGTCGCAGCTCACCGCGCACAGCCTTCGAGTCGTATGCCTTGTCGCCCAGGAGGCACTCCAGCCGCCGTCGGGGCCGGCCGGGCCGTCCGGCGACGGGCGGGATGCCGTCCACGATGTCGAGGGTCTGAGTGATGTCGTTGACGTTGGCGGCGGTCGTGATGACGTGCAGCGGGGTGCCCTTGCCGTCGCAGATCGGGTGGTGCTTGCTGCCCGTCTTCCGCCGGTCGACCGGCGGAAGACCGGTCGCGATTCCCCCTTTTTTCGCGCGCACGTGGGAGCCGTCCACGCACGCGCGGGTCCAGTCGAGCTCGCCAGCCGCGTTGAGCTCGGCGAGCAGGATCCGGTGCAACCGCTCGAAGACTCCGGCCCGCCCACAAGGTCCTCGTACAGGCCCGGCGCCCAGGCGGCGAGGACGTTGAGGGTCTCGTCGGCGTAGCGCCAGGCGGTTGCGACCGAGACGCCGAAGCCGGCCGCGAGTGCGGGCAGCGTCTCGTTCTTGCGCAAGCGCACCAAGGCCAGCAGGGCCTGCTGGAAGCAGCTCAACTTCCGCCATCGCGAGCGGCGTTCACACCTTCGGGCATGGATGAGCCAGCAAACATGCTCAACCAACGCATGCGGGACGTCGACCGTGGCACGCTACGGGATCAAGCGAGGCTCCTCGGGCGATGCGTGGGTGCGTAGAGAACACCACCGCAACGACCAGGAGCCTCGTCTCGTTACCCACCCCGCTGACCTGCTCTTTCACTTCCCAGAGACAGGATGAAAACGGTTCAGTGATCAAGTTCGAGGCATCATTCGACCGCCGAGGTTGAAGACCAAGCCAGCGGCGTGAACGGCCCCGCCGGACGGTTCGTGGTCTGCCGCAGGTCTGTACGGAAACGGCACTGTGCCCCGTAACCACCTCATGGCGGCTGCGGGGCCCGGCGCACCCGATCAGATGCGGTCCGCCGCAATCAGCAGATAGTGGAAGCTGCCCTCCTTGTACGCCCTCAGGAAGGGATCCTCGACACCCGTGGCCAGGGAGGACTTGGCGCGGAGCTCCCAGTACGGGATCGTCGCGTCCGTCAGGTCGAGGACGTTCATCGGGACCAGGCCGTTGGCCGCCATGGCCTTGAAGTAGGCGCTGCGCGGGTGGATGTTGCACGTGTAGTGCTCGTCGATGCGGCTGACGGCCTTCGACCGGCCGCCGGTCACATCGTTGTAGCAGCCGGTGATGACGACGTAACGGCCGCCGAACCGCAGCTGGCGGGCGTGCTCGGCGAAGAGCTGGAACAGGTCCACGTACATGGTGGACTCGTTGTTCCATATGCTGCGGAACGCGCCTGTCGGCAGGCCGGTGTCCAGCATGTTGCGGAAGTGGTAGCGCACCTTGTCGTCGACGCCCCGCTTGCGGGCCTGGCCGTTGGCGAACTCGACCTGGGCCTCGGAGATGGACACGCCGTCCACCTGGCAGTCGAAGCGGGCGTTGGCCATGATGCTGGTGCCGCCGCGGCCGCAGCCGGCGTCCAGCAGGCGGTCGGTGGGCTGCACATCGCCGAGGTGGTCGAGCAGGACGTCGGCCTGGGCCGACTCCAGGCGGTGCAGTTCCTCGACGATGCGTGCGTCGAGGGTGTCATTGGGGCCCTCCAGGACGGACGGGGCATAGTCGCCGAGGCCGTAGTGGTGGTGGTAGAGGCCGTCGACGTCGCCCAGGCGCAGGTTGACGGGGTCCTTCTCCTTGTTCCAGTAGTCGGCGACCGACTTCTGGTACGCCGTGCGCAGGACGGGAGCGGCGGGGGCGGGAGTGGTCGTCATGGGGGGCTCCTTGCAACATTAGGTAAGTCGGTAAGTGGGAAGGCGCTCACGCGCCGTTGTAGCGGGGGCTGCCGCTGTGCCAGGCGCGGTTGCCGCCGAGCCAGGCCCACACCCCCGCGAGGAAGCGGCGCAACTGCGGTGAGCCCGCAAGGGCCAGGGCCGCCGCCTCCGTCTCGAAGGTGCGCACCAGCTCATCGTGGATCGACGCACTCCGCTCGACCGCCTCGCGCGGCGAGCACCGTTCCTCCTCGGCGATCACGGTCGGCAGGTTGAACTCCACACTCTCCGAGTGGTGTTCCTTCGCCATCGAGTACAGATCGTTGACGAGCGTGGCGGCGGTGGACGCCATGGTCACGGCGCGGCGCACCCGTGGGTCGGCGTACTCGACGGCGGGCAGCGCGTAGCCGCCCACCACGTCGGTCATCGCGATGCACGGGAGGAAGCTGTTGATCTGACGGTGCGCCAGGTACTCCCAGACGGCGGGCATCCGGCCCTGGGAGCGCCAGGAGCCCTCCTGCCCGTAGCCAACGAACAGGACGGCGACCTCGTGGTGCAGCCGGGCCAGTTGGGACGCGTCCGCATACCGGGCCAGGTGCGCGAAGCCGGAGCGCAGGGCGACCCGCACCGGGTCGTCCCGCATGGCCTGTTCCACGGCGGAGACGTAACGCGCCGGGGGGTGGGCGGGGTCCATGGCCGCGTAGGCGACGCCGAGCTGCGCGCCGAGCAGCGCCGGGGCGGATCCCATCGTCTCGTCGTCGCAGTAGTAGTCGTCCGTGGCCCACTCCGCCAGGGCGCACTTGCCCGCGGCCAGCAGACGGTCCGGGTCGTCGGTGTCGGGGTGGGCCAGCATCATCAGGCGCCCGAAGTCCGCCGCGTGGATGCGGTCGAGCCGGCCGGCGTAGAGGCCGATCTCCCGGGCCCACTCCACCAGGCGTCCGTTGACCTCTTCGGCCAGCGTCGGGTCGTCGCGGAGTGCGGGCGGGCAGTACAGGTCCGGGACACCTGCGCCGACTGCCCGTTTCCCTGGCGTGATACGGGCAGCGGAGGTGCCCAGTCCCGTCGGCCCGGACGGCAGTGTGAACCCCTCCCGGCGGACGGCGGTTCCGGGCAGCCGCTCCGAAGCTGCGGGGCGGCGGACGTCCTGGTGCTGGGCGAGCAGCGTCGCCACGAGCCGCGCCACGTCGTGACGGGCCGCGGGCGCGGTCATGCGGGACAGCAGCGACACGGAAATCTCCTTCAGGACGACGTGCCGAAAACCTCGACGTTCTCCAGGACGCCGAGCGCGTCGGGCACGAGAACGGCCGCCGAGTAGTAGGTGCTGACCAGGTAGGAGATGATCGCCTGCTCATTGATGCCCATGAACCGGACGTTGAGGCCCGGCTCGTACTCGTCGGGGATCCCGGTCTGGCGCAGGCCGACCACCCCCTGTTCGGCCTCGCCCAGCCGCATCGCGAGGATCGCGGAGGTGCCCTGCTCCGTGACCGGGATCTTGCCGCAGGGAAGGATGGGCACGCCCCGCCAGGCCGGCACCGGGTGGCCGTTGACCTCGGCGGTGTCGAACGCGAGACCGCGCTTGTTGCACTCGCGGCCGAAGGCGGAGATCGCCCGGGGGTGGGCGAAGAACGCCTTGGTTCCGCGCCGCATGCTCAGCAGCTCGTCCATGTCGTCCGGGGTGGGCGGGCCGGAGTGCGTGGAGATGCGCTGGCTGTAGTCGGCGTTGTGCAGCAGCCCGAACTCGCGGTTGTTGACCAGCTCGGACTCCTGGCGCTCGCGCAGGGCCTCTATCGTCAGCCGCAGTTGCTGCTGGATCTGGTCCATCGGGTCGTTGTAGAGGTCCGCGACCCGGCTGTGTACCCGCAGGATCGTCTGCGCCACGCTCAGCTCGTACTCGCGGGGCCGGAGTTCGTAGTCGACGAACGTGCTCGGCAGCAACGGCTCGCCGTTGTGGCCGGAGGCGAGGGAAATGGCCGCCTCGCCCTTCTTGTTGTGCGGCCGCGCCCTTTCGGCCTGGCGTCGCAGGACGTGGGCCCGCAGGCGTTCGTTCCGCGCCGCCACCTCCTCGTACGCGGCGCGCGTCAGCACCAGGACCGTGCACGCCGTTATCGCGCGCGCGGTGAACTCCCACGCGCCCGGCTCCTCGGCCATCACCTGGCCGCCGAAGAACCCGCCGTCGGCCAGCACGCCGCGCCGGTTCTCCTCGCCGTACTTCCCCGGGGCGAGCTTCTCGACCTTGCCGCGCGCGATCAGGTAGACGTGGTCGAGGGCCTGGCCCTGCTCGGCCATCACCTGGCCGGGTTCGTACTCCCGCTGCTCGCACCGCTCGGCGAGCACCCGCAGCACCGCATCGTCGTCGAAGCCGCGCAGCAGGGGAAGTTCGCCCAGCTCGGCCGGGACGACCTTGACCTCGGCCCCTTCCTGGACGAAGGTCACCCGGCCGTCGCCGACCTCATACACCAGCCGCCGGTTGACCCGGTACGTTCCGCCCTTGACCTCCGTCCAGGGCAGCATCCGCAGCAGCCACCGCGAGCTGAGGCCCTGCATCTGCGGCACGGTCTTGGTGGTGGTCGCCAGGTTCCGCGCGGCGGCGACCCCCAGACTCAGCTGTGCCCGTCCTGCTGAGAGGTTGGGTTGCTCCGGCTGCGACATCCTGATCCCTTCCGTATGGGTGACCGCATCAAGAAGGAGCCCCCGTGACGGGCCGGCCGGCCCGTGAGGCTCCTGTGGCGCAAGTGAATCAACGTCAGATGATGTTGGTCGAGGCGGCCGGATAAGCACCGACGTATTTGCGCCACCGAACGGACAGGGGAACGCCCGGCCCACCCGGCCTCTCGAACCGGCCAGAGGCCGTTGCTATGCCCGCTATGCCGCGATGATCCGCATTCTGAGTAGACAGGTCCGGTGCGGTGCACGAGCCCTGTCGCCCGGCATGCGGCGGGCGAGGTGGCCGATATCCTCCGCCGACAAACGAGGGCTTGCGGCCGTCCCGAACCCAGCCCGGGGATTTGAGGTCGGCGACGACCTCGGGGGACAGCTGACGGTGCAACACCAGGAGTGGGTGCTCGAAGGGCGTCAAGTCGTGCCCCGGCGCCCGCGTTTGCCCCGCCGTGCGGGAATTCTTGGTTCTGCGGCAGTGGGGCATGTAGGTGCTTATCCTGGCGATCATGTTCGTTTTGGAGCTGACCTACATTGCGCCCATCGAGCGCGTCGACGCCGCCCTCGCAGAGCACGTGGCATGGCTGGATGCCCACTACGCCAGCGGCGTCTTCATCGCCTCTGGCAGGAAGGTCCCGCGCGACGGCGGCGTCATCCTCGCCCTCGGCGACGACCGAGCGAAGATCGAAGAGATCGTGCAGAGCGACCCGTTCAGCGTGGCTGGTGTCGCCGAGTACGCGATCACGGAATTCGCCGCCACGAAGACCGCTCCGCCACTGGAGCCGTACCGCCAGGAGCGTCCCAGCTGAACCCGTTCCGGCGGCCGACTGGCTCCGCCCCGGCGGAGAACCGAACGACGGCCTAGGTGTTGCGGGTCGTGAGGTTGTTGACAGGGTGCTGGCGGTGTCCGCAGTTGGCGACCCGCCGGTGACATGAGCGCGAGGCGGTGGCGGACAGCTTGGGGGGCGGTTTCCTGTAGTCGGTTACTTGTTGGCGAGTCGGGCCTTTTTGACCCTGTTGCCGCAGGTGTTCATTGAGCACCAGCGGCGGTTTGCGCCGCGACTGGTGTCGAGGAAGAGGCCGGCGCAGCCGGGGCCTTCGCATGCTTTGATCCGGCCGCGGTCGGGGCCTCCGAGTACGTGGATGGCGTTGGCGGCAAGCACGCCGAGCGCGTCCGGTACCGGTGCTTCCTCGCTGAGGTGCCAGACTGCGAGCCCGTTCTCGAGCGCGGGCCTGGGCTGTCCTGCGGCCGCGGCCCCGTTCAGGATCGCCGCGTCACCCGGATCGGGTCGCTGGGTGACAGTGACGGCCAGCCCAGCACGGTAGATCGCCTCCCTCAGGTCGAGCGCATCCTGGAGCTCGGCGGGTGAGACGTCGGGCACGCCGAACCCCGCGGCATGCAACCAGAGCTTGAGCCGGCCGTGGTCGGAGAGCCGCTCCCGGGGCGCCGCGCTGGCCCGATCGCTCATCGTGGCAGTGAAGCGGAACGCCAGCACCTCGTTGTCCAGCCGGAACAGTTGACGGGCCTCCACGGTCACCACCTTCCGCACCACCATGGACCGCTGCTTGAACCAGTTTAGCCAGTTCGACACAGGCATCGACCCACGCCACAATGGATCCGTCTTAGACGGTTCATGTTTGGAGGTTGTGCGATGGGCGAGGTTGCAGTCATCGGTCTGGGCGGGATGGGGCGGGCGATCGCGCGCAATCTGGTGCGGGCAGGCCATGAGACTGTGGTGTGGAACCGTTCAGCGGGGCCCGCGGAAGAGCTCGCGGAGGCCGGTGCCCTCCGCGTCGCATCCGTCGCGGAGGCCCTCCAGTGCCCGGTGGTGTTCTCGGTCCTGTCCGACGACACGGCCTTCGCGGAGGCATTCCTCGACTCCGGGGTTCTCGGCGAGGCCCGGCCTGGGGCGGTCCACGTCAACGTGGCCACGGTGAGCGTCGGGCTGGCCCGCCATGCCGCAGAGGCGCACGCTGCACACGGGATCGACTACGTCGCCGCCCCAGTGTTCGGCCGGGTCAGCGTCGCGGAGGCCGGTGCGCTGAACATCCTCGCCGCAGGAGAGCCCGAACTCATCGACCGGGTCCAGCCGTTCTTCGACGTGATCGGATCGCGCACCTGGCGCCTGGGCGAACTGCCTGAGCAGGCCAACATCGCCAAGGTCCTGGGCAACTACCTGATCGCCTGCGCGATCCAGTCGCTCGGAGAGGCGGTCAGCGTCGCCGACGCGGCCGGCGCCGACCCGGGTCAGTTCGTCGAACTGCTGACCTCAACACTCTTTCCCGGACCCGTCTACTCCGGATATGGGTCGATGATCGCGCAGCGGAGATACCAGCCGGCCGGGTTCACCACGGCACTCGGACGCAAGGACCTCCACCTCGCCCTCGAGGCAGCAGCCGGCCAAGCGGTCTCCCTGCCGTTCGGCGAACTGCTCAGAGGCGTGTTCGACCAGGCGATCGCCGACGGCCGCGCAGCGGACGACTGGGCTGTGATTGCCGAGCAGCAGCCGCGATGAACACCACTGCTCGTACGGTCGATGACGCGCGGTGCCCAGCGCCGGGCAGGGCGGTCCGCATGCTGCCCGTGCCGCACCGCAACGCCCCACTGGCCGTCGAAGGACGCCGCCGCCTCATCGAACGCTGCAAGACCCGCCCTATCGCACACGTCGCCGCGGAGATGGGCATCTCGCGCGCGTGTGCTTCCAAATCGGTCAACCGGTACCGGCAGTACGGGGAACTGGGCCTGCTCGACCGCTCCAGCGCACCGCACCGCCAACCGACAGCGACCCCTTGCGAGGCCGTGGCGCGGATCGGGGCGCTGCGGCGGGAGCACAAGTGGTCCACGGCCCGGATCGCGTTCGAGCTCGCCGCTGACGGCATGCCGATCTCCCGCCGGACGGTCACCCGCCACCTCGCCGCGCTGGGGCTGAACCGGCGGAAGTTCATCGACCCCATCGGCGAGACGAACCGCGAACCGCGGAAGATCCACGCCCGCAGGCCCGGGCACGTGGTCCACGTGGACGTGAAGAAGGCCGGCCGCATCCCCGACGGAGGCGGCTGGCGCGCCCACGGCCGGGGCAGCAATCAGGCGAAGGCCGCGGACCGGGCCAAGGCCAGGGGCGCCAAGGCCGGGTACGTGTGTACCTGCACTCGGCCGTGGACGGGCACACCCGCCTCGCCCACACCGAGGCCCTCCCCGACGAGAAGGCCAAGACAGCGATCGGGTTCGTCAACCGGGCCAAGGCGTTCTTCGCCGCCCACGGGATCACCAGGATCGAGCGGTTCGTCACCGACAACGGCGCCTGCTACCGCGCCCACGACTTCGCCCACGTCCTCCAGGGCGCCCGCCACCAGCGGATCACCCCCTACACGCCCCGCCACAACGGCAAGGTCGAGAGGTACAACCGGATCCTCTCCGAAGAGTTCCTCTACGCCCGCGTGTGGACCTCAGAAGCCCAGCGCGCTGAAGCCCTGTCGGTCTGGAACATCCACTACAACTACCATCGACCACGCACCGCCGTGGGAAACCACCCCCCCCAGCCGCGCGAGCCTGCAGCACCGTCACCAACGTCATGGCTTCATACAACAGTTGATGGCCCGGACCCTGCACAACATCGGTTTGCAAGTTGGGCTGGCCGTCGCCTCCGGCGTGCCCGAATGCCGCACAGCGTTCACTGTTCTGCTCGGCGTTGCCGAACCATCGCCCGCCGATGAGTGCCGCCCACTCCTGTCAACCCTCGTCAGCATGGTGTCGCAGATGCCCGCCGGCCACCTCAGCCTGGAAGCCGGGATGACGTGCATGCCATACAAGATGCGGACGCTCCGCCTCATCAAGGCCGTGTGCGATGGGGAGCACGACAGGATTCGCGAGGTCCATGAGAGCCTGGCTGATCACGACTCGGCGGCACGCGCCCTGGAGGACGAAGTCGGTTGGCGGCAGCTCTCCAGGGCCGTCATCGCGTCCGCTGTCAGCATGATGCTGCGCCGTGCTTGAGCTGTTCACGCTCTGCCCGGCGGCCTCGTGCAACTCCTCGCAGGTAGTCGACAATGCCGTGTCGGCGATGGCAGCCTCGCGCACATGGTGCGGTCGTACCGGGCGGAAACCCGGTCACCCTCGTGATCTCCGCACGCGGGCTGCCGGTGAAGGTCAGGGCCTTATCGAATTCGGCGATTTCACACGCCGCGTGCTCGACGTGGATCTGGAGGTCTGGACGGCCGCGTGATGGCCCCGCGTCGTCGAACCAGATCCTGCAGCCGGTCTCGCCGTAGGCGCAGGCGCAGGTTCGCATGTCCTCCTTGAGCTCGAGCCCGCACTCGGGGTGCGTCAGGTCAGCGAGGAGCAGATCGTGGTCGGTCAGATGCTGCTTGGCATAGGTCAGGCGGATTCCGGGTGGATCCGTGCTTGGTGAACCCGGCCATGTCCAGCCAGTCCGCTCAAGCGGAAGATGAGAAGGCGGCGGAGCAGCGCACTACCCAGCGCCGCGGATCCCCGCTCAGCAGGCCTTCACTGCCCTGGCCGCCACCCACCGTAGCCAGCCGCCGGCTCGGATCGTGCTGCTACTGCGCCGCGCCGCCGACCAGGCCCTGCTCGGGTTTACCGCGGCCGATCTGTGCGAGCAGGCCGAGGCCATCAGCACCGGCCGCCTGTACGAATTGCGGATCACCCTCACCTGAACGGCAGTCGGCCCGACGACGGGAGGAGGCATTCGCCGCCAGGCGCCAGAGGAGGGGCGGTGCGAGGGAGTTGGGCCTCTGACCGGCTCCTCAAGCTCGCCGTCGGGGAGGCGGGATCGGGCCAACCAGCACGGTTCTGGCCGCTGCTCGGGGAGAGTTGTCCGTGAACTCTCCCGGAATTGTCCGTGATCGGTAACGAAGGCATCCCTTGGCCGCCGCGCCTCGTCCTGCCGGGTGGTCACAAGGTGACCGGGGACCGGCGAGGGACTGCGCGAAAAGGGGCGGATATGGCACGGCACGGTGGGCGGGGCTGGTACGGCAAGACAGTCGGGGCGGCGCTCGGGGTGACACTGCTCGCCACCGGCGCCTCGGTGTGGACCGCGCAGGCCGGTACCGCGGGCGACTCGTCCCCGAAGGCGCACGCGCCGGCCACGCCGGGCACTGGCGTCACGCCGGTCGCAGACACCATCGCGCACGCCTCGGAGGCGGGGACGCGCGGTGTCAACATCACCATCGACGACGGCCCGGACCCGGTGTGGACCCCTCAAGTCCTCGACCTGCTGCGGGAGTTCAGGGCGACGGCCACGTTCTGCATGGTGGGGACGCAGGCGCAGGCCCACCCGGACCTCGTGAAGAAGGTGGTCGCGGCCGGGCACCGGCTGTGCGACCACTCGGTGTCGCACAACACCTCCATGGACAAGAAGCCGCAGAGCTACCAGTCGCAGCAGATACTCGACGCCGAGAACATGATCACCAAGGCGTCCGGGGGCGTACGGCCGATGTACTACCGGGCCCCCGGCGGAGCCTTCACCCCCTACAGCCGCCAGCTCGCCGCTTCCCGGGGCATGCGCCCGCTGGGCTGGAATGTGGACTCCAAGGACTTCGATCGTCCGGGTACCGACGTCATCGTCGCCACGGTCGAGCGGGAGCTGCCAGGCGGACCGACCCTCCTCTTCCACGACGCGGGCGGCAACCGCAGCCAGACCGTCGAAGCCCTGCGCAGGCTCCTCCCCCGACTCAAGGAGCAGGGCTACTCCTTCGGCTTCCCGGTGCACTGAGCCACGCGCCAGCCAACGGACTGTGCCGACTTACTGAAATGCGGTGTTTGTACGCGCCAGTTCGGGGTTCCGGCTCCGCCGTACCAACTCCTTCTGGCCCCACTTGCGTACCAGGTTGATTTGGCTCCACCGGTCGGCGGTCTCTGGGGGCGGAGGGCACCTGCTGATTCGACCGCTCCCTGTAAAGCATGCTTGACAGCAGTGGATAGTGACAAGCATGCTTTACATGTGAGGAACACGGTCAGAGAACTGCGATCGTCGCGAGGACTCTCCCAGGGGCAGCTAGGCACGGCGCTGGGGGTCTCGCGGCAGACGGTCAATGCCATTGAGACCGAGCGGTACACGCCATCCCTGCCGCTCGCCTTCTCCCTGGCTCGGTTCTTCGGGGTCAGCATTGAGGAGATGTTCCATGTCGAAGACAGCCCAGCAGGTGACTAGGAACTCGCGGTGGTCGATCCCTGCCTTCTTCCTCGGGATCGGCGTCGTCTGCCTGGTATCCGCGGCTGCTGGCGGCCACGTCGGTCTTGGTCTGGCGATGCTCGGCGGCATGGCGGTCTGCAGTCTTGCCTTGCTTCTGCTGGCTCGGCGCAGCGAAACCTACCGGGGCCTCACTGAGGAGCCCGACGAACGCTTTGCTCTGATCGGCCAGCGAGCCTGGGCAGGCACTGGTGTGGTACTGACCCTGGGGAACCTCGGCGCCCTCATCGGCGAACTGGCCTCTGGCCGCAGCGGCAACCCGTTTTACTGGCTGGTGGCGACCGCAGCCCTTGCCTACGTCGCGTTCGTCGCCTTCTTTCGTCGGCACACCTGAGGTAGTGGCGTCGGATGGTGGCGGGGGGCGACGGGTCAGTCACCCCTTGGCTGACAGTGCCGGAATGCAGGTTTCGCGGCCGTGGGCCGGGTGAGCCGGCCGGGCCCGTGAGGGTGCTCCGGGTGCGGTTGTTCGTCCGGCGGCAGCAGTTCCTCGGGTATCGCGGCCCGCTGTGCGCCACCACGTCGTACGCCGCAGCTGCCCTGCGGCGGTGGGCCGTGCGCAGCTGTTGCTGGAGGGCGGTGCCCGCGAGAACGGCGCGGTCGTAGCGCAGCGGCACCCGTGGTGTCTCCCGCTCGCGCGCCTCTTGGTCCGGGGTCCGGCGTGCGGCCTGCCCGTCCGGGTCGGCCGGGGGCTGATGGTCCGGGTGTGGGGGCGCGGGCGCCGGGCCGGGGCGAAATCAGGGAGTGCTCAGCGGGCGGTGTAGAGGCGGTAGGGCGGCATCGTGCCGCGCAACGTCCTCGGTTCGCTGATGTCCGCGCAGCCGGCGGCGAGCGCGGTATCACGATCCGTTCGTCCAGGCCCGGCTCGCGTCGCCGGCCGCGTATGACCAGGGCGAGATGGCGGCGGGCTTCGGCGAGCAGGTGTCGGCGGTGGAAACGGCCCCCGGTGTTCATCGCGAACACTGTCACGGTCCCGTCGACGGCCGCCAGGACGACGTCGACCACGACGGCGACCCGCGCCCGGACCGCTCGGGCCGCGGCGCGGGCACGTTCCAGGAGCCCGCCTGCTGGAGGCGCTGATGCTTCTCGGATTTCCAGGAAACACAGGACGATCTCGCCTTGGACGGTTGGTTCAACCGGGCGGTCCGCTGCGCCCGTTCGGGGCCATCGACGACGGCGCAGTCATATTGTGCCCCTGGGGTCTGTTGTGATGACGCCGTCCGGCTGTCGATGCTTGGGAGGGCTGCGCGGTGAGACCCCGGGTCAGGAACTGGAGCATGGCGCTCGCCGCAGCGAGTGCCATGACCATAGTGGCCGCGGCGCCCACGCCATCACGGCCCACCCTCTCAGCAGTGCCCCTTCTCGCGGACACAGCAGTGGACGTCCTGGTGGGCAAGGAACCGCCAGGCAGACAGTGCACCACGGGCTGCCCCGTCGGCTCGTGCGCGACTACGGGTTCCTGGCGCGAGGACCGGCTGCACGCGGTCGACGGCGCCGAGTCGCGGCAACTGCCTGTCCACGGTGCCACGTTGGGCACGGAGTCTGTGATGCCGTTGGAGGAGCCGGCTGGTTCGCTGACGGTCAGGCTGAGGGAGGAGGGCCATCTGACGGACGTGAGTGCCACCGATGCGCAGGGGCGACACCTGGCCGGGTGGATCAGCAGTGACGGCGTCTGCTGGCACAGCACGGCACCGCTGCGCGCCGGCACCCGCTACCTCCTCCGGGCCACGGCCGAGGACGAGGACGGCATGCCCGGGCAGGCCAGTTGGGTCCTGGAGATGCCGCAGCCGCCGCCGGGCAGCCGGCTCACAGCCGCCTTCGGTCCCGCATCCGGCGTATACGGGGTGGGGCAGCCCGTCGTTGCCGAACTGTCGCAGCCCGTGCCGGCCCGCGACCGTCAGGCACGAAGGACCGTCGAACGGTCCCTGCAGGTGACCTCCCAGCCCGCCGTGGAGGGCTCGTGGCACTGGGTGGACGACAGCACCCTCCACTACCGGCCCAGGACATACTGGCCCGCCCACGCCACCATCCAGGTCCGCAGCGGCCTCGACCGGGTCCACGTCACCGACACGCTGTACGGCGGGCCCTCACAGCCGCTCACCCTCACCACCGGTGACCGGATCGAGGCCGTCACCGACGTCGCGGCACACGAGATGACCGTCCAGCGCAACGGCCGCACGGTGAGGACGATTGCGGTGACCACGGGCAAGCCGGGCTTCCGCACCCGCGGGGGCATCAAGGTGGTCCTGGGCAAGGAACACGTCGTGCGGATGCGGGGCGACTCCATCGGCATCGCTCGCGGCACCAGCGACTTCTACGACCTTCCCGTCTCCTACGCCACCCGCCTCACCTGGAGCGGCGAGTTTGTCCACGCCGCCCCCTGGTCTCTCGAATCCCAGGGCGCCGAGAACGTCAGCCACGGCTGCACCGGCATGTCCACCGACGACGCCGCCTGGTTCTACGACACCATCCGCCCCGGCGACATCGTCGACGTCATCCACGGCTACGGCGCCCCCATGACCGTCTTCGACAACGGCTACGGCGACTGGAACCTCACCTGGAAACAGTGGCGTACCGGCAGTTCCCTGACCAGAATCCCCCACCACCCGACCACCACCGCCCCCGCCCGTCTCCTCCCCACGCTCTGATCCCGCCCGCATTGGCAGGTACGGACAGTCCTTCGACGCCGTCTTCGAGGCCGAGGAGGGAATCCTCAAGAGTGCACCGCGAGTTCCCCGAATGAACTCCCATGGCGAACGGGTGATCGGCAGTATCCGGCGTAAGGCCCTGGACCATGTCCCCATCATGAACGAGACCCACGCCCGACAAGTCCTGGCCGCCTACCAGCGGCACCACAACGAACACCGGCCCCACCGCGCCCGGAACCAGCTGCCACCCGGCACCGACCAGCAGCCCACCGCTGTTCACGACTTCGAAGGCCGCAGACTCCTACGCACCCGCCTCCTCGGCGGCGTCATCAACGAGTACCGGTACACAGCTTGACCAGCGGCGATGACTTTCCGAGCCCCACAGTCCTCGTGGGCTCGCCCACTGCTCCGTAACTCCGGCCCTCAGACCGCGGTGCGCACGGTCGGCAGCGGCATCAGGACCGGGCCTGCCGCCGGGTCCTTACGGCAGACGTCGCCGCACTCGGCGTCGAGTGAACAGCACAGCGAGCAGATCGGCCCGGCTTGCACCGGGCAGTCGGCGATGTCCGGGAGTTCGTAGGCCGTCTCGCAGACCGCGCAGGTGTGGGTGGCCGTCACGTCCGCCACAGCCGCCTCCGGTCCGTTCACCGGGTTGGGGCGGGCGAGGTAGTACCTGCCTTTGGTGGCCCAGGCGATCAACGGGCAGAGGACGAGCGCGAGTCCGGCCGCGATGAAGGTCGAGAAGGCTTCGGCGTACCGGCCGAACAGACCGAAGAAGGCCAGGATGGAGACGACCGAGGCGATCGCCATCGAGCCGAACCCGGCCGGGTTCACGGCGTACAGATAAGCCCTCTTGAACTCGATGTACTTGGGGCTCCAGCCCACCCGTTTGTTGATGACGAGGTCCGCGGCGACGACCGTGATCCAGGCGATGCCCACGTTCGAGTAGAAGCCGAGCAGCTTGTTGAGGGCCGCGAACATGTTCATCTCCATCAGCGTCAGCGCGATGGCGAGGTTGAGGAAGATGTACCAGACCCGGCCCGGGTGGCGGTGGGTGAGCCGGGAGAAGAAGTTCGACCAGGACAGCGAACCGCTGTACGCGTTGGTCACGTTGATCTTCACCTGCGAGACGATCACGAACAGCGCGGCGGCCGGCAGCGCGAACGAACCGAGCCAGGGGCGCAGGGCTTCGATTTGCGGGGCGATCGGCTCCAGGGCGTGCGTCTTGCCGACCGCCTCCAGAGCCACGAAGGCGAGGAAGGCGCCGCCGAGCTGCTTGGCCGCACCGATGATCACCCAGCCGGGTCCGGCGGCCAGCACGGCGAGGTTCCACCGGCGCCTGTTCGCCTCGGTCTTGGCGGGCATGAACCGCAGGTAGTCGGCCTGTTCACCGATCTGCGCGATGAGTGAGAGTGCCACGCCCGTGCCGAGCCCGAAGCCGATCCAGGAGAAGCCGGAGCCTGCCCCCTCGGTACCGCCGAAGGAGCCGAACGCGCCCCAGGCGTCCGGGGCCTCGAAGGTCAGGACCAGGAACGGCAGGGCCATGCCGATGATCCAGAGCGGCTGGGTCCAGGCCTGCACCTTGGCCAGCGCCCCCATTCCGCGGAACACGATCGGGATCACGATGAGGGTCGTCACCAAGTACCCGACCTGGACCGGGAGTCCAATCGCCTGGTGCATGGCCTGGGCCATGATCGAGCCTTCGAGGGCGAAGAAGATGAAGGTGAACGAGGCGTAGATGAGGCTGGTGAGGGTGGACCCGAAGTAGCCGAAGCCGGCCCCGCGCGTGATCAGGTCCATGTCCAGGCCGTACTTGGCGCAGGCCCGCGCGATCGGGATACCGGTGACGAAGATGATCGTCGCGGCGGTAAGGATCGAGGCCAGCCCACTGGTGAAGCCGTAGGTGAAGACGATGGACGCGCCGATCGCGAAGTCAGCGAGGTAGGCGATGCCGCCGAGCGCGGTGGACGCCACCATCGTGGGCGACCAGCGCCGGAAGGAGTGCGGGGCATAGCGCAGCGAGTAGTCCTCGCGGCTCTCGTCGGCGGCCATCCTGGCGTAGCTGCGCCGGGGCCCGCCCTCCGGCGGCGGCTGCGCGCCCGTCCTGGCGGATGGTGCGGCGGCGGTGTCCGTCATCGCGGCTCCCCGTTCGTCGGTCCGGTGTGCGGTACGCACCGGAAGGTAGGAGCCGGACATGACGGCACGCCGCCACCCAGGATTGCCTGCGCGTTAAGGGAGCCCGCCGCGAGTTAACTCCGGGTCACACGGAACGGACGCGGACCCTGGGCCGCACGGTCGCGCTCGGCTGGCCCCAGGACCGCATCACCGTCAGCGACACCGACCAGAGACAGTCCGGGGCCACGGCCGCCAACCGCGAGGGCTTCCGGCGGCTGGTCACCGAGGTCGGGGTCAGCCGTCCGGCAGACCCAGATACGAGCGCAGCTCGTGAGCCTCGGGCGAGTTGAGTCCCGTGAAGATGTCCCAGGCCTGCTGCCAGTACAGTCTGGACGTCGTGGACGGTGAAGCGCTGCACGGCGGGCTGCCCTGCCTGCTCGGTCTGCTGGTGGCCACAGCCCGCACCGTGCTGAAGCCGCTCTGGCCAGACCCGGGCGTGGCCGGCCGCTCGGAGCGTCTGGACGACAACGGCATTGCCTGCAGTGCTCTGGAGGGCAAGCAGGCCCGCGAGTATCCCACTGCTCAGACCCTGGCTCTTGGCGGGGACACGGCCGGGCCGCTTGCCGGTGGGGTCTGGGCGTGGTCGATGGCGTGCATCCGTGCCTTTCAAGCGCGATGGCTGGGGGACACCGTGACTGCTGGTCGGCTCCAAGAGCCTGGTGGGCAGCGGCCTCCCGGTGGGTCAACTTCGTGAAGTTGTTGGTGATCTTCAATTGGTGAGGTGAAGTCGGCAGAGGGTGCCCGGTGTTGAGGATCTCACGGTGCTGCTCTGGTGGGAGCGGGGCGGGTTCGGCGGTCGGAGGGGCGGCCGCGGTGGCAATGGCTGGCCCATCAGTGCCTGCCCCACGACCTGCCACCGAAGAGCGCGGTGTACTACTACTTCGGAAAGTCGCGCGACGACGGCACCGCCGAGACCATCCACGAGCTTCTGCGCTGCCAGGCACGCGAAATGCGCAAGCGGCACGAGGACCCCACCGCCGTCTTCCTGGACTCCCAGAACGTGCGGGCCTCGGCCAATACGCCGAAGGAGACGACCGGGCTGGATCCGGGCACGAAGAGCCCGGGCGGAAAGGGGCATCGCCACCGATGTCCTCGGCCTGGTCATCGCCGTGATCGTGGTCGCCGCGAGCGTGCACGACAATGCGATCGGCATCACCCTGCTCAACAAAGCCGCCGCGACGCTGTGAGTGCCGAACACCCCATCCATAGGCGGTGACCTGCAAGTTCTCGGACACGACTGAGGGGCACCGCACAGCTACGCCAGGATGGTCCATCGTGCTGCTGCGACTGCCCTACCTGGCGCTGACAAGCGTGTTCACCTTCATACGGCTGCTACCGATGAGCGACTCCGACAAGAACATCGAAAGCCTGACGCTGCGCCGCAGGGGCCCGGCCATGTTCCGCGTCACCGGGCCGGTCACCAGGGCCACGTCCGCGTGCCGGGGCGAGGCCACCAGACGGGCCCCGTAGCGTTCGGCGTCATACACCGGGCCGAAGGCGGCCGCGATCTCGATCTCGCAGCCGTTACAGGATCCGGCATCCACACACCGCACCTGCACCGACCCGCCGAACTGCCGTGCTGTCGGCGGTGGTTCGTCCTCGGGGCGGGGCGGGACGGGTTCCGCCACCCGTCCGGTGTCACGGATCTTGCGCAGCACACCCATCCCAGGACTCTGCGCTTGCCGAATACTTCATCCCTGCTGATCAGGCGGCATGTTGGTACTCGTGGAGGGTGCCGCCGAGTCGCACTCGCCGCCGTATGTCCAGATGGGCGATCCGGTCCGGGTCTTCGATGGGAGCGGGCAGCGGGTGGAGAGGGCGGGCGTTGGCGAGGCCCTGGTGCGGCCTGTGCTCGTTGTAGAACGTCTCGAACTCGCGCAGGGTGTACAGGAGATGGCGGTGGTCCCAGATCAGCGTGCGCTCCAGCAGTTCTTGCCTGCAGGTCTGCACCCACCGTTCCATGATCGAGTTCATGCGCGGCATCCGGACACCGCTGAGCGCCACCTCGATGCCCGCGTCCTTGAACACCTCGTCGAACAGCTGCGGGAACTTCCCGTCCCGGTCGCTGATCAGATAGCGCGCCCGGCAGCCGGCGTCTTCGAGGTCCATGGCAAGATTCTTCGCGGCTTGGACCACCCAGGATGCGGTCGGATGCGCGGTCGCGCCCAGGATCCGGATCCGACGGTTCGCGTGCTCGATCGCGGCGAACACGTACAAGCGGACCCCGGACAGGGTGGCGGTCTCGAAGAAGGGCACCAACGAGGACCTGGACGCCGCCGAGCTCAGCAGCCGCCTCCGGAAACCCGCTGGGCAATCCGTGCCGAGCGCCTCGTCGGGCTCCTGGCCGCAACCGGCTGATCACTTGTGTTGCAACGATCCTCCGCCGCTGGCGGGGCCCTGCTTCGTCCGGGGAGACAGGCGGAGGGTGAAACGGGCACCGCCGCGGGGGCTGGTACCGACGTCGAGGCTCCCGTCGTGCGCGTGAGCTATCCACGAGGCGATGGACAGGCCGAGCCCAGTGGAGCCCGAGCCGCTGTGGAAGCGTTGGAACAACGAGTCGGCAAGGGTATCGGGCACCCCCGGGCCGGCGTCGTCGACCGTCACTGTGCCGTCGGCAGTCACGGTCAGCTCTATCTCGGCAGGCCGGGCCGGCGCGTGCCCGTGGACCAGTGCGTTGCCGAGCAGGTTGGCCACTGCCCGCCGGAGCAGGTCGGGGTCGCCGACCACGACGGCCGGTTCGGTGTGGACGGTGACCTGGTGCTCGCCGGTATCGGTGTCCTCGACGACCGTCTCGGCCAGCTGGTCGATGCGCATGGGCTGGCGGGCGAGCACGCCGACGCCGGCCATCAGCCGTGCCCGGGTGAGCAGGCCGTCGATCAGGTCCCCCATGCGGGTTGCCAGTCGCACGGTGCGTTCGAGCGCGGCGGTGCGGTGGGCATCCCCGTACAGCGCGGTCTCCGCGAGGCTCCGCAGGGAGGCCGTCGGGGTGCGGAGGTCGTGGGCCGCGTCGGCGAGGAACCGCTCCTGCTGGTGAAGTGCCGTCAGGGCCGGCCGGATCGCCCGCCCGGAGAGCAGGTGCCCTGCTCCCGCGGACAGCGCCACCAGCACCCCGCAGCCCGCCACCAGCAGTAACGCCAGACTGCGGTGCTCGGCCCGGTCAGCGGTCGTGTCGGCAGCGGCTACCAGCGCGCCGCCGTACGAATGGCCGTCAGGTCCGTCGTAGGGCTCGGCGAGGAGCCTGATCCGGTGGCCGTCCTCGCTGCGTGCATCGGCGACGATGGCCGAACCCTCCTCCACGGCTCTGGCGGCCGCTGCCTCAAGGTCGTAAGTGCGGGCCCGTACACAGGGTTTGCCCGGCGCGTAGGCGATGGTGGGCCGGCCCGCCGTAGTGGACAACACGGTCACAGGCGGGCATTCGGCCTCCAGATCGTCCAGCAGGTCCTGTACGGCAAGTCGGCCGTTGTCGTCGAAGTTCATCAGCGGGATCGCCCGGCTGGTCTGCAGGTTGAGCGCGTCGTTGAGCTGACGGCTCCATGCGTTGTCGTCGCTTCGGATGGCGAAGGCTGCCAGGCCGATCAGTCCGACCGCGCTGGTCGTGGCGAAGAGGGCGGTGAGCCGCCAGCGCAGACGCCGGATCCGGGCCGCGGCCGTCATCATCGGCCGAGGTCGCTGCTGCCGGGGGTGTCGGGCAGTGCCAGTCGGTAGCCCACTCCGCGGACGGTGTGGATCAGCGGCGGATCGCCGAGTTTGCGGCGCAGTTGGGACATCAGCACGTCGACCACGTTGGATCTCGGCTCGGCCATCTCGTCCCAGCACTTTGCTATCAGGTCGCCGCGGGGCACTGCCTGGTCCGGCCGGGCGGCCAGGAGTTCCAGCACGGCGAACTCCTTGCGGGTCAGGATGAGCAGGATGCCGCCCCGGTGCACCTGGCGTCGGGCAGTGTCGATCCGAAGGTCGGCGAACTGCTGGAGCGGGGGCCTGATGAGCGCCGTTCGACGGCAGAGGCTGCGGACCCGGGCCACCAGCTCGGGTACCGCGAACGGCTTGACCAAGTAGTCGTCGCCTCCCACGGCGAATCCCTCGACGCGGTCGGCGACGGTGTCGCGGGCGGTGAGGAACAGCACAGGGACGCTCCGTCCCGAGCGGCGCAGCCCGTGCACGTAGTCAACGGCGTCCCCGGAGGGCAGCATCCGGTCGAAGACTGCGCAGTCGTACTCGGTGATGAACAGTGCCTCGTCGGCGGCCGGCAGATCGGGCACCGCGTCGGCGGCCAGTCCCCCGCTGCGCAGGGCGGCGGCCACCGCGAACCGCAGATCATCGTCGTCCTCGACCACCAGTACCCGCACGGCGGTCAGGATAGCCCGGCCCCGACTTCATCAAATCCTCAGGTTCGCTCAGGAATCCTCCAGCGAGGACATCGTGGTATCCAGGGCGAGGGGGCCTGAAGTGCGTTGGTTCGCAAGGGAGTTACCGGGATTGGCCGGCCTGCGGCAGGGGGAGCCCCGGCCGGGCATGAGCGGTTCACGGCGAGCCCGGCGCCTGGCGTCATCGCTCTGGTTGCCGTGGGCAGCCGGAGTGCTGGCGCTGCTGACGATCGCGGGGGCGGCGCTGGCCGTTGGCGGCCGGGTACAGGGCGGTGTCACCGTCCCGATGGCGGTGTTGGACAGCCAGCAGCAGGTCACTGTGGGCGCGGCACAGCACGTTCGGCGAGCGGTCCGTGGCAGTGAGCTCGACCTGGGCCAGCTCGCGGCGGGGCTCTCGCTGGCAGCCGACACGTCACACTTCGAAGGCCAGCTCAAGGATTTCCGCAAGCGTTACGGGCGTTACCAAGCCGTCTACGTGCTCGACGCCGACCGGCACCTGGTGGCCAGGGCCGGTGGCCAGCCTCACCCCGAACGGGTGCCGGACCGACCGACGGGGGCGGGCAGCACTGACGCGCTCATAGTGGACAAGTTGCCGGTGGTGATACAGCACGCGCCCTTCACATACAGCAACAGGAACGGGGCAGTTGTCGTCGCCGAGTTCGCTCTGGCCAGCCTCAAGCACGCCTTCGATGCCGTCCTGCCGGCCACGGCCTGGGTGGTCAACGCAAGGAGCGAGGTGCTCGCCTCGACCTCGGGCTTCACGGCCCTCCAGAAGCTGGAGCGGAGTGAGCTGCGCAGGGCGGCCGAAGCGGACCGGCCCGCGGTGTCCCTCGCGGGCGGCGGCAGCATAGACGCCCGGGAGATAGTGGCCTCCGCACCGGTGCGTGATGGCGGAAAGACGCCCGGACCGTCCTGGCGGGTGGTCACCGCGCGCAACGTCAACACCGTCCTGCTGCCGGAGACCCAGGCGCGCGACCAGGCAAAACTGGCGGCGCTGGCCGTCGCTGCGGTGGCTGTCGCCGTGTTCGGCTGGCTGTACGTCATGTGGCTGCGTCCGCTGCGCAGGCTGGTCGGTGACGCAGAGCGCATAGCCGACGGTGAGCTGCGCGCGGGTGTCGAGGTACGCCGGCACGACGAGCTGGGCCAGGTCGCCCACGCGCTCGAACGGATCCGCCTCCGGCTGGTCAAGGCAGCCTCCGACCGGACGCCGGTGCACTGATGGCCCTCTACCTCTACTGGGTCTTCACCGTCGCCCTGGCGCTGCTGTTCCTGGCCGGCGTGGCCGAGCGCCGCCGCCACGACCGCAACCTCCGGCGGATACCCGTGCGCATCCTGGTCAACGGCATCCGGGGCAAGAGCTCCATCACCCGGCTCACCGCAGGAGCACTGCGTGGTGGCGAGCTGAGAGTGGTGGCGAAGACGACAGGGACGGCCGCCCGCTTCATCCACCCGGACGCCACCGAGGAACCGGTGCACCGCAAGTTCGGGATTGCCAACGTCGTCGAACAGATCGGCATCGTCCGGCAGGCCGCAGCCGCAGAACCGGACGTCCTGGTGATGGAGTGCATGGCCGTCCAGCCCGCGCTGCAGGAGATCAACCAGCAGGTACTGGTGCGCTCCACCATCGGCGTGCTCTGCAACGTCCGAGAGGACCACCTGGAGGAAATGGGGCCGACGCTCGATGACGTGGCCCGGTCGCTGGCCCGTTCCATGCCCTACCGCGGCGTGTGCGTGACTGCCGAGCACGAGCGCCGGGCCGTCCTGGAGCGCGAAGCGGCCCGCCGCGACTGCCGACTGGTGGTGGTCGACCCGGAAGCGGTCACGGACGAGGAGATGACGGGCTTCGCATACGTCACCTTCAAGGAGAACGTGGCAATCTCCCTGGCCGTTGCCGAGGAACTGGGCGTGGGCCGCAGGGACGCGCTGCGCGGGATGTACGCCGCTCCGCCCGACCCGGGAGTGCTGACCGTCCGTGAGATCCCTGTGGAGCACGGCACCGTGCGGCTCGCGAACATATTCGCCGCGAACGACCCGGAGTCCACCGTCATGAACTTCCGCCAACTGGTGGCGACCGGCACGCTCAAGCCGCCGTACATCACCCTGATCAACTGCCGTCCCGACCGGATCGAGCGCAACAGCCAGATGGGCCGCATCGTGACGGAACTGGAGACGGACACTCTGGTCCTCATCGGCCACCCCACAAGGTCGGCCAGGGAAGCGGTACCCGCCGACTGGCCCGGTCGTGTGCTGGACCTCGGGGGATCGCAGCGGAACCCGGCCGAGATCTGGCACACCATCACCACCCACGTCACCGGCACCGCCTCACTGGTCGCAGTCGGCAACATCCACGGCCAAGGAGAGCGTCTCTTGGAGCACCTGGAGTCCGTTCCCGTCGTCCCGGCGCAGAGGAAGGTGCTGTGAACTCCCCGCTCTCCACCGAAGTGGCCACCCTGGGCCTGGCCATCGGGCTGCTCTTCGGTCTCGGCTGCTACCTGGCCACCAATCTCTCCCCGGGCGGCATGATCACCCCGGCGTGGCTGGCGCTGACCCTGGTCGAGGACTGGAGCAGGCTCCTTCTGATCGGCGCCGTCACCCTCCTCACCTGGGCCGGAGCAGCCGGTGCGCGCAAGGTCATCATCCTGTACGGCAAGCGGCTGTTCGCGAGCGTGGTCCTGCTCGGCGTCTTTCTACAGATGACGCTCTCCCTGTTCCTGCTCAAGGAGTATCCGCTGCTGTTCAGTCACCAGACGCTCGGTTTCATCGTGCCCGGCCTGATCGCCTACCAGTTCCTGAGGCAACCGGTGCTGGCAACCGCCACCGCCACCACTGCCGTCACCGGCCTCACCTACACCGTCCTCGCCAGCGGTCTCCTGCTGCACCTGACGGTCTGACCAAGCAGGACCCGGATACCCATGCCACCTGATGTGAAGCAACTGACCGTCCACAGACCGCACTTCCGGCAAGGGTGCGCACTCATTCTCGTCCTCGCCGCTGTCACAGCCCTCGTCCTGCTGTGGCAGCACGGACCGGATGACGAGCGACTCGACTCGCCGGCCCGGACCGTCATCCGGTCCGGTGACGGCGCCACGGTGGCCGTTCTCACCGACGGCGCCCGCACGGTCCTGTTCACCGGCCCCGAACGCACCTTCACCGAACCAGCCACCAGCACGAGCACGGTCACCACCCACGCCGTGGTCCGACTCGCCCCGCAGCCGTGGCGTCCCGGGGCCGCGGACGAGGACTGGTTCAAGCGATGGTTCGCCGCAGCCCGAACGAGCCGCGACCCCGACCTCCTGGACATCGCCGCTCAGTACCTGCCCGCCGCGTCCGACCAGCGCGCCGCCGACGGCACCCGGTACGCCGGCCCCGCCACCTACGGCCCCATGGACGACAACGACGAACGGAAGGCCACCGCCGACTTCAACGACTACCTCGGGATCGACTGGGCGTTCCCCAACGGCCGTCGGCGCAAGGCGCGGAGCGACTTCTACGGCTCGGTCGACTGCTCCGGCTTCGTCCGCCTGGTCTACGGCTACCGCTCCGGATACCCCCTGGAGTTCAAGCAGCCGACGGGCCGGGCGCTGCCCCGCCGCGCCGTCATGATGGCGCAGGACGGTCCGGGCGTGACCGTCGTCGCGAACAGCCACCACCAGGCCACCGACTTCGGTGCCCTGCAACCAGGAGATCTGCTCTTCTTCAACGCCAGCCCTGATGCCGGACCGCAAATCGACCATGTCGGGATCTACCTCGGCCTCGACTCCACCGGTCACCACCGGTTCGTCTCCAGTCGCAAAACCGCCAACGGTCCGACCCTGGGCGATGCCGGCGGCGCATCCCTGCTCGACGGCACCGGCCTGTACGCCCGTGCCTTCCGCGCCGCCAAGCGGCTTTGATCAGTTCGCCGGGAGTTGAACGAGCGGAGGGCCGGGGCGGCGGCAGCTCACGGAAACAAGCACCGGGCACAGGCGGCGTCGGCGCGAACCCCCGTCTCAGTAGTGGGGAACGACGAAGTTGAAACCGGCCGCGTTGTGTCCGCCGCCTGCGGGGCATCGGCCCTTTTCCGGGTAACCCCAGAAGAACAGTGCGAAGCAGTTTGTGCAGAAACGCCAATACGCCTGAGCGTTGGGCGTTTCGACGATGTCATGCGGGAGGACGAAGTTGAAACCGGCGGCGTTGTGTGACCCGCCAACTGGACACCAGCCGCCGCTGGGGTATCCGAAGAAGTACATCGCGTAGCAACGGGTGCAGAAGCGCCAATTCGCCTGCACATTTGGCGTTTCCGGTATGTCGTGCGGGATGTCGAAGTTATATCCGGCCATGCTGTGGTCCGCTCCGGCCGCGCAACGACCGTTGTCCGGATAGCCGTAGTAGAACATGACGTAGCACTTTACGCAGAAGCGCCAGTTGTCCTGCCCGGTCACGGAGGCAACGGCTTGCTTGGACGAGGTGGATCTTGCCTGATCCGCTACGGCGGCTCGGGTGTCGATGGCCGCCGCGGCGGTGACGAGTCCCGCTGTCACGCCGAATGCTTTGGTGAGAAAGATTCTCCGGTCAGCGTGCGGTGAACTCTCGCGATGTCCCATGACCCACTCTCCGCGTGGACACGTCGACGACCACTCCGCCGTCGATATGAGCCGAAACGAATTACCGGTGCCGACCTCTGAGGTGCGTCTTCGCTTCCGGATAATCCCGTCCACCTCATTACTCGTCAAGACGCGCTTTCGGCCGCGCTGCAACCCGTCGGACACTCCTGGAACGGCCGTGGCTGACAAACAACTTCCCACCCAGCCTCACCCACGGGACCCTGAGGCCCGTAATCCATTCACGCACACATCAAACCGATCGCACGGCGAAGGGGATCATGAAGAAGTCACAGCGGCTGGCGGCACTCCTGACAGGTCTGGGGATTGTGGCCCGTCCGACGAGCCCCAGATCGGGCCGGTCGTGTGGGGCAGCGCGGGTGACCAGGTGTCGACCGTCGGCATCTGGAACCGCAAGCACCCTCAGCAGGACGGGCTTTCGGTCTATCGGTGGGCGACGGAGACCGCCGCCCCGGTCGCCGCGCGCGCCGTCGAGCGGGCGGGGCTCCAGCTCGCCGACATCGACGCGTTGGTGCCCCACCAGGCCAACCTTCGCATCGTGAACTCCATCGCCAAGCAGTTGAAGGCGGACGGAGCCCGGCCCGACCTGGTGGTCGCCGACGACATCGCAGAGTCGGGCAACACCTCGTCCGCGTCGATCCCGCTCGCCCTGGACCACATGCGCGCGTCCGGGCGGATCGCCAGCGGGGCATTCTGCTGCTCGTCGGATTCGGCGCCGGGCTGAGCTACGCGGCCCAAGTCGTGATCTGCCCCTGACCATATCGGCGTACGCCGTGAAGGTAAGTACCAGTGTCGCCGCGTCCTCGTGCACGTCCTGGAGGACGTGCACGAGGACGCGGCGAGTGCGCGCTCATCCTGTCGGGGACGGTTTGCCTGCACACTTCGTCGGCCGGGATGTCACAGGGCCGCGCCGCCATCCACCCGGATCACCTGACCGGTGATGTACTCCGCGCGGTCGGAAAGGAGGTAGGCGACCAGTTCGGCGGTCTCTTCGGGACGGCCGAACCGCTTGAGCGGGATGCGCTCCAGCATCTTCTCTCGCATCGGTACGGGGATGTCTTCCATCATCTGCGTATCAGTGATTCCAGGAGCGACCACGTTGACCCGGACACCGTGGGCCGCGACCTCCCGCGCAAGGGATTTACTCATGCCGATGATGCCCGCCTTGCTGGCGGCGTAGTTGCTCATGGTCACAAAGCCGCTGAGGGCGACGATGGAGGAGATGTTGACGCACGCGCCGGACTTGCGTCGCAGGAAGCGGTACAGGACCGACTGGCACACGTTCCACGTGCCGGTGAGATTGGTGTCGACCACGTCGTCCCAGGCCTCGCCCGTCAGCAGCGGCATGGGGCCGTTCCTGGTGATTCCCGCGTTATTCACCAGCGCCGTGAGGGGGCCCAGCTCGCTCTCGGCTCGGGCCACCATCTCCTCAACGGCATCTCGGTCCCGTATGTCGCACTCCGTGAACAGCGCACGTACCCCCAGGGATTCGACCTCCTCCTGGGTCTCCCGGGCCTCCTTACTATCGGACCGGTAGCAGCCCACGACGTCGTACCCCTCCGCGGCAAGCTTGAGGGCGATGCTCCGGCCAATCCCCCGCGCCGCCCCCGTCACCAGAACGCGGCGCTGAATGCCAGGCTCACGTTCCGTGTCGGGCGCGGCGTGCGGCCCACCCTCAGCGATTTCGTTGGACAAGATCCCTCCCGGGTCGCGGAACATTTGCGTCCCAGGAAAGCACCGGCCTATAAAGAGCCGCTTAATTCCCTCACCCGCGGAGATCTCGCCAAACGCGCCCTGCCGTCGTCAAGAGGCATCGGCCGCCATCTCGCGCCGTTCGGCCTGGTCTCCCTGCAGCGGGCTCGCGGCGCCGGAGACGCGGGCTGCGACACGTGCCTCCACCGTCGGCGGAAGAGCCCATCGGTAGAGCGGCACGGCTGCGGCCGTGGTCACTACCGCCACCAGGACCAGGATCGAGAAGACCTCCTGGGAGATGATGTGCTGGCTAAGACCGATGTTGATGAAGATCAGAATCATCAGGCCCCTGGCATTCATGAGACCACCCACCGCCCAGGATTCCCGCCAGGAAAATCCCACCGCCCGCATTGCGAGCCCACAGCCGACGTACTTACCGAGGAATCCGGCAGTGAACAATGTCGCGAAGGCAAGCAGCATGGTGACACCGGCCACGCCGTTGAGCTTGGTGTTGAGCCCGGAGAAAGCAAAGAAGATCGGCAGCAGGAAGACGCTCACAAAGTCCATCATCTTGCCGTGCAGCGCTTCGCGGAACGCAGCGTCCCGCGGCATAGCGAGTCCCGCAATGAACCCGCCGAAGACCGAGTAGATGCCGATGCGGTCCGTGAACCAGCCGGCGCCGAGGGCGACGAGTGCCACCACATACATCTGACCGAGCGTAAGGTTCTTCGTCCGTGCCACCTGGGTTCCGATCGGGCGCAGCAGCCGCGCGACCCCGAAGATCATCACGATGGTGAAGACCGCAGCGAGCAGGATGCTCTGCAGCGCGCTCATGGGGCCCGAGCCGGCGTGCACAGCGGACAGTATCGCGAGGAAACACCAGCCGGCCGCGTCGTCCACGGAGGCGGCGATCAACGTCAGTCTGCCCAGCGGCGAGTTCTCCAGGCCTCGCTCGTACAAGATGCGGGCGAGCATGGGAAAGGCTGTGAGGGACAGAGCGCCGCCGATGAAGAAGGCAAACTCCATGCGGGAAACGTCGTGGCTGGAAAGTCGCGAGTACCACAGCAGTCCCGCTGCGGCACCCAGCACAAGAGAGGGAAACATGCCTGACACTGCGAGCAGCATCGCGTGGCGCCCCTGCCTCACCTCTCCTGCGCCTTTCGCGCCATCCTCACTCTTGTTCGCTTCTTTTTTGTGATCGAGCCCGGCGCCCACCAGGAACATGTACAACGTGAGCCCGATAGTGCTCAACACATAGAGAATCGGCTTCACATCCGCTGGGAAGAGCGACCTCTGAAATCCAGGAAACAGAAGCCCCAGCAACGTGGGACCAAGAAGAACCCCGGCGACCATCTCGCCGAGCACTCGCGGCTGTTTGATCATGAGCGCCAGCCGCCCACAGAGCGCGGAGACGGCCAGAATGGCGAGTATGGCGAGCACTACTTTTAGAGTAAGTTCGAGATTTGGATCACTCGGAGAGTAAAAAGCGAGATACCGCATGATGCCCCTTGGGTCACTCGTCGGATACGCCTTACGAGCCTGCCATCTCGCGCTGAAGCAGTGCCTAAATATCCCCTAAGCGCCAACACTTGCGCATGGCCGCCGCACCGTGGCGCGCAACCAGCCAGGGGCCGGCGCAGGGATGGGTCTTACTAACATCTCGCTTAAGGATGCCCAAACCCTGGCGTCGCCCTCGCCCCGCTGCAGGGCGCGCGGCCCCCGGTCTTTATTTGCAAGGACTTGACCACCGAAGGAAAGACTGTCCGGATTCCGACCCTACCCACGATCATCTGCGGCCAGCTGCTGGAATCACTCTTTGAGAAATTCCACCCAGATGTCACGATATAGATATATTTAGAGGGCATCCAAGGATTAGATCCTACACCATGGCCCCTCCGTCAATAACTCGGCGGACCACCCCCTGAATCGCCCGAATAACTCGGCCTTCGATCTTCTGCTACTTGACGTCCCCCAAGCCTCCATCCATGATTTTTTACGCCTGACGCCCAGCGCGCCACCTGGGCAGGGAAAGCCTTCGAAAATAAAGCGAGAGTGTATATGAGGTTTAGGATTCTGGGCACGATAGAGGTGGAGACGGACGCCGGCGAGATAATTACCCCGCAGGCGTTCAAAATCCGGTCACTACTGGCCTTGTTCTGCATGCACGCGGGCCACGCGATCTCCCCCACCCGACTCATCAGCGATCTTTGGGCAGGGACGCCGCCGCGCACAGCTGCGACAGCGCTCCAGGTCTATGTCTCCAAGTTGCGTGGGCAGTTCACCCAAGCCGGCGCGAGCCCCAACCTCATCACGACCACGGCATCCGGCTACACGATGCGGTTCGACGACCACTGCCTCGACCTCCTCCTCTTTGAATCCAGAGCGGCCAGGGCCCAACAGTCCATCCACATCGACCGGCCTCAGGAGTCCGCCCGGCTGCTGTCCGAGTCGCTGATGCTCTGGCGGGGACCAGCACTCGCCGACGTGCGCACCACACCCGCGTTGGAGGGGTACGCCCAGCAGTTGGACGAGCGGCGCAACGCGCTGCACGAACAGCGGCTCACCCTGGAACTCCGGCTGGGCCGCCATAGCCAGCTCATCGGCGAGCTCTACGGGCTGGCCCAGGAACACCCCATGTGGGAAACCGTGCACGCCTGCCTGATGATCGCTCTCTACCGCAGCGGACGAATACCGGAGTGTCTGACGGCATACCAGCGCATCCGAAAGACACTTCACGAGGAGTTGGGCATGGAACCCTGCAGCCGCCTGCATAATCTGCACCGCGCGATACTCGCCCGGGAGCCGTGGCTTGACGACCACACTCGGCCGCTGTCGATGGCGTACGCCTCGTGAACGTCACCGGGGACCCATACCTGGGGCGGTCGCGGACCGCGAAATGGTACGAACGACTCAGGCCTGGCGCCCGCCTTCCCTTCGCGGCAGCCGCCTACATCCTCTTCGTGCTGACCGTCGGCACGAACATACCGACCCCGCTGTACGCCCTCTATCAGACCGAGTTCGGGTTGTCCCCGCTGATGGTCACCCTCATCTTCGCCGTGTATGCAGGCACCCTGATCCCCACAGCCATGCTCGCCGGGGCGCTAACCGACAGTATCGGGTACCGCCGCATGGCCCGCCCCGCCATTGCGCTCGCGGCGGTGGCGGCGCTCCTGTTCCTCTGCGCCCATAGCGTCGCCTGGCTGTTCGCCGCGCGAGCACTGCAGGGGATCTCGGTCGGGTCGGCCTCCAGCGCGCTCACCGCCGCCCTCGTCGAGACAGAACCCGCAGGGGACCGCGCGCGGGCGTCCCTGCTCGCCTCCACCATGATCACAGGTGGAGGCGGGATCGGCCCGATCCTCTCCGGGTTCCTCGGGCAACACGCACCGCTACCGCTGCGCCTGACCTACCTCGTCGAACTGGCGTTGCTCGCCCTAGCGGCGGCCGCTGCCACCCTGCTGCCCAGGCAGACGCGGCCCGGTGTCCGACGCTTTCACCGACCCCACATCCCGGCCCCATTGCGGCGGCGGTTCGCACTCGCTTCCGCAGTCAGCGTCCTGGGGTGGGCCGCAGTCGCACTCTTCCTCGCCGTGGTGCCGTCATACGCCACCACCATCCTGCACCGCCACGACCTGCTGCTGTCCGGCACGGCCGCGGGCATGTTCCTCCTCTTCGCCGCGGGCACACAATATGGGCTGGCGCGCGCGGGCGCCGTGGCACGGCCGACGACCGGTCTGCTCCTACTCTGCGTCGGCCTTGCGATGCTGGCGGCCGCCGGAGGCACCCGCTCGCTCTGGTTGCTCCTCGCGGCCGCCGCCTGTGGCGGGGCGGGCCAGGGCATCACCTTCATCGCCGCCCTCGCCAGGGTGAACGAATTGGCGCCGCCAGAATCGAGGGCGGAGATTCTCTCCGCCTTCTACATGGTCACCTACCTCGGCGTCGGCCTGCCCGTCATCGGCGTCGGCCTGCTGGCTACGTCAACCGATCTGCTGACGGCAGTGGTCGCCTTCTCAGCGGTGGCGATCCCCGCGTGTGTCTTTGTCGCGGCCAAGTCCCGCACAGGCTGGGTCAACACGCTTTAAGGGAAGCTAAGTGGCCTTTTAGCGGCCGTGGTTAGGGTGCGGCAACGTCGCGGTTTGGTACCGCACCTGGACCCGGCGCGAGGCCTGGGTAAAGGCCACCGGCACAGGGCTGCGCGACATCGGTCGCGGCCACTACGGTCGCGGCTCAGCCTGGGCCCGACATCAACTGGAGCGGCCCGGCAATGTCTGCTGCGTCGCACTGCTCAACGGCCCTGTCCAACTAGCACTTCACTCCGTGCGAGGTGACCACCATGACCACCGACACCCCCCTGTGGACTCCGCCCCATGACGTACTCGACCGCTCCCGCATCGGCGACTACCTACGCTGGCTCGACCGGCGCCGTGGGCTCCGCTTCGACGACTATGCCGCGTTGTGGCATTGGTCAGTGACGGATCTGGACGGCTTCTGGTCGTCCATATGGGAATACTTTGAGGTCACGCCACAGACGCCAGCCACCGCGTTCGTCGACGCTCCCGCCATGCCAGACGTCCAATGGTTCCCTGGGGCGCGCATCAACTACGCGCAGCGCGTACTCAGCATGCCAGGTATCGAGGGCTCCACTCCTGTGGTGTTCGGTCATTCCCAAACGAGGGAGCCCACCGTGCTCACCGCCGACGATCTACGCGACCAAGTCGCGCGGGCACGGCGCGGACTGCGCGGACTCGGGGTGGGACGTGGAGATCGGGTGGCCGCCTATCTGCCCAATATTCCCGAAGCCCTGGTACTACTGCTCGCATGCGCGAGTCTGGGTGCCGTCTTCTCCTCATGTGCCCCGGAGTTCGGCGCCCGATCGGTGCAGGACCGATGGCGCCAGATCGAACCGAAGGTCCTGGTCACCGTCACGGGCTATCGCTCGGGCGACCGGCTCGTCGACCGCGCGCCGGAGGTCGAGGCGATCCGTGCCGCGCTGCCGAGTCTGACGCACACCGTGACCGTGCCGTACGCGGGTTCCGGCATCTTCGACACTCTGCCCTGGTGCGAGTTGCTTGCCGAGACGGATGAACTCGACTTCGAGCAGGTGGATTTCGGCCATCCCCTGTACGTGCTGTACTCGTCGGGAACCACGGGGCTGCCGAAGCCCATCGTGCACGGCCACGGAGGCATCCTCCTGGAACACCTGAAGATGCTTGCCCTTCATCACGACCTGGGCCCAGGGGACCACTTCTTCTGGTTCACCACCACGGGTTGGATGATGTGGAACTACCTGGTCTCCGGGCTCGCCGTGGGCAGCGCGGTGGTGCTCTTCGACGGCAATCCCACGCATCCCGACTTCGGTGCCCTGTGGCAGCTTGCAGCGGAGTCCGGAACCACATACTTCGGCACCTCGGCGCCGTACCTGATGGCCTGCCGCAAGGCCGGGATCACCCCGTGGCGAGACCACGACCTCTCACGGCTGCGCGGCATTGGATCGACCGGCGCCCCGCTGCCCGCGGAAGGGTTCCGCTGGGTGTACGAGGCGTCCGGCGAGAGCGAGGCGCCCTCCCCCATGCTCACATCGTTGTCAGGCGGCACCGACGTGTGCACTGGCTTCGTCGGCGGAGTTCCGCTACTACCCGTCGTCGAGGGTGAGATCAGCTGCCGCTGTCTGGGGGCGCGGATCGAGGCGTACGATCCCGCCGGGCAGCCAGTCACTGGTCGCACCGGGGAGCTCGTAGTGACCCACCCCATGCCCAGCATGCCCGTCGCCCTGTGGGGAGACACCGACGGCTCGCGACGCCACGCCTCGTATTTTGCGAGGTTCCCGGGAGCATGGCACCACGGCGACTGGATCAGCATCACCGACCGGGGCACCTGTGTGATCAGCGGGCGCTCGGACGCGACGCTGAAGCGCGGCGGGGTACGACTGGGCACGGCGGAGTTCTACACCGTGGTGGAAGAGGTCGACGACGTGGCCGACTCCCTCGTCATCCACGTGGAAGGGGCGGCGACCGGCCCCGACAAGTTGATGCTCTTCGTCGAACTGCGCGGGGGAACCACGCTCGACCAGCACCTGCGCGAGCGGATCAGCCACGCGCTGCGCACCGCGCTCTCCGAGCACCACGTCCCGGACCACATTGTCCAGGTCCCGGCCGTCCCCCGCACCCTGTCGGGCAAGAAGCTGGAGGTACCGGTCAAGCGCATCCTGGCTGGCGCCGATCCTGAACTCGTCGTGGCCCAGGGCGCCTTGGCCAATCCTCGATCACTCAGCGCGTTCAAAGATGCGGCGGTCCGCTATCGTACGCGTAACCGTGCTGCACATAGCCCCGCCGAACCAGACCCCGGAACCGAGTGAGAGGGCACCCATGACGACGACCACCCCGGACACCACCGACAACTTCGCCACCCCCATCGAAGACCGGTACTTCGAGGACTATGTGCAGGGCACCGTACACACCTTCGGCAGCAGCACCCTCACCGAGCAGGACATCCTCGAGTTCGCCCAGCGCTTCGACACCCAGAGCTTTCACACGGATCCCGTTGCAGCACAGGCTGGACCATTCCAGGGACTGATCGCGAGTGGCTGGCACACCACAGCCGTGATGATGCGCCTTTACGCGGACCACTACCTGAGCAAGGTCGCGTCGCTCGCGTCCCCGGGTGTCGATGAAGTGCGCTGGCAGCGACCGGTGCGGCCGGGCGACACCCTGTCGATTCGAGCCACCGTCACCGGGGCTCGCCCCTCCCGTTCCAAGCCGGACCGCGGCCTCGTACACACCGCCGTGGAGGTACTCAATCAGCACGGCGAGACAGTGCTGACGATGACCATCATGAACATGCTGCGGCGCAGGCCGTAGCGGCCGGCTCCCTACGTACCAGCCAGAGCGGCCGCTCCACCACGTGCTGGCCAGAGCGGCCGCTCCGTCGTTCTCCGGCTCCGTTACGCGAACGTCAGCACGATCTTCCCGATGTGCCGTCCGCCCATCATCTTCCGGAACGCGCTGTCGGCCCGTGTCACCGGGAACGGTGTGTAGGGCAACGGCGCGAGCGCGCCCGAGTCGAACAACGGCGAAAGCTCGCCCAGAAGTTCACTGATGAGCTCAGGGCAACGGTCAACCAGCAGCCGTAGGTCCACGCTGTGCATGCTGAGGCTATTGCGGAAAGGGCCCAGACCCAGTGCGGCGTCGGCCATGATGTCCCGCTTGCCGATCTCGATGAACCTGCCGCGGACTCGGAGCAGCTCCAGGCCACGGCGCAGCAGCTCCCCGGTAAGAGAGTTGAGGACGACATCGACACCCTCGCCGCCAGTGGCCGCGAGCGTCTCGTCCCCAAACTTCGTGCTGCGGGAATCCATGACGTGACTGATACCCAGTTCATGCAGGTACGTTCGCTTGTCCGTCGTTCCGGCGGTCGCCAGCACCTCGGCTCCCCTCAGCCTCGCGACCGCCAGCGCCGCCAAGCCCACCCCGCCGGCCGCAGAGTGGATGAGAAGCCGCTCTCTGGACTGCAGGCCAGCCATTCGGACCAAGCCGTACCAGGCGGTGACGAACGCGACGGGCACCGTGGCGGCCTGCGCGAAGTCCATGTGGTCGGGCACCGGCATGACCGACGTCACTGGGACGTTGACCTCGGACGCGAAGGCCCCTTCGGCCACAGCTGCGACACGGTCGCCGACCTTGAACGCCGTCACCCCCGGGCCGACCGCAGTAACAACTCCAGCGCACTCCAGTCCCGGCCGCGGCGGTTCCTCGAAGTACGCCGCGGCGAGTCCCATCGCCGTCAGCACGTCGGGGAAGTTGAGCCCGGCAGCAAACACCTGGACGGCCACCTCGCCGGGACGGGGCGGCTCCGCCCTGACGGCGGCCATCTCGAAGTCCAGTTCTCCGGGGCGCCGTTGCCGCAGTTCTACGCCGTCGGCCAGGCGGCTCCCGGCTGCCATCGAATTCAAGTCCTCCATGATTCCTCCTGAGAAACGGTGTCAGGCTGCGCTGTGGAAGAACTCGACAAGCAGGCGGTTGACTTCCTCGGGGCGCTCCAGGAACCCGAAGTGGCCGCATCCTTCCAGCAGTTCGAAGCGGCACCCTGGGATGGCTTCGGCCACCGCACGTCCCATGGCGGGCGGCATAACGATGTCGTGGGCGAACGCGACGACGAGCGACGGACACCGGATGTCACGCAATCCCGGCAATCGGTCGCTGGTGACAGTGGCCTCGTACTGGGCCGCGAACCCCGCCCCTCGTTGCGGGAAGAGGGACAGGGTCGTCAGCCAGTCCTGGGCGAACTTGTCGTTACCCAGGCTCTCGGGAGCGAAGAGCTGGCACATCGTGGCCACAGCCGAGTACCCCGTAGGCACCACGTCACCGGCACGCATGGCATCAGCACAGCCCTGTGCCAGCGCATCGTGAAAGACGTCCGACCGCCCCCGAGTCGCCATGAGAGCGAGCGCGCCGACAAGTTCGGGGTGCTCCCTGGCCAGCTCCTGAGCGATCATCGCGCCGATCGAGACTCCCGCCACCAGACAGGAGGTGAGTCCCAGGTGGCGGATCAGCTCCGCCGTGTCGGTGACGAGGTCGTCGAGCGCGTAGGGGCCGGGCGGAACTTCCGAGGGGGCACTCCCGCGCAGATCGAAGGTGATGACCTGGAATCCGGCTCGTACGAGATCCGGAACCTGATGCCGATCCCAGACGACGGCCGGTGAAGCGGCCGGGCCGATCAGGAGCAGGGGGGTACCTTGACCCTGAACGCGGTAGGAGAGGTGAACTCCGTTGACTGTGGCCGTCGGCATGATTCAGCCGGCCTCTGCCACGGCGGCCGCGGCCGATTCCGCCGACTTGTCGAAGAAGTTCTCCTGAATCGTGCGCAAGGTCTGGAAGTCCTCGATCTTGAGCTGCCGCCGGTCGATGACCTGCCCACTGGCCTGTTCGATGACGAGGACGAACTCGATCAGCGAGAGGGAGTTGATCAGCCGAGTGTCGAACAGGTCGAGGTCGATGTCGATGTCCTCGAGGTCCGGGTTCTGCTCGTAGATCCAGTTCATGACCTCGGGTGGCAGCGCAGACATGCTTGTTCTCCTTCTTCTGGGTGGGGTGACGGGGCAGCGGCCCCTGGACAAACTGGCCGGGAGGCCCGGGTTCAGCGGGTGGCGTCCGCGCGGTCGCCGGCGGGCGCGGAGGCCGGGCGTGCGCGCTTGACACCAAGGGCCGGGTGGGTGACCAGGTACAGGCCCGAGGCGTCGTCGTAAAGATCGCTGGGTTCTATGCGGAGCGCGTTGAGATTGGCGGTCTGCCCTTCGGGGACGTTCTCGTCAGCGCGCCGGCGCGCCTGGTCCGCCTCCTCGATCAGCTCCGGCATGGCACTCGTGCCCCGCACGTCCGCGGCGTCCCTGAGGTCGCTGAGTCCCGCAGAGATCTCGGCAAAGGCCCCGTTCGGGCGGTCGTAGCGCTCCTTCTCACGCACCAGGCGCTGAGCAAGCCAGAAATAGCTTTCGGTGCCTTTGTACTGCTCGTAGACCCCGGACACCAGCACGATGAGGCGGGCGTAAGCATTGCGGAACAGCGACTCGTAAAACCCTTGCGCCTCACGCTCGTTGATCTGTCCGCTGTCGACACCGATCAAGGATGCGGCCGCGAGCACCCCGCTGTACATCGCCAGATGCACTCCGGTGGACAGCAGAGGATCGAGGAAACAGGCGGCGTCCCCAACCAGGAAATGGCCGGGGCCGCAGAAACTGTCGGCAACGTAGGAGTAGTCCTGCTCGACCCGGGTGGGTCCGGTAAACTTTGCGCCCGCCAACTGGTCGCGTACCGTCTCGGATTCCTGGACCAGTGTCAGCAGCATTTCGTCGTCCGACGCGAATTCCTTACGCCGCTCGACGAAGCGCGTCTTGTGCGTCACGAATCCGATGCTGAACTTTCCGTTCCGCAGGGGAATGACCCAGAACCAGCCATCAGGTGTGGAGACGACGTTGAGGCCGCCCGGGGGCGTTCCCTTCAGCAACTCGCCGCCATCCCAATAGCCCCAGATCGCGACGTTGCGGAAGATCTCGTGGGCCCGGCGATTCCGGAAATGCTGGGCGGCGAGCACTCCCGAGCGGCCGGAGGCGTCGACAAGGTAGTCGAACTCGGTCACCTTCCGGGCGTTGTCGTGCTTCGTGTCGACCCATTCCGCGGCGACGGGGCGGTCTCCGTCGAAGCGGACCTTCTTGACGTGGGCGCCTTCGACGACATCAACGCCTTGCTCCTGTGCATGCCGCAGCAGGATCTCATCAAACTCGTCGCGCTCCACCTGCCAGCCGCGCACGTCCGGCCCGAAGAGCTCAGCCCAGTCGATGGTCCAGTCCTCGGCGCCCCACCTCAGCAGAGCACCTCGACGACTGGTGAATCCAGCGGCGTCCACCTTCTCCAGGACACCGGCGATATCCATCATGACGCGACACGACGACGTGAGCGATTCACCGACGTGATACCTGGGGAATGTTTCCCGCTCCAGCAAGGTGACGTCGATACCTGCGCGGGCCAACAGCATCGCAGTCAGCGAACCTCCCGGCCCGCCACCTATCACTAGAACTCGCGACATCAATGCTCCCTTAATTCGCATGGCTGCCAGGAAGGGCACCACACAACCACGGCGCAGTTAAGGGACGGCCACATCACTGCTAAAGGTGTGCTTAATCGACCCGGCCACCCGCCTGATCACTCCGCCGGAGGCTCTCCGCCCAGTTCCCGGTGGACCCGCAGCGCTTCCCCCGCGGTCAGGGACGCTCCGGCAGCGGACGTTGGGCCGTGACCAGGAAGCCGTCCAGGAGGCTAGCCAGATGGCGGCGCCAGGAGCCGGGGCTGACCGCCTCCACCGCCGGGAGTGAGGTGCCGAGCGCGCTCAGGACGAAGAGCGGGTCCTCCGTGACAACGTCGGTGTTCGCTCAGGGACGCGTGGTTGTGGGCGTGGATCGCGTCCAGGATCGGCGCGCCCACGATGCCGGTGGTCATCAAGGTCGCCCACGCCCCGGTCCCGGGCCAGCAGCGCGCTCACGCCCTCCAGGTACGCCGTGAGCGCGCCCCACGCGTCCTCTGCGAGGCGTGCCTCATCGCCGGAGGCCATAACCGCCGTCAGGTCCTCGTGGAAGACGACCTTCACCAGGTCGCCCCGGGTCGGAATGCGCCGGTACAGCGTGGCGTCGCCCACCCAGCGCGCTTGGCGATCTCGCCAACCGGGACGTTGAGCCCCTGCTCGGCGAAGAGCTCCTGCGCAGCCGCCAGTCGTCGTACACATCACTGATCCGCTTGAAGAACATCAACGGGAAGATGTAGCCCTTGAAGCCCGCTTGATCGATGCCGCCCCGCAGCAGATCAGCCGCCTTCGCCAGGTACGACTCCAGCTCCCCCAACGTCAACGGCATCGGAAGCTCCTGCTCCCCAACACCGATCTCGCTCGACCACTGCCCGCTTCCACACTCGGCTTGCTCCCCTTGCCAGCCTGGCGAGCACTCGTCGGAGCGTAGCGGGATCCACTACTGCTGCGTTCCTCAAAGGCGGTACTACTGATTCCCAATGTGCCAGCGCGGCCTTCGAGGTCTTGTAGTCGAAGGCCCGCTCCAGAGCAGGGAAGTACTCCAGCAGCTGGGCCCGCAGCCGGTTGATCGCCCTGGTGCGGTCTGCGGCCAGATCCAGTCGGCGCGAGGTGAGAATCCTCAGATCCACGGCGATCTCGCTGCCGCTGCGTACCGGTTGGAGATCACGGCGCATGCGGGCCTGGTCGGCGATGACGAAGGCGTCCTTCGCGTCCGTCTTCCCGTCGCCCCGGTAGGAGCCGGAGGCGTGATGGACGGTGCGTCCCGGGATGTAGAGCACCTTCTGGCCGTGGCTGACCAGCAAGGCGACCATCAGCGCGGCCCGCCGGAGTTGAGATCGATGGCGCAGGTCACAGGCTTGCCCTGACTCAACTCCAGGACATCACCCAGGAGTTGAAGCAGATCCTGTTCGTTGTTGGCGATGCGCCGAGAGAGCCTGCGCCGACCGTCGGCGTCGACCACCGTGCAGTGGTGCTCGGCCTTACCCGCATCCGTACCGGCCCACAGTTCGGGCACGGCCACCTCCGAAGTCGTTCCTGTAGGTATCCAGCAGACGACCTCGCCAGCGTGTCCTTACCAACCGATCCACGTCGCGCATCCCAATGAGTGGCCGAGTCGTCGCGAGCACCGGGCGGCCAATCAGTAGAAGCCACTCCCACGGCATGACCTTTTCAGCCATACCCGGTGCCCTGGGCCTCCCGATCCAACGAATGAGCGGAATCGGCCCACCAACAACGTAAGGACCATTTCGCCTTGGGGTGACGATGGACGTTCCGTCCAGCGCGCTGTCGCCTGCGAGGCTGTCGCGCGAGCGTATGAGCTTGATCCCTTTCGTTCTGGCCACTGGCAAGCGACGCGGGAGCAGGTCAGGGTGGATGGGATGAAGTCACGCACCACGTTCGGCGGGGAACAGCTGGACCCTGTCGCTGAGTCAGTTGCCATCTACAGTGACCACGCCGACGACTACGCGGCTGTGCACGCTCCGAAGATGGCGGATCGAGTCAAGCGGTTCGCGAGCTCCTTGCCTGCGCCTTCACTAATCCTGGACGCCGGGTGCGGTCCGGGCCGCGACCTTGCGCGATTCCGGACGTACGGGCATGTGGTGCGTGGTGTCGACCTCAACCCGGTGTTCGTGGCGATGGCCAACGCCCACGCGCCCACCTCCCAGTGCGACCTGCGCGAGGTCGGTACGCGGTTCCCGGCTGGAACGTTCGAAGGGATCTGGGCCTCAGCCTCGCTCGTCCACCTCGGCACGGCGGGCGCGGTGGACGTGCTGGGGCAGTTCGCCAGACTGCTGCGGCCCGGGGGCAGGAAGTACGCGTATCTTAAGGCCACCGGCCGCACGGGCTGGCTCGACGAGCCTGACGGCCGACGATGGTACACCGTCTGGGACCCCGACGAGTTCGCCGCCGCTGTGGCCGGTGCGCGCTTCGAGGTCGACCGGGTGGACCGGGGCCCGTACGTCGAAGTCTGGGCCACCCCCAGCGGCTGACCTCCAGGACGGGGGCCGTGCCCGCACGCTCAGCCACGTCGAACTCCCCCAGCCATCCGGCCCCCGCGCGCACACCCGCGCCGGAACTCCCGAGAAATCGCAGGTCAACGCGGGAAGCCTGACGGAACGCATTGTGGCCCTGACCGGGATAAAACCCCTGGTCAGGGCCGCAAGGCAGGCGAGTCGGACTGTACGCCGGGTTTAGAGCGAGACGGCCGCCGTGACTACCAACGTCCCGCCCCGCGCCCGCGGCGATTCCACTTCCCATGTTCTGCGGCTCCCGCCCAGGACTCGAACCTGCGGCCAAGCGCCCGTTCCGGGGCGCGTTTGCCACGCCCCCCTTGGCGACGCGCCGCGCTGGGCCCCGCAATTCCCGTTGACCGGCAAACCGGAGCCGACGGGGGCAATGCCCCACCCCGGCCCCCGCGACACCCGGTAGCCGCCCTGTCGACAACGGAATCCGTCGCCAGACGCGGCGCCATCTCACTGACGGACAGTCAGCATGACCCAGCACCGATCCAGCGACGGTACAGATAGCCAAGGACGACGACAGATGACGAGACATCAGGTCATCCAGCACGGATCCAGCGCCGGGTACGCGAACGGAGTCGGTCCCCGATCGGGCCGACCCCGTTTCACCTGCATGTTTGCCAGATGGCGACGCCAATGCTATCGCGGCAACTACACGTTGAACCGGAACTCCATCACATCCCCGTCCCTTTATCACGCGCCGGCTTCCAGGCTCAGCAGTTGGAACCGACCCGACATCCGCTGACGGGCCATCACCCAGCCTCGTGGCGCATTTCATGGTCCAAATTCTCCTTAGAGGGTAGCCACGCCCGCCCCTTGGAGATCAACGTGGACCAGCCGATGTCCCCCTCCACTCCGCAACAGACCGATCGGCAAGAAGGACCTGCAGAACACTGCTGCGATCGTCAGCCTGCTGCGGGGAAACACGCCGATGGCACGTCCGCCGTCACATCGGACCGGTCTCCGCTCCGCTGCCTGGCCACCGACCAGACAGGCCCGCTGGAAGTGGTACTCCCGCACGAGCCTCCCGCTCTCACGCCCGCGGCGGCGGCCGCACTCCTGCGGATTCTCCTGTCCGCGTACGAACGCAGATCTGGAAGAACCCCACGGCTGCCCTGAGTCGCGCCCTTGTTTCCAGCGGACCCCAACTGGACCTTCTCGCCGATCAGAGGTACCACGGACGACCACCGGCCGCCGGTCGCACCACTATCGCTGCGGGAGTACGACGTGACCCGATTCGCTTTTGCGGGACGCTGCTCGACCGAGGACCTCCAAGACCCGGAAGCCTCAAAGAACTGGCAACTCCTTCGGGCCAAAGGGCTGATCGAACCAGCCGGCGGACAGATCGTGGCCGAGTACTTCGACTCCGGCCACTCACGCGCCCTGCCGTGGAAACGTCGGCCCCAAGCCGCCGCCCTCCTCCAAGACCTGCGCAACCCCGAGCGGGGCTTCGACGCCGTTGTCATCGGAGAACCCCAGCGCACCTTCTACGGCAACCAGTTCGGAAATACCTTCCCCCTCTTCGTCCACTTCCACGTCCCCCTGTGGGTCCCCGAAGTCGGCGGGCCGATCGACCCCGACAACGAAGCCCACGACCTCGTGATGTCCGTCTTCGGCGGGATGAGCAAAGGCGAGCGCAACCGCATCAAGATCCGAGTGCGCACCGCCATGGCCGCCCAAGCCCAGCTCGAAGGCCGCTTCCTCGGCGGACGCCCGCCCTACGGCTACACACTGGAAGACGCGGGCCCGCACCCCAACCCCGCCAAAGCCGCCGACGGCAAGCGGCTGCGCCGACTCGTGCCCGACTACCCCGTGGCCGCGGCCGTCGTGCAACGGATCTTCGCCGAGTACCTGCGCGGCATGGGGTACCTGGCCATCGCCATCGGGCTCACCAACGACGGCATCCCCTGCCCCTCCGCCCACGACCGCGCCCGCAACTCCCACCGCACCGGCCTCGCCTGGTCCAAGAGCGCCGTCGCCTCCATCCTCGCCAACCCGCGCTACACCGGCCATCAGGTGTGGAACAAGCAACGCAAGGACGAGATCCTGCTCGACATCGACGACGTCACCCTCGGCCACCGCGCCAAGCAGTCCTGGAACAAGCCCGACCAGTGGATCTGGTCCGCACAACCCGTCCATGAACCCCTCGTCAGCCTGGAGGATTTCAAGGCCACCCAGACCCAGCGCACGTCACGGCACGAGCGGCGCGACCACCCGCGGCCGCCGCGCACCACCACTCACCCCTACGTGCTGCGCGGGCGAATGCGCTGCTCAATCTGCCGCCGCAAGATGCAGGGCAGCTTCAACAACGGCCACCCCCACTACCGCTGCCGCTACACCAGCGAATACGCCCGCACCACAGCCCTCGATCACCCGCCGACCATCTACGTCCGCGAGGACGCCGTGCTCCCCCGGCTCGACTCATGGATCGCCCAGTCCTTCGCCCCGGACCGCCTCGACCGCACCCTCCACGAACTCCAACGCAGCCAGGAGAACACCCTCACCACCGCCCCCGAACTCGAAGTCGCCCGCATCACCATCGCCGACTGCGACCGCCGCATCGCCCACTACCGCGCAGCCCTCGACCGCGGCACCGACCCCGAACTCGTCACCAGATGGATCAACCAGACCCAGGCAGAGAAAGCAGCCGCACAGCGGCAGCTCAACGAGACCGACCAGGCGCAGCGCACCGTGCTCACCGAGGACCAGATCCGCGAGCTGATCGAAGAAATCGGCAGGATCCCCGCCGCCCTCGCATCCGCCGCCCCCGCAGACAAGCAGCAGCTCTACCTAGCCCTCGGTCTCCAGCTGACCTACTATGCAAAAGAGCGGATCGTGACCGTTGAGTCACAACCCGCTCTTCTATGTGCACATAATCTGTGTCCGAGGGGGGACTTGAACCCCCACGCCCGATAAAGGGCACTAGCACCTCAAGCTAGCGCGTCTGCCATTCCGCCACCCGGACAAGGTGTTGTCTTCGCGGGGTGTTCCCCGCGGCGACATAGAGAACTCTACCAGGGGTTTGAGGTGGCGTTCACCCGCATATTGCGTGGTCAGGCGAGCGTCAGGCCTTGTTCGCGGCGATCCAGTCGTCGTTCGCCTGCCAGGCGTACAGAGTGTTTCCGTCCATGTACGCGTAGTACAGGTCGCACCGGGCGGCGGTGCGGCCCTCGGCGTTCTTCGGGAACCAGGCGGACTTGATCGCCGGGGGCTGCGGGGCCGTGGCCGGCTTGTGGGGTGTGCAGGTGGCGGGGAAGTCGGCCGACGGGAGGGTGGCCTTCAGGAGGCGGTCGCCGCCGGTCGTCTTCATCGCGTACTCGATGTGCCTCGCCTCGTCGGGAAGCCAGCGCGGTACGGAGACCCGGTCGCCCTTCGCCTCCTTGCCGGAGCGGTAGGAGGACGCCTCGTCGTGGCGGTTCTGGTACCGGTCCTGCGCGGCCGGTACGGCGACGACGGCGGCGAAGCCAAGCGCCACCGCGACCGAGGCGACGGCGATGACAAGGGTCCGGGCCCGGGGCCGGGCCTTGGCGGGGGTGGCGGACATGGGATCGCTCCTCGGTTCAGCAGGTCGTCGTGGGGCGGGGCGCTTTCCATTCTTCGGGCGCGGGCCCACGGTTTCGTACTCCGTGAGGACCAATGTGTGTACGACTGTGGGACCACACGGCGGCGCGGAGTCTCGCAGGGCCGGGCCCGGACCTAGCCTTCGCCGGGTGAGCAGAGCCCAGGGATACCGGCGGCCGCGTGCGTTGTCATCGCTGCGGGAGCATCTGCGCGACACCTTCTGGTTCGCGCCCACCGCGGCGATGGTGCTGACCTTCGTGCTGTGGGTGGGTGCGTACGACGCCGACGCCGCCATCATGCGACTGCTCCAGGACACCGAGAACTACGCCGAGGTCACCGAGCTGATCCGGCTCGTCGACGATGCCAAGACCGTGATCACCACGGTCAGCTCGGCGATGATGACCTTCATCGGTGTGGTGTTCAGCATTTCGCTGGTCGCGGTCCAGATGGCCAGTGGGCAGTTCACGCCCCGCGTCGTACGGATCTTCGTACGGTCGCGCATCACCAAGCTGACCTTCGCCGTCTTCCTGGCCACCTTCACCCTGTCGCTGCTCGTGCTCACCTCGTTCGACAGCGAGACCGACCCCCGCCTCGTGACCACCGTTCCGTTTCTGCAGAGCTTTCTCACGCTCCTCATGGTCACGCTGAGCCTGTTCCTCTTCATCGCGTACGTGAACTCCACCCTGCGGCTCATGCGCGTCGGGCACGTGGTGGACCGGATCACCGGCGAGGCCCTGGGCGTGGTGCACAAGATGCCGCGCGGGGACGTCGGCGGGCTGTCCCTCGGGCGGGAGACTGCCAGGATCGGGTACAGCGGGCAGGGCGGGGTGCTGCGGGACGTGAACATCGCCCGGCTCGTGCGGGCGGCCCGGCGCCACGGGGTGGTGCTCCGGCTGATTCCCCGGATCGGGGACTTCGTGGTGCCGGGTACTCCGCTGCTCGCGGTGCACGGCGGAGAGAAGGCGCCGTCCAGCGGCTCGCTGCGGTACACCGTGTCGGTGGGTGTGGAGCGGACGTTCCACCAGGATCTGGGGTTCGGGCTGCGGCAGCTCTCCGACATCGCGCTGCGGGCCCTGTCGCCCGCCGTCAACGACCCGACCACCGCCGTGCAGTGCCTGGACCGGATCGTCCAGCTCCTGACGGCCCTGGCCGACCGGCCGCTCGGGGCGGTGGCACACCGGGACGGCAGGGGCGAGGTGCGGCTCGTCCAGGACGTCCCGGACTGGGCCGATCTCGTGGATCTGAGCTTCGCCGAGATTCGGCTCTTCGCCGTGGGAAGCCCGCAGGTCACCCGGCGGATCGTGGCCGGGCTCAACGATCTGCTCCAGCTCGCTCCCGAGGACCGGCGCGAGCCGCTGCTCCGGCACCGGGAACTGCTCGCGCAGGCCGTCGCGCTCGCGGTGCCGGAAGCGGCGGAGCGTACTTTCGCGCTGGAGCCGGACCGGCAGGGCATCGGGTGACGTTGCCCTGCCGGTCCGGGGTCATCCCCAAAGGTCACCAAAAGGGAGGGCCCGGCCGTCCCCGGCCGTTCTTGTTACGCACCGGAGGGCCCGGCCGCCTCCCATCGTTACGGAATGAGCCGGGCCGGACTCCGCCGTTACGGAATCAGCCGGTAGTCCGGGAAGTTGCCCGGGGCCCGCTCCCCCGCCGGGCCCTCGGTCACGGCCCGTACCAGGAGTTCGCCGCCGACGAAGGCGCCGCGCCACGACGCTCCGTAGCCGCCGAACAGTTCCTCCCGGTCGCCCCGGGAGCGGGGGGTGCCGCGGCCCACCTTGAACGCCCTTGTCTGCGGGGCCAGTCGGTCGTACGTGTCCGGGTCGTCGGTCGACAGGGTGGCGACCAGCGCTCCGTTGGAGGCGTTCATCGCGGCGAGCAGTTCCGCCTCGGTGTCGACCAGGACGATCGTGTCGACCGGGCCGAACGGTTCCGCGTGGAACAGCGGTGAGGACGGGGGCGGGTTGAGCAGGGTGACCGGCGGCAGATAGGCGCTGGTGTCCTGGCCGGGCAGGAAACGGCCGGCGGCCGGCGAGGCGCGGTAGAGGGGGACGGCGCCCCGGTCGATGGCCTCGGCCACCTGGTCGCTCAGCTCCTTGGCCTTCGCCGCGTTGATGAGCGGGCCGAAGTCCAGTTCCGGCAGGGCGTCTTCGGGGTGTTCGACGGCCAGCGGGTGCCCGGTGCGCACGGAGCGTACGGCCGGCAGATAGGCGGCGAGGAACTGGTCGAACAGGGTGCGCTGGACGACGAACCGCGGGTAGGCGGTGCAGCGTTGCTTGCCGTAGTCGAAGAGTTTGGGGATGACGCGGGAGAGTCCTTCCCAGTCGCTGAAGTTCCAGATGCCCCAGGTGTTCAGGCCTTCCTGTTCCAGGATGTGCGGCTTGCCGAGGTCGGCCACGGCGGTGGCGATGCGGGCCCCGGTGTCGCGGCCGCCGACGAAGGAGACGCAGCCGATTTCCGGGGAGCGGACGAGGGCCTCGGAGAGTTCGCCCCCGCTGCCGCTCACCAGGGTGATCGGGATGCCCTCGCGCACGGCCAGCGCGGCGGCCAGGGTGAGGCAGGCGACACCGCCGTCGGTGGGGGTCTTGGCGATCACGGCGTTGCCCGCCAGCGCCTGTACCAGCATGGCGTGAACGAGTACCGACATCGGGTAGTTCCAGCTCGCGATGTTGGACACCGGTCCGGGCAGGGGGGTCCGGCCCGCCAGCATCCCGTCGATGTTCCCGGCGTACCAGCGCACTCCGTCGATGGCGCGGTCGACGTCCGCCCGGGCTAGCCGCCAGGGCTTGCCGATCTCCCACACGAGGAGGAGGGCGAGCAGCTCGCGGTGTTCGGTCAGCGCGTCGAGCGTGGCGCCGACGCGGGCGCGGCGCTCGGCGGTCGGTACGTGCCGCCAGGCGCGGTGCTGGTCGAGGGCGGCCCGTACGGCGCGCTGGGCGGCGGGGCCGTCCAGGCGGGGCGGGCCCGCGATGGGGCTCGCGTCGATGGGGCTGGTGGCGGGCAGCGCGCGGCCGTCGGCGTGCCACTCGTTGGCCCAGAGGTTCAGGACCCGGTCGTCCCTGAAGGCCTCGGGGGCGGCGGTGAGGCTGCGCCGCCAGGCGTCGGACCACGCTGTGCCGGGCTTGAGGGTGAGGGGGGCGGGGGTGGGTGCCATGTCTGGATCTCCGCTCTCGGTGCACGGTCGGGGCGGGGTGTGCGATGGCGCTGTTACCGGACGGTAGTGAGGCGGGCGGGTGTTGGCACGTACGCGGCGTGAAGTATGAGTGACGTCACGTGATCGTGGGGGTGGTGGCGTGCGGGTGGGTGGCGCCGGCAGCGCCGCCCCCTGGGGCCGAGACGGTCCGGGGCGGCTCCCCCTTGCTGGGCTAGGGTGTCGGCCGCACATCCGAACGACATGCCTGCTGGGGGAACGTATGCCTGCCGTCGACGGCATGACGGAGGGGGCGGAGAGCGCCGCCGGGCGCCGGGTCTCCACCTTGGAGCTCTTCTTCGACCTCGTCTTCGTCTTCACGATCACACAGCTGACCGTGCTGCTCACCCACGACCTCTCCTTCGCGCAGGCCGGGCGGGTGCTGCTGATCTTCGCCGTGCTGTTCTGGATGTACGGGGCCTACGCCTACCTCACCAACCAGGTGCCGCCGGAGACCAACGCCCGCCGCATTCCGCTGATCCTCGGCATGTGCGGTTTCCTGACCTGTGCCCTGGCCATCCCCGGGGTGTTCACCACCAACGGTGTCGCGTTCGGGCTCGGCTTCCTCCTGGTCACCGTCGTGCACAGCGCGCTGTACGCGCTGCTGCACGGGCGGTACGTCCTCAGCTTCGCGCTGACCAATGTGCTCGCGGCGCTGTGTGTGACGGCGGCCGGCACAGTGAGCGGCCGGGCCGCCGAAGGGCTGTGGCTGGCCGCGCTGCTGCTGCAGAGCGTCACGCCCATCCTCTCCAGCCGCATCACCTCCGACGTCGACGGCGAGCGGGTGCCGGTCACGGGCCGGGTCGGCGCACTCGACCCGGCGCACTTCGTGGAGCGGCACGGGCTGCTCCTGATCGTCGCGTTCGGCGAGTCCGTGATCGCGATCGGTGTCGGCTCCGGCTCCGACACCGGCGAACTCAAGCTGGACTGGGGGCTGTTCGGCGGGGTGGTCCTCGCGCTCGCCCTGGCGACGGCACTGTGGTGGACGTACTTCATCCGGGACGAGGAGGCGGCCGAGGAGGCGCTGCGGGCGGCGACCGGGCTGTCCCGGTTCCGGCTGACGATGCTCGCGTACTACTACAGCTTCGTGCCGATGCTGCTCGGTGTGGCAGTGCTCGCGGCCGGGGTGAAGAAGTCCATCGGGCAGCTGCCCGAGCACCTGGCGGCCGCGCCCGCCGTCGCGCTGGCCGGCGGGGTGGCGCTCTTCCTCGCGGGGAACGTCGCGTTCCGCGCGGTACTGCGCATCCCACCGCTGCGGTTCCGCGCGGGCGGCACGGTGGCCGCGCTCGCCACCGTGCCGCTCGGTACGCGCGTCTCCTCCCTCGCCGAACTGTTCGCCCTGGTGCTCGTACTGGTGGCGATGCTGCTCTCTGAAGCACGATGGGCACCTTGTTCGCAGGACGAGAGGGGAAGCGCATGATCCTGGTGACCGGGGCGACGGGGAACGTCGGGTCCGAACTGGTGCGAATTCTGGGTGAGTTGCTCGACGGAACCGGCGAGGAGGTGCATGCGCTCAGCCGGTCCGGCGACCCGGCGGGCCTGCCCGCGAACGCGCGAGCGGTGGCCGGTGACCTCAACCGGCCCGAGAGCTTCGCCGCCTCGCTCGCCGAGGCCCGCGCGGTGTTCCTGATGCCGGGCTACGACAACATGGCCGCGACGCTCGCCGCCGCCCGAGCGGGCGCGGCGGAACGGGTGGTGCTGCTGTCCGGCGGCTCGGCGGGCGGCGGCGACCTCAGCAACGCGGTCTCCCGCTACATGATCGAATCCGAGACCGCGGTACGGGAGTCGGGGCTGCCCTGGACATTCCTGCGCCCGCGGATGTTCATGTCCAACACCCTTGAATGGGCTGAGCAGTTGGCGCAGGGCGACGTGGTGCGGGCGCCCTTCGCGGACGTTCGGGCCGCGGTGATCGATCCGTACGACATCGCCGCGTGCGCGGCCGCGGCACTGACCGGCAAGGACCACGAGGGGCGCATCTACACGCTCTCCGGCCCCGAATCCCTCCTCCCGGCCGACCGCGTGCGCATCCTCGGCGAGGCTCTCGGCCGCGAACTCACCTGCGAGGGCATCCCCAACGACGAGGCGTACAAGGAGATGTCGGCGCGGATGCCCGTGCCGTACGTCGACGCGTTCTTCAGCTTCTACGTGGACGGCACGCTCGACGAGTCGGGCGTGGTGACCACGGTGCGGGAGGTTACGGGGCGCGAGCCGCGCACGTTCCGGGCATGGGCGGAGACACACGCCGACGCGTTCCGGTAGACCCCGGGCGGGGTCGGCCCCGCCGACGTGTTCCGCGGCAGGCCCTGGTGGGCGGCCCGTCCGACGCGTTCCGCCAGGCCCCGGTCGGACCGCCCGTCGTGGGCCCGGGGCGGGGTCAACCCCGGTCGGGCCGCTGGTGGTAGGTCGTGCGCGTGTGCTCGGTGCGGGCGCGCATGGCCTTCGTGGCCATGCAGAGGGCCCGTCAAGGGCAGCGGATGACCTGGCCCGCGTACGACAGGTTGCCGCCGAAGCCGAAGAGCAGAACCGGGTCGCCGGTGGTGATCTCGCCGCGTTCGACCAGCTTGGACAGGGCCAGCGGGATGCTGGCCGCCGAGGTGTTCCCGGATTCGACGACATCGCGGGCGATCACCGCGTTGACCGCCCCGATCTTGCGCGCGACGGGTTCGATGATCCGCAGATTGGCCTGGTGCAGCACGACCGCCGCGAGGTCCTCGGGGGTGAGCCCGGCGCGCTCGCAGACCTGGCGGGCGATGGGCGGCAGTTGGGTGGTGGCCCAGCGGTAGACGGACTGGCCCTCCTGCGCGAACACCGGAGGGGTGCCTTCGATGCGTACCGCATGGCCCATCTCGGGCACCGAGCCCCACAGCACCGGGCCGATCAGCGCCTGTTCGCTCGCCTCGACCACGGCGGCGCCGGCACCGTCGCCGACCAGGACGCAGGTGGTGCGGTCGGTCCAGTCGGTCACCGCGGTCATCTTGTCCGCACCGATGACCAGCGCGCGGGTGGCCGTGCCGGTGCGCACCAGGCTGTCGACGGTCGCCAGGGCGTGGGTGAACCCGGCGCAGACGACGTTGAGGTCGAGGACGGCGGGCGAGCCCATGCCGAGGCGGGCCGCGACCCGGGCGGCGGTGTTCGGCGAGCGGTCGGCCGCGGTGGAGGTGGCGACCACGACGAGATCGATGTCGGCGGGGGTCAGCCCGGCACCGGCGAGCGCTTTCGCCCCCGCGTGCGCGGCCAGTTCGTCCACCGGCTCGTCGGGGCCCGCGACATGGCGGGTGCGGATGCCGACCCGGCTGCTGATCCACTCGTCGCTGGTGTCGACCAGCTCGGCGAGGTCGCCATTGGTGAGCACCTTGGCGGGCTGGTAGTGCCCGACTGCGACAACGCGCGAGCCTCGCATGCCGGTCATGACGGATCCCCTCGGTACGAGCATTCACTGCTGACATCCGGAGCCATCCAGTCTTCGTGGCTACTGACGGGTACAGGGGCGCGTGATCCCACAGGATTCACTGCCGCACCTTTGGAGCCTTGTGTCAGCGTTTCGCCTCGCCGACCTCCTCGCCCGGACCTCCTCAGCCTCCTCAGCCGCCGCGGCCACCGCCGGGAGCACCGTATGAAGCAGCGGCACGACCACCAACAGCCGACGCCGGGTGCAGCGCGTGCGGGCAGCCCTCGAACCCGGCGTCGGCTGCAACCCCACCCTCCAGGTGCAGGACAATGAGATCGCCGAGGTCACCTCGCCGCACGACAACTCGGTGACCCACGGCAACCTGTGCATCAAGGGGCGCTTCGGCTTCCAGTACGTACAGAACCGAGACCGAGCAGAGCGACTGAGGGACTGAGGACATGGGACGGGTCACCGAGCGCCGCCGCGTCATCCGCATCCGGGACGGGGTGGTGTCGGCCCGCCCGGACACGCTGGTCGCCGAGGAGCCCCTGGAGATCCGGCTCAACGGGAAACCACTCGCGATCACGATGCGGACGCCGGGCGACGACTTCGCGCTCGCGGCCGGGTTCCTGGTCAGCGAAGGGGTGCTCGGTGCCGCGTCCGATCTCCAGTCGATCGTGTACTGCGCGGGTGCGACGGCCGACGGCTCCAACACGTACAACGTGGTCGACGTGAAGCTGGCGCCGGGCGTTGTGGTACCCGACATCACCCTCGAAAGGAACGTGTACACGACGTCCTCGTGCGGCCTGTGCGGCAAGGCCAGTCTGGACGCCGTCCGGACACAGGCCCGCTTCCCGATCGCCGACACTCCCCCGGTCCGGGTGGAACCCGAACTGCTCGCGTCCCTCCCCGACCGGCTGCGCGCCGCGCAGCGGGTGTTCGACCGGACCGGGGGTCTGCACGCGGCGGCGCTCTTCTCGCCCGAGGGGGAACTCCTCGACATACGCGAGGACGTGGGCCGCCACAACGCGGTGGACAAGCTGGTCGGACGCGCTCTCCAGGACGACCGGCTGCCGCTGTCGCGCTGCATCCTGCTGGTGTCGGGGCGGGCCTCCTTCGAGCTCGCCCAGAAGGCGGTCATGGCGGGCATCCCGGTCCTCGCGGCGGTCTCCGCGCCGTCCTCGCTCGCCGTCGACCTGGCCGCCGAATCGGGTCTCACGCTGGTCGGCTTCCTGCGCGGCAGTTCCATGAACGTGTACGCAGGGGACGAGCGCATCGCCCTGCGCTCGGGCGTCTGACCCCGGCCCGGAACCGGCCCGGTCGGCGGGGAGCGCCCCCTGCGCCGACCGGGCCTTCATAGGCGCCACTCTCGCACCCGGCGCAGACGAATGCATGTTCGATCGGGGGCGGGCTGCCGCACCAACCGGCGTACCGTGGAGATCGTGGGAATCAGCACCGCACCGGGTGGTGGTGATCAGGTACGAGCACACCGAGCTCCTCGCCGTCGGCGGAACAACCGGAGCAGGGAGTCCCCATGGCACTCCGCATCCAGGGCGGTCTCAGCGACCGGCCGAGCTGGGACGAGCGTCTGTCCAACAGCAGAAGGCAGCCGACCACAGCGATTCTGTGCGGGCTGGTCGTCGTGGTGGCCGTCATCGATCTTGCGACCGGCTCCGGGTCCCAGACCATTCAGGTGTCCGGACTGGCGGCGCTGGTGGCGGCGATGCTCTGCACCACCGGACAGGTCGTTCTGGTGGGGGCGGTCTACACCGCCGCGGTGGCTGTCGTTTACACCCATGAGCTGGCCGCCTCAGGCACCCCCACCATGATCGCCTCGATCGGGGGCTCGATCGTGGCCGGCATCGCCTGTGTGCTGCTCTGCCAGTCGCGATGGGAACGCGAGCAACTGCTGGCACGGGTCCGGTTCACGGCCGAGGCCGCCCAGCGGACCTTGCTCCGCGAACTGCCGCTGCACACCGAGGACGTTGTGGTCGACGGACTGTACGTGTCCTCCGCGCGGGACGCCCTGATCGGTGGTGACATCTACGAGGTCCTGCCCACGCCGTACGGCACCCGAGTGCTCATCGGGGACGTACGAGGCAAAGGGCTCCCCGCGATCCATGCCGGGGCCGCCGTGCTGACCTCCTTCCGGGAAGGCGCCTACCACCAGCCCTCGGTGCTCGGCGTGTGCACCCAGATGGAAGAGGCGCTGCTGCGGCACAACCACTATGCCGCCCGGGACACGGGGGACGGCGAGCGGTTCGTGACCGCGCTGGTGCTGCAACTGGAACCGGACGGCCGGGCGCAGATCGTCGGTTGCGGACACACCACCCCGTTCAGACTCAGCGGTGGCAGGGCGGCGGAGATCTGGCTCGACGACCCCGGACTCCCCCTTGGACTCGGCGACTTGGCGGGGCAGGCACGCACGGTGCAGCAGTGCCCCTTCGCGGCCGGGGACCGGATGGTTCTGTGTACGGACGGGGTGACCGAGGCCCGCGACGCCGAGGGGGTCTTCTACCCCCTGGTCGACCGCCTCAGCACCTGGGCCGAGTTGCCCTCACCCGAACTCGTGGAGCAGTTGGGGCTCGACCTCCTGCGCCACACCGGCGACCAGCAGAGCGACGACGCCGCCATCCTCGTCGTACGCCGCAACGGCTCCTGAGAGCCTGTGTCCAAGAACAGGGCCGCCCTTCTACGGTGGTGTCACTCAGTGCCATAGTGCGGGCATGGATCACTCACACCAGTCGGGTACGGCGCAGGCGTGGGCGGCGCTTGACGGCGACCCCGAGCTCCTGCGGCACATCGCCTTCGAGGGCGTCGGGGCGCTGCCCTCGCGGCTGCCCGTCATGGAGCTGGCCCGCTCCACCGTGGCGGTCTGCGCTCTCGCCGCGGCCGAGCTCACCGGCGTACGCACCGGCCGCTCGGTGCCCGCCGTGCGGGTTGACGACGGCGCGGTGACGACGGCGTTCCTCAGTGACCGGCTGGTGCGCGTCGACGGGGTGGCGCCGACCACCTTCGCGCCGCTCTCCCGCTTCTGGCGCGCCGCCGACGGCTGGGTCCGTACGCACGCCAACTACCCGCACCACCGGGCACAGTTGCTCGCCGCACTCGGCCTGCCCGCCAACGCGGAGGTGCCCGCCGTGGCGGACGCGATCGCCGGCCGCACGGCGGCGGACGTCGAGGCGACTGTGTACGCGGCGGGCGGTCTGGCCGTGGCCTTGCGCACCCCGGCACAGTGGGCCGCGCACGAGCAGTGCCAACTGGCCGCCGCCCAGCCCTTGTTGACGACGGAGCGGATCGGCGGCCGGGCGCCGCGCGGGCTCCCCGCGCTGAGTGGTGGAATCCTGCTGCCTGCCGCGGGGCTTCGGGTCCTGGACCTCACCCGGGTTCTCGCGGGTCCCGTCGCCACCCGCACGCTCGCACTGCTCGGCGCGGACGTCCTGCGGATCGACGCACCCCAGTTGCCGGAGAGCCAGGAGGCTCACAACGACACGGGCCTGGGGAAGCGTTCGACGGTGCTCGACCTGGGCAGTGCGGTGGACCGCCGGGTCTTCGACGAGCTGCTCGACAGTGCCGATGTGGTCGTCACCGGATACCGCCCGGGGGCCCTGGAGCGGCAGGGTCTTACGCCGGAGGCCCTCGCCGCCCGCCGGCCGGATCTCGTGATCGCGCAGCTGTCCGCATGGGGCCGGTACGGGCCGTGGCACGAGCGACGCGGCTTCGACAGCCTGGTGCAGGTGGCCACCGGGATCGCCGCTCTGGAAGGCTCTCCCGACGAACCGGGGGCGCTGCCCGCGCAGGCCCTCGACCACGGCACCGGATATCTCCTGGCCGCCGCGGTGTTGCGCGCCCTCACCGAGCAGCACCGTACGGGTGGCGCACGGTTGATCCGACTGGCACTTGCCCAGACCGCGGCCTGGCTCACGCACGGCATCCCCGCGACCGAGCAGCAGCCCACGCCGACTGAAGGGCCCTACGACCAGGAGGCGTGGCTGACGGAGACCGACAGCGCGGTGGGCCGCCTGCGGCACGCCGTGCCACCCATCTCCTACGCTGGAGGCCCGGTGAACTGGTCGCGCCCACCGGGCCTTTGGGGAACTGACGTACCCCAGTGGGCCAACGTCTGCGACCAGCAACAGCGCCGATAGGCTCGCACACCGCACCCGGCGGTCACCGTAAGTGATCTTCCTGGAGCCCGTCCGAGTGCCGTGTCACGCCGAGCAGAAACACACTGCCGCGGGGGGTGCACCGTAGGGCTGGCCCCCGCTCGGGCCGGGAGGTGACCCCATGGCCGAAGCCGTGCCACCGGCGGGAGCCTGGAAGCAGGGAGATTCCAGGACGACCGGAGTGAGGCACAGTGGCCGTGGCGTGGACAAACAGCAAGATGGCGTTGGTCGCGGTGACGTTGTGTGTCGCCACAACCGGGACACTGGGTGTCGCGTCGGCGGCGCCCCCGCCCAGCCCGGCGGCCCAGGCCGCCAGGACGGCGGCGGCGCAGGGGGTGCGCGACGGCTACCCCGGCACGCTCGTCTACGCCAGGAACGGCGCGGACGCGGCCCTCGCGGCGGCCGGTGTCGCCGACACCGCAAGCGGCGAGCCCGCGCGCATCGGCGACCGGTTCCGCATCGCCAGCAACACCAAGTCCTTCGTCGCCACCGTGCTGCTGCAGCTGGAGGCGGAGGGCCGGCTCAGCCTGGATGACAGCGTGGCGGCATGGCTGCCCGGAGTGATCCAGGGCCATGGCAACGACGGGGCGCGGATCACGCTGCGTCAACTACTGAACCAGACCAGCGGGCTGTACGACCCGACCACCGATCCGGCCTTCTTCGCGCCCTATCTGCAGCGCCACGACTGGGGATATGTCTACCGGCCCCGGCAGGTCGTCGCGACCGCCGTCGCGCATGCACCGACCCATGCGGCCGGCGCCGCGTGGACCTACTCCAACACCAACTACCTGGTGGCCGGGCTGGTCATCGAAGCGGTGACCGGACACAGCCCGTCGCGGGAGATCCAACAGCGCATCCTGACACCGCTCGGGATGGCCCACACCTCGTTCCCGATCACGGACCCTCAGATCCACGGCCCGCACCTGCACGGCTACGACCTGTCGGGCAACGACGTGACCCGGTTCAGCCCCTCCTACGACTGGACGGCAGGGGCGATGATCTCCACCTTGGCCGATCTCGCCCGCTTCGACCGAGCCCTGTTCGGCGGCGAACTCCTGCCCCTGGCCCAGCAGCGCGAGCTCGAAACCCCGGCCGCCGCACCGGGCGCCCACGGCTACGCCCTCGCCGTCCGGCACCTGACCGTCGACTGCGGCAGCCGCCAGGTCCCGCTCCGGGAGACCGACGGCGGCGGCCCCGGCTTCACCAGCATCTCGCTGACCAGCCAGGACGCCACCCGCCAACTGATCATGGTCGGCAACGTCTTCGACCTGGGCAAGGACCTGGAGAACCAGCCCGCAGTGCCGCCGAGCAGCGCTCTGGGCCCGGCGCAGACGGCCGTCTTCTGCTCGGGTTCACCTGCCCGCGCAGGTGGCGACGTCGCCAGTCGGACCATCGGAGGCGGGGGGAGAGCCGGAGGCGGGGTGACGGCGGGACAGCGGTAGACGGCCGCCCGCGAAGTCACCTCCTCTTGTGGTGCCCGGAGTTGACGCAGCTATTTAGTAGCCATGGCTACTGTAGCCATGTACCGTACTTTTCCATGCCCCCGACACCGGACAGCCCCTACGAAGACTCGGCCCGCCAACCCGGTCCGACCCCCGGATTCCTCGTATGGCGGCTCTCGATGAAGTGGCGGGTCGCCGTGGACCGGGCCCTCGCACCACTCGGCCTCACCCACGCCCAGTACTCACTGCTCGCCTCCCTGTACGGCATGGCGGCCGGCGGCGGCAGACCGAGTCAGCGGCGGCTCGCGGACCACACCGGACTCGAACCGCTCTACGTGTCCAAACTCGTCCGCGCACTGGAGAGTTCGGGCCTGCTCAAGCGCACCAAGGACCCCGAGGACAGCCGTGCGGTCCAGCTCGCGCTCACCCCGCGGGGCAGCGCGACCACCGCCGAGGCGATCGGCGTGGTCCAGGAGCTCATGGGCCGACTGCTCGCACCGCTCGGCGGGCTCGACGGCCCGCGCACCGGGACCTTCGCCCGTGAACTGCGGACCCTGCTCGACGTACCCCTCGATCTCTCCCCGAAGGAGTCGTGACCATGTCCACTGCCACCACACCCAGCGTGAACGGCCAGATCGTCGCCCTGGCGCACTACGCCACCAAGGCCGTCCTGGAGCAGGCACTCGCCTCGGTGGGCCTCACCTATCTGCAGTCCCTGTCGATGAACTTCACTGCGGCGCAAGGCGGTTCCGCGACCCGGGAGAGCATCACCGGCCGGCTGCAGGAGGCCCTGAAGATCGAGGAGGCGGCGGCCCTTGCTCCGGTCTCGGAACTACTCAGGGCCGGGCTGCTCGAAGCGGCCGACGGGTCGGTCATCCGCCTGACGGAGCACGGCCGGGCCCTGCAGGAGGAGACCAGCGGATACGGTGCGGCGATCGCCGCCCGGGTCTACGCCGGCTTCACCCCCGAGGAACTGGCCACAGCCGGGCGCGTCCTGTCGGTCGTCACGGCCCGCGCCAACGCCGAACTGGCCGGCGAGCAGAGCTAGCGCCAATACCCAAAGGGCACCGCCCGCAGCGGGCGACCAGATCCGCCGGACACCCCCTAGCGCGCCCGCCTGCGCGCCTCGGACGGGGCCGGGATCAGTTGGAGGGCGAGTGTGGCCGGGGGGTCGGCCAGGCCCGGGCCGCCCTGTTCGGCCCAGGCCACGATGTCGTCCGTGGCGTCGTCGTCCAGGACCCAGCCGACCCAGGCCGCGCGGGCACCCCCGGCACGGGCCCGGCCCGAGGGCTGGACCACCATCACATTGGCCTGGCCGCAGGGCCCGAGGCAGTCGGTGGTGCGCACGGCGATGCGGCCGCCCGACGCGGCGGCCGCCGCCCGCAGCCGGGCCAGCTGACCGGCGTGGTCGGTGCCGGGGTTCTTGCCGACGTCCCCGCAGCAGCAGCCGCGGCAGACGACGAGGGTGCAGGGACGCGAACCGGCCGCGGATATCGTGAACTTGGGCATGCGCTCAGCCGAACCCGATGGCCGATGCGGTGACCACCGTGCCGAGGCGCGGGAAGTTCAGGCCGACCGCCGCCCGGTGTTCGTCCTCGGTGAGCGCGGCCATCGCGTCCTCGGCGAACAGCAGCTCATAGCCGTGGTCGGCGGCGGCGCGGGCCGTCGACTCGACGCCGAGGTTGGTGGCGATGCCCCCGAACACGAGGGTGTCGATGCCACGTCCGGTGAGGAGTTCGTGCAGGCCGGTCCGGTGGAAGCCGCCGATGGTGCGCTTCACCACGATCAGGTCGCCGTCGGCCGCGAGCCCTTCGACAAATCCGCTGCCGGGCGGCTGGGTGTCCACGCCGGGGCGTTCGACCCGTACGAGCACCACGGTCGCGCCCGCGGCACGAAAGGCGGCCGCCAACTCCCTTGATGTGGCGACGACTTGCTCGCCCGAGCGGGGAGCGAGCGGCAGCGCCGCGATCCGGTCCATCAGATCGACGAGGACGAGCGCGCTGCGCGCGGGGTCGAGGGTGGCGGGCGCGCCTTCGAATGCGGTCATGGCTGGCACCGTACCGGCCCCGATGATCTAGACCGTACGCCGGGGACCGGTTCGGGCCTTGCGCATGGCCGGGGGCGGGTCCGGGGCGGGTCCGCTACGCCTCGTGCAGCCGCGTGAGGAGCGCGATCAACTGCCGCGCCTCGGCCGGGGCGAGGGGGGCGACGAGCTGGGCGTTGGCCGCTTCGGCCACCGTCGCGCAGCGTTCCAGGAGGTCCTGACCGGCAGGGGTCGCGGTGACCGCGTTCTTCCGGCGGTCCCTGGGGTCCGGTTCGCGGACGGTGAGGCCGTCGGCCTGGAGGTCGTTGAGGATGCCGACCAGGTCCTTCGGGTCGATGGAGAGCCTGCGGCCCAGATCGGCCTGGGCGACCGGGCCGAGTTCGCAGACCGCCGCGAGCACCGCGTGGTGCAACATCTTGACGCCCTCGCGCGCCAGCGCCTCGGCGACCAGGCCCCGGCCGCGCGCGGCGACCCGGCCGATCAGCCAGCTCGGCAGCGCCTGGACGCGCTGGAGGGCGGGGAGCGTGGCGCCCGCATCGCTTCCATCAGCATCCCCCTCGCTTCGATCGCGAGCCTCGGCCATGTTGCGAGCGTTCTCCGTCATGCCGGAACTCTAACCCGAAACCATTGGACTTCCCAACGATTCCTCTCTACCGTGGGCCTTCCAAGTCGTTGGAACTACCAATGAATTTTCGCACTGGAGGTGCCATGCGTCGCGTTCGCCATACGGTCAACGGCGGCCCCGAAGTCCTGTTCACCGAGGATGTCGCCGCGCCCGAGCCCGGTCCGGGTGAGCTGCTGATCCGCACCGAGGCGATCGGGGTGACCCTGCCCGCCGTCCGCAAGGTCCGCGAGGGCAGCGAGCCGGTGCCGCTCGGCGGGGAGGTCGCCGGCGTGGTGGCCGCGCTCGGCGAGGGCGTCACCGGATTCGCGGTCGGCGACCGGGTGACCGGGCTCTGCTTCACCCACGGCTATGCCGAACTGGCCGTGGTCCACTCGGCGATGGCCTCGCACATCCCCGCCCACGCCACCGCCGTGGACGCCATCGCACTGGTCCGCAGCGGCCTGGTGGCGCGCGGCGCCTACGAGGCCGGCCGGCCCGAGCCCGGTGAATCCGTCCTGGTGACGGCCGCCGCCAGTGCGATCGGCACACTGGCGCTGCAGTTCGCGAAAGCGGGCGGCGCGCGGCGCGTCGTCGCCGCCGTCAGCTCCGCCGAAAAGGCCGACTTCGTAAGGGAGTTGGGGGCCGATGAGGTCGTCCTGTACGGGGACGAGTCGTGGGGCGAGCCGGTCGACGTGATCATCGACGCGGTCGGCGGCGAGCTCCTCGCTCCGGCCGTGCGAGCACTCGCACCGGGCGGCCGCCTCGTCGCGTTCAGTTCGGGCGGTGGCACCATCGAAGCGTACGACCTGCTCGTGGGCGGCAAGTCCGTCATCGGCTTCCAGATGGGCCTGATCGCCCGCAACAAGCCCGCACTGTACGCCCGTTGGCGCGACGAGCTGTGGCAGCTGCACGCCGCCGGAGAGCTGCGGACCTCCGTCGCCGCGGAGCTGCCGCTGAACGAAGCGGCGAGGGCTCACGAGCTGATCGAGTCCCGCCGCAACCTCGGCAAGGTGGTACTGGTCACCGGACAGGGCTGAGAGCTCAGGTCAGACACGCGACCTGACAACCGGCTCGTCCCAGTCGATCCGGTAGGAGTACTGCCAGGCCATCCGCTTCTCGGGCTTGAGCAGCCTCATCATCGGCGGCATCAGCAGATCCCGCACCACCCGGCCGACCGGTCCGGCCGCCTTGTCGTTGTTGATGCGGGCCGTCTCGGCGATGATCCGCTCGACGCGCGGCCGACGCAGCTCCTTGTACGCCGTGAAAGCCTGCTGGTACGGCAAGTCCCGCAGACAGCGGGCGAGTTGGACCGCGCTCTCGGCCGCGAGCGAGGCGCCCTGGCCGGAGCTGGGCGAGGCGGCGTGCGCCGAGTCCCCGATCAGCACCATCCGGCCCCGGCTCCAGTGCACCACCTTGAGCATGGCCTCGACCGGGCCGGTGAGCGCAAGGTCCGAGGGGTCGGTACGGGCCAGCAGTTCCTTGGCGGGCGTGCGGTCACCGGCCACGAGGGCGCTGAGCTCGCTCAGCCACTTCTCGGCGCCGAGCTCCGCCGCGCGGGCCGCGGAGACCGGTTCCGGGCTGGGCAGATTGACGAACCAGCCGCCCGAGGAGTCGTCGAAGACCTGGTAGCCGAAGAACACCCGGCGGCCGTACGTCATGTGCATCTTGCCGCCGCTGGACGGGAGTCCGGTGTCCTTCACGCCCGCCCCGATGCCGATCAGGCCCGCATAGGCGGGCCCGGGGGCGGCCGGGTCGATCAGGGTGCGGACGGTGGAACGGATGCCGTCCGCGCCGATCAGGATGTCGGCGGTGGCGCTGGAGCCGTCGGCGAAGTGCGCGGTGACCGAGTCGCCGGACTCCTCGGCGCCGACGAGCCGCTTGCCGTGGTGGACGCGCACGCCGCGCCGGGCAGCCTCGTCGTACAGCGAGGCGTAGAGCTCGGCGCGCCACACGAACCGGCTGGGCCGGGCACCGGCGGGGGTACCGAACTCGGCGAGCCGCCTGCCGTTCCAGCTGTGGATGACGATCGCGTCGACCGGGGCGCCGACGGACCTGACCACGTCACCGGCGCCGATCGCGTCGAGAGCGGCGATGCCGTTGGGGGCGATGCTCATGCCCGCGCCGACACCGTCCGACCTGCTGTCGTACGCCTCGTACACATCGGCGTCGATGCCGGCCCGGCGCAGGGCCATCGCGGCGATCGGCCCCGCGATGCCGCCGCCGACGACCAGGGCGCTGCGGATGCGGGTGGTGGTGGTCATGAGCACTGCCCCTTCAGGGTCTCGTGGGCGCGGCGCATCGCCTGGAGGTGGGTGCGGTCGGTCATCGCGGCCAGGATCGCGATGCCACCGCGGTTGACCCGGATCTCGCCGGTGTCGACACAACCGACCAGCGTGATACGACGGTTGGTGGCCTTGGCGGTCGCATCCTGCGAACGGGAGGGACCCTGGGCGTCCTTGACCTTGCCGCGACCGGTCCAGTTCAGGTCCCAGTGCTCGATGACGGCGTCGTCGTCCACGAGCAGCTTGACCGTGGCCCGGCGCAGGTCGAGGCGGATCTCGATCTCCTCGGGGAGCTCCTCGGAGCGCAGGTCCAGGACGGCGAGGCCGGACCGGGCGCGGATCTCGAAGCGGCCGGCGGTGGTCCAGTCGCCGATGCGCTTCACGAGCCTGTGGTCGGCGTGGATGCGCTCGGTGGGCGCGGGTGCCTTGGTGCGTTCCCCGGCGATTGAGGTGGTGGTCATGGCCGTGGCCTTCTTCCGGTGGGTTCGGGCGGGTGCTGTCCTCGTCCCGAGGGGCGGGCCCTCGTTCCGACACTCTGATAGTTGCACTGCAACTAGTGTCAGGTCAACTAGTTCCGCCGGGAGTATTATCCGGATCATGACGTCCCTCCCCCGCAGCTCCCCGCTCGCCCTGACCGTCCTGGCCCTGCTCCACTACAAGCCGCTGCACCCGTACGGCATCCAGCGGCTGATCAAGGACTGGGGGAAGGAGCAGGTGGTGAACGTCGGCCAGCGCGCGAGCCTCTACCGGACCATCGAGCGGCTGCTGGACGCGGGCCTGATCGCCGTCCGCGAGACGGAGCGCGACCAGCAGTACCCCGAGCGGACCGTGTACGAGGTGACCGAGGCGGGGCGCGCGGCCGCCCGGAGCTGGCTCGACGAGATGCTGGCCGTGCCGAAGGCGGAGTTCCCGCAGTTCCCGGCGGCACTGTCGCACGCACTGTTGCTGGCTCCGCGCGAACTCCTCGACGCACTGGAGCGCCGGCTGACCTCGGTCGGCGCGACGCTGGAGGCCCTCGACGCGGGCCTCGCCGCGGAGTCCGGATCCGGCCTGCCCCGGATCGCTTCACTGGAGAGCGAGTATCTGCGGGCCGTCACGGCCGCCGAAGCGACGTGGCTGCGCGCGGTCATCGCCGACCTGCGCGAGGGGCGGCTGCGCTGGTCCGCGGAGGACCTGATGGCGTTCGCGGCGCAGCAGGAGGGCGGGGCGGCGGCCCGGAAGGACGACGCCTGACGGGTTTGAACGGGTGGCGAGCGCGAAGGCGAGTCTTCGGCAGAGCCGGGCCGGGCGCCGGCGAGGGGGCGGCCGAAGGGGCCGACTGCCCGGCCGTGGTCAGTCCGGCGCGGGATCGGACGAGCGCCTACCGGCCGACCGGCCCGGACATGGACGAGCGCCCCACCGGCCGACCGGCCCGGAAACGGACGCGCGTTTACCGGCCGGCCCGTACGGTCCCATCGTGCCCGGAGCCCGCTGGATCCGGGCTCGGCTCGGCTGCGGGCAGCGGGTCGCGGGCCCGGCGCTTGGCGATCACCGCGCAGACCATGAGCTGCATCTGGTGAAAGAGCATGAGCGGCAGCACCGCCAGTGAAGCCTGCGCGCCGAACAGCACGCTCGCCATGGGCAGTCCGGAGGCCAGGCTCTTCTTCGACCCGGCGAACTGGATCGCGATCCGGTCGCCCCGGCCGAAGCCGAGCCGCTTCGCCCCGTACCAGGTCACCGCGAGCATCGCGGCCAGCAGGACGGCCTCGACGGCGAGCAGGGCGCCGAGCCTGGCCGCGCTCACCTGGTGCCAGATGCCGCGGACCATGCCCTCGCTGAACGCGCTGTAGACGACGAGCAGGATCGAACCCCGGTCGACATAGCCCAGGACCTTCTTGTTCCGGGTGAGGAAGCCGCCGACCCAGCGCCGCAGGAACTGCCCGGCCAGGAACGGCACGAGGAGCTGGAGCACGATCTTCAGGAGCGAGTCGACGGAGAAGCCGCCCCCGCTGTTGCCGAGCAGCCCGGCCGCGAGCAGCGGCGTGAACACGATCCCGGCGATGCTGGAGAAGGAGCCCGCGCAGATCGCGGCGGGCACATTGCCACGGGCGATCGAGGTGAAGGCGATCGACGACTGGATCGTGGACGGCACCAGGCAGAGGAAGAGCAGACCGTTGTAGAGGTCGGGTGTCAGCACGAGGGGGACGAGGCCCTTCGCCGCCAGACCGAGCAGCGGGAAGGCCACGAACGTGCAGGCCAGGACGGTGACATGGAGCCGCCAGTGGCGCAGCCCGGCCATCGCCTCGCTGGTCGAGAGCCGGGCCCCGTACAGGAAGAAGAGCAGCGCGACGGCCCCGGTCGAAGCGCCGCTCGCCACCTTCGCGGCCGGCCCGGACGCCGGGAGCAGCGCGGCGAGCGCCACGGTCCCGATCAGCGCCAGGATGTACGGGTCGACCGGCAGCCAGGACGGCAGCTTCGGGTTGCGGCGGCTCATGTGCTCCACTTACATGCTCGGGTGTTCCAGGTGCGGCTTCCGGTGCTGTGCTCGGCGACTCCTCCGCGCGGGGTCCGGATCGTGCTCTCCCGATGGTCCTCCACCCGACCGCGATCGGGAATCCCGTACACCGCTCTCACTGTCATCACGTTCCGCGATGACCGGCGTACCGTGGACGGCATGTACGACGCGAACCAGCTGCGGACGTTCCTCGCCGTCGCCCAGACCCTGAACTTCACGCAGGCCGCGCGGCGTCTCGGGTTGCGGCAGTCGACGGTGAGCCAGCACGTGCGGCGACTGGAGGACGCGGCCGGACGGCTGCTGTTCAGCCGGGACACGCACAGCGTGCGGCTGACCGAGGACGGCGAGGCCATGCTCGGCTTCGCCCGGACGATCCTGGCCGCGCACGAGCGGGCCGCCAACTACTTCACCGGGACGCGGCTGCGCGGCCGGCTGCGGTTCGGCGCCTCCGAGGACTTCGTCCTGACCCGGCTGCCGGAGATCCTCCAGTCGTTCCGCCGTGACCACCCCGAGGTCGACCTGGAGCTGACGGTCGAGCTCTCCGGGACCCTGCACCGGCGCCTCGAAGCGGGCCGGCTCGACCTGGTGCTCGCCAAGCGGCGGCCCGGCGACAGCCACGGCGAGCTGGTGTGGACGGACGAGTTGTGCTGGATCGGGGCACCCGGCCTGCGGCTCGACACGGAGCGGCCGGTTCCGCTGATCCTGTTCCCGCCGCCCGGCATCACCAGGGCGCGGGCGCTCGAAGTCCTTGAGGAACACGGGCGTTCCTGGCGCATCGCGTGTACGAGCGGGAGCCTGAGCGGCCTGATCGCGGCGGCCCGCGCCGGGCTCGGCGTGATGGCGCACACCCGTGGCCTGATCCCGCCCGGCCTCGCCCCGCTCCCGGCCCGGGCGGGCCTGCCGGAACTGGGCGGCGTCGACTTCGTACTGCTGCACAACCGGCGCGGTTCGGCGGCCCAGGAGGCGGCCGGCGCGCTGGCGTCAGCGATCCTGGCCGGCGGCGACCGCCTCCACCCGGGACGCCGGAGCGGCTAGCGGTGTCCGGTGGGGCAGGGCCGGAACCAAACCCCGCACAGCCGTGGGGCGAGGGTGACCGGAGCGTACAGATTCCGTGGAGATTGCCTTCCCCAGGGCTTGCCTTTGAGTCAGCAATGCGCCCGAGCGGTCCCCATGTGGGCCCCTTTAAGGCGCTGACCTGTGCAGACGACGTACGTCTCGACTTGGGGAAGAGCACTGCCGCCAGAAGTCGCCGTGGGGTACGGTCACCGCGCTGTGCGGAGCGCCACCGGGGGTGGCCACCCCGGAGGGAGGCAGGTCATTGCGCGAGTTCACGGTCCCGCCCATGGCGGCGGCGCCTCAGGTCGGCGGGCTGGCGGACGTTGTCTTCGACCATGCCCTCGACGACCCTCAGCGCGTGGCCCTGTGCCGCAAGGACGAAGCGGGCCGCTGGCGGGATGTGACCGCCGCCGGATTCCGGGACCAGGTGTTCGCGCTGGCCAAGGGGCTGATCGCGGACGGGGTGCGATTCGGGGACCGGGTCGCCATCATGGCGCGCACCCGGTACGAGTGGACCCTGTTCGACTTCGCGCTGTGGAGCATCGGCGCCCAGCCGGTACCGATCTACCCGACGTCCTCCGCCGAGCAGGTCTTCTGGATGCTGCACGACTCCGAGGTCACCGCGTGTGTGGTGGAGCACGAGGACCACGCGATGACGATCGGCTCGGTGGTCGACCGCCTCCCGCACCTCAAACGCCTGTGGCAGCTGGACGTCGGGGCAATGGACGAACTCCTCAGAGCCGGTGAGTCCATTGACGACGACGTCGTGAACCGGCACCGGCGGGCGGTGACACCGGAGTCGGTGGCGACCATCATCTACACCTCGGGCACCACGGGACGCCCCAAGGGCTGTGTGATCACGCACGCCAACTTCATGTTCGAGACGGACATGCTGATCTCCCGCTGGGAGCCGGTGTTCCACTCCCGGCCCGGCGACGAGGCGTCCACGCTGCTGTTCCTGCCCCTGGCCCACGTGTTCGGGCGGATGGTGGAGGTCGCCGCGATCCGGGGGCGGGTGAAGCTCGGCCATCAGCCGGCCCTCTCGGCGTCCGCGCTGCTGCCCGACCTCCAGTCGTTCCGGCCGACCTTCATCCTCGCGGTGCCGTACATCTTCGAGAAGGTCTTCAACGCGGCCCGCCGCAAAGCCGAGTCCCAGGGGAAGACCGGGCCGTTCGACAAAGCCGTGGACATCGCTGTCAAGTACGCGGAGGCCGTCGAGCAGAAGGCCTTCAGCCTCGGCCCCGGCCCCTCGGCGGGGCTGCGGATGCAGCACCAGTTCTTCGAGAAGACCGTGTACGGGAAGGTCCGCGACGCGATGGGCGGCCGGGTGCGGCACGCCATGTCGGGCGGCTCCAGCATGGGCCGGCAGCTCGGCCTGTTCTTCGATGGCGCGGGCGTCACGGTCTACGAGGGGTACGGCCTGACCGAGTCGACCGCCGCCGCGACCGCCAACCCGCCGGAACGCACCCGGTACGGCACGGTCGGGCAGCCCATCCCCGGCACCACCGTGCACATCGCCGACGACGGCGAGGTGTGGATCCACGGCGGGCAGGTGTTCTCCGGCTACCTCAACGAGCCCAAGGCCACCGAGGCGGTCCTCAGGGACGGCTGGCTGGCCACCGGGGACATCGGGGCGCTCGACGAGGACGGGTATCTGACCATCACCGGGCGCAAGAAGGAGATCCTGGTGACCTCGGGCGGCAAGAGCGTGTCGCCGGTGGCGCTCGAAGAACGCGTGCGGGCGCACCCGCTGGTCGCCCAGTGCATCGTGGTCGGCAACGACCGCCCGTACATCGCGGCTCTCGTCACCCTCGACCAGGAGGCCGTCGACCACTGGCTCGCGATGCGCGGCAAGCCCTCGCTCACCCCGTCCGAGCTGGTCCGCGACCCGGACCTGGAGACCGAGGTGCGACGGGCCGTGGTCGCCGCCAACACCCTGGTCTCCCAGGCCGAATCGATCCGCACCTTCCGGATACTGGCCCACCAGTTCACCGAGGAGCACGGCCTCCTGACCCCCTCGCTGAAACTGAAGCGCCGCGCGATCGAGGACGCGTACGAGGTCGAGGTCGACGCGCTGTACCGGTGAGGGTGTTCTCGGGCCGTCCGCCGCTCAGGCGTTGCGGTCTGCGGCCACATGGTGCCGGAGCCCACTGCTCATCGGCACATTGTGGTCCCGGGTCACATGGTGGCGGAACACATGGTTCATCGGCACAGGGCCGTGTCCACGGCGGCCTCCAGGTGCTGCGCGCCGGTGGCGCTCGGGGGGAACACGGTCACGGTGATGCTGGCGGCGCGGCCGTCCTCGGTGACGCCGCCACGGGTCCGGTATCCCGGGGTGGTACCGCCGTGCCCCCAGTACACGCCGCCGCACGACAGCGGCTTGCTCTGCAGGCCGAGTCCGTAGCGGACACCGGGTCCTATCTCGTCGGCGGGGACGGTGGTGCGCATCTGGGCGAGCTGCGCCGGGGCGAGGAGGCGGCCGCCGAGGAGCGCGGTGTAGAACCGGTTGAGGTCGGTGTTGGTGGAGACGATGGCACCCGTTGCCCAGGCCATGGACGAGTCCATCTCGGTGAAGTCGTGCAGGGACCCGTCGGCCGGTTTCCTGAAGTAGCCCTCGGGATGGGCCTCGTGGACAGTGGTGTCTCCCGGGGCGGGGAAGTAGGTGTGGCGCAGTCCGATGCGGTCGATCACCCGGCGGGTGATCTCCTCGCCGACGGGCCGGCCCGTGACCTTCTGGATGATCAGGCCGGCGACCAGGTAGTTCGTGTTGCTGTACTCCCACTTCGCGCCCGGGGAGAAGTCGGCCTTCTGTGCCAGGGCCATGTCGATGAGGTCGCGGGGTTCGAAGTACCGGTACTGGACGGCGGTGAAGTCCGCCAGTTCCGGAGAGGCCATGTAGTCGGGAAGTCCGCTGGTGTGCTGGAGGAGTTGGCGCACGGTGATGCGGCGTCCGTCGATCCCGTCCCCGCGCAGGAGGCCGGGCAGGTAGGTGTCGACCGTGGCGTCCAGGCCGATCTTCCGCTCACCCACGAGCTGGAGCGCGACCACCGCGGTGAACGTCTTGGTGTTGCTGCCGATCCGCACCTGACCGTCCATGGGCACCTTGGCCCTGGTGGCGAGATCGCCGACGCCCGCGGTGTAGGTACGGGTCTTGCCGTCGCGGGCCCTGATGGCGCCCAGCGCGGCCGGCATGCCGTCGTCGCGCACCAACGCGTCCAGGCTCTGCTGGACTTCATCGGGCCTGGGGGCGGCGACCGCCGGGGCCGGTGCCAGGGCTCCGGCCGCCATGACGCCGCTGGCCATGGCGAACGCGGCCGCCGCCGCCCGGCGCCGGACGCCCTGCCGCCGCGGGGGACGGGACCGGCCCGATGCATGCTCGTACACGTGACAACTCCTGTGGGTTCGCTGGGAGGTTGGCGGTGTGTGCCGGAACCAGCATCTCCGGGGACGGCTGTGTGGGGTGAGCCTGCTGTCCCCCGTCTCCAGGTATGGCCAGCACCAGCCTCGGGCCAGCCGGTTCCGCCGGGTCGGCTGCCAGGAGCAGCGGATTCCAGCGGAATGGGTCACACTTCGGCACACCATGACCGAGGGGGATGCAGATGGCGCGTGAAGAGATCACCGACGGGGTCCGGCTCCGCTGGGAGTCCGACCACCGGGCCACCGTGTGGAACGGTACCGACGAGGACTGGGGTGTCATCCGGTACACCGAGGGCGTCGCCCGTCCGTACCTGGTCACCACACCGGTGCATGAGAGTGAGCACGCGTTCGCGGACACGGCGAGCGCCGTGGCATGGCTGCGGGGCTACGATGCCGGGTTCCGCGACGCGGAGGACCTTCACTCGTAGCGGAACCCGGGCGCCGCGGACGGCAGCGACTTCCTGCACGTCCGCGACGCCGACTGTCGGTTGGGTCCAACTGCGTTGCAGCCAGGCCTACTTGATGAGCACCCTGAAAATTTCACCCAAGCCGGGTCCGCCGGTTCCGTTGTTGTCGCCGTTGGTGGTCGAGAGCCAGAGCGCGTCCTCGCCGGGCACCTTGGTGACCGTACGCAGCTGGCCGTAGGAACCCACGTAGTACGCGGTGGGGGGTGCCCCAGCTCAGCGTGAGAGCGCTCTCGGTGATCCCCGAGCAGCTGGGAGCGCCGGGTGGGGTGGGCGCCTGGGTGTCACCGCCCGATGCCCCGCTGAAGTCGGCGTAACCGTTCACCGTGCGGGTGGGCGCAGCCGACGCCGACTGCGGCACCGCCTGCACCAGGCCCGCGCAGAGCAGCAGTCCACCCAGCAGCTGCCGAATGTGACGATCACGGGTTGCCATGCCTGCCCCCCTCAGCCCGCGTACTGGGCGACGATTTTGGTGAAGGCGTACGGCGACTGGCTGACCCCGCCGCACGAGTCCCCGGCACCGCCGGAGGAGCACTGCCGGTCGCGGTTGACCGCCCAGAAGGTGAAGCGCGCGAGATGGTGCTGCCTGGCGTAGCCGAGGATGGTCTGGAAGTCGCCGGTGGAGACGGTCTCGTCGGCCTCGTCGGTCTTGCCGTTCATGGAGGAGACGCCCATGTGCCGGTAGGCGGCGTCGTCGCTGTAGCCGTAGGCACTCTTCACCGCCGCCTTCAGGCCTTCGAGAGCGCTCACCGTGCCCGAGCCCATGGAGCCGCTGTGGCTGCCGAAGTCGAACGGCATGATCGTCCAGCCGTCGTTGGCGAGACCGGCGGCCGCACCCTTCTTGATGAGGTCCTTGCCGTTGGCGTCGGGGCCGCTCGGGGCCGTCCCCATGGTCACGTAGGTGACAAGACCGGGGTTGTTGGTCTTGACGGTCTTCAGCGCGCCGACCACCCGCTGCCGGACGGTGGCGTTCGTGAACTCACTGGCCTCGATGTCGATGTCCAGCACCTTCAGGTGGTACGCGCTGATCACCTTCTGGTAGGCGCCCGCGAGCGCCGAGGCGCTGGTGCACTTCTCGCCGAGCTTGTTGCCGCTCCAGCCGCCGACCGAGACGACCACGTCACCTCCGGCACCCCGGATGGATTTGATCGCGCTCTCGTCGGAGCCGCCGGTCAGGGCGCGGGAGCCGTCCCACTTCGGGTTGCAGCCGCCGTCGGAGAGGACGAAGGCCAGCGTGAACCACTTGACGCCGGTCGCCGCCATCACATCGGTGGGCTGCTGCGGATTGCCCCAGCCGAGGTACTCGTACGGGGCGGCCGCCATCGCGCCGGACGCGGCGGAAGCGGCCCGGGCGTTGGCGTCCGGGGCAGTGGCCGCGCCGGCCTTCGGCACCGACGCGATCAGGGGCAGCAGCAGACAGCTGAGACCGGCGAGGGCCGCGACGAGACGGCGCGGGGGTACGGCAGTGAGCACGGTGATTCCCTTCGTGAGGGGCTGCTGGGGAGGTGGCTGGAGTCGAGCCGCACCGGGAGGGTCTTGCCGCTGTCCCAGTAGGTGAGGCAGTCCGAGTCCGCGGCGGCCTGCGCACCGTGGCCGCTCGCCGATGCCGACGCGCTCATCGTGTAGGTGGACGGGGCGATGATTCCGGTGCGCCCCTTCGTGGTGACCTTGAAGACGGTGTCGTACGGATCCCAGCCGGACAGGCCCGTCAGGTGAGCGTGCCGCCTGACTGGGCGCACGAAATCGCCCTGCCGGTACGGAGGTTGGTCACCCCGGTGACCCGATAGCCGTTGTCGCGCAGCTTGAGCGTCGTGGTGCCGGGCGGGGCGGGGACGGATTCGATCTGGTCCGTGATGTCGGGACCGGCGTTGACGATGTGCCAGCGGGTTCCGGGGCCGCCCGACCTGACGGCGAGGGAGGCGTGCGAGCTGCGGAGCCCCGGGTGGGCGCGCGTGCCCCGGCACAAGCGGGACACGCGCAGTTCCACTGCGGGACTCCGCCACCCGCCGCGGTGCCGAGCACCTGCAGCAGCATGGCGGTACTCCTACCGGTCGGCGTGGAAGTAGCCGGTGACCTCCAGCGCGGTCTCGACGACCGTGTACTCGGGGGCCTCCCGGACCGCGACCTTGGCCGCCTTCACGGTCGTCGCCGTCTTCGCCGTTTCCTCCGATGTTTCCTTCATGTCCTTCAAGGGATGCACCTGCCTTCCTGAGAGGTGGGGTTCAGGAGTGAATGCTGTGTGGCACATACACGAGCAGGACCGAACGCATCGTTCACAAGAGTGTCCGGGGTTCAGCTATGCGCCATAGAGTCGCGTCTTGTTGTGGCACGGTCAATGGTTCAGACCGAGAAGGTCGGAGCTGTATTGGCCAACTTTCCTGAACGAAGGGCCGAGGGTTACTGAACGGCCCGTCAGGAGTGGCCCTGAACCGCAGGTCACGAACGGCCGGTGGGAATGCGTCGCTCCGCTCGTTCGTTGACCATGGGAGTACCAACCGACGACGTAAGGATCGACCGCTCGTGAGCAAGGTCCCCTCCATCACTCTCAACAACGGCGTCGAGATGCCACAGCTCGGTTTCGGTGTCTGGCAGGTGCCGGACGACGAGGCGGCGAAGGCGGTCGCGACGGCCATCGAGTCCGGGTACCGGAGCATCGACACCGCCGCGATCTACGAGAACGAGACGGGCACCGGCAAGGCCGTCGCCGCCTCGGGGGTCGCCCGCGAGGAGCTCTTCGTCACGACGAAGCTCTGGAACGCGGAGCAGGGGTACGACTCCACCCTCCGCGCCTTCGACGCCTCGCTCGGCAAGCTCGGCCTCGACTATGTCGACCTTTACCTGATCCACTGGCCGGTGCCGGCCAAGGACGCGTACGTCGACACGTACAAGGCGTTCGAGCGGATCTACGCCGAAGGCCGCGCCAAGGCGATCGGTGTCTCCAACTTCCAGCCGGTGCACCTGGAGCGGCTGCTCGGCGAGACCTCGGTGGTCCCGGCCGTCAACCAGATCGAGCTGCACCCGCAGCTCGCCCAGGCGGAGTCGCGCGCCCTGCACGCCAAGCACTCCATCGCGACCGAGGCCTGGTCGCCGCTCGGTCAGGGCCGGGGCCTGCTCGAAGTCCCGACGGTCGTTGCGATCGCGCAGAAGCACGGCCGCACCCCGGCCCAGGTGGTGCTGCGCTGGCACCTCCAGCTCGGCAACGTGGTGATCCCGAAGTCCGTGACGCCGTCGCGGATCAAGGAGAACATCGACGTCTTCGGCTTCGAGCTCGACGCGGACGACCTGGCCGCGCTCGCCGCGCTGGACGAGGGCAAGCGCCTGGGGCCGAACCCGGCGGAGTTCAACCTCGGAGCCTGATCGCCGCGTACGTCTCGATCGCTGCGTATATCGGATCGCCACATACGCCGTGATCGGCGCATACAACGCGACCGCGTAAAAGGGTGCCGCCCGACCTGATCGGGCGGCACCCTTTTGTCGCTTTCGACCACAGGTTGGTCAGGGAGCAACCAAGAATGTTCATTCAAGTGCGACGACCAGGCAAAGCGTTCGACATCAAGCGATAAATTCACTTGTCCTGCACATGACCTTCCCGATGGGATCTCGAAGACCGCCTCGCGCGGCTTCACCCCACTCAGGGAGCATTCATGCGCATAGCCCGCCCCCGGACTCGTACCGCAGCCGCGACAGTTGGGGCCACCGCCCTCGCCGCCGCCGCGGTGATCGCCACCCCGCTGACCGGGTCCGCCACTGCCGCACCTGCCGTGCCGCAGGTAAAGCCCGTACCGGCTATCGCCGGGCACCAGCTGGCCCACTCGACCAGTGGCCCGCTCACCACCGAGCAGTGCCAGGCCAAGTGGAAGATCGCTTGCTACGGGCCGCTCCAGTACCGCCAGGCGTACAACCTGAACCCGCTCTACAAGGCGGGCATCACCGGCAAGGGCCGCACGATCGTGATCGTGGACTCCTTCGGCTCGCCGACGATCCAGCACGACCTGGACGTGTACAGCAAGCAGTACGGCATTCCCAGTAGCAAGGTCGACGTGGTCAAGTGGGGCAACGTGCCCACGTGGGACCCGAAGAACAAGGACATGACCGGCTGGGCCGGCGAGTCCACGCTCGACGTCGAGATGGCGCACGCGGTGGCGCCGGACGCGAAGATCGTCCTGGTCGAGACCGCGGTCGCGGAGACCGAGGGCGTCACCGGCCTGCCCGAGATGATGGACGCCGAGAAGTTCATGATCGACCACGGTGTCGGCGATGTCATCACGCAGAGCTTCGGCGCCACGGAGAACACGTTCCCCGGCTTCGACAAGGGCGACTTCTCCAGCATCAAGAACCTGCGGTACGCGTTCAAGGACGCGGCCGCCCACGGCGTCACCGTGCTCGCCTCCTCCGGTGACGGCGGCGCCACCGACAACACCGCGGACGGCAGCGGCTACTACAAGGAGCGCGTCAACTCCTGGCCGTCCTCCGACCCGCTGGTCACCTCGGTCGGCGGCACCCAGCTGCACCTGGACGACAAGGGCAACCGCCTCAGCCCCGAGAGCGTTTACAACGACAACGGGTCGGGCGGCGGCGGGCAGTCGCACGTCTTCGAGCGCCCCTCGTTCCAGAACGGCGTCCGTTCGGTCGTCGGCGACCGCCGCGGCACCCCGGACATCTCGATGGCCGCCGCGGTCAACGGTGGCGCCTGGGTGTACTCCAGCTACGACCCGACCGCCGTGGGCTGGGACGTGTCCGGCGGCACCAGCGAGGCGAGCCCGCTGTTCTCCGGCATCGTCGCCCTGGCCGACCAGGCCGCCGGGCACCGCCTCGGCGACATCCACGACGCGCTGTACTCGCTCTACAAGCACCAGGGCTACAAGCCGAGCAGCGGTCTCGTGGACGTCAACGACGGTACGAACAACAGCTACCAGGGCGTCACCGGCTACACCGCGGTGAACGGCTACGACATGGCGACCGGCATCGGCACCGTCGACGCGGCCCACTTCGTGACCGCGCTGGCCCGCGAGAGCCGCCACCACTGACCCACCGCACCCTCGCATCACGACGCCGCCGCCCGGCTCTCCGGGCGGCGGCGTCTGGGCGCCCCGGCCCTTGAGGCGCTCTCCCCCGTGGAACCCCGGGGCCGAAACGAGCATCAAGCCGGTTGGCACGGCTGCGTGGGCCGCGCCGGGAGAAGAGGTACGAGAGTGACTCAGGGGAGCGGACCGAACCGGCGGGCGGTGCTGGTGGGTCTGGCACTTGCGGCACCGGTCGTGGCGGCGGGTTGCGGCGGGAGCCACGACAAGAGTTCCGCGTCGAAGAGCCCGGCGGCACACGACTCGGGACACGACACCACGATCATGATCATCCGGCATGGCGAGAAGCCGGGCTCCGGTGATCCCGGCTTCGACGAGGCCGGGAAACAGGACAAGAAGTCGCTGACGCGGCGGGGCTGGGAGCGCTCTCACGCACTGCCCCGGCTCTTCCTCCCCGACTCGGGGGCCCCTGCGAGCGGCTCTCCAAGCGGCGCGAGCGGAACGCCTTCCGCGAGCGCCTCGGCCAACGGGGGCGGCGCGCCTACCGGTTCCGGATCGGCACTGCTCCCCCGCCCCGCGACCATCTACGCCGCGGCGGACCAGGGCCCGCACGCGGGTGCCCACCGAATGCGGCAGACGGTGACGCCGCTCGGCGAGGCCCTTCACCTCCAGGTGAACACCGACTTCCCCGAGGGCAACGAGAAGGGCCTGGCCGCCGCCGCTCTCGCGGCGACCGCCCCCGTACTCATCTGCTGGGAGCACTCCCGGATCCCGCCCATCGTCGAAGCACTGGGCGCCTCGCAGGCCACCGGGGTGCCGAAGGTCTGGCCCGATCGCTTCGACCTGGTATGGCTGTTGACGCGCCGGTCCGGTACCTGGACGTTCCGGTCGATGCCACAGCATCTGCTGCCCGGCGACGCCTCCTGAGCGAGCGTGCCGCCCGGGAACGGTGAGGTGAACGCAGCGCACCCCATGCCGCTCGGCGCCGAGCGGCATGGGGTGTCGGACCGGGATTACGTACCGGGTCAGCCGATCTGCGCTCCGTACGCCTGCAACGCGTCCGGCACCGGCTGGAAGAAGGTCTCGCCGCCCGAGGTGCAGTCGCCGCTGCCGCCGGAGGTCAGGCCCAGGGCCGTGCCGCCGTCGAAGAGCGAGCCGCCGCTGTCGCCGGGTTCCGCGCAGACGGTGGTGTCGATCAGGCCGTCCACCTGGCCTTCCTGGTACGTCACGGTGGCGTTGAGACCGGTGACCTGGCCGCCGTTGACACCGGTGGTGGAGCCGCTGCGCTGGACCTGCTCGCCGACGGTGGCGTTTGCGGCGCCGCTGATCTGCTGCGAGGAACCGTTGTACAGGTCCACCGCGCTCGGGTGGTCGATGCCGCTGGTGTAGCGCACCAGGGCGTAGTCGTGGCCCGGGAACGTGGAGGCCTCGGTGACCGCGATCTCCGAACCGCCCTGCTGGTCCGACCAGCTGGAGACCGCGTTGCCGCAGTGCCCGGCGGTCAGGAAGTACGGCTGGCCGCCCACGGTGACGTTGAAGCCGAGGGAGCAGCGGGCACTGCTGCCCCAGATCGCGTCGCCGCCCGCGATGAGCGGCTGGAAGCGTCCGGCCGTTCTCTTGAGGGTGGCCGTGTCGCCGAGGCTCTGGACCACTTTGGTGAGCTTCGCGAGCCGGTCACCGGTGACGGTGCGGTCGGCCTTGACGACCAGCTTGTTGCTGACCGGGTCCATCGACCACGAGGTCCCCGGAATGGAAGCCTTCGCCTTCAACTCCTGTCGTGAGGCGTTGAGTTGTGCCATCGAGTGCTTGACGGTACGAGGTTCGGCGCCCGCCTTGCGAACGCTGTCGGCGGTCGCGGTGTCGACCACGTTCACCACGAGCTTCTTGCTCTTGGCGTCGTAGTACGAGCCTGCCGTGCGACCCGTGAGGGTGGTGTCGATCCGGTGTGCCAGCTGGCCCGCCGAGACGGCGGACTGCGTGTCGCCGGTCGGCGCGGGGGCCGCGGTGGCGTTCTGCATCGTCAGGGTCGCGCCGAGCGCCAGGGCTCCCGCCGCGGCGGTGGCCGCGCGCCGGCCGGACATCCATCGCTGCTTCAACTCGAAACCTCCTGTGGGGGGTTGAGCCCGGACGCGGGTGTTCGCCGGGCCCGATCGGCGCGATGGCCCGTACGCATCGGCCGGGATCCCCGACGCTTATCGCGTTCATGCCAACTCGCCGCGTCGAGTATCCCCACCCTTGCAGTTTGGCGCAAGTAATGAACTCGCCTGATATGTAAGGGGGTTGGCGGAACTTGCGGGAAGGGTGGGGCGGCACACGGAGGAGTTCCGGCCGTTCGTGAGAGAACTTGGGTGGCCCGTAAGGGAGTTGAGGCGAGCCATCGAGAGCCTCGACCGGTGGGCCGGTCGGGCCCGCCATACCCCCGGTGGCCGACCAGAATGAAGCCCCCTGAGAGCGCTCCCGGGCGCGGCACGGCATGCGGAGGCGGTCCGCGAACTGCACACACGGGAGCGCTCTCACAGCCGCGAAGCGAGGCAGCGACCGATGGCCGAGACCGTCAAGCCGCAAAGCGAGGCGCCGACGGCCGAGACCGCCTGGCCGGACCGAGGGCCGGGCGCTACGGCTTCGCGAGGCCGATATGCACCGACTTGGCCGCCAGCATGAACACGTCGGGGCGGTTCGCGAGCCCCTGCGGGTCGGCCGGGTCGAGCAGCCGGTCGAGGGTGTCCAGGTCCTCCTGCGACAACCGGTCGGCCATCGACTCCCGGCGCCGTGCGAACCCCGCGATCACCAGCTCCCGTACGGACGCGCCGATCGGCGCGGGGTGGTCGGCCAGGTAGGAACGGGCTCCGGCGGGCTCAAGGCCCGCGTCGGTGAACAGCGCGGCCCAGTCCTCGGTCTCTTCCTTCGCGCCCGGCAGCCCGGCACGCATGTCCGCGAACCACTCCTCGGTCGTGACCTCCATCCGGGCCTCAAGTCCGGGCCGACCGATACCGAAATCGCGCGGAAGATGACGGGCCTGGAGGCCGCCCTCGACCAGCAGCAGCGCGCCGCCGGGACGCAGCAGCCCCGCGAGTGCGGCCAGGGCCGCGCGCTGGTCGCCCATGTGGTGCAGCGAGTTGCCCAGCCAGATCAGGTCAGCCTGCCCCAACTCGTCCAGTTGGCCCGGCACTTCGGCCTCCAGAGTGCGGACGCGGGCGGCCAGGCCGAGGCGTTGGGCGCGCTCCCGGGTGCGCTCCAGGAGCGCGGGCGTCGGATCGACGGCCACGACCTCCGCCTCCGGGAAGGCCTCGGCCAGCAGGCAACTCACGACTCCTGGCCCGCTGCCGATGTCGAGGATGCGCCGGATCCCGGCAGCCGGCCGCAGCTCGGCGACGCGCGCCGCTGCCTGCCGGTACACGGACGCGAGTGCCTCGGCCTCGCTCTCCAGGAAGGGCGCGATGCGGTCCCAGTCGAGGTCCGGGGTGCCGTGACCATGCTCATGGTTCGGCCCGTGGGCGCGGGGGGAAGCATGCTCACCGCGCCCGGCCCGGCCACCGCGCGGGGCATGGCCGTCGGACGGGGCATGGCCGTCGGACGGGGTGTGGCCGTCAGGCGGGGTGTGGCCAACGTGTGAGGTGTGACCGACGTGCGGTCCGGTGCCTCCTGGCGATGCGGGGTCGTCGTGCCGGCGCCCCGCAGGGGCGGCGGCCTCGTCATGCTGTTCCTGAGAGCGCTTCATCCGCCCACATTTACTCAGCCGTCGCCGAAACCGGAAGCTCATTTGCCGTTTCTGCAAAGGGTCCGGTGTTCCTGGGGGCTGACGCCGCGGACCCGCTTGAAGGCGGCGCTCAGTGCGAACGCCCCGCTGTATCCGACCTGCCGGGCGATCGCCTCGACCGTCGCGTCTGTTTCCCGCAGCCGGTCGGCGGCGAGCGCCAGGCGCCAGCCCGTCAGGTACGCCATCGGCGGTTCCCCCACCAGCTCCGTGAACCGCCGCGCGAAGCCCGCCCGCGAGACCCCGCACTTCGCGGCGAGCGAGGCCACCGTCCACGGGTGCTCGGGGCTGTTCTGCAGCAGCCGCAGCGCCGGCCCGACCACCGGGTCGCCCAGCGCCCGGTACCAGGCGGGTGCGTCCGCGCCGGGCCGCGCGAACCAGGAACGCAGCACCGCGATGAGCAGCAGATCGAGCAGCCGGTCGAGCACGACGCTCTGGCCGGGCTCGTCGCGGGAGATCTCATCGCCGAGCAGCGGCATCAGCGAGCAGTTCCACTCCTCGGCCGTCAGCAGCACCAGCGGCGGCAGTGCGTCGAGGAGCCGTCCGCTGATCTCACCCTCCATCAGATATGTGCCCACGAGCATGGTGGCCGAGCCGTCCGGGGCGTTGCCCCAGGTGCGTACGCCCAGGTCCATCGAGTCGGAGAGCGCTTCCCCACGCAGCGTGGTGCAGGTGCCGCCGGGGCCGATCCGGGCGAACGGCGCGAGCTCCGGGGAGTGGGTGACGGTGTACGGGTCGGGCCCGCGCACGATGACGATGTCACCGGGGGTGATGCGCACGGCGTCGCCGTTGTCGGGCACGATCCAGGCCTCGCCCGCCGCCATCGACATGAGGCAGATCGGCGCGCGGTCCTCGATCCGCACGGACCACGGGGGTTCCATCACCATGCGCAGCAGGAAGGCTCCTCTGGCTCGCGGTCCGTCGAGCAGTCCGGCGAGTGCGTCCATGGCGTCAGCGTAGAGCGGGCCGGGGCGGCGTGCGGCGTGGACGAACGCGTATGGGGATTGGCCTCTGACGCATGGAGAGTCCAGCGCCGCCCGACGACTCTGGACCCATGACGAACACGACGGAAGACCTTGAGCAGGCGGGCGGGTCGGCAGTGGCGGAGGGCTTGGCGCGGCGGACGGTGGTGGTGACGAGCGGCACGGGCAAGACCGGCCGCCGGGTGGTCGGGCGGCTTGCCGCTCGGGGGGTGCCGGTCCGGTCGGGGTCGCGCTCCGGCGAGGTCCGCTTCGACTGGGCGGACGACTCGACGTGGGACGCCGCGCTGCACGGCGCGTATGCCGCGTACGTCGCGTACTACCCCGACCTCGCGGCGCCGGGGGCGCAGGACGCGATGCGCCGGTTCGGCCGGATCGCGGCGGCGCGTGGGGTGCGCCGGGTCGTCCTGCTCTCCGGGCGGGGCGAGCCGGAGGCGGTGCTGGCCGAGAGCGCTCTCCGCGAGGCGTACCCGGACCTGACGGTGGTCCGCGCCGCGTTCTTCGCGCAGAACTTCAGCGAGGGCGCGATGGCCGAGGGCGTGCTGGCCGGAACGGTGGCCTTCCCGGCCGGTGACACCGCCGAACCGTGGGTCGACGCCGACGACTTGGCGGATGTCCTGGTCGCCGCCCTCACCGAGGAGGGCCACGCCGGGCAGACGTACGAGCTGACGGGGCCGCGCCTGCTCACCTTCGCGGACGTCGTGGCGGAACTGTCCCGCGCGACGGGCCGCGAGATCCGCTATGTGCCGGTATCGGGTGCGCAGTACGCGGAGTTGCTCACGCGGTACGGGATGCCCGAGCCGGATGCAGCGTGGCTGGCCGGGCTGTTCACCGCGCTCCTCGACGGCCACAACGCGTCCACGACGGACGGCGTGCAACGGATCCTGGGCCGCGAGCCCCGCGACTTCGCGGACTTCGCCCGGGACTCGGCCGCGGCGGGCGACTGGCAGGGGTGATGCCGTCGGCACGCTGGGCGGCGAGGGCCACTTTGCGGATTGGCCGGGCGGGGCGCGCGTGGGAGGGCTCTCAGCGCCCGCGCTGCTTCAAGCCCCCTTCCTCAGCGCCAGCAACCGGTACTCCGGGTCCGCCCGGGGCCGTTCCGGATCCGGTAGTGCGGCCAGGGATGCGGCCAGCTGCTCTGCGGGCGGGCCGGTCAGGGTCAGCCAGGATGTGAAGCGGCCGCGCCGGACGGTGTCGGCGGCGGCGAGCGGGGTGCGGCCCTGGCCGTGGCCGCGGAAGTGGGCCTCGGCCACCGGGGTCAGTCCGTGCCGGGCGGCGTACGACTCGATGAGGCCGGCCTGGTCGGAGGCGGTGCCGGTGCGGTGCGGGGTGAGGAGCGTGTCGATGTCGGAGCCGACATCGTGGGCGACGTCCTTGTCGACGGTGGCGATGAACACTCCGCCGGGCTTCAGTACGCGTGCCGCCTCGGCCACGATGAGGTGTGCCGTGTTCCGGGCCAGGTGGAGCAGCCACACCGCGCTCACGGCGTCCAACGACTCGACGGGGAAAGGGAGTTGGCCGACATCGGCCAGTACGATCCGGGGGCCGACCCGGGCGGCGGCGACGCGCGCCATGCCGGCCGAGGCGTCGGCTCCGTAGACACGCAGGCCGGGACGGTTCAGGCGCTGGGTGACCAGTCCGGTGCCGCAACCGATGTCGAGCAGGGTGCGGGCGGTGCCGGGGACGAGCCCGAGGACGGCCGCGGCGGCGGCTTCGGCCCGGGGCACGCCGCCGCGCGTGGCATCGTATCGGGCCGCTTCCACGTCGTAGTCCAGCATGCGGCTCACTGTACGAGTGGGGTCATCCGGCGCCGTGACCGGGGGCGATCTCCTCGATGCGGTGGGCGAGTTGGAAGTCCCGCTCGGTGAGTGCGCCGCCCACGGCGTGGGTGTTCACGGACAGGGCGATCGTGTTGTAGCCGAGGGTGAGGTCCGAGTGGTGGCCGAGCTCCTCCTGGACCTGGGCGACGTGGACGACCATGGCGGTCGCGGCGAAATGGCTCGCGAGGTGGTAGCGGCGGGAGATCCGGTCGTGGCCCTCCGACAGCGACCAGCCGGGAAGCTCGCGCAGCCGGTCCTCGATGTCCTTCTGCGACAGCGGCTCAAGGGACATGTCCGGAATCTCCTTACGAGGTGGTGACACGACGGAGTGGAGCAGTGACCGGAAGGCTCCACATCCGTAGCGTCTCCTCTATGCGTGTACTTGTCACGGGAGGCGCGGGCTTCATCGGCTCGCACATTGTCACAGCGCTGGCCGCACACGGCCATGAGCCGCTCGTCCTGGACCGGGCGGTCCGGCCGGAGGACGACGTCTGCGATCCGGAGGCCGTCGCCGAGGCGCTGCGCGGCGTGGACGCGGTGTGCCATCAGGCGGCGATGGTGGGTCTAGGCACCGGTTTCGCCGATGCGCCCGCGTATGTGAGCTGCAACGACCTCGGCACCGCGGTGCTCCTCACGGCGATGGCGGACGCCGGGGTGCGGGAGCTGGTCCTCGCGGGGTCGATGGTGGTCTACGGGGAGGGCCGCTATGAGTGCGCCGCACATGGTGTCGTTTGCCCGGGACCGCGGCCGGTGGAGTGGCTCGACTCCGGGCGCTTCGAGCCACAATGCCCCGACTGCGAAGCAGAGTTGACCCCCGGTCTGGTCGACGAGGACGCTCCCCTCGACCCGCGCAATGTGTATGCGGCGACCAAGCTGGCGCAGGAGCATCTGGCGGCGGCCTGGGCGCGGGCGACCGGCGGGCGGGCGGTGTCGCTGCGCTACCACAACGTGTACGGGCCGGGGATGCCCCGCGACACGCCCTACGCGGGGGTGGCCTCGTTCTTCCGCTCGGCACTGGCCCGGGGCGAGGCGCCGCGGGTCTTCGAGGACGGCGGCCAGCGCCGGGACTTCGTACACGTACGCGATGTGGCGGAGGCGAACGTGGTGGCGCTGGAAGCGCTCTCAAGCCGCCCGCCCGACGTGCTCACCGCGTACAACACGGGCAGCGGGACTCCGCACACGGTCGGCGAGATGGCCTCGGCGCTGGCCTGGGCGCACGGGGGACCCAATCCTGTGGTGACGGGCGAGTACCGGCTCGGCGACGTACGGCACATCACCGCGGATTCGACGCGGCTGCGGAGCGAGCTGGGGTGGAAGCCGGTGGTCGGTTTCGGGGACGGGATGGCGGAGTTCGCCGCGGGAGAGTAGGGAGGGCGGGGAGGGCAGGCGGATAAAGCGCGCCCAGGGGGCGCGGCGCCACCTCCCGGCGGGCCCTTTCCCTCGGGGGGGGGGGGGGGGGGGGGGGGGGGGGGGGGGGCGCGGGCGCGCCCGGCCCCCCCCCCCCCGGGGGGGCGGGGGGGCCGGGGGGGGGGGCGCGGCCCCCCCCCCCCCCCCCCCCCCCCCCCCCCCCCCCCCCCTACGCCGGCGCCGCCGGGAGGGTCAGCTCGAAGCGGCAGCCGCCTGCCACGTTGCGTACTTCGGCGCGTCCGGCGTGGGCCTCCACGATGCCGCGGACGATCGCGAGGCCGAGGCCCGCACCGCCGGGCGGGGTGCGGGCCGCGGTGCCGCGCCAGCCGGTGTCGAAGACGCGGGGCAGGTCGTCCTCGGAGATGCCGCCGCAGCCGTCGGTGACGGAGAGCGTGACCGCGCCGCCCCGGTCCTCCGCGGCGACCGCGACGGTGCCGTCGGCCGGGGTGTGGCGGATGGCGTTGACCAGGAGGTTGGCGAGGACCCGGGTCATTTCCTTGCCGTCGACCTCCACCGGCACCGCGTCGACGCGCTCCCCCACGAGGCGTACTCCGTGTTCCCGGGCCAGCGGGTCCGCGCCCGCCAGTGCGTCTCCGATCAGGTCGTGGACGGACATCCGGGCCGGGTTGAGCGAGAGGGCGCCGGCGTGGATGCGGGAGAGTTCGAAGAGGTCGCCGACCATGGAGTTGAGGCGTTCGACCTCGGTTCTGATCTGCCGGAAGTAGCGGTCCGGGTCCTTGGCCATGCCGTCTTCGAGGGCCTCGGCCATCGCGCGGAGCCCGGCGAGCGGGGTGCGCAGGTCGTGCGAGATCCAGGCGACGAGTTCGCGCCGCGAGGTTTCCAGGGCCCGCTCCCGCTCCCGCGACTCGGTCAGCTTCGCACTGGTAGCCGCCAACTCCCGGCTGAGCGCGGCCAGTTCGGCGGTAGCGGGGCCGGTAGGGGCGTCGAAGCTGCCGCCGTCGCCGAACGAACGGGTGGCGAGCGCGAGGCGGCGGCTGCTCGCGACGACCCGGCGGCCGAGCAGCAGGGCGGTGGCGAGTGAGGCGACCGCGGCCATGGCGACGACCACGGTCACCACCGTCAGGTCGTGGGAGTTCAGCAGCATCGCCCAGGCGACGGCCAGCGTGCCGGCGAGCATCGCGAGGACGGCGACGGCCGCGACGACGGCCACGGACGCGGTGAGCGAGCGGTGCCGCAGGAGCCGCAGGGCGAGCGCGCCGCCGAGCCCGGCGGCCGCCGCGCCGAGGAACGCGTACAGCGCGATGAGCAGGACGTCACCCATGGTCGACCCCGTTCAACCCGACGACGCCGGCATCGACAGCCTCAGCCTCTCCCTCGCCATCACCCTCCGGTTCGGACTCGAAGCGGTAGCCGACGCCCCACACCGTGCGGATCAGGGCGGGTTTCGCCGGATCGGTCTCGATCTTGCCGCGCAGGCGGCGGACGTGGACGGTCACCGTGGACAGGTCGCCGAACTCCCAGCCCCACACCTCATGCATCAGCCGCTCTCGCGAGATCGCCTCACCGGGGCGGGCGAGGAGGTAGGCCAGGAGGTCGAACTCCCGCAAGGTCAGGGCCAGTTCGCGGCCGTCCTTGGACGCGGTGCGGGCGGCCGGGTCGAGCGCGATGCCGGAGCGCGACATGCGCGGGCCCGGGCGGACCGTGGCGGTGCGGGCGCGGCGGAGTACGGATTCGACGCGGAGCACCAGTTCGCGCGGGCTGAAGGGCTTCGTGACGTAGTCGTCGGCGCCTATCTCCAGGCCGAGGATGCGGTCGTCCTCGTCACCCCGCGCGGTCAGCATGATCACCGGCACCGGGACCGTGGCGCGCAGCCTGCGGCAGACCTCCAGGCCGTCCATGCCGGGCAGCATCAGGTCGAGCACCACCAGGTCGGGGCGGCGCCGCGCGGCCGCGCGCAGGGCGGCGGGGCCGTCGGCTGCGAGGTCGACGGCGTGGCCGGCGCGTTCCAGGTACCCGGTGACGACCTCGGCGACGGTGGGGTCGTCGTCGACGACCAGGATGCGGCTCTCGGTGCTGTGCATGGCATCCAGCGTCGCACCGCTCGGGGGCGTCCGTCTGCGCCGGGTGGGCCCCGGGTGGGCGATGTCCGCGTTTCGTAAGAACCCGAAATCCGTTTTGCCCGGTTTGGATTCGTACGGTGAGGGCGTGACTGAATCCCCTTCCGCACCGTGTGCGGTGACCGTGGACGTCGTGCTGCCCTGTCTGGACGAGGCCGAGGCGCTGCCCTGGGTGCTGGCCCGGATCCCGGACGGCTGGCGGGCCGTCGTGGTCGACAACGGCTCGTCGGACGGCTCACCCGAAGTGGCGCGCGCCCTCGGCGCGACCGTCGTGCACGAGCCCCGCCGGGGGTTCGGCGCGGCCTGCCACGCCGGGCTGCTCGCCGCCGAGGCCGAGTACGTCTGCTTCTGCGACTGCGACGCCTCCCTCGATCCCGCCGAGCTCGTCCCCTATGTACAGGAGGTGGCGTCCGGCGCCGCCGATCTGGTGCTCGGCCGACGGCGGCCGCAGGGGCTGGGCGCCTGGCCGCTGCACGCTCGGGCCGGGAACCTGGCGCTCGCGCGGATGCTGCGGCGCCGCACCGGGCTGCGGCTGCACGACCTCGGACCGCTGCGGGCGGCGCGCCGCGAGGCGCTGCTCGGGCTCGGGCTCACCGACCGGCGCAGCGGCTACCCGCTCCAGATGGTGGTGCGCGCGGCGGACGCGGGGTGGCGGGTGGCCGAGCGCGAGGTGCCGTACCGGCCGCGCACGGGGAGGTCGAAGGTCACCGGGACGTGGCGGGGCACCTGGCAGGCGGTGCACGACATGCGTCAGGTCCTCGCCGAGCCGCCCGCGCAGGCGTCCGCGACGGCGGGTGCCCGATGAGCGGGCCGACGGCCGGAACGGGCCGGGGCACGGCATCGGGCACGACGCTGCTCGTCCTCGCGAAGGCCCCGGTGCCCGGCCGGGTCAAGACGCGGCTGACCCCGCCGTACACCCCCGCGGAGGCGGCCCGGATCGCCGAGGCCTCGCTCGCCGACACGCTCGACGCCGTGCTCGCCACCCCGGTACGCAGAAGGGTCCTGGTGCTCGACGGCGAGCCGGGGCCGTGGCTGCCGGAGGGCATCGAGGTGCTGCCGCAGTGCGCGGGAGGGCTGGACGAGCGGATCGCGGCCGCGTTCGCGACGTGTACCGGGCCCGCGCTCCTCATCGGCATGGACACCCCGCAGGTGAGCCCGGCGCTGCTCGCGCCCGCGCTGGCGGCGCACGGTCCGGGCGATGCGTGGTTCGGGCCGGCCGAGGACGGCGGGTTCTGGGCCCTGGGTCTCACCGAGCCCGACTCCTCGCTGCTGCGCGGGGTTCCGATGTCGGTGCCCGAGACCGGGCGTGTACAGCGGCAGCGGCTGCACGACGCGGGGCTCGTGGTACGAGAGCTGGCGCTGCTGCGGGACGTGGACACCGCGCGGGACGCCCGGCTTGTGGCAGCCGAGGCCCCGCACGGCCGCTTCGCCCGGTCGCTCAAGGGCGGGACACCGCCGACGGCGAGAGCACGCTCGGCCGAGGCCGGAGCACCGGCCATGGCGAGAGCGCTCTCGACCACCACCAACCCCTCGCAAACCGGACCCCGCCCATGATGCGAGCGCTCTCCGCCGCCGCACCCCCGGCCTGGCACGCCGACCCCTATACCGATGCGCTGCGCTCGGGGCGCGGTCCGCTGTTTCTGCGCAGGTCCGACGGCTGGCTGCTTCCGCTGGAGGTCGAACGCTGGTGTGCGGAACCGGACTTGGCGGACCGGACGGTGCTGCGCCGCTGCCGGGGTGCGGTCCTCGACATCGGCTGCGGTCCGGGCCGGCTGGTGGCGGCGCTGGCCGCCGAGGGGGTCGCCGCGCTCGGGGTCGATGTGAGCCCCGAGGCGGTCCGGCGTACCCGGGCCCTGGGCGGGAGTGCGCTGTGCCGTTCGGTCTTCGACCGGCTGCCCGGCGAGGGCCGGTGGGACACCGCGCTGCTGTTGGACGGGAATGTGGGTATCGGCGGCGACCCGGCCGCGCTGTTCGCCCGGGCTGCCCAACTCGTCGCGCACGGCGGCCTGTTGCTGGTCGAGGCGGCCCCGTACGAGATCGACGAGCGGATCCTGGTGCGGATCGCCGACGCGCGGGGTGCGACGGGAAGCGACTTCCCCTGGGCTCGGCTCGGCACCAACGCGCTGCTTGCCTGCGCCTCTCCCCTGGGCTGGCGCCCGGCCGGGCGGTGGACCGCGGCGGGCCGACCGTTCGTGGCGTTGCGGCGCGGGTAGCCGGCGAGTGGAAGGGCGGGGCGGGGAGTCGACCCCGCCCCGCCCTCCACCTGTTCAGGCCGTGCTACAGGCTTGTGCTCAGGTCAGCTCACGTTGACCGCGGTGTCGTCCACCACGAACGACGTGGCCAGGCTGCTGTCCTCCACACCGTTGAACTTGATGGTCACCGTCTGCCCCGCGAACGAGGAGAGGTCGAAGGACTTCTGCGCGAAGCCGGTGTTCGCGTTGAGGTTGGAGTAGCTCGCCAGGGTGGTCGAACCGGCCGTCACCGTCAGCTTGTCGTAGGCGGTGGTGGTGGTCGTCTCCTGGGTATCGATGTGGAGGTAGAAGGTGAGGGTGGCGTGGCAGCCGGCCGGGACGGTCACCGACTGGGAGAGCGTGTCGGTGTGGCTGGAGCCGTAGCCGTCGAGCCAGGCCTTCCACGAGCCGGAGTGCGCCGCCTCACCACTGGAGTTGTCGATGACGCCCGCGGTCGCCGTCCAGGGAGCGGCGCTGCCGGTCTCGAAGCCGGGGTTGCCGAGCAGCTGGGCCGGGGTGCAGCCGCCGCCCGGGGTGGTGACGTTCCAGGTGAACGACGTGGAGCCGCTGGCGTTGGTGGAGTCCTTGGCGGTGACCGTGACGCTGGAGGAACCGGCGGCGGTCGGGGTGCCGGAGATCAGGCCGGTGGAGGCGTTGATGGACAGCCCGGCCGGGAGCCCGGTGGCACTGTAGGTCAGCGACTGGCTGCTGTTCGAGTCGGTGGCCTTGATCTGGAGCGAGGCCGCGGTGTTGACCTGGGTCGACTGGCTGCCGGGGTTGGCCACCGAGACGGTGTTGCCGGTGCTGGTGCCGCCGGTGAAGGCCGCGGTGCCGTTGGGGGTGCCGAGGCCGGTCGGGCCGTCGTAGCCCGGGCCCGCCGTGCACAGGTAGCTCGGGCTGCAGCTGCCGTTGGCGCCCGAGGTGACGTCGTTCAGCGAGGACGCGTGGGCGTACGGGTAGGACGCCGGGTTGGTGTTCGCGGCCGGGGTGCCGGCGAGGGCGTACACGCCCGCGATGATGGGCGAGGAGGCGCTGGTGCCGCCGTACACGTTCCAGCCGGTCGCCTGGTAACTGTCGTACACCGCAAGGCCGGTGGCGGGGTCGGCGACCGCGGAGACGTCGGCGACGGTGCGCTTCGAGCAGCCGGTGTCGGTCTGCCAGGACGGCTTCGGGTCGTACGCGGAGCAGCCGGAACCGGCACCCTGGCCGCCGGAGCTGGTGCCCCAGACCGACTCGGACCAGCCACGGGAGTTGCTGGCGCGGCTGAGCGAGGTGCCGCCGACGGAGGTGACGTACTGGGAGGCGGCCGGGTACTCGACGCCGTAGCCGCTGTCACCGGAGGAGACGGTGATGGCGACACCCGGGTGGTTGAAGTAGCTGGAGTCCGAGGTGGGGTCGGTGGCGTCCTCGCTGCCGCCGTAGCTGTTGGAGACGTACTTGGCGCCCATGGTGACCGCGCGGTTCACGGCGGTGCCGAGGTCGGCCATGGAGGCGCTGGTCGCCTCGACGAGCAGGATGTGGCACTGCGGGCAGACGGCGCTGACCATGTCGACGTCGAGGGAGATCTCGCCGGCCCAGCCCGAGTCGGCGGTCGGGTAGCTGGTGCCGCCGTTCTGGTCGACCTTCTTGAAGCAGCCGTTGGCGGTGGTGCAGGCGGGCAGTCCGTACTGCGAGCGGTAAGTGGCCAGGTCCGACTCGGCGTTGGGGTCGTCCTGGGCATCCACGATCGCCACGGTCGCACCGGATCCGGCAGTGGCCGGCAGAGCGTAGGCGCTCTGCAGATCGGTGGGTCCGTAGCCGGAGGGTGCGGCGGCCGGGGATATGCCGAGGTGGTGCTGCACATCGGTGCGGGCAAGTGCCAGGCAGGCCATCATCCCGGCCTTGGCGGGCTGGGCGCACAGCCGCTGGGTGTTGGCGGGCTGGCTGCCGGAGTGGGCGGCCGCGGCGACGGACGGGGCCGCGGCGATGAGTCCGCCGGTGACCAGGGCCACGGCTGACAGAACGGCCGTGGAGACGCTGCCGGTCAGTCTGGCGAGGCCGAAGGGTCTCTTCGAGTACAAGGAACTGCCCTCCATGGGGGATTGGTTCGCCGGATCAGGGCGAGCGGAGGTGCCGGTGTCTGGGTGTTCGACGGGGTGGATCCGGCGCATTCGGCAGTACGTGTGTGATGCGATCGGCGGTACGTGCGGTCCGATCGCGGGTGCCTGTGCGATGCGATCGGCGGTGCGGGTGCGGTGCGATCGGCAGTGCGCGTGATCGACTGGTGCGGCTGTGCGTGATCAGCGCGTGCGGCGTTGCGCGATCAGCTCGTGCGGGTTGGCGCGGTCAGCTCGTGCGGCGTTGCGTGATCGGAACCTTGCCGCTGCTCGTGATCAGCACACGACGGCCTTACCTGGTCGGCGCACGGCGGCTTGCATGATCGGTGCATGACAACGACACCTCGCGAAACTGCCACCCGCTTCAGTGGTGGCACGATTGAAGGTAGCGACGGCTGTCGGGGGCGACAACAGCCCGTTGGTAAGCCGCAGGCAAAGCCTTTCCCTCGAAAGGGGATGGATCACCGGGTGAACCGACCGGGAAGTCCAAAGGATCTCGGAGCCGCTCCGAGCCGGGTGTACGTGTATACGGTGGCGGGCAGCAAGCCGAGGAGGACGTGCATGGAGCATGATGAGGAGTCGGTCAACGACCTTGTCGAGCTGGGACTTTCGCGCTACGAGGCGCGGGTCTACCTCGCCCTGGTCAGGCGCGACTCGTACACGGCGGCGCAGGTGGCACGGGAGGCCGAGGTGCCCCGGCAGCGCATCTACGACGTGCTCGACGGGCTGGTCCGCGCCCGGCTCGCGGTGGCCCACCGGGGCCGGGTCGCCACGTTCACCGCGGTCGCCCCGGAGCTCGCGCTCACCCGGCTGATGCACCGCCAAAGGGAGTCCCTGGAACGGCTGGAGAGGCTGTCGGCGGGGCTCACCTCAGTGCTGCTTCCGCTGTGGGCGGACGGCCGGGCGCTCACCGATCCGCTCGACTACATCGAGGTGCTGCGCGATCAGCGGCAGATCGCCGAGCGCTTCGCGGACATCCAGGAGCAGGCCGGATCCGAACTCCTCACCTTCTGTATGCCCCCGTTCGTGGCGCCGGCCGCCAACACCAGTGGGATCAAGGCGACTCGGCGGCTGAGGCGCGCCAAGGGCACGGTGCGGGCGGTGTACACGCAGGACGCGCTGGCCGACGAGGAGGTGCTGGAGAACGTGCGGCGCTTCGCCGAGGCCGGGGAGGAGGCCCGCTTCACGGAACGCCTTCCGCTGAAACTGGTCATCGCGGACGCCTCGTTGGTGCTGTGCGACATGCCGGACCCGGTGGCGGGGACCGGCTCCACGACCGCCCTGTACATCGAGCATCCGGCACTCGCGGCCTGTCTGCGCCTCGCGTTCCAGAGCGTGTGGGACGCGGCGGCGCCGATGCGAGTGGCTTCGCCCGCCCCGGGCTGATCCCGGAGCCCGTCCCGCGCTCCCCCGCATCAGTCGCCAGAAGCGCGCGGCCTGCGCGTCGTCCACCACCCCCTGGCCCGGCGCGCCGCCCCGAGCAGCAGCGCGAGGGCCGCCACCACCGCGAGGGAGACCAGCAGGCCGCGTACGTAATCCAGCGGCAGGACGGTCGAGTTGGCCGTCGGCAGCGGGCGGAGCAGCACCGGCAGGGCGACCAGGGTCAGACAGCCCGCGGTCAGCAGGGTGCCGCGCAGCAGGCCGCGGATCTTCAGGCCGCTGATCAACAGGCCCGCGACGAGGACGAGCGGCGCGATCACCCCGTCGTGCAGGACGACGGCCCCGGCCAGCCAGACCAGGACGTCCCAGTGCGTGGTCTGCTCCCAGACCAGCAGGCCACCGAGCGCCATCAGGGCAACTCCCGCCGCTCCAAGGACCGTTCGCATCACAGCACCTCCAGCCGGGTGACCCACTTGGTCTGGAGCACGCCGGGACGGTTCGGCGCGATGATGCGGGCCGGGTAGCCGTGGTCCGGGGTGAGGGTCTGCCCATTGAGCTTCAGGGCGAGCAGGGTGAGCGGGTCGTGGGCGTACTCGCGGCCCATCTCCGTCACCCGGTACGCGCCGTACTGCTCCAGCGACACCACGCGGATCCGCGCATGGGGTGGCGCGCCGGCCCTGTGCAGCAGGTCGGTCACGCGCACACCCGTCCAGTGGGCGGACTTGCTCCACCCCTCGACGCACGCGATGGGCAGGACGGATTCGTGCTGGGTGAGTGCGGCGAGTTCGGCGAGGGTGAGGGTGTACGGGTGTGGCCCCAGCACCGTCAACCGGTAGGCGCCGACGTCGACGTGGCCGACGCCGGCCGCCGTCGCGGTCCGGTTGACCGGGAGTCCCAGCGGGCCGTGGTCGGGGTGGCGCGGCGCGAGCACGTCGAAGGACTTCAGGGGGGTGAAGGACTGGCCCACGGTGGTCAGGGTGACCGCGCCGGCGGCGGCCGCCACTCCGGTCAGGAAGGAGCGCCGGTCGGGGCCGTCGGCTGCGGGAAGCGACAGCGTGCCGGGCGATGTGCTGCCCCAATGCGCTCTGATCTCCGGGTACTTGACGGCCACGTGCAGCAGCAGCGCCCCGGCGAGCAGCCACGCCACCGCGAAGTGCACCGGCACGAAGGAGAACGGCCAGGGGTACCACTGCACCGTGTTCAGAAGCCCGGTGAGCAGTTCGAAGACCGCGCCCGCGACGAGGACCGCCACCGAGAGCCGCTCCAGCGCGTGGCGCACCGAACGCAGCGGCGGCCACGCGAACAGCTTCGGGTACACCGTCCACAACTTGGCGAGCAGCAGCGGAATCGCGGCGATACCGGCCGCGATGTGCAGGCCCTGGGTGAACCGGTACCCCCAGACGGGTCTGCTGGGCAGGGTGTCCGCGAGCCATCCGGGCGGATGCTGGAGGTAGTGGCTGATCAGTCCGGTGCCGAAGCACACCGCGATCGCGACACCCAGCCAGCGGCCGGTCGAGGTCGCCGTACGCGCATCGTGCAGCCTGCCCTTGAAGACGGGCGGCCGCAGCGCGGGAAGTCGTGGCTTCATGGCTCCATCCCACCCCGGCCGACCGCGGTTCAGGAGGGCTCGACACCTTACGGTTCGCGAACGCCGCCGCCCGGCACGGGAATGCCGTGACGCAATCCGTACCGTGACAGAGGCACGGATATGTGGTTACGATCTTCGGGCAGCATCGCGTGTCGGTCACCGGCCGGGTGAGACATGGAGGTGTCTGTGAGATGCCTGTTGGAGGCATTCCACCGTGTCAGTACAGTTGAATCACACGATCGTCCACTCCCGAGACAAGCGGGTCTCCGCCGAATTCCTGGCGGAGGTTCTGGGCCTTGCGGTCGGCAAGGAATGGGGACCGTTCATCCCCGTCGAGACCAGCAACGGAGTCACCCTCGACTTCGCGACGGCCCCCGAGGACACCCCGATTACGGCGCAGCATTACGCATTCCTCGTGTCCGAGGAGGAATTCGATGCGACATTCGGCCGGATCAAGGCGATGAATCTTCCCTACTGGGCGGATCCGTTCCAGCAGCGGCCCAACGAGATCAATCACAACGACGGCGGCCGCGGGGTGTATTTCCCGGATCCGTCCGGACACGGGCTGGAAATCCTGACCGTTCCGTACGGCGGCTGGCAGTAACCAACCCTTCCTGATCCGCCCCCGTCGTCCACCGAACCTTACGGTTCGCGGACGGCGGGGGCGGCCTGCCGTACGGAGCGGCTCCGAGCTGCGAGGCTCGCGGGGTGACCCATGGACGTACCGTACGCACCGCCGCCCTGCTCGCCGCACTCGTCGCCGTGCTCGTGTTCACCATCCGCTACGACCGCCATGCCTCCGATCCGGGCGGGCTTTCGTGGTGGTACGCGGCCGCCTGGCTGCTGTTCGCCGCGGCCACCCGGTCGGTGCGGAGGGTGCCGGTCCGTCACCGTGCCGCGCTGATCGTCGCGGGTGGCATCGCCGTCGCCGCGACCGGCCTCCTCGCTCCCCCGCGCACCAGCACCGACGCCTACCGGTACGCCTGGGACGGCCGGGTGCAGGCGGCCGGGATCTCCCCGTACGACCATGCGCCGGGCGACCGCGCGCTGAGCGGGCTGCGCGACAGCTGGCTGTTCCCGACCGGCCGGGCCCAGTGCTCGCTGCCGGACCGGGCCTCGGTGGACGGCGGCTGCACCCGCCTCAACAGGCCTTCCGTACACACCATTTACCCGCCGGTGGCGGAGGTGTACTTCCTGCTGGTGGACGAGGTCTCACCGCCTTCCGCCCGTCTCGAACCGCTCCAGATCGGCGGTGCGCTGTGCGCGGTGGGCACCACGCTCGGGTTGCTGCGGGTGCTGCGGCGCCGCGCTCCGGACGGGATGCCGGGCTCCGTGGCGGGCGCCGCGTACTGGGCGTGGTGTCCGGCGGTTCCCGTGGAGGCCGTCAACAACGCCCATGTCGACGTCCTGGCGGTGCTGGTGACGGTCGCCGGGCTCGGCGTGCTGACGGGCGGGTCCGGCTCCTCGGTCGGGCGGCTGCGTGCCGCGGCTGGCGGGGCTCTGCTCGGTGCGGGCGTCGCGGTGAAGCTGCTGCCCGCCGTCGTACTGCCCGCGGTGCTGCGGCGGCGCCCGGTGGCCGTGCTCCTGTCGGTGGTCGGCGTGATCGCGCTCTCCTACCTTCCGTACGCGCTCGCCTCGCACTCCTCGGTGTTCGGCTACCTCGGCGGCTACACCCAGGAGGAGGGGTACGACGACCCGTCGACGCGGGGCCGGTTCGCGCTGCTGCGCCTGCTGCTCCCGGACAGCTGGTCCCTGCCGGTCACGGCGGCCGCGCTGCTCCTGGTGACGTGGTACGTCGTGCGACGCGGGGACGCCGAACGCCCTTGGTCCGGTGGGCTGTTGCTGCTCGGCTGGTCCTTTCTGCTGCTCACCCCCGGCTATTCCTGGTACGCGCTGCTCCTGGTCGCGCTGGTGGCGCTCGACGGGCGGTGGGAGTGGCTCACCGTCGCGGCGGCGACCGCGACCGCCTATGTGACGGCACCGGTCGCGCCGGGCTTCCCCGTGGCGACGACGGCGTACGCGGCCGCCGCCTGCGCGGTCCTCGCGGGCTGGGCGGTGCGGCGCCGCGCGGGGCAGGGTTCGGGGCGTCCGGGGGCGTTGTCAGTGGAGCGGGTTAGTGTCTGAGCTATGACAACTGCCGCACTCGAAACCGGAGTAGGGCCGATGCTGCGCGGCTGGCGCGAGCAGCGCCGGATCAGCCAGCTGGAACTCGCGCTGCGCGCCGACTCCTCGGCCCGGCACATCAGCTTCATCGAGACGGGCAGGTCCCGCCCGAGCGAGGACATGGTCCTGCGCCTCGCCGAGCACCTGGACGTGCCGGTCCGCGAGCGCAACGCGCTGCTCCTGGCGGCCGGTTACGCCCCGCACTATGCGCAGACCCCGCTCGACGACCCGTCGATGAGCTCGCTGCGGGAGGGCATGGAGCGGCTGCTGCGGGCCTACGATCCGTACCCGGCGCTGATGGTCGACGCGACGTACACGGTGCTCGCCGCGAACCGCGGCATCGAGATGCTGCTGGAAGGCGTGGCGGGGCATTTGCTCGCGCCGCCGGTGAACGCGATGCGGCTGACGCTCCACCCGGAGGGCCTCGCCCCGCGCATCCGCAATCTGCCGCAGTGGCGCGGCCATCTCCTCGAACAGATGCAACGGCAGATCGCGCTGCTGCGCAGCGACTCGCTGCGCGAGCTGTACGAGGAGGTCGCCGCCCACCCGGTGCCGGCCGCCCGGGAGGAGCCGGGCGAGGCCGGAAGCCATCCGGTGTTCCCCTTCGCACTGCCGCTGCGCATCGAACACGGCGGCACGGTGCTGTCCTTCATATCGACCATCGCCACGTTCAACACGCCGATGGACGTCACCGTCTCCGAGCTGGCCATCGAGACGTTCCTGCCGGCCGACCCGGAGACGGCGAAGTACCTTCAGTCGCAGAGCGCCTGATCCGGACGAGGCTTGGACAAGGCGCTATGCCATGGGCGGTACGCGGTCCAGGAACCCGGCGACGGAGCGGATCCGGCCGTCCTCGGCGAGGATGATCACATCGAACCCGGCGACCGGCGCCGACCCGTCGGCGACCGACACCAGCTCCCAGCCGAACCGGGCGATGTCGTGGTTGCCGTCGACGGCGCCGATCGCCCGGAACTCGAACCCGGGGAACTGGGCGTGCGCCCCGGCGATCACGGCGGCGACCCCGTCGTGCCCGGCGACCTGTGCGAGCGGGTCGGTGTAGGACCCGTCCTCGGTCCACGCGGCGGCGACGGCCTTGGCGATCTCCTCGGCGGAACCGGCGTTCCAGGCCTCGAAGTAGCGGGCGACGGCGGTCTCGTAGCGGTTCTGGGACATGGCGATCTTCCTCCGTGGGGTACGTGGTGACTGGTCAGAAGCTCGGGACCCGACCGGAGTGCGCCGCCCGGGTCCCGATGTCCGCAACTCTGCCGGGCGGCGCCCGACGGGTCGATTACCAGCGAGGTAATGCGATGGACGACAGCATGCCGACCGCGTGCCCGGGGAGCTCGAACGAGCCGATCTGGTACGCCTCTTACGGCTCCAACATGCGGCTCGACCGGCTCGCCCGCTACATCGAGGGCGGGCGGCCATCGGGGGCGGCCAGGACGTACCCGGGCTGCCGGGACCGTCGCCTGCCCGCCGAGTCCGTACCGGTGGAGCTGCGTGGGGCGCTCTACTTCGCGACCCGGTCCCCGGTGTGGGGCGGCGGCCGGGCCTTCTACGACCCACTGGCGGAGGGCCGCGTGCTGGCTCGCGCCCACCTCGTCTCGGCGGGCCAGTTCGCCGACATCGCGGCGCAGGAGATGTACCGGGAGCCCGGAGCCGATCTCGACCTCGGCGAGGTGCTGAGCACGGGGAGATCCGTACTGGGCACCGGGCGGTACGAGACCCTCGTCCGTACCGGCCGGATCGACGGGGTGCCCGTGCTCACGCTCACCGCCCCCTGGCGCATGGACGAGGTCGTCTGGACGGCTCCCTCGGAGGCCTACCTCAAAAACCTGGCAACTGGCCTGCTGGACATGGGTACTTGGGACGGCGACACGGTGGCCGCCTATCTGGCGGCGTGCCCGGGGGCGGCGGGGCGCTGGTCCGAGCGGGCCGTCGCACGCCTCCTGGAGAGCTGACGGGATGCCCGGCTCGCCTGGAGAGCCGACGGAATGCAGGCTTTCCGTACACGCCCGTTCGCCCGGACGGCCCCGGATCCGGGCACATGGCAGGCCTCGGGTGGCAAGATCTGCCCGATCGATGGGTTCGGCATCCCTGGAGTCCCATGTCCGGCAGGTCATGTTCCCGTGTGCGCCGGTGTGTCGCGGCGCTCGCCTTCGCGCTCTCGCTCGGGTGCGCCATGCCCCGGTCACTGCCCGGCGACGCGTACCCCGGCCCGTACTGGGTGAACCCCACGACCTCCGCCGCCGCGCAGGCCGCACAGTGGCGCTTGGCCGGCCGGAGCGCGGACGCGGCGCTGATGGAGCGGATCTCGCTGCGGCCCCAGGCGGAGTGGCCGCCCCCCGAAGGGGTCGAGCAGTCAGTACGGGGACTCACCGGCGCCGCCGCCCTCGCCGGACGCGTGCCGGTGCTCGTGGCGTACAACATTCCCCATCGCGACTGCGGCGGCCATTCGCAGGGCGGCACCGAGGACGCGGCCGCCTACGAGTCGTGGGTCGATGCCTTCGCGCGCGGCATCGGGGAGCGCCCGGCCGTCGTGATCGTCGAGCCGGACGCGATCGCGCACCTCCTGGACGGCTGCTCAAAGGCCCCCTCCGAGGAGCGCCTGTCCCTACTCGCCTACGCCGTCCGGCAGTTGAAGCGCGGGCCCGCGACGAAGGTGTACCTGGACGCTGGGCACTCCGGGTGGATCACCGACACGGGGAAGTTGTCGCGAACACTGCGGGAGGCGGGCATCGGACGGGCCGACGGGTTCTCGCTCAATGTGTCCGCGTTCCAGACGAACGCGTCCAGCGCCGAGTACGGCCACCGCCTGTCGGCCGCGCTCGGCGGCAAGCACTTCGTCGTCGACACCAGCCGCAACGGCAACGGCCCCTACTCCGGCAGCGAGTCCTGGTGCAATCCCCCCGGGCGGGCCCTGGGCGTCCCGCCCACCGCGAGCACCGGGGACGCGCTGATCGACGCCTATCTGTGGATCAAGCGCCCCGGCACATCGGACGGCACCTGCCGCGGCGGCCCGGCGGCGGGCACATGGTGGCCGGAGTACGCGCTGGAACTGGCCCGCGCGGCGAAGGCGTGAGAGCGCTCCAGGCTCGCCGCGCGCTTACGCGTGCTGCTTTCGGCCCGCCATCCACGCGTAGACCAGGACGCCCGCGAAGAGGAACAGCACGCCCTGGTAGACGGCCTCGTAGCCGGAGCCCGCGACGAGCCACATCGAGAAGCCGAAGGCCCCGGCCGCGAGGACGCCGTCGCGGATGAGGCGGGAGCGGTGCACGCGCTCGGACTGGCCGGAGACGAGGAAGTAGATCTGGGCGGCGGTCGACAGGAGGTAGGGGACGGTCGCCGTGAAGGTCGTCACCAGGACCAGGGTCTCGAAGACGCCCTTGGATCCGGCGGTGTAGTTGTAGACCGTAAGCAGCGAGGCGAGGACCGCGGTGACCAGCACGCCCACCGTCGGAACGCCGCGCTTCTTCTGCGCGAACACCTTCGGGAAGAGGCCGTCCTTGGCGGCGGCGTACGGGGTCTGGGCGCTCAGCAGGGTCCAGCCGTTGAGTGCGCCGACCATGGAGACGAGGGCGGCCAGGGCGACCGCGGTGCCGCCCCAGGAGCCGCCGAACATGGAGTTCACGGCGTCGGTGAAGGGGGCGGTGGAGGCGGTGAGCTTGTCGTGCGGGACCGTACCGAAGACGGAAAGCGTGCCCAGGAGGTAGATCACGGCGGCGCCCACGGTGCCGAGGATCGTGGCGCGGCCGACGTTGCGGCGCGGGTCGCGGACCTCGCCCGCGCTGACGGCGGCGGACTCGACGCCGAGGTAGCTGAAGAGCAGGATCGCGGCGGAGGCGGATATGGCGCCGAGCCCGGACTGCCCGTCGGCCTGGAAGGGCCCGAGGTTCGCCGGGTCGAAGAAGAACAGTCCGCCCACGGCGACCAGCAGCAGCGGGGCGAACTTCAGGACGGTGGAGACGAGTTGGACCACGCCCACGTACCGGGTGCCCGCGAGGTTGGCGAGGGCCGGGAGCCACTGGAGCAGCAGGGCCGCGGTGATGGTGGCGGCCTTGGAGTGCTGCACGGGTATGAGCACGTCGAGGTAGCCGACGGCCGCGACGGCGAGGGCCGCGTTCGAGACCCAGGTGGTGATCCAGTACGACCAGGCGGCGAGGAACCCGGCGAAGTCGCCGAAGGCCTCGCGGGCGTAGACGTAGGGGCCGCCGGTCTGCGGGTGGCGCTCGGCGAGCCGGCCGAAGACCAGCGCGAGCGCGATCGCACCTGCGGTGAGGACGGCGAACGCGACCAGGCTGATCGTCCCGAAGGGCGCGACGGAGGCGGGGAGCAGGAAGATTCCGCCGCCAATGATGTTGCCCATGACCAGAGCGGTCGCTGTAGGGAGATTGAGCCGAAACTTGTACTCTGGCTGTACTTGCAGGTCAGAGGGGGTGCGGTGGTGCATGGAGACATGTTCAGGCACTCAAAACATGGCTCCAAATCGCCCTCGTTCGTCCGGCGTGTCGCGCCTGAGACCGAAGATGCTCCTCCCCCGGCGACCGCTAGCAGGGGATCGTGCGGAACCCCCTGACAGGGAGGGACCCGAGTGGACTCCTGATCGGCGGTTCCCGTGTACGTGGTACGCGCAGCCGAGGCGGGCCGACTCCGCTGGGGCCATTGATGCCCTCTCAGGGGCGGTCCAGCCTGAATCGTTCCGCGTTCCACTCATCCGGGTCGTCGGGGACTGGCCAGGGGGGCGGAACGCACGGGCCGCCCCGCTCCGGGCAGAGGTCGTTGCTCTCCAGGCGCCAGACCACCGGTCTGCCACATACTTGGCAGCGCTTTGCCTCAACGTCGCGACCCGTCTCACCCTGATCGTCACGTGCCGTCATTTCCGTTCCCCCTTCGGCCGAACCGGGGCCTCGCACGGTCAGCGGGAAGCTCGCGTCTACTTGTGCCTCAGGCAGTTCAGCACGACGCCAATGGCGAGCAACCCGGCCCCCATGATGGCGAGAATGGCGCCGCCGCTGTTGGCGAACACGGCGACCACGAGCAGCCCGATACCGCCCACTATGAATCTCTTGTCAGCGCGGATCACGGCCAGAGGGTAGCGCACGACCCAACGGACATGAACACGACAGACCAGTCATGGCTACACGCCCCACACAACACGGCCACCCAAGCAACCAGCGAAGGAGACAACCAACCCAAGACCCCGCCGCACAGGTGAAAGATCAAGTTAGAGGCTGAGATCCCAGCCGGCAAAGGGACTTGGGCCCTGTCGGCATGGAAGAGCCCCTGCCGCTGAAGATCGAGGCAGGGGCCATTCTGTCCGGTGAGAGCTAGCTGGTTCGATACAGCGGCTCCTTGCAGCCTGTTGGGCAGTGGGCCTTCACCTGGACCGCTGGCAGGCCCTTGCCCTGTTCGGCGATGGCCTCCTTGACCGTGATCACCAGCGCGGCATTACAGTTCCGGCAACGCAGGGCCTCGTCACCGCTGTCCTTGACCGCCGCCTGAAGAATCCGATCAAGGCTCGCATCGTCGTCCATTGAGGCTCCTCCGCTCATCAGGGGTACCAGCGGTAGAAGCACACCATGCACGTCCATGCGCCACCACCAGTTGCTGCCATGGCTCCTCTGGGCGTACCTAGGTCAGCCGTATGCGCACGTTCACTCAGTGAACAGCGGCATCACCTTGTCGTGGGCCTCGCGCAAGTGGCGTCGCAGCGTCACCCGTGCGTCTACTTCCTGCGAAGCGTTGCGATCTCGCTTGGCCTGGCGAAGCTGAGCGATAGCGACGCTGCACAGCCCGCACCCTTCCACTACCTGGATCGTCTCGATAGCGGCTCGGCGTAGGCCTAGCGGTTGGTTCGATGAGTACATGGGTCGGCTCTCCTGGGTTGCTTGGCCATCTGCTCCTCCTTGCCGGAACTGGCTGGGAACCTCCTTCCACCAGAGCCAGAGTGTGAAGTCCGTTGGCGTAGAGCAGGAGGAGGGGCTTGCCCCGAACCCTGGTGGCTGGGAACCACTTCATTCTCTTCGGTGGACTACCAGGGCCGGGAATCTACGGGTTGTGCTTGATCCATACGGCTGCGAAGAACGCGCTGATGGTGACCACAGTCAGGAACATGGCGATCTTGTTCATCACTCCACGGTCCTGTCGTGCCGGATCTCCTCCACCTTCTTCAAGGCGATGGAGTGTGCTGCGTGGAAGGCCGAGCGAAGCTCCTGGACCTGCTCGTCGTCGGCCTCCAGGACGCCAGTGAACTCGCGCCGCATGGTCCGGAGCTGCGCGGCGATGTCAGACCAGTCGTCCGCTGTTCCCCTAGTGCTCACTGACCACGCCTGTCGTTGATCTTCCGCAGAGCGGAGAGGAACGCCCTCTTGGGCTTGCAGCGAGGGCACTTGCAGGCGGGCCACTCATTGACGGCCTGGCCGAGTGCAGTGCACACCGGGGGAGGCCCCAGCTCGATCTGCTTCGGCTGTGGCACCTGACTCGCCCACATGTTCGCTCTCCTCTGGCCTGAACTCCCTTACCTGGTAATAGAGTTCCGCGTCGCGGGTACGATCACCAGCAGGTGGGTATCGGAGTCCGATCGAGGTAAACGGCATATGCCACGAGTTAGTGAGCCAGACCCCAGCCAGGGTCTGGAGCAGTACATCGGGAACCAGGTGCAGGAGGCCCGACTGGCAAGGGCCAAGGTCAAGTTCGAGGGTCATGACTGGTCGCAGACGTTCCTAGCTGCGCGGGCCTTCGTCAGTCAGTCGCGGATCTCCGAAGTAGAGACGGGCAAGGTGCCGCCTGACAGGGGCCTCGCCCAGAAGCTCGAAGTGACACTCGGCCTGCCGCGTGACTCCCTGGTGAACCTGATCCGGATCCTGGAGCAGGCGACGGTTCGGGACTACGCGAAGCCGTTCCTGCGTCGCCAGGAAGAGGCCAGCATGATCCATGCTGTTGGGCTCGTCGTGCCTGGTCTCCTACAGACGCCGGACTACGCACGAGAGCTGATGCTGTCTGGGCAAGCGGGCGACCCAACTGACATCGACTCGTACGTTGACCAGCGCATGGCTCGACAGAGGGTCTGGGAGCGAAGCAACCCGCCTTGGATGTCAGCGGTGTTGGACGAGGGCGTCTTGCACAAGGCGACCCTCAAGCAGCTCGAACGCCTCCTACAGGCCCAGGAGACGCCGAACGTCAGCATCCAAGTTTTGCCGTCCGGAGCGGGTCACATCATGGGTACGCTTTACATCCTGACGCATCCAGACGGCGCCCGGGGTGCCTACACAGAGGGCTTCGACATCGGGAACTACAGCGAAGATGTAGACACGGTGCTGAGGTTCCAGAAAGTCTATGATCGGCTCGCCGCAAGCGCGTTGACGACTGAGGTGACCACGGACCGGATCAACGAAGCACTGAAGAGGTCGAAGTGAGCGAGATGACCCCCAACTGGCACAAGTCCACCTACAGCGGTGGCGGAAGCAACGACTGCATCGAGGTTGCCGACAACCAGCCTGGGGTTGTCCTGGTCCGTGACACCAAGGATCACGGCGCGGGCACCGTGAACGTCTCGGCTAGCTCGTGGAGCGCCTTCGTGGCGTTCAGCCAGACTGTCTGAGCGGCCGACCTCGGCGATGAAGGAGCCTGCGGCGCGGACGGCGTTGGCCGGGTCCGAGAAGTAGGCGAAGTATCCGGCGCGGGAACGGTTGCGGGGGCCGCGCCGGGCGGCCGCCGTCAGGACGAGGGCCACCCGGTCCCGCACGACGAACGACCAGACCAGCGCGCTGAGCGGGCCGAACGCGCCCGCGCCGCCCCAGCCACCCTGCCATAAGGGCGCAAACGGTCACAGGTGGTGCGGCGCGGGGGAGGTCAGCAGCCGTCGTAACCGGCGGTGGGCATCGACAGGCGCCGGTGGATGTGCGCCTTGTGCGTCGCGTCGTAGGCGGGCTCGTCAAGGCCGGCCGTCTCCAGGCGCACGCCGCGCCGCTCGCACTCGGCGGAGAACTCCGGCACGGACGTCAACGCCCGTGCCAGGACACGCTCGTTGGGCGCCACGAACACATCGACACGGCCCGCGTCGACATCCGTCCAGAGGCCGGCGTGGTCCGGACGCAGACCGTAGAAGAGCAGTTGCGCGGTGACCACGTATCCCCGGCCGGCCGCCCAGCGCGCGCACATCTCGTGCTGGCTGCGGGTGTCCACCAGGAAGGGATCGAGATCGAGTTCTTCGAGCGGGGTCAGGCTGGCGATCGCCGCCACCCGTACGTCGTCCATGGCCGTCCCCCTGTATGAGCCGTCGTGGGGCGACCCTACTCCCGCCCGTCGACCTGGGCTCGACGTCAACGAGCGTCGAGCCGAGGAGGGGACTGCGCGCCGGTGGAGGTCACCTGGTGGGATCAGGCCACCTGCACGATCGAGGACGGCGGCGTACCACTGCTGACCGATCCGCTCTTCGCGCGCCGCCTCCCGCATCCGCGGCGGCACCGGGGCGCGGTGCCGCCGCGCGAGGCCGCGGTGGCCGACGCCGTGCTCGTCTCGCATCTGCACGCCGACCATCTGCACCTGCCCTCCCTGGCGCGGCTGGCGCCCGGCACCCGGCACCCGGCACCCAGCACCCAGCACCCAGCACCCAGCACCCAGCACCCAGCACCCAGCTGATCGTGCCGGTGGGCGCGACGCGTGCGGTGCCGGGGCTCAAACGGCTCGGGCTGCGGATCACCGAGGTGCGGGCCGGCGGTGGTGCGGGCCATGCGTTCCGGTACGGCTCAGGGGTCGCGCAGTTCCGCCAGGGCGGCCGCGAGCGTGCCCAACGCCTCGTGTACGTGCGGCAGTTGCAGCGGGTCCGGCGCGTCGAGGGACGCCAGGCGCTGCTCCTGGGTCGCGCCGAGCAGCGGGCCGGTGGCGAGACGGACGCGGAGCGCGCCGAGTTCGTCGCCGAAGCGGTGGCCGCCGGGCACGGGGGCGGCCAGGCGGGCCGTGAGGTAGTCCTCCAGTTCCATGGAGTCGGTGACGCCGTGTGCGGCGAGGCGGGTGCGGAAGGGGCCGAGGTCGGCGTAGAGGTGGCGGCCGGCCTGCGGGGGCCGGGCGATGGCGCCGGCATCGAGTACGGCGTGGTGGGCGGCGGCCGCAACGCGCGCGTGGAGTGCCGCCGCCCGCCGGGTCCGGTCGGCGACCGGCGGGGGTTCGGTGAGGGCGAGCGCGGCGGCCGCGGCGACCGGCGCGGCGACGACGGCGCCAAGCGCGGTGAGGATGTCCAGGGTGCGGGCCCGGCGCTGGTCGCTGGGCGCGGTGTCGGGGAAGCGGGCGACGGCGGCGGGCCAGCCGGGCGGGGTGAACGCGCCGCCGAGGTCGGCCAGGACGGTCACGTCGTCGGGGCACATCTCGGCGGGGCTGAGCAGCATCGTCTCGTGGGGGCGGTGGACGGTGTCCCGCCAGGTTTCGTCGCTGATGATGTGCAGTCCTTCGCCGATGGCGGCCTCGCAGGCCTCGCGCATGGTCTCGGGCGGCGCGACGGTCGCGGTCGGGTCGTCGGCGACGGAGAGCAGCAGGAGCCGGGGCCTGCCGCCCTCGGCGCGTACCCGGCGGACGGTTTCGAGCAGGGCGTACGGGTCGGGTACGCCACCGCATTCGGCCGGGGTCGGCACGTGGTAGGCGGGCCGGCCGAGCAGCCGGGCCTGCGGGGTCCACCAGGCCGGGCACGGGCGCGGCATCAGCACGTCGCCGCCGTACGCGCCGAGCAGGGCGATCAGGAGGGGCTGGGCGCCCGGGGCGGCGACGACCCGGTGCGGTGCGGTGGGCAGCGCGCGCCGCAGCCAGTAGCCGCACGCGGCCTCGCGCAGTCCGGGTCCGCCGCCGGGCGGCTCGGGTTCGGTGCGCCCCGCGCCGGCCGTGAGCCGCGCGGTGAGTTCCGGGAGCACGGGCAGTCCGGGCCCGGGCGCGGGCGGCCCGTAGCGCACCGGGCCGCGGCCTTCGGCGACCGTCCCCTGCATGCCGTTCCCTCCTCGGCCCTGTCGGCACCACCAGCCATGCCTTTCAAGCCTTTATACGGAGGTTTGGCCCGGGCCGCCGCTTGTGCGCCCGCCTGCGAGAGCCCTGGGCGATCGGTTCGCGTACGCTCCGGGCGCGGTCAGCCGGCGCTCCCTGAAACGGTGCGGCCGATGGTTTTCGCCGTGGGAGCACCGGCCGGGCGGCGTGGCACGCCCGGAGCGGACAGCCGCTCCCACGGGCGCGCCTCCGGTCCGAAGCACGAGGTTCGCCTGCCCGGGGCCGGTCGGGGCACGTGCGCCGTTCCAGCGGGCGTCTCAGGCGCGCCGCCCCAGGAGAGCCAGCAGCTTCGTCTGTACGTCGGCTCCGGGCGGCGGGGTCACGGGCTCGGCGAAGAGGCCGGTCTTGGACAGTCCGGCGGCGTACGGGGCGACCTCGCGGGCCGCGAAGTCGACCAGCGCGTCAGGGAGTTGCTCGTCGGCGCCGATCGCGCGCGAGAGGTCCCAGGCGTGCACGACGGCGTCGGTGATCATCTGGGCGCAGTACGCGGCGCCGAGCGTGCGCCCGTAGGAGAGCTGCACCGTACGGTCCATCGCCCCCCGCACCTTGAACGCCGCGCGGGCCCCTTCGGCGGCGCCGTCCCAGGCCCCGACGGGATCCTCACCCAGCACGTCGCCGTCGAAGGCGTCGCCGACGTCCGCGATGGTGCGCTGCTCGCTGACCAGCGGTGGCACCCAGAGCTGCTCCGCCACGAGGTGATTGACCAGATCCCGTACGGTCCACTCGGTGCACGGAGTCGGGGCGCCCCATTGGTCCTGGCGCACCTGGTGGACCCGGGAGCCGAAGAGGTCGAGGGCGTCGGCGTGGTGGCGAAGGGCAGATCGGCGCTCATCCATGCCTCCCACCATCCCCGCACATCGGCCGGGCCTCAAGCGGGCAGCGCCGGGTGGCACCCGGCGACGTGCCCGGCCGGCCGGGGCTGCGCCGGGCCGGGCGGCTACAGCGTGACGCGTTCGGCCGGCTTGAGCAGGTGCAGCTTGTCGCTGAGCCCGGCCGCGGCGAACGCCTCGACCAGGGTGTCCGGGCCCTGGGTGAAGTGGGCCCAGTGCTCGAAGTGCAGCGGTACGACGTGCCGCGCGCCCAGGATCGCGGCGGCCTCGGCGGCGGCCGCGCTGGACAGCGTGAGGTCGCCGTCGAGCAGCGCGGTGCGGGCGCCGCCCGCGAAGAGCACGGCCACGTCCACGGGGCCGAAGCGGTCCGCGATGGTGCGCACGTGGTCGAGGGAGGCGTTGTCGCCGCTGACGTACACCGTGGGCAGACCGTCCCCGTGCAGGACGAATCCGGTGACCTCGCCGACCACGGGTTCGCTGCCGTCGGGGCCGTGCAGCGCGGGCACGCCGGTGATGCTCAACCGCCCGGTCCGGTACGTCTCCCAGTTGGGCAGCACCGTGACGCGGTCGCCGAGTCTGCCGTGCGCGGCGGCCGTGGAGAGCACGACGGGTGCCCGGTCGAGGTAGTCGCGGCCGGACCGGTCCAGGTTGTCGGGGTGCTGGTCGTGCGAGAGCAGCACCAGGTCGGGGACGCCGATCTCCTCGGCTCCGATGCCGGGCCCGGCGCTCTTGACCAGTTTGCGCTGCCCGATCGGGTAGTCGCCGGGGGCGTCGAAGGTGGGGTCGGTGACCAGCCGCACCCCGCCGATCTCGATGACGGCGGTGGGGCCGCCCACGTACTGGATGGCGAGATCGCTCATGATTCCCTCCCGAATTGATCACTGCCTGGCGGGAGGACAACCCGGTCCGGTGCCCCACCTATTCCCATGGGGGGCTCTGCGGTCGGCGGCGCGTGCGGTGGTTGAGGAGAGGCGGCGGCAGGCCGGGCCCGGCCGCTCGAATGTCACGCCGGGCCTCAGCACGCGCGTCCAGATAGCAAGACACGTATCTCAACATTCGGCCAGCCGCTCTAAAGTGGCGGTACCACCAGGGCAGTTCACCGAAAGGGAGTCCGGTCATGTCGCAGGAGACGCCTCGGGCAACGGCGCGCGAGACCGCCGTCTACACCCACGGCCACCACGAGTCCGTGCTGCGGTCGCACACCTGGCGCACCGCCGCCAACTCGGCGGCCTACCTCATCGGTGAACTGAAGCCGCACATGCGGGTCCTGGACATCGGCTGCGGACCGGGCACCATCTCGGCCGATCTGGCCGCGCTGGTGCCGGACGGCCATGTGACGGCGGTCGACCACGCGCCCGGCATCGTCGAGCAGGCCCGCGCGCACGCGGCCGAACGCGGCCTGGAGAACATGTCGTTCGCCGTCGCCGACGTCCATGCGCTGGACTTCCCGGACGACACGTTCTGCGTCGTGCACGCGCATCAGGTGCTGCAGCACGTCGGTGACCCGGTGCTGGCGCTGCGCGAGATGCGCCGGGTCACCCGGCCGGGCGGGATCGTCGCGGTCCGCGACAGCGACTACGGCGCGTTCACCTGGTTCCCCGAGGTGCCGGCGCTGGACGGCTGGCTGGAGCTGTACCACCGGGTCGCCCGCGCCAACGGCGGCGAGCCGGATGCCGGGCGGCGGCTCAAGTCCTGGGCACTGGAAGCCGGTTACACCGACATCAGGTCCTCCGCTAGTACGTGGTGCTTCGCCACCGAGGAGGAGCGCGCCTGGTGGAGCGGGCTGTGGGCGGACCGTACGGTCGCCTCCGGGTACGCGGGCCTGGCGGTGGACGGCGGACATGCCACGGCGGCCGAACTGACCGCGGTCTCCGAGGCCTGGCGGGCCTGGGGCGTGCGGGACGACGCCTGGTTCATGGTCCCGCACGGCGAGATCCTGTGCCGGGTGTGACCGGACGACCGGGAGAAGCGCACCGGTGCGGCGCGCAAGGGACGGGCCATCGCCCCGGGCACCCCGATCGCCTGCCGCGGACGATCTCGCCCAACTAGGCTTCGGGGCATGGACATCCTGGGAACCACGCTGCGCATCTGCGTCGCCGACCTGGAGAGCGCGATCGTCTTCTACGAGCGCGTCACCGGCACTCGGGCGCTCCGCTTCGACCGCAGCGGCGTGTCCGTCGCCGCGGTCGGCTGCTTCCTGCTGATGAGCGGGCCCGAAGAGGAGATCGAAGTGCTGCGGAAGGTGGCGGCGACGGTGGCGGTGGCGGACGTGGACGAGGCACACTCCACCCTCACCGAGGCCGGGGCCCGCATCATCGCGGGCCCGGTCCCGACCCCGGTGGGCCGCAATCTGATCGCCCTCCACCCCGACGGCTCGGTCTTCGAGTACGCGGACCGCAAACCGGCGCACTGAACAACGAGCCCGCGCTCAGCCCGCCAGGGGGCACCCCCTAGCCCGGGCCAGGCCGCATCCGGTAGTCGTATCGGTCGGGGAGCGGGTCGTCGGTGAGACGGGTCCACACGTCGTTCAGGGTCTCCTCGCCCTCGCGCAGGTCGGCGACCTCGAAGCCCGTGTCGAAGAGGGCGCGGGCGGCTGCCGGGTTGCCCTCCGCGAGGAGGAGTTGGGCCTCTACGAGGCGGAACCGGCCACGGTCGCGGACCGGGGGCCGCAGCCGGTCCCAGACCGCTCGGGCCTCCTCGGGCCGATGCTCGGCCAGCAGCGTCTCGATGACTTCGCGGCCGAGCGCGGCGGAGGCGGCCGTCCACTGGGCGCCCTCCCTGCGCTCCTCGCAGAAGTCGTCGAAGGCCTCGGCGTAGCGGTCGGCGGCCCGGCCGGGGTTGCCGGACAGCCGGTCCGCGACGGCCAGGCAGCGCAGCAACGGCCAGCGGGACGGGGCGAGTTGAAGGCCCCGCTCCCAGCTGCGGACGGCCTGCGCGCGGTCGCCCGCATGCCACTGGGCGACGCCCAGGTGGTATTCGGTGAGCGGGTCGGCGGAGGCCGTCTCCAGCATGTCGCGCCAGTGCGGGGCGACCAGGGTGGGTCCCGGCGGGGTCACCTTGCGCGGCTCCGGAAGGAGGCCGGTGCGCAGCAACTCCAGCCAGGGCCGCTGCTCCTGAGTGAGCGTCACCTCGGGGAAGGGGGTGCCCGGCAGCTTCATTCCCGTACGCAGGACTTCGAGGGCGCCCCAGCCCGATCCGGTGGCGAGGCGCTCGCCGGGTTCGGCGTCGGCGTACGGACGCCAGGCGGCGTACGCCTCGTCCACCGCGGCGCGTGGCAGAGCCTGCTCCAGTCTGCTGGCCACCTCGGCACGGGCGGCCTGCCAGTCGGCGCCGTGCACGACCGGCCCCGCTGCGGACAGCGGTCCGTACGCCTCCAGCCAGGCGAACTCCGCGCCCGAATCGAGCGGGACGTGCTCCAGTTGGGTGCGGGCGAGGCCCGCCTGGATCTCGGCGTATCCGGAGGTGCCCGGCTCGGTCAGCCACTGCTGCCAGCGGCGGCCGCCGCGCCCCGCGCCCCACAGGAAGAGTTTGCGGCCGCGCAGGGTGTCCGTGGAGGTCTGGACGAGCCCCCGGCCGCTCTCGTCCAGCGAGGCGATCCAGCGGCGGGCGCCGTCGGGGACTTCGTAGAAGTAGTCGGCGGGGTACTCACCGCGCAGCGGGTACGTGCGGTCCGCGCCGTCCCACGCCGGGACGGGAACGCGCCGCAGGGCGTGGTCGTACCCGAAGTGCCAGGCCTCGTCGGCCGGGGCGACGACCCGGGTGCCCTCGCCCTCCTCGACCGCGATGTTGGACCACCAGTAGACGGGTGCGGTCTTCTCGTGGGGATTGCGGATGCGTACGCCGACGTACAGGAAGTCGGAGTCGTCGGGGAGCCAGAGGTCCACCTGGAAGGGGAGGTCGCGCAGCCGCTCCCACTCCCAGAGGCGGACCATCTCGCCGCCGTCCGGTGCCGGGACGAGGGCCGCGTGGACGGGGGCGCAGGACAGGGCGGTGTGGCCGGTGGCGCCGATGTTCCACTCGATGCCGCCGGAGAACCAGGCGCCGTTGAGCGCGAAGTCGGCGGGCTGGAACACCGGGTTGGTGTAGAGGAGTTCACGGCCGGTCGGCTTGTGGAGGAGGGAGTGGACACGGCCCCCGAGGCCCGGCAGCACGGTGGCGCGCAGCCGGTCGTTCTCGATCACGATCGAGTCCAGCTCGACCGTGGACCGCTCCCGCCCGTAGCCGTCGAGCACGCGCACGGGCAGCAGCGTCTCCAGCGGCTCGTACCCGATCTGGCGGGCCATGTCCCGGGGCATCCCCTCGCGCGCCCGCTCGTCGAGTTGGTGCGTCTCGTCGCGCGGCCGCAGCGCGGGCAGGGGGTTCGGCTCGCCCAACTGGGCGCCGGGCAGGGTCAGTACGGCACGTCGCACAGTGGTGGCCAAGGCAACCTCACTCCCTCGTGCGGGGCCCCGGCAGCCCTTTCGGCCGACCCCCCGATGACCATGGAACACCGCGGCACTGACAACGGCCAGGGGACCCCCTGGTCAGGATTGCGCAAAGGCCGGGATGATGTGCGGCCCGTGGAATATCGGTCGACACCCTTCCGCCCGTCAGCGACGATCTACCCGCAACGGACGTGCGGTACGGAAGGACAGCGGGACATGAGCGAGCAGCACACCTACCGGGTCATCGTGCGCGGCGTATGGGACGGGCTGAGTGAGACGTCGCGGGCGCGGCTGCTCGCCGAGGTGGCTGACCACGGGCTCACCGCGATGACCTTCACCGAGGAAGGCTCGCTCGCCTACGACCGGGCGCTGACGCACTTCTCATGGCGGTTCACCGTCGTCTCGGACGCCGCCGACGGCGAGGAGATGGCCGGTGCGATCGCCGAGGACCGGGCGGAGTCCGCGCTGGGGGCGCTCGGTCACGGGTTCCGCGATCTGCGGTCGACCGTGACCGACCTCGACACGATGAAGATCAACTACAAGCGGCGGCGTTAGTCCCCGCCCGGCGTCGGCCGACGGCTCCCTCGCTCCGCTCGGTCATCTCCTTGGTGATCGCCCACCGCTCGTGGTCGCGCCAGGCCCCGTCGATGAAGAGGAAGTCCGGCGAGTAGCCCTCCAGGCGGAATCCGGCCCGGCGGACCAGCTTGATCGAGGCCTCGTTGGCGGGCTGGACGTTCGCTTCGAGGCGGTGCAGGGCGAGCGGTCCGAACGCGTACCGCGTGACGAGCGTGAGGCCTTCGCTCATCAGGCCGCGCCCGACGGCCGGGGCGAAGGCGCCGTAGCCGATGGCTCCGCTCAGGAAGGCGCCCTCGACCACGTTGTTGATGTTGATGAATCCGGCGATGCGGCCGCCGTCCCGCTCGCACACCAGGAAGCCGTGCCGGGCCGGGTCGTTGATGAGCCGGGCCGCGTACGTCGCGTACGCCTCCGCGTCGGTGGGCGGGAAGAGCCAGGGTGCGTGCAGCGGGCGGCTCGCCGCGGCGAGGGCGGTGAACTCCTCGGAGTCCTGGCGGGTGAAGTTCCGTATGCCCACGCGGGGGCCCTCGGCGAGGAAGCCGGCCTCATTTCGCATCGGGTCAGGTTACTGACCTGCCATCGCGGCCCGGCTGGAGGGTGGAGCGGTTCGTGCGGGTGAGCGCACAACGGGCGGGCCACCTTGTCAGACAAGTAGGGGCGGGGCATGCTGGGCCCTCCGGTACACGGAGGGCGGGTTCATGGCAGTGAGCGGGCAGCAGCGCAGGCCGGTCGTCGCGCTGTACGAGCGGATCGCGGACGCGATCCACGACGGCACCTATCCCCCGGGCTCGACCCTGCCCTCGGAGCCGAAGCTCGCGGGCGAGCTCGGCGTGAGCCGCCCCGCCCTGCGCGAGGCGCTGCTCCTGCTCCAGGAGGACGGGCTGCTCTCGGTACGGCGCGGGGTGGGCCGGACCGTCAACGACCGGCCGCCCAGGCGCGGCTTCGAACAGCTCCAGCCCCTCGACGGACTGCTGGGCCCGGTCCGGGTGCGGGCCCTGCTGCGCAGCCGCGAGGAGCCCACCGACTTCACCACCCAGCACCTGCTCGCGCCCGCCGGGTCGGAGCTGCGGTTCTGGGAGTCCGTGCTGGTCGGGGAGAGCCTCGCGGTCGCCCTGAGTCATGAGTGGGCGGCGCCCGAGGACGTACTGGAGCGGCTGCACCCGAGGTTCGGCGAAGCCTTGTCCGCCGAGCCCGCGACCTCGATGCTCACCGTCCTCGCGGAGTCTTCGCGGGGGGTGCCGCTGAGCGCGCACAGCGGGGTGAGCGCCACGCTGCTCGGCCGCCGCAGGGGCGAGCAGCTGGACCGCCCGGCGGACACCCCTGCGGTGCTGATCACGCAGGTGGTACGGGTCGACGGCACCCCGGTCATGGCCGCCAAGCACATGCTGCCGACGGGCGCGCCGGCCCTCCCGGTGGTCCAGTCGAACTAGCCCGCCCCTGGAGGACCGGGCGGCACGCGCGTGGCACGCTGTACACTCCCGCCTCATGCACTTGTCAGACAACTCTGCCGCCGCCGCTTCGGTCTCCCCCGCGGACTGGATACGCCGCGCCCCGAAGGCCGTCCTGCACGACCACCTCGACGGCGGGCTGCGCCCGGCCACCATCGTCGAGCTGGCCCGCGCCTGCGGATATGCGGGCCTGCCCACCGAGGACCCGGCCGAGCTGGCGCTCTGGTTCCGCGACGCCGCGGACTCCGGCTCCCTGGAGCGGTACCTGGAGACCTTCGCCCACACCTGCGCGGTGATGCAGACCCGCGAGGCGCTGCACCGCATCGCGGCCGAGTGCGCCGAGGACCTGGCCGCCGACGGGGTGGTCTACGCGGAGGTGCGGTACGCGCCCGAGCAGCACCTGGAGCGCGGCCTGACCCTGGACGAGGTCGTGGACGCCGTCAACGAGGGCTTCCGCGAGGGCGAGCGGCGCACCGGTGGTCGCATCACCGTGCGCGCGCTGCTCACCGGCATGCGCCACACCCGGCGTTCCCTTGAGATAGCCGAGCTGACGGTCGCCCACCGCGACCGCGGGGTGGCGGGCTTCGACATCGCGGGCGGCGAGATCGGCAATCCGCCGGCCGAGCACCTGCCCGCCTTCCAGCACCTGAAGCGGGCCAACTGCCACTTCACCATCCACGCCGGTGAGGCCGTCGGCGCCGAGTCGGTGCACGAGGCGGTCCAGGTGTGCGGCGCCGAGCGCGTCGGGCACGGGGTGCGGATCACCGACGACATCGACGCGGACGGCACCCTGGGCCACCTGGCCGCGTACATCCGTGACAACCGGATCGCGCTTGAGGTCTGCCCCACCTCCAACCTCCAGACCGGCGCGGCCCTTTCGTACGAGAAGCACCCGATCGACGAGCTGCGCAGGCTCGGCTTCACGGTCACCCTCAACACCGACAACCGGCTGGTGTCCGGCACGACCATGAGCGAGGAGTTCCAGCACATGGCGGACGCCTTCGGCTACGGCCCGGAGGTCTTCGAGGAGTTCACCGTCGCCGCGGTCGAGGCGGCGTTCCTGCCGCTGCCGGAACGCCGTCGCATCATCGACCAGATCGTGCGTCCCGGCTACGCGGAGATCAGTTCAACCTCCCGTTGACCACGGGCAGTTGGAGCGTCCCCGCGTCGCCGGGGGCGCTGACGACCGTCACCGGCTTGACGCCCTTGTTGCCGAGGTAGGCGTCGTCGCTGGCGGCGATCACGAACTCGATGCGGTGCCCGGCCTCGTAGCGGTGCGCGATGCCGGGCAGGGCTACGGTGAACGGCCGGGTCACGTCCGGCACCCGCACCGGCGCGACCAGCCGGCGGACCAGCGTCTTGGTGCCGTCGGGGGCGACGTCGTACAGCTTGGCGAAGAGCACGAGCTTGTCGGCGGCGTCGCCGGAGTTCTGTGCCTTCTGCGCCGCGGGCGAGAGCACCTTGAGGGTGGCCTTCGCCGAGCCGACCACGTCGACGGGCGCCTTCAGCGGGTCGGTGTCCCAGCCGAGGCAGGTGCCCGGGGTGTCGTACGGCTGGGGGTCGGGCAGCCCGATCATTCCCGCCAGTGAACTCTCCGAATGACTCGTCGGGACCAGCCAGTTGGTGTACTCGCGGCTGCCACGCACCACCTTCGAGCGGTTGTCGACCAGCCTGCCGTCGCCGGAGAGGTAGACCTTCTGCGAGAGCGGGGGGACCTTGGCGGCCTCGCCGTAGCCGCTCCGCCAGTCGCGGTAGTACGCGAAGGCGGGCCCGGTGTCGGTGTGCCTCTGCTTGCGGAGGTAGCGGTCGAACCAGGCGAGGATGCGCTTGCCGGTGTAGCTGGTCTCCAAGTTGCCCTGGGCCAGGTCGAGTTCGCCGGGCGCCTGGCCGCCGCTGTGGCCCCAGGACTGCCAGATCATCTTGGTGGTGGTGCCCTGCTCCTTCAGCGTGTTGTACGTCGCCGTGGCCTCGTTGAGGTTGAACAGGCTGTCGCTCTGCCCCTGGATGAGCAGGGTGGGCGCCTGGACCCGGTCGAGGTAGCTGACCGGCGAGACGCTGCGGGCGTAGCGCTGCATCGCGGCGGTGGGGGCGGCGGGGTAGCGGCCCGAGTTGAGCAGCCCGATGGTCTTGCAGGCGTCGGGCACGAAGTGCACACAGCCGAGCGAGCCCCAGCGGGACGGGTCGAGGTTGGGCAGCGTGATGGGCTGGCTCTCGCCGATGAGGTAGAACCCGTTGGTCCACTGCCACTTGAAGGCGCCGGGCGCCTTGCGGTCCCCCGCGTTGTTGGGGTCGAGCGCGTACGACAGGTCGTTCCAGGTGATCAGCGGGACGAGGGCGTCGACGCGGTGGTCGACGGCGGCCGTGGCCATCTGGATGGCGCCGCCGTAGGAACCGCCGATCATTCCGACGCGCGGGTCGCCCGGGCCGTCCTTGGTAACGAAGTCGATGCGCGTGCCGTCGTCGGCGGCGCGGGACCCGGCGAGGAAGTCGATCAGGCGGGAGGCCGCGCGCCCGTCGATGCCCGGGTCGTCCAGGGAGATCAGGCATCCCGACTTGCCGAAGCCGAGCCCCGAGTAGGCGAGGGCGACATAGCCGCGGGCGGCGAACGCCTTGGCGGTGGCGTCGGTCGAGCCGTCCGACTTGCTGCCGCCGAAGCCGTTGGTGGTGAGCACGGCGGGCGCGGGGTGCGCCCTGTCGACGCCGACCGGGTGGTAGAGGTCGGCGTCGATGGCGCAGGTCCGGCCGCCGACCTGAACGGTGAACTTCAGTGCCGTGACGGTGACTTGGCCCTCGGCGGCGCCCTGCGATGCGGCGGCCGGTGCGGCCGCGAGCAGGGGCACGGCGAGCGCCGCGCCGAGGGCGGCCGCCAGCGGTTTGCGGGTTCTGGGCACGGTATGGCGACGGGTCACGGCGTCCTCCACAGCGAGGCGGGCCTACCGATCGGTAGGCCCGGGCGATCTCATGCTGTGACACGTGAAACTTCCGCGTCAACGCCTGCGACACAAGCGTTTTGACGTGTGGTCGGTCGACTGCGGGTCAGCGGTGGCTGAGCGCGCAGTTCCCCGCGCCCCTTCAGGGCGCCGACCCCGGCGGAAATCGACAAATCCGCTCAGCCAGGCTTGATTTCACGCCAGCGCAGGCATCTCCAATGTGAGTGTGCCCCCGTCCGCGTCCAACACCGCGGGCACGCCGAGCGGCATGGTCAGCGCGGTGCCGCAGTGCCCGAACCCGAGGTTCTCCACGACCGGCACGCCGAGCCGGCTCAGGCGTTCGTACAGCACCGGACGCACCCTCTCCTCGTACGGGCCGCAGTCCTGCCAGGAGCCGAGCGCGATGCCGCTGACGCCCTCCAGCCAGCCCGCGCGCAGAAGTTGGGTCAAGCCGCGGTCCAGCTGGTAGTCCTCCTGGCCGACGTCTTCGAGGAGGAGCAGCCCGCCCGCCGCGGACGGCCGGGCGTGCGGGGTGGCGCGGTCCGCGGCCAGCACGGTCAGGTAGCCGCCGAGGGTTATGCCGCGGGTGCGGCCGGGCACCAGGGGCCGGGCGCCGGGCAGGCCGAGGGTCATCGCGGCCTCCGGCTCGAACAGGGTGGTGCGCAGGAACTCCCGGGTGGCGGCGTCCTGGAGGAAGGTGGCGGCGGAGGCCATCGGGCCGTACAGGGTGGCCAGGCCCAGGCGCACGGCGAACGCCTCGTGCAGGGCGGTCACGTCGCTGTAGCCGATGAGCACCTTGGGCCCGGCCGCCCGCAGCGCGGTCCAGTCGAGCAGGTCGACCATCCGCTGGGCACCGTACCCGCCCCGGGCGCACATCACGGCGTCGACGGCGGGATCGCACCAGGCCTCCTGGAAGTCGCGCGCCCGCTTCTCGTCCTCGCCCGCCAGGTAGCCGAACTCCGGGTGTTTCTCGGCGACTTGGGGAGTGACGGCCGGTTCGAGGCCCCAGCCGCGCAGGATGCCGAGACCAGCCCTGAGCCGGTCCGCCACGACGGGGCCGCTGGTGGCGACCACGGCGATCCTGGCGCCGGGGCCGAGGCGGGCCGGGCGGGTGAGTGGTACGGCTGTCACTTGGTGAGTTCCAGAAGGGGGATGTCGGTCCGGTCGATCGCGAACACCTGGGAGTACAGCGAGAGTTCGGCCTCCAGGGCGCGGGTCATGGTGTCGGCGCGGCGGAAGCCGTGGCCTTCGCCCTCGAAGGTGACGTAGGCGTGCGGGATGCCGCGGCCCGCCATCTTCTCCAGCAGGCGTTCGCACTGCGCGGGCGGGCAGATCACGTCGTCCAGGCCCTGGAGCAGCAGGAAGGGCGCGGTGATCCGGTCCGCGTGCTGGGCGGGTGAGCGTTCGCGGTAGCGTCCCGGCAGTTCGGCGAAGGGCCCGATGAGGCTCTCCAGGTACTGCGATTCGAAGTCGTGGGTGCCGCTGCCCGCCCAGTCGGTGAGGTCGAGTACGGGGTAGGTGATGGTGCCGCAGGCGTACACGTCGGTGATGGCGAGGGAGGCGGCCGCGGTCCAGCCGCCCGCGCTGCCGCCGCGGATCGCGAGGCGGCGCGGGTCGGCGGTGCCTTCCTCGCCGAGGGCGCGCGCCACGGCGGCGCAGTCCTCCACGTCGACCACGCCCCACTGCTCGCGCAGCCGGTCGCGGTAGGCGCGCCCGTAGCCCGTGGAGCCGCCGTAGTTGACCTCGGCGACGCCGATGCCGCGCGAGGTGAAGTAGGCGATTGACAGGTCGAGTACGAGGGAGAACTGGCCGGTGGGGCCGCCGTGGGCCCAGATCACATAGGGCGGCAGTTCGCCGGCGGGGGCGGCCCGGCCGGGGTGGTGCGGCGGATGGATGTGGGCGTGGATGTCCCGGCCGCCGGGTCCGGTGAAGGTGCGGACGAGCGGCTCGGGGTAGTAGGCGGGGTCCACCGCGTCCCGGTGCCGGCAGCCGATCACGCGGGCACGGCCGGTGGCGGTGTCCAGTTCCACGACCTCGTACGCGGTGCGCGGGCTCGCGGCGACGCCGACGACGCGGCTGCCGTGGGCGGCGAGCGTCGGGGTCCACTCGGTCCAGGGCCCGGCGGCGTCCACGAGTTCACCGCTCTCCGGGTCCAGTATGCCGAGCGCGGTCGCGCCCCGGCCGTGGACGACGGCGATCAGACCGCTCTCCAGGGGCTGGAACCAGCGCCGTCCGACCTGCCAGAGCGGCCCCGCGAACTCCTCCTCGCGAGGGCACAGCGCGACGGCCGTCCCTTCGGCGGGGTCGGCGCGGTACAGGTTCCACCAGCCGCCGCGGTCTGAGGCGAAGAGCAGCCGCCCGTCGGCGGCCCAGTCTGCCTGGGCGATGGATTCGCCCGGACCTCCGGCGAACCGCCGGGCCGCTCGGAGGTCCCCGTCCTGCCCCACGTCCGCGAGCATCAACTCGGTGCGGTCCCATGGCATATGGGGGTGGTCCCAGGCGATCCAGGCGGCTCTGCTTCCGTCGGGCGAGAGCCGGGGCCCGGTGACAAAGCGGTGCCGCCCGTCGCTCAACTCCCGTACGGCGGTGCGGTCTTCGGCGGCCGATCCGTCCAGCGGCACCGCCACGATCACCCGGCGCACATCGGTGGGCGCCTCGCCGGTGAACTCCTCAAGGACACACCACACTTCGCCCCGGCCGAGGTCGATACGGGGATCGATCCAGCGCAGCCCGCCGCCGACCGCGCCGAGCGGGGTGAGCGGCCTCGGGTCCCCGGTGCCGTCCGGCTCGTACGCGTACAGCCGCTGGTCGGCGAAGTTCACGAAGACGAGGAGCGGGCCCGCGGTGGCGCGGTCGGCGCCGTCCCAGGGCCGGCCGCCGTACTCCATCACGCGGCTGCGCACGTTCCACGGTGCGGGCAGCACCGGCTCGGTGGTGCCGTCGGGGCGGCGGCGCACCAGGACCCGCCTGCCGCCCTCGCCGGGGCGCGGCTCGGTCCACCACAGGTCGTCGCCGACCACACCGACGTACTCGGTGTGTCCGTCGTTCGCGGCCGCGAGGGCCGCGTCGATGGGCGACGGCCAGCTTCCGTAAGGCCCGGTGGGCACCATGTCTCCAACTCCCCTATGCGGACCGCAGATAGTGGTCGAGGACCCGGACGCCGAAGTGCAGGGCGGCCACGGGCACCCGTTCATCGACGCCGTGGAACAGCGCCTGGTAGTCGAGTCCGGCGGGCATCCGCAGCGGTGCGAAGCCGTAGCCGGTGATGCCGAGGCGCGAGAACTGCTTGGCGTCCGTGCCGCCCGACATGCAGTACGGCACCACCTGCCCCTCGGGCGCGAACCGCTCCACGGCGGCCCGCATCTTCCGGTACGTCGGCGAGTCCACCGGCGCCTGGAGCGCGACCCCGCCGTGGTGGAAGTCCCAGTCGACGTCGGGCCCGGTCAGCAGGTCCATGGTGGTACGGAACTCGGTCTCGCCGCCGGGCACGATCCGCCCGTCGACGTACGCGGTCGCGGTTCCCGGGATGACGTTGACCTTGTAACCGGCCTCAAGGATCGTCGGGTTGGCGCTGTTGCGGATCACCGGCTCGACCAGGTCGGCCGCGGGCCCGAGCTTGCCGAGGAGTTCGTCGGCGTCGAAACCTTCGGCGTCCGGGTCGGCCGCGATGCCGTGCAGGGCGGCGAGTTCGACCAGACTGGCGCGGACGGTCGGGGTGATCCGCACCGGCCATTCGTACTCGCTGATGCGGACGATCGCGGCGGCGAGCCGGCTGACCGCGTTGGTGCGGTTGACCTTGGAGCCGTGGCCGGCCCGGCCGCGGGCGGTGAGCCTGAGCCAGGCGGTGCCGCGCTCCCCCGCCCCGATGGGGTAGAGCTCCATGCCCTGCCCGGCGTGGAAGGTGACGGCGCCCGACTCGCTGATGCCCTCGGTGCAGCCCTCGAAGAGTTCGGGGTGGTGGTCGGCGAGGAAGCCCGCCCCGTCGACCGCGCTCGCCTCCTCGTCGGCGGTGTACGCGATGACGATGTCCCGCCGGGGCCGCACACCCTGCCGGGCCCAGGACCGTACGACCGCGAGGACCATCGCGTCCATGTTCTTCATGTCGATGGCGCCCCGGCCCCAGACCACGCCGCCCTGGACCTCTCCCGAGAAGGGATGCACGCTCCAGTCGGCGGCCTCGGCGGGCACCACGTCGAGGTGGCCGTGCACCAGGAGGGCGTCGGCGGACGGGTCGCTGCCCTCGATCCTGGCGACCACGTTGGTACGGCCCCTGGTGCGCTCCAGCATCAGGGGCTCAAGGCCCGCCGCGGCGAGCCGCTCGGCGACGTACTCGGCGGCCGGGCGCTCCCGGCAGTCGCCGCCGCCCCGGTTGCTCGTGTCGATCCGGATCAGCTCGGAGGTGAAGTCGACCACCTCGTCGAGGGCAACCCGATCCGCCGTCTCCACCTCAGCCATACTGCTCCTCCACCGCGGACGAGACGATCGTGGTGACCGCCTTGAAGGTGCGAATGCCCTCATACATCGTCGGACTGGTGTAGGAGACGCGCCGTTCACCCGTATGCGCCACGCCGGGCACCACGGTGGCCGCGGCCGCCAGGTGCTCGGCGTCGAATTCGAGCTCCACGGTGAAGGGCCCGCCGTCCACGGGTGCGACCCTCCGGGCGAGCGGGACGGCCTCCCGCGCCGCGGCCGTGATGTCCCGGGCGGTACGCGCCGGGGTGCGGCACACCGCCGCGTACCGCGAGACGTAGTCCTTGACGGCGACCTTGCGGGCGTGCGGCGCATAGCCCTCGGCGTCGGCGCAGGTGAGGTCGTCGCCGGTCACCAGGATCACGGGCACCCCGTACTCGGCACAGACATGGGCGTTGAGCAGTCCCTCGCTGGCGCGCACCCCGTTCAGCCACACGCCGGTGATGGAGTTGGCGAGATAGGTGTGCGCGAGGACGCCCTGCGTACCGGCGCCCGTGTGGTAGCCGACGAAGGCGATGCCGTCGACGTCGCCGTGCTGGATCCCCTCCACCATGGAGAGCGACTTGTGCTTGCCGGTGAGCATCTGGGCCCGTTCGTCGAGCCGTTCGAGCAGCAGGTTGCGCATGGACCAGTGCGCCTCATTGATGAGCACCTCGTCGGCGCCCCCTGCGAAGAAACCGAGCGCGGCCGCGTTCACGTCGGAGGTGAACATCGCGCGGCAGCGCTCCCACTGCGGGGTCCCCGGCAGCACATCGGCCGGCCAGGTGACTCCGGTGGCGCCTTCCATGTCGGCGCTGATGAGGATCTTCATGGCGCGCCACGTTACGCGCCGAGCGGCGAACCGGCTACGAAGACCGGACAGACCCGCCCTGCGGGCCGGGGAATCGGCCCGGGTGCACAGGGCAGGCGTGGCCGGGACGGGGCCCGCCCCGGCCACGGTCGTCTCAGGAGGCCGTGCCGGGCAGTCCGTCTCGGACTTCACGGGCCGCGGTCACCAGGTTCTCCAGCGCGGCACGCACATCGATCCGCCGGAGCCGCGAGAAAGGATGCGCCTGCTCGGCCAACTCCCGTATCAGGATGGGGAGTTCACTGCCCCGCCCGGCTCGTCGTCGACGGGGTGGGCGGGGCCGTCGGCCTCGACGTATGCCTCGCCCTCGGGCCATGCCTCGTCCGTGTAGGCGACGAGGAGGCCGGGCAGTCCCGCCGTTTCCGGCGCGACGAGTTCCACCCGGTGGTCACTGCCCCGGAAGTGGCACCGGTGGACCCGGGTGCGCACCTTGCCCGGGCCCGGGGTCACGCTCAGCCGCAGTTGGCGCGGCCTCAGGAGCACGGGGCCGCGGCGCGCCGCACCGGCGTTGACGGTCAGTTTCAGGATGCCGAAGGCGGTGTCGGCCCGCATGCCCTCGATACCGGCCGAAACGATGTTGGCTTCGCCGAGGAAGCGGGCGACCGCGGTATCGGCCGGTTCGCGGTAGAGATCTTGTGGCGTTGCCTGCTGCACGATCCGGCCGGCCCGCATCACCGCGATGGTGTCGGCGAAGGACAGCGCCTCGTCCTGGTCGTGCGTGACGAGGACCGCGGTCGCGCCGGCCGCGCGCAGGGTCGCGGCGACTTCGGCGCGCAGATCGGTGCGGAGCGTGGCGTCGAGGGCGGCGAACGGCTCGTCCAGGAGCAGGAGTTCGGGGCGGGGGGCGAGTGCGCGGGCGAGGGCCACGCGTTGCTGCTGGCCGCCGGAGAGCTGGTGGGGGTGGCGCTCGCCGAGGCCGGGCAGGCCGATCAGGCCGAGGAGTTCGGCGACGCGGTCGCGGCGCTGCGGGCGCGGCAGGCCGAAGCCGATGTTGGCCGCGACGGTGAGGTGGGGGAAGAGGGCGCCGTCCTGCGGTACGTAGCCGATGCGGCGGCGTTCGGCGGGGAGCCGGCGCCGCCCGTCGTCGAGCACGGTGCGGCCGAGCGTGACCTGTCCGCGCTGGGCGGGGTGGAAGCCCGCGATGACGCGCAGCAGGGTGCTCTTGCCGCAGCCCGACGGTCCCAGGACGCAGGCGAGTTCGCCGTCGGGGACGGTGAGTTCGACGCCCTGGAGGATCGGGGCGCGGCCGTGGGCCGCGTGCAGGGCGTTGATCGCGAGGCCGCTCATGGGGAGGTCTCCGGGGTGGGATGGGAGCCGAGGGCACGGCGGGTCAGCAGGAGCACCGGTGGTACGGACAGGACGACCATCAGCGCCGCGTAGGGGGCGGCGGCTCCGTACGCGAGGCCGCTGGTGTAGATCCAGAACTGGGTGGCCAGGGTCTGGGTGCCGGTGGGGCGCAGGAGCAGGGTGGCGGTGAGTTCGGTGCTGGCGGTGAGGGCCACCATCGCGGCGGCGGCGCCGAGTCCGGGAAGGACCAGGGGGAGCGTGACCCGGGTGAACACGGCGAGCGGGCGCGTACCGAGTGAGCGGGCGACCTCTTCGACACCCGGCGGCACTTGGGCCAGCGCGGCCCGGACGGCGGTGAGGGCGAGCGGGAAGAAGAGGATGACGTACCCGGTGACGAGCATCGGGGGCTGCTGGTAGAGCGGCTGGGCGTAGCGGATGGCGAAGAAGACCACGGAGAGGGCGACGGCGATGCCGGGCAGTGCGCGCGTGAGGTACGCGGCGCGTTCGGCGGTCCGGGCGAGCTTGGTGCCGCGCCGCCAGCCGTACAGCGCCACGGGTACGGCGGCGGCCGTGGCGACCAGGGCCGCGATCGAGGCGTAGCCGAGGGTGGTCAGCGCCGAGGACCACAGCGAGGCCGACGGCAGCGAGGTCGAATCGCCCTTCACCAGCCAGTAGCCAAGGGCGTAGAGCGGCACGCCGAGGGAGAGGGCCACGACCGCGGCCAGTGCGCTCAGCGCCGCCGGCTTCCAGCGGCCGAGCTGCGCGGGAGCGGCGCGGCGTCCCCCGTTGCCGGGGCGGGTGACGCGGCCGCGACGGCCCGCCCAGGCGTCCAGACCGACAAGCAGCAGCGCGAGTGCGACGAGCACCAGGGTGAGCAGGGAGGCGGACGCGGCGTCGAAGCCGAGTTTGTACTCGGTGAAGATGGCGGTGGCGAAGGTGGTGTAGCGCAGCATCGCGAACGCGCCGTACTCGCCGAGCAGATAGAGCGAGACCAGCAGCGCGCCACCGGCGAGTGCGGGGCGGCTGAGCGGCACGGTGACCCGCCACAAGGTGGCCCACGGCCCGCGGCCCAGGCTGCGCGAGACCTCTTCGGCGGCGCCGTCCGTGCGCCGCAGGGTGGCCGCGACCGGGAGCATGACGAGCGGGTAGAGCGAGCAGGTCATCACGAGGACCGCGGCCCAGTATCCGTGCATCCACGGGTGGAGCGAGACCCAGGAGTAGCCCCGCACGAACTCGGGTACGGCCAGCGGCAGCGCGAGCGATACCGTCCACCAGCGTCGTCCCGGGAGGTCGGTGCGCTCGATGAGGTAGGCGGCGGCGAAGCCGATGACCGCGGTCGCCAGGGTCACGGCCGCGGCCAGCGTGACGGTGTTGCCGATCAGGGTGGCGAGGACCGGCCGGCCGAGCAGCCGGTTCGCCTGGTCCCAGCCGGCCTGGGCCGCCTGCATTGCCACGAACGCCAGCGGTGAGACCACCAGCGCCACGACGCCGAGGGCGAGCAGGGCGAGCGGTGAGAGCAGACCGGCGGCCCGCCACCGCCGAAGCGGTGCCGGGCCGTCGCCGGGATGGGTGGTCACTGCAGGAGGCCGGTGTCCTGGAGAAGCTGCAGTGCGGCCTTGCCGTCGCCGAGGTCGGCGACGGGCGCGACGGTTCCGACGGAGTCGAGCGGCGCCAGCCCGGCCTTGCCCGGCACGCCCGCGAGGAGCGGGTACTCGTAGCTCTGGGAGGTGGCGATCAGCTGCTGGGCGTCCTTGCTGTCGAGGTAGGCGAGGAAGGCCTGGGCGGCGGCCTGGTGCTTGCTGCTCTTGAGGATGCCTGCGCCGGAGACGTCGACGAGCGCACCGGGGTCGCCCTTGGCGAAGTAGTGCAGCTTGCTGTGGGTGGCGGCGGCGGTCTTCTCGTCGCGCAGGCGGTACCAGTAGTAGTGGTCCACGACGCCGCCCTGCACCTCACCGCTGTTGACGGCGGCCGACAGGTCCTCGTTGCTGTTGTAGACCTTGGCGTTGGCCTTCAGTCCCTGCAGCCACTTCTTCGCGCCGTCGGTCCCGTCGGTCTTGATCATGCGGGTGACGATCGGGGCGAAGTCGGTCTCGCCGGGGGCGATGCCGAGCCGGCCCTTCCACGACGGCGAGGCGAGGTCCCGTACCGAGGCGGGCGGGGCGCTGTCGGCCGGGGTGCCCGAGGCGGCGATGAAGGCGGCGGTACGGGCGGAGACGCCGACCCAGCCGCCGGTCGGCGAACTGTCTGCCGCCGGGACGGCCTTGAGGGTGTCGGGAGCGACGGGCGCCAGCAGCTTCTTCTCCTCCAGGACGGTCAGCGCCGGCGGGTTCTCGGCGTAGAACACGTCGGCGGGAGACGCTGCGCCCTCCTGCAGGATCTGGTTGGCCAGTTCGGCCTCGTCCCCTGAGCGGAGCTGGACCTTGATGCCCGTGTGCTTCTCGAAGTCCGCGGTGAGCGCCTTGACGGTCTGCTCGTGCTGCCCGCTGTAGACGGTGATCGACTGACCGGCCAGCGAGGATGAGCCGCTCGCTGCCGGTGTGCCGGCGGCGCTCTTGCCGTTCCCCGAGCCGCCGCAGCCCGCCAGCACGAGAAGCGAAGCAGCCATGATCGGAAGGGCCACGATAGGCCGTCCAGGTCTGGGCACGATGAACGTCCTTACATAAGGGGCGAGCAGGAATGGCCGGGCAGCGTGGAGTCATGCCGCCGGAAAGGGGGCGGGAAGACCATGCAGAATCGGCCCCCCGCTGTGGTTAGCTGAGGCATACCTTAGTGAGAATTCGGCGCAGCGTCTACATGCCTGTAGACATTGTTCGGGCCGCCACGACGGTGGTACGGTCGTCGGCTCGCGCGGTGAGGCGGGCGGCGTGACGGCCCGACCGGCCGTGGTGCGCTACGAAGTCCGCAGGGACGCTTCCCCGTCCGGGGTGCCGATCCAGATGCTGGTGATCCCGCTGACGTAGCGCGCCCCGCAGCGGTCCGAGGGCACCACCAGCTGACTTCCCGCGCTGTCGAGGTCCTGGCCGTCCATGCGGGTGGCCAACAGGATGGGCGTGTCGCAGAAGTCGGCGTCGATCTCCGCCCAGGACAGCACCGTGTGATGGCTGTCGCCGCCGCTGACCGCCAGCAGGAAGCGTGAGCGGTCCTTGCGGCGCCGGGGGTCGAAGGCCGGTCCAGCGCAGGCGACGACCTCACGGAGCAACGGGCCTTCGAAGGTGTGGTGCTGCGGTCCGTTGGTGGCGCAGTCGAAGACCACCTCGGCCCGGTGCTGCTGCCAGCCGTCCCGCAGCTGCGGGACGGTGAACGTGGCGGGCTTGGCCACCTCCCCGCACACGACGAAGGAGCCGTCGTGCGCACGGGGGACGCCGGGAGAGATGTGGGGCGGTGTGCTGCGGTGGCTCATCGGGTCCCCAATCGGACAGTCCCTGCTGCGACTGCCGCGAGGGTACCCGGAGGCGGCCTCCCGGAATCTCGACTGCGACCCGATTCCAACCTCTCCCGCCGCAATTGTGAGCTTGATACGAAGATTGGGGCCGCACCTTCCAGGTCATCCTCCGAGTGGCGGCCCGCTCTCCGCCACCCTGCGGCACTTCCTGCCGAAGCGGGGGAGCTGGGTGATGGTGCACGTCGCCGCGATCTCGACTGGCGGCCTCGAACGACTGACGACTTGTGCGCGACGTGGAAAAGCACCAGCTCCGGCACCCGGTTCTGGATGATCAGCCAAGAGGCATATGCGCCAGATTGCTTGGCATTTATGATGTCCAAGCCCGCATTTGCCTCGTGAATGCGAGGTGCTGGGTTTCGCGCCCGGCTGCGCGCAAGGGAGCGAGAGCATGCACATCGAAGACCTTCTCCAGCTTGAGCCGCTCGGCCTCAGCCTCTTGTGGGGAGAGGGCCCACTCCTCACGCGCGAAATCAGCGGGGTCACCGCCACCGACCTGGAGGATCCGGCCAGGTTTCTGCAGCAGGGCGAGATCGTGCTCAGCGGACTGGTCTGGTGGAGCCCGAAGGACGACCCCGCCAAGACCGACCGCTTCGTCTCGGCCCTGCGCGGGGCGGGGGCCGCCGCGCTCCTGGCGGGCGAGGAGACGCACGGCACCGTCCCGCGCACCCTCGTGGACTCCTGCCGTGAGCACGGCATCGTGCTGCTCGCCGTGCCCGCGCGCACCAGCTTCCGGGCGATCACCGACGCGGTGTATCTGCGCCAGTGGGGGGACTTGAGCCGGCGCCCCACGCCGCACTACGCGCTGCCGGAGAACGTACGCAACGAACTCGGCGGTCTGCTGGCCGAGGGGGCCGGACCCGACGTGCTGCTTGACCGGGCGTTCGCCCACCTGGGAATGCCGGCCTGCTACCTGCTCAGCGCGTCCGGCCGCACCGTCGCCCGGACCCCGACGGCGCCGCGACTGCCCGCTCAGCGCGCCGCGAAGGACCTCAAGCGGCACACGGGCGTCACGGTGCGCATCGACGCGGGCGGTTCCCCCTTCGACTGCTGGTACCTCCACCTGCCCGGCGCCGAGGCCCCGCCGCGCGCCCTGGCCGAGATGGCCGATGTCCTGGTCCGGTACCGGGACGGCCTGGCCCGCGCCGAGGCCACGGCCGCGAGCAGGGCGTTCGCCCTCGTGTCCCTCATCGATGCGGGGAGCACCGACGAAGCGTCACTGCACACCGCAGTGCGGGCCTGCGGTCTGGCCGGCGCCGGCCCGTACGAGGTGATCACGGCCCGGCAGGGTGGAGACGAGGACACCGGCGCCGCGGCAGCCGCGCTGACCGAGGCGCTGCGCCACGACCCCTCCCGGGCGTTCGCCGTCGCCGAACTCGTGGGCGGCGAGGCCGTGGCCGTCGTGCAGAGCGACGAAACAGCGTCAACGGCGCAGGAGTTGCGCGAGATCTGGCCGCTGGTCCACGCCTGCCGGCCTGCCGTGCCGCTGCACGGCGGGATCGGCGCCGCGGCACCCACGGCACAGGGCCTGTCCGGCAGCCTGGCGCAAGCCCGCTACGCCCGTGCCGTCGCCGCCGCGACCGCGCCGCGCTCCGCCCTCATGACCTCGGTGGACGACCTCACGACGCTGGACACCCTCCTCGCGGGGATACCCGCCGACGTACGCGCCGTCTACAGCTCCCGCGTCCTGGGACCCCTCGGCCGCAGCGACAACGCCTCCCACCGGATGCTCCTGGAGACGCTCGAAGTCTTCCTCACGCACAACGGCTCCTGGGCCCGCACGGCCGAAGCCCTGCACCTGCACGTCAACACCGTGCACTACCGCATCGAGCGCATCGAACGCCTCACCGGCCGGGACCTCACCCGCCTCGACCACAAGCTCGACCTGCGCGCGGCCCTTTACTGCCGCTGACCCGGCACCGGCGTCAACTCCGTTGGGAGGGCCGGTCGATGCTGCACGACGGCGCCTTCGCACTACAGGACCTGCCCGGCGGATCTTGTCTGGGACGCGGGGCCCTGGCACGCCCATCCGCGCCGAAAGGCCGAGATGCCTCGCGGGCGACCAGATCCGCCGGACAGGCCCAAGGCGATGCCCGTCGCGGTGAGCGGCGCGGGCGCCGACTCCCGTGTGCGCGGTGCTGCGGTCCGTCCCGTGGCGGCTCTGCCGGACGGGACGGACCGCTCCGGGTCAGGACCGCGGCGCCCGGCCGCGACGGATCGCGATCACCGCGGCGGCCAGTCCCAACACGCCGACGACAAGACCCGCGATGCCCAGACCGCGGGCCGCGGAGTCGGTGGACGACGCCGTGGCGGCCTGGGGCGCGGCGGGCGAGACGCTCGGGGAGGCGGAATCCGCCGGCCCGCTCGCCGCCTTGGTGAGGTGCAGGACCGGTGCCGGGTTCGCCGGCTCGGGCTGTCCCTCCTTGGCCTCGTCGATCCAGCGGACGACCTTGCCGTCGGAGTACGTCTGCACGGTCTTGAACGTCAACTGGTCGACATCGGCGGGAAGTTGACCGAAGGCCACGTCGAAGTCCTGGTACTGGCCGGGCTGGATCTTCCCGCCGGTCCAGGTGATCTCCGAGACCGCCTCGGTGATGGTCCCGTCGTCGGTCTTGACCGGGGTCTTGAGCTTGGCGGTCGTCACCTGCGCGGTCCAGCCGGCCTGCGGAGTGACGAGCACGCCCAGGACCGGGTGGTCGGTGGGCACGACGACCTGGATCTTCGTGGTGCCGGCGTTGTCCTCCTCGTTGGGGACGCGGAAGGTGAGGGTGCCGTCCGTGGCGCCCTTCGCGTAACTGCCGGGGTGGACGGTCACATGGGCGAAGGCCGCGCCCGCGGCGACCAGTACCCCGGCCGACGCGAGGGCCGTGACGAGTCCGGTCCGGCGCAGGGCACGCCGAAGGGAGGTGTTGCGGATGGGGAACATGAGCGGAACTCCGTACGGGAGAGGTGGTGTGGGGTCAGCGCGGGTACGACAGCGCCGACGGCGGCCCCCGGCGGGACACGGCATGCCGGAGCAGCACCTGCCGCAGGGGCTGAGGTGCCGCCAACTCCCGTTGTACGGGCCCGAGTTGCGCGGGCCCGGGAAGCGTGGTCACCCCGGCCCGCCACCACGCCGCGAGGCCGGGCACGAACGCCACCGCCCTGCGCAGCAGGGACCAGACGGCGGCCTCCCCGCGCCGCAGCCACCAGGACGCCACCAGCGCGGCCGCACCGTGCGCCGCGACAGCGTGCGGCGTCACCGCGTGCGCGTGCGTCATCCGCATCCCGTGCATGACCACGGCGGTGCGGGGCCGGGCCGCCTCGTACGCGACGTGCAGACCCGCCTGGGTGGCGAGCATCGTGGTGCCGATCCCCGCCAGCGACCGCTCCCGGCCGCCCAGCAGGAACCCGAGGACGAAGATCCCGAGGAATCCCGCGCCCTGCACCCGCAACGGCGGCAGCTCCCCCATCGCGAGTCCGTGCCCCCCGGAGGCCAGCAGCACGCACACGGCGGCGAACACCGCCGCGCGCAGGCTCCGCACCGCCCAGGACGCACTCATGGTGGCGGCATCCTCCCACGCGGGGCCCCGGCCCGAACCGGTCGGGCCGAGCCCGCGGCCCACATCCCGTAACCGGCGGTCTCCGCGATCACGGACCGGCGCACTCCGGACGGCCGCGGGCGGCGATGTCGTGCCGTTGGATACTGATCACCATGCGTATCGACTTCGATCCCGCCGCCATGTCCCGCACCGAGTTCTACCGGCTGCTCACCGCGACCGTGGTGCCGCGGCCCATCGCCTGGGTGTCGACGGTGGCCCCCGACGGGACCCCCAATCTCGCGCCGCACTCCTTCTTCACCATCTCCTCGGTCGCGCCGCCCGTCGTGCAGTTCACCTCCGTGGGCCGCAAGGACTCGCTGCGCAACGTCGAGGCCACCGGGCAGTTCGTGGTCAGCTTCGCGCCGGAGCCGCTGTTCGGCCAGATCAACGACACGGCGACCGACTTCCCGCCCGGCGTCAGCGAGTTCGAGGCGGTGGGCGTGGCCGCCGAGCCGAGCCTGCGGGTCAAGCCGCCGCGGGTGGCCCAGTCTCCGGTGGCGCTGGAGTGCGAGCTGCACAGCACCCTCGGCATCGGCGACTCGACCGTCGTCTTCGGGCGCGTGGTGCACGCGGCGGTGGCGGAGGAGGCCATGGTCGACGGCCACCCCGACATCACGAGGCTGCTGCCGCTGTCCCGCCTCGGCAGGGACGAGTGGGGCACGCTCGGCGACGTCCGCGAGCTCGGCCGCGTGCCGTACGCGCGATGGGGGCGCGGGGACGCCTGAGCACCCGCCGACCTGAACTCACCGCAGCAGTAAGCCAGTTGAGCCCACCAACCGGCTCACCGTACGCACCCCACCCGAGGACCGAATCCCCATGCCCCACAGCGCTGTCCAGTCCGTCCCGTACACGACGGAGAACACACCCCGGCTCCTTGACGTCCACCGCCCCTCGGACGCGCCCGGCCCGACCCCGGTGGTGCTGCTCTGGCACGGCAGCGGACCCGACGAGCGGTACGTCCTCGCGCCGCTCGCGCGCGAGGTCGCCTCGCACGGCGTGACCGTGTTCGTCCCCGACTGGCGCCCCGACGCCCCCGACGGCGGCCGCGCGCACCTCACCGCGTCGCTGCGTTACGTACGGGAGAACGCGGGCGGGTTTGGCGGCGATCCGGGGCGGCTCGTCGTGGCGGGGTGGTCGGCCGGTGCGGGCGCGGCGATCGGGACGGCGCTGCGGCCGGACCTGGTGGGCGGCCCGCCGCCCCGGGCGGTCGTCGGCATCGCCGGGCTCTATGGTCGCCCGGCCCGCAGCACGGCCACCGTCCCACTGGAGGACCTGGCCGCGGCACCCGCGACCGGGGTGCCCGTCGTGCTGCTGCACGGCACCGCCGACACGGCGGTGGACTGCCAGAACTCCCGTGACTTCCTGGCCGCTCTCGCCGAGCGGCACTGGCCGTCGAGCCTGCACGAGGCGGCGAGCGACCACGCGGGCGTCATCATGGCCGAGTGGGACCCGGCGGTCGGCCACTGCGTACCCGCCACCGGCGCCGGCGCCCTGCGGGCCGGCCGGGAGACGGCCCGCCTCATCGCGGGCGCCGCCCTCGGCTGACGAGGCGTGGTCCCGCAGCGGGTGCGGGGCCCGGGTTCGCCTGGCTGGCGGCGGTCGGTGCGGCCATGCTGGAGGCGTGATCACCGTGCTGCTGGTAGCCGCCGACGAGGAAGCCGCGGTGCTGCGCGCGCGGATCCACCGCGACCCGCACTTCCGCGTCATCTCCCACACCCCGAGCCCGCGGCTCGCGCTCGCGCAGGCTCATGTCCTGCTGCCCGACGTCACCGTGCTCGACCCGAGCATGAACGGGGACAGCGATCCCGTCACCCTGTTCACGGGGCTGCGCGCCCTCGATCCCCCCAGTGGCGTCATCCTGCGGACGACCCCGGCGACCGCCCCGCTCCCCGAACTGCGGACGGTCCTGGAGGAAGGGGCCGTCCACGAGGCGGCCCGGAGCGACGACGACGCCCTCATGCTCGCTCTGCGGACGATCGGCCGACGCAGAGCGAGCTGCGATCCGGACCGCTGACCCTCCCATGTCGGCGGATGTGGCTCGTCGGCGGCTCCCGCCTCCGCCACCACGCAAGGGCTACCGGAAGTAGCCGAACGAGCACAGCGCGGACACCTCCGGAATGCCTCGTGCGGCGGCAGGCGCGAGGTGAGTTTCAGCGTGCGGCGCTGGACCCGGCGCGCGATACTTGAAGTGGCTATGTGCCGGTTTGCCGAATTCCTGAGAGCGAGGGTTTTCGTGACACCGTCACCGAGAGACGCAGAGACCAGGGGCACCGCCCACGCCGCGCGCGCTTCGAGCGCGGATGCTTTCGGCGCGCCCTGCTGGGTGAGCCTGATGGCCCGGGACCTCGGTTCGGCCCTGGACTTCTACGGCGCGGTGATGGGCTGGACGTTCCGGCCCGGATCCCTGGGCGAGGAGTTCCGTATCGCGCTCGCGGACGGGGTTCCCGTCGCCGGGATCGGGGCGCTCGCTCCGGCCCTGCAGGTGGCGATCGCGTGGACGCCGTACTTCGCCGTCGCGGACGCGGACGACACCGCCGCCCGCATCCGAGAACGCGGCGCCACGGTGGCGGTCGGCCCCGTCGCGCTGCACACCGGGCGCGGCGCGCTCGCCGCCGACCGCGACGGCGCCGTCTTCGGCATCTGGCAGGGCCCGCTCATCACCAACTGGGAGTCCTGGCGGGACACGTCCCCCGCCTGGACCCGGCTGCACACCCGCGACGCCTTCGAAGCAGCGATCTTCTACGGCGAGGTCCTCGACTGGGCCTGCGAACGCAAGGGCTGCTGCGACGTCCAGTACGAGAACGAAGAGGTGGTCCTGCGCCATGCCGGGCACGTCGTCGCGCGGCTGACCTCCGGCGCCGTCGAGGCCGCCCCCGACCCGTCCCTGCGACCGCACTGGCACACCCACTTCGCCGTCCAGGACCCGCTCGGCCAGGCCGAGAAGTCCCGCGCGTACGGCGCGACGATCCTGGCTTCCGGCGCATCGACCACCGGTTCCTGGGCCCGTCTGAGCGACCCCGACGGCGCGACCTTCACCCTGAGCGACAGCGCGACCTGACCCCAACGGGCCGCCGCCTAACGGCGCTTGAGCCGCAGACGGCGCAGGACCAGGGCGAGCACTCCGGCCAGCGCCACCGCCACACCGCCAGAGATCACCCAGCGCCCGTAGTGCGTGACGGGCCTGCCGCCCACCGACAGCTGTGCGGTGCTGGTCTGCTTTCCCTGGTGGCTGACGACGGTGAGCGGGTACGTCCCTGCGGGGAGGTCGCCGCGCAGCGTGGTGTGCCCCGCGTACACGGTGGCGCCGTCGTCGCACTTGCAGCCGGGGTCGTCGGAGTTGTCGGTGCTGATGCTCAACGGCTCCCGGAACGCGGTGGACCGGACGGTGAGGGTGTCCTCCTCGCGGGCCGGGTTGTGGTCGGCGAGCAGGACGACCACCTCGCTGCCGGGCCGCACGGTCACCCGGGGCGTGGAGTCCGCGCTGCCCAGATTGCCGCTCTTGGGGCCGGCCACGAACCGGGTGATGAGCGCGGGGGCCGGCGCCGTCACGGTGAGCCGGGTGGTCGCGACGGTGTGCCCGGCGCGGGTGGCGGTCACCGGATAGCTGCCCGGCGCGATGCCCGCGCGGACGTCCTCGCCCTCCGATTCGGGGAACCGGCGCGAGTCGGAGGCGCCCTTCCGCTTGGGGGTGAGGCGGACCGGCGCCGCCAGCGCGGGCGAGCTGACGGTCACGGCGTCCCAGCCCGCGGGCATGCCCGTGATGCCGACCCCGACCCAGCCGCCCACTTCGACCTGCGCCCAGTCGAGCACCAGACGCGGCCCGGCGGGACTCGCCTCCGGCGCGGGGGCGCCGCCGCTCGCCACGGCCCCGCCGACTCCGCTCCCGAGGAGGGGAAGCAACGCGAGACCGGCGACGGTCACGGCGCGGGCCGCTCTGCGGATCACGGCTCTCCTTCTCCCGGGAACGGGTGGGGGCCCAGATGTTCTCTGGGGGTTGCTTGTCGCTCGTCCAGGAAGAGGGCGGCCGAGCGCGCCGCGTTGCCCCGCACGCGGGTGAATTCGGGTCAGGTTGCGGGCACCCGGTCGCGGCCGGATCGCGTCGCGCCCACCACCAGCCAGCGGGACGGCAGCTCGATGCGCCGGCCCTCGGCGGTGAACTCCGTGGTGGTGAGCGGCAGTTCGCCCTCGGCGAGGACGGTGAGACCGGCGGTCGTGAGCAGGCCGGCCAGCGCGTCGTCGGTGACCTCGCCCGGTGCGATGCCGTGGGCGAAAACCGGACGGAGCTTGGGCGGCAGTCCCGCCGGGCTCGCGGCGAGTCCCGTCAGGACCGGCTTCGCGGCTTCGGCGAGCTCCACCACGAACGCCCGGCCGGCCGTGCCGACCAGCGTCGCTATGGCGTCGGCCACGGGCTGGCGGTCGGCGGGTTCACACTGGTGCAGGACGCCCCGTACATACACGTTGGCGTCGCCGAGCCGGGTGTGCAGCTCGGCGACGGCCTCGGCGTCGGCGGCGTCGAGCCGACCGAACTCGGCAAGACCCCGTGGGTCTTGGTGGCGGGCGTGCTCGACGGCGGCGAGCGAGAGGTCGACCCCGGTCACCTGTGGGTAGCGCTCCGCGAGGTACCGGGTCTGGGTGCCGTTGCCGCAGCCGAGGTCCACCATGGGCAGGTCGGGCAGGTCGATGCGGGGGGCGAAATGGGCCAGGTGGCGGGCGGCCGTGAGGGCCGGTTCCGCATCCCAGAACACCGCGCCCGGCTCGTTGGGCGCCTCACGCCAGAAGCCCTCCCAGGCATCCCGGTATCTACTCGTCACGCTCACGACCGACTCCCCAGACAGCAGGCACAGTGTCAAGATCGGTCTACCGCGCCGGGGAGCACGCGGACAAGCGCCCGGCGCATACCTTCACCTGCCGTTCGAAGACGGCTGGTTGAGGGGGTACCGGAAGGGGCAGCCCAGGTCAGCGGGGCCTGCGCGGTGTGCGGGGAAGCGCCACGTCGAACCAGACGGTCTTGCCGTCGCCGGTGCGGCTGGTGCCCCACTCCCTGGCCAGCGCGCTGACCACCCGGAGCCCGCGGCCCGCCTCGTCGCGCGGGCCGGCGCTCAACAGCGCCGGCAGGGTGTGATCGTCGTCCACCACTTCGCAAAGCAGCGCCTCGGCGCGTACCAGACGGAGCTCGACCCGGCGGCCGTGCGCATGCCGGATGCCATTGGTGACGACCTCGCTGACCAGCAGCTCGACCGTCTCGGCGAGCTCCGGCAGGCCCCACAGCGCGAGTTGCCCGCGGACCAGGCGGCGGGCCCGGCCCACCTCCCGCGGGTCGATGTCGAGCCGCCACTCGGCGACGTCGTCGCGGGCGATGCCGTTGAGCCGGGCCATGAGCAGTGCCACGTCGTCCTTGCGGCCGCCGCGGGTGTTGAGGGCGCGGATGATCGCGTCGCAGGCCTCGTCCATGGAGGCCGCGGGGTGGGCCGCGTACTCGCAGAGCGTGGCGAGGCCCACGCCTATGTCCTCGCCGCGGACTTCGACCAGACCGTCCGTGCACATGACCAAGCGGTCACCGGGCTCGACCTTGATGCGGGCCGTCTCGAAGGGCACCCCGCCGACGCCGATCGGGGCGCCGGTGGGCAGTTCGAGAAGTTCGCTGCGGCCGTCCGCGGACCGTACGATCACCGGCGGCACATGGCCCGCGTTGGCCATGAGCAGCTCGCCCCTGATGGGGTCGTACACGGTGTACAGGCAGGTCGCGAGGTAGTGCTCGCCCAGGCGCTGTGCCAGGTCGTCCAGGTTGCGCAGGAGTTGGCCGGGCGGCAGGTCGAGGGCGGCCATGGTCTGCACGGCCGTACGCAACTGGCCCATCATCGCTGCCGAGTTGAGGCCGTGACCCATGACGTCGCCGACCACCAGGGCGGTCCGTGAGCCGGGCAGTTTGATCGAGTCGAACCAGTCGCCGCCGACCCGGCCGAGCAGCGTGCCGGGCAGATAGCGGGTGGCGGTGTCGCAGCCCGCCATGCGCGGGGTGACCTGCGGCAGCATCGAGTCCTGCAGCGTCTCCGCGACGCTCTCCTGGTAGGTGTACATGCGGGCGTTGTCGAGTACGAGCCCGGCGCGCGCGGCGAGTTCGGCGCCGGTCACCCGGTCCATGTCGTTGAACTCGGCCCGTTCGGCGTGCCGCAGCAGGATCATGAAGCCGAGGACCACGTTCCGTGCCTTGAGGGGGACCACCAGCATCGAACGGCCGTTGATCAGCGGCCGGATGTCGCGCTTCTCGAACTGCGAGGCGATGGCGGTGCCCAGCTGCTCGCTGATCCGGGGCACAAGGACGGGCTGGCCCGAGGTCATGCACTGGAAGAACGGGGTGTGGGCGGGGAACGGCATGGACTCGCCGACCGGCACCACGTCGTCCCAGCGGCCCGGTTCGTCCACGTGCTCGACGGCGACGCGGTGCCACAGGGTCCGCTCGTCCGGCGGCCCGTCGGGGAACCCCTCACCCGCGATGACCTGTTCGCGCAGGTAGGTGCCGGCGACATCGGTGAAGCGCGGCACGACGGCCGCGCTGACTTCCTGGATCGTGCGGGACAGATCGAGCGAGGAACCGATGCGTCCGCTGACCTCGTTGAGGAATTCGAGGCGCTCGCGCACCGCCGCGTATTCGAGGTCCTCGGCGAATTCGGGCGAGGGCGGGACCGCCCGCGACACCGGCTGCAGGGGGTGCAGGCGCCGGGCGGAGCGCGGTTCGGCGCGCCGCGGCACGCCCCAGTCGGGCGTCACGGGTACCCGGTCGTGCTGGCTGAACTCCAGGACGGGGTAGCCCAGTTCGAGGACCTGGGCGACGATGCGGGAGCTCTCGCCGACGCTCATGCTGGGGAGGATCTCGGGCAGCCGCCGGGCCAGTTCGTCGGCTCCGGGGAAGTCGGTGTGCAGGGCGAATCCGGGGGCTATCCGCTCGACGGGGCCGCCGTCGGCGCCGGTCTCGTGGTGGAGCTGGGCGGCGTCCGCGGCGAGCACCAGGAGGCGCTCGGGGCCGGCGCCGATCAGCGGGTACGCCCACCACAGCACGTCGGCGCGGTCGCGGCCGGGCTCGGACAGGGCGGCCCGGCCCGCGCTGGGGTAGGCGGTGCGGCCGTTCAGCGGGGCGTCGAGCCCGGGGCCGAACTCCTCGAACGCCTCGTACTCGTCGTATCCCTGCTCCAGCGCCCCGGAGACCGGGAGCAGATCGGCGGCGGGCCTGCCGACGGCCTCCTCACTTGGCGGGTCCGAACAGCCTGCGCGCGCCGGACGACCAGTGCGACACCAGGCCGTCGCCGTCCACGACGATCACGGCAAGCGGAATCCGGCCGGCCACGGCGAACTGCCGCAGCGGTGTCGGCGGAGTGCCACTGTCCATGGGTGGAAGGCTCCTTCCCCGCCGCCGGAATCCGCGGCAGTACGACCACCGTACGGCCATCGGGCGTCCGCGCGCGGGGCAACCGGGCAAGAGGCGCACGCCCGCGCGGACCGACCGCCGGGACTGAAGAAGAGTCAGTCCTCGTGGCCCAGTTGGAGGTCTCTTTCGGTGCGTCCGCCGCCCGCGACCTGGAGGACGGTGGCCACCGGCGGATAGCCCGCCGCGATCACCGTGTACTCGCCGGAGGACAGGTCGACGAAGCGGAAGATGCCGTCGGGTCCCGTGGTGAGGGTGTCCACGACATTGCCCGCCGCGTCGAGCAGCGTCACCCGCGCGTCCTCCACCGGACGCCCGCCGCCGGCCCGCACGGTGCCGCGCAGCACGGCCCCGCCGGCCAGCTCGATGTCCTGCCGGGTCTCGCGCGACGCCTGCACGCTCACCGGCAGCGCGGCGGGCCGAAAGGCGGGTGCGCTGGCGGCCAGGGTGTACTCCCCCGCCACCAACTCGCCGATCACATAGCCTCCTTCGCGGCCGCTGCGGGTGGAGGCGACGACTTCGCCGCGTACGTCGGTGAGGGTGACGGCGGCGTCCCGCACGGGGCTGCCGTCGGCGGTGACGACGCTGCCAGCAAGGCGCCCCGCGCCGCCGAGCACCACGTCCAGGTCGACCGCCCGTTCACCGACGGTCACGGCGACGGCCTGCGGCTGGTGCCCTCCGGCCGCCGCGATCAGGACGTAACTGCCGGAACCGGGCACGCTCAGCGCGTACCGTCCGTCCGCGCCGCTGGCGCCGCGCCCGACCTGCTGGCCGCGTACGTCGACGAGGGTGAGGGCGGCGTGCGGCACGGTGGTCCCGTCGTGGTGCTGGACCGTACCGCAGACCGGAACGCCGCTCTGGTAGCCGGAGTTGGCGGTGCGGGCGTGCGGCAGGGGTGCGGTCTCGGCGGCGGGGGCGTTCTGGGACACCAGCGGTTGCTCCTTGAGGAAGAACTGCCGCATCGCTGTCACCTGCGGAAACACGTGGAACGACTCCCTGCGTGGCTACCTTGGTGGCTACTTACACATCCGGCCCCCGTTCCCGGCTTTGCCTAGCCCACCACCCAGCCCCGCGCCGGGGACTCCACCGTATCCCCGGAGGAAGGCACGTCGGGCCGTTACGGGCGCACTCATCCCCGCACGACAGGCGTCCAGCATGTGGACATCTAGCATGACGTGCGTCACATGCCCAAGAAATTGACTGCATCAGCAGACGTTCTCGGGCGAGGGATTTCCCAAATGCCCATACCGGAGCTGCGACACGTCGAAGTTTGCCGCTCGTGGGCTACAGCCATATCCGGGGGTGCAGCTGTGCAGGATCCGGCGAATTATGTTCCATCCGAGCCGAGTTGGGCGTCAACGGATCCACCCTTGAGCGTGTTCGATAGCCCGCGCTTGGCCCCAGCTCTCACCCTGCGCCCAGACTTGGAGAACAGAAGTCGCCTCTATCGGAACGGCAAGCGGGTGGGAATCCCGAACTGCGCGAAGTCATAGAGCACTCGGCCGAACGGGAATAGACGCCCATGTCGTGTAGCCGCCGTCGTCGCCACGGTACTGGCCAAGGTCATCAACGAGGCGATGCACGAGGTAGAGGCCGGGCTCCTCGTCGGGAGTGGGCAGCGGTCCACGCATCTGCCCCACCGTCACGGTGGCGTGGGCGCCGTCGAACGCGATGCGGCCGAGGACGTCGGTGCTGCATCGACGCCGAGCGGTGATGTCGACGAGTTCGGTGACTACTGCCAGCACCTCACGGGTGGCTGTCTCAGTGGTGGGCTCCCCGTCGAGGAGCATGGGCAGCATCCGGCGAGTGAATGCGGTGGCGCGTGCCACGACGTCGGCCGGCGCGACGCTGGGGCCTATGGCGAACGTGATGTCGCTGTTCATGGCCAGGTGCTGCCACGGAGTCAACGACGTTGCCTGCAGGCCTCGTTCGGTGGAGGAAAGCATCACGTCTACCCATCCCATCGCATAGTGCGTCGACCCGAATGCCAGTTCGACAACTCTATCGTCACAAAACTGGATCACTCGGTCACTCCTCGCGAGCGCCTAGCTGGGTCGCGGGCGAGGCGAGCAACCTGAGTTGATATCTTATGGGGAACGTTGACCCACTTTGGCAACGAAGGTCAACTCAGATTAACGAGGGGGAGCCGTGAGCGAGGCCCAGTTCCATGGGACGCCGAGACCGCAAGACGAGCCCATCGAGGGCAGCTTCGCGGAGCACTTGGACTATCTGTGCGCCAACGATCCGCGGGGGCCGCTGAGCAATCCGCAGGTTGTTCGAATGCTTGAGGAGCAGGGGTTGCCCAGCTTCTCGTCGACCTACATGTGGCAGTTGCGTACTGGCCGGGCTGACAACCCGACCAAGAAGCACATGGACTCCCTCGCGGATCTCTTCGCCGTGCCTCAGGACTACTGGTCCAACCGCGGTACCGCCACGACCGTGAACAGCATGATTGCCCGCCTTAATGACCTCAAGGAGTCCGGCGCCGACCCCGAGCAGCTCCACCGGCAGCTCAAGGCTTTCACGAAGCTGATGAGCCGAGGTGTCACTCCGGAGGTACTGAACGGGCAGCTGGAGACCCTAATCAGGCTGCAAGAGGCGGGCGTGAACGCAGCCACACTCAAGCGTCTGCAAGATGCGCGGGTCACCGATATCGCGATGAGAGCCGTCGGCCTGTCAGACGAAGGCCTTACCGCAGCCGCGGCCATGATCGACCAGGTCCGCCGACTCGAAGGACTTCCTCCCGAGTCTTAGACCTCGCCTGAGCCCTGCCCGGGAGATATCGAACCACCGATGTGGGACCGGACACTGGGGCGCCACTCCCACATCGGCATTTACTATCCTTTTACACATCTTCAACCGCCAGGACTGTCAATGGCGCAGGCCGCCACGCGGGCTAAGGTCTCCAGATCTTTTGACCAGTCAGGGAGGGGCGCTTTCGTGCCTGTAGCTATGCAGCGGACCAGCGAGCGTTTCGTACGCAGCCTCGCCCTTCCCTCGGTCACTGGGATTCGCGACCTCCTGCCAGAAGTTGAGCGCAGAACGCAGCGGGCCGTCAGACTCGAACCCGCTGAAGTCGGGTGGTCGGCTCCCTGCGGAATGTGGGTCGCGACTGCTGAGACGCATTACATCTTTTACGACCCGCGGACGAGCATCGCGCATCAGGATCACATCATCGCCCACGAGGTAGCTCACATCCTCAAGCGCCACACGGGGCAGCGGAAGCTGCCGGCCGAGGCAACCGAGGGGCTTCTGACCCTTCTGGACCCAGAGCTGATCCAGTCTGTGCTCGGACGTGCGCAGTACGACGATGCGGAAGAACTCGAAGCCGAGTTGGTAGGCACCTACCTTCAGGCACACGTCCACCATCACCAGAAGTACCAGGTCGCGTTCTCCGACGAAACGGAGGCCGATCGAGTTGCACGAACGTTTCTACGCCCCAGAAAGTCAAGTCCTTGAGTGAACTGCACCCCATATGTCTCGTCATCGCGAGTATGGGATTCCTCTTTCTGCTACGGGACTTGAAGAACAACAGGAAAGATCGGGCTCTCGTCTTGCTGAGTCTGGTCTACCTCTCCTCAGCTCTCAGTTTCATCACCGAGTTGCCTCCCATTTGGGGGCGGATTGACGCCGCGCTCGGCGTAACCAACATCGCGGTCCCCCTCGCACAGAGCTTCGTCATGCTGATTCTGGTCTTCCAGACGAGCGTGGTCGCCTACTGGGCATTCCCGCCGGCCAAGGCCCGCCGCATGTCCAAGATCTTCTGGATCGCCGGTGCCGCTGCCATCGCCGGGCTGTTCGCGACGTTCTCCCAGATCGATCCGGACGACTTCTCGCACTTCCTGGTACGCGGCCCCTTCTACAAGGCGTACCTCGGCATCTACATCGCCGCATACACGCTCGCGCAGACGTACTTGGCCGTGAAGTGCTGGCAGCAGGCGCGCCGGTCCGCCAATGCCTGGGTCAGTGCCAGCCTGCGCATCATCACTGTTGGGGCGGTCATAACTGTGGGGCAGAGCGTCATCCGCACTGCCGACCTGGTGGCAGATGCCTTCGGGTCCAGCGCCGACAGCTGGCTGGCCTTCGCGTGGCTCTGCGGGGACGCCGGGGCCCTGCTGACCCTCCTCGGTTACTTCCTTCCGACCCTGGTTGACCGGGCGCGCGGGGTATACGGCTGGGCGAACGAGCACTACGTGTACAAGCGGCTCGGCCCTCTGTGGGAGGCCCTCTACGCTGCGACTCCTTCGATCGCAGCCGTTCCGGCCGAGTCCCAGCTCCGGTCGCTCGTGCAGCTCCGGCCCATCAGCTTCTCGCTGTACCGCCGCATTACCGAGATCAGGGACGGCATGATCGAGCTTCGTCCGTACCTCAACGCTGATGTGCGGGATGAGGCTGAGCATCGGCACGGCACGCAAGGCCTCAAGGATCCGGACCTGGCGGCGGCAGTCGTCGCTGAACAGATCCGTGAGGCTCTCGCCAGTCACCGCCAGAAGCAGGCGGCCGACGAGGTGACGGAGTACGCCGACGCGAGGGTCAGCCCCGAGACCACCGACGAGGACAAGCACCTTCTCTTGCGCATTGCCCGGCACTTCACGCCTCCGCTGGCACAAGTCACAACCCCAGCACATAGTTGACGGACGCTGCGGCCAAGGTGACATGCGCCTTGGCCGCTGGCCCACCCCGGGCAGGCTGGTGGGCTCGGACAGCCCCGGCACCGAAGTCAGCCCGGCCGCTACGGTGTGCGCTTTGAACAGATGCTCCAGGAGATCCTGATATGACCCCCCATGTTCCTGTGATCAAGACGCTCGTCGCGAGCGCGAGCGGAAAGCTCATCGACGTCTACCAGCCGGGCGACGGTTCCGAGCGCCCACTTCCCGTGATCCTCATCTGGCACGGCCTCGGCCCTGATGAACGGGACATCCTGCAGCCGCTCGCGGAGGAGGTCGTCGGGCGGGGGGCCGTCGTATTCGCCTCCGACTGGCGCTCCGATGCGCCGGATGGCGGCCGCGCCGATCTCCTGGACTCGATTCGCTTCGTGCTCGCACATGCGGCCTCGTTCGGCGGCGACCCCGAGCGCTTCGTGCTTGCCGGCTGGTCTGCCGGAGCCGGGGCGGCCGTGAGTGTTGCGTTGCGGCCTGAGCTGCTCGATGGGTGGCGGCCTGTTGCCGTGGTCGGCATTGCGGGCCACTACGGGCTCCCTGCCCGCACGACGGGCGAAACGCCGCTGGACGACCTCGCGGCCACGAGCGCCGGCCCGGTACCGGTCCGGCTGATCCACGGCACGGGCGACGTCATCCTGGACGTGCAGAACTCCCGTGACTTCGCCGAGGCACTCAAGGGTCGCGGCTGGCCCGTTCACCTGGATGAAGTCGCCACCGACCACGCTGGCGTCATCATGACTGAGTACAGCCCGGAGCTGAACCGGTGTGTCCCGACGGTATCCGCATCGGCCGTCCAGGGAGGACGAGTCACGGCGGAGTCCCTCATTCGCGCCACCGAGTCCGGGGCGGCAGCGCAGTAGCCATCCGCCGCTCTTGCGGGCGGTTGAGCACCTACAGCAGTGGGCCACAGGCGCGTCCAATCGCCCGGGGCCCACTGCTTTGTTGCTGAGTCCAGCAACATCGGCTCCCCCAGCTTATGGCACCGTCACACGGCGGCGTCGCCGAGCCCGGCGCGCGCCTTACCCTGGCTTGGCCACGGCCCCGCTCCTCGTGCCGCTCCGGGTCATTCGGCACACCCCACCAGGCCCGCGGAGCGCGGCGTACCACTCGATGGCGGGGACCGGCCCATCGCGGGTCTCGGGGCGGCGCCAGCCAGGCATCACGGCCGTGCGCCCTGTGCCAGCGAACCCTGAGTGCGTGCGTAGGGAAGTTTGATGGGTGGTGGAGCCGACGCAGCTCCACCACCCGCTCGGCATCAGGAGGATTGGGGTGCCGACTTGATGACGGCGAAGGGCGCGCCGAAGGGGTCTGCGAGCCAGGCGATCCGGCCGACTTGCGGCACGTCGGCGGCCGGCATGAGGACGGAACCACCGTTCTCCTGAGCCCTGGCGACGATGGCGTCGGCGTCTGCCGATTCGAAGTACGGCAGCCACCGGGGCTCCGTGTCTTCTGTCACCGCGGTGAGGCCGCCGAATGAGGCATCCTGCTGGTCGCCCTCGGAGGTGGACAGCACGGTGTAGGTCATACCGGGCATCTCCATCTCCTGCGACCGCCAACCGAACAGGGAGCGGTAGAAGGACAGTGCGGTGGCGGTGTCCGGGGCGTGAAGCTCGGCCCAGCAGAGTGTGTTGTCCTCTGACGTCGCTTCCAGGCCCTTGACTGCGGCGGGCTGCCAGACGGCGAAGTCCGCTCCGCCCGGGTCGGTGAGGCAGGACATACGCCCGGCGTCCATGACGTCGGACGGCGCGACCCGCACGGTCCCGCCGCCCTGCTCGACCGCCTTGGCTGTGGCGTCCGCGTCCGGGGTCTTGAAATAGACCGTCCAGGCCGGGCTCGCGCCTTCCTCGGTGAGTGGCCCCAGTCCGGCGACCGTGCGGCCGTCCTTCTGGAAGAAGCCGTATCCGCCTGCGTCAGGGCCTGCGGATTCGAAGTCCCATCCGAAAACAGGACCGTAGAACGCGGCGGATGCCACAGTGTCGGGGCTGCCCAGGTCCAGCCAATTCGGTGCACCGGTGACGAAGTCGGTGGAGAGCATGTGACGTTGCCTTTCGTAGGGCTGGTCAAAGCCGTGTTCTCGGGAACGTTCACCGCCACGCCATCCCCCGAAGGAACGCACCCAACAGAGAGTATCCATAGCACTGCGCTCAGTCAGCAGGAACGTCGAAGTTATCTGGCAGGCGCAACGTTCGCCGCGACGGAAGGACCGGGCAAGGTGGGAGCAGCCCGCCCTCAAGGTGGGCCGCGTCAGCCGAGGACGGGGGGGCGGCGCTGACGGTCGGCCCAGTAGGGGCGTGGGGGCATTGTTCTCCCGGCGCGCTCCGATCGGCGGTGGCGGGAATGATCCCGGCGCCATCTGGCTTGAATCAGTCCGTGACCAATCCAGCCGACCGCCCCGCGCCCCCGCTCACCTGCCCGCCCGCCCATATCGGGCCGTGCGCCATCTGCCGCCGCCCCTGCCATCGCTACGGTGGCCGCGGCGCCTCCTCGCTCTGCCGCGAGTGCCTGGCCCGGGTCGAGGCGGGTGAGTAGCGAGGCCGGTGCCTGCGGGGCCGTGTCGCTCGACGTGCCGGGCCAGCCAGGCCGGATCACCCTGGAGTCATGAGCAGTGCGCCGATCGTCGTGCACCGGATCCAGGGGGTCGGCGGCCGCCGGGTCACCGTCCGGGGCCGGATCCAGGGGGCGGTCTACAGCGATGCGGACCTCATCGAGGTGCTGCGGCTCCTCGGCGTGCCCGATCCGGATCAGGTGGTGGCCGACGCTTCGTCGGCGTTCCTGGAGTGGCGAGACTCCCCGCCGCACGACTACGGGCGCGGCCCGGGCGAGCCGGTACCCCGCCCGGCCCCCCGACGCTGAGCCCGGAGCCGGTCCCGATCGACTGCGGTCCCGGCCGTCGCCACGGCGCGCCGGGCGCGGAAAACGGCAGGGAGCCACGGCCGGGCGGCTCCCCCGCCCCGGGGGTAATGGGGGGAACGGACCTTGCGGGAGTACGCGACGCGGAGCGTGGGCTGCGCACGTGGTTCTCTCGGACGTCTCGGAGGAGGACGGTTGCAGGGCGCGGCGGTTGCTGCCGCGCCCCGGTCAGCGATGGCTAGGAGGGGTTCTCGACGAGCCAGTTCCTGAACTCGCTGCCCTGGATCGTCCACGCGTCCTGGCGGTCGGTCACCCAGGCTTTGCCGGGCACCCACTTGGTGGTGCGCAGGAAGGACATGGGGACGTGGCCCGCCTTGCGGACCTCGTCGAGGTTCAGGACGGTGCCGGACCAGGTGTAGAAGATGCGGTCCGACTGCGTGCGGGAGGTGACCTCGTCGAGGCGGACGCGCATTCCGTGGGTGCGGACGATGTCACCCTTGGCGAGCTCGCTGCTGTCCTTGATGGTGGCCGAAGTGGTGTTCATGGATTCCTCGTCATGTGGTGGCTGATGGGGAGGGTGTAGCGGGGCACGGTGTTCTGCGTCCTGCCCCGCGTGGGGAGCTAGGCCGTGAGCGCGGCGTGGGCGTCGATGTCCCAGGCGGGGAGGGCAAGGCCGAGTTCGGCGTAGCGGGCGGCTCGTTTCGCGGCTTTGCCGGGGCCGGAGTATGCGCAGCCCTTGTGGCGTCGCGGCGGGGCGGGCTTCGCGCCCTTCCGTTCCCGCATGTGGCTGAAGTAGACCTCGATGTCCTCGCCGCACAACAAGTCGTGCAGCGCCCAGCGGTGTTCACTGCCGGGGAAGCCGTTGTGGGCACCGGCGCACCGCTTGCGGGTGCAGCCCTCGGGCTCGTCGACGGGTGTGGTGCGCGGGGTGTAGCCGAGTTCGACCATCCGTGCCCACTTGGCCGCGAGGCCGTCTCTGTTGCGGGGGCTGTTGGGGAGGAACGGGGAGAGGAATGGCGCAGTCATGGCACGTGGCCTTTCACTTTGGGTCTGTGTCGGCGGTTGCTCTCCACCAACAAGGCAAATAGTACAGCATGCGTCGCCATGCGTCCAGTTGTCGGCTAGATTTCAGGCAATCAGACCCATACCTGACGCAGGCTGCCCCTTACTTCCACTCAGGATGTGGCGCACCGGCACGACGGGTGCGGTCCGCCGTATCGGGCTGATGAGCGGGCGCAGCGGTTCCCACCGAGTGCCCGCCAAGCCCGTGATCCCCGTCCACTTCGCCTCGAAGCCTGCGTCCGGCTTCTTCGCCGTGCGCTGTTTGTCCTCGACCCCCGCCGGACCAGCGACCAGGTACGCGGAGGCCGACGGGTACCCATCCCCCGCATCCACGTAGTGCGCCCGCTTGATCATCGAGTTGGGCCCGGACCGCAGTCGCGCTTCCGCCTCACGGCCCCACCGCATCAACGTGAGGTCGGCCTCGCGCCGGGAGCCCTCCCATACAGTCCGCACCGACCGCCACGCCTGGCCCTTGGCCTGGTCCCCGCGGCACTCCTCGCCGTATCCTTCGCACCACGGGGCGGTCTCCAGCCACCCCGACGTCAGGTCGAGGCCAGCCCGGTGCTTGCGCCGGCACGATGCCGACCGCTTCGTGCGGCACCACCATCGGGGCTCGGTGCACCGCTTGCCGTGCCAGGTGCGGCAGTCCTTCGTCCGGCCCGGCAGATACAGGCGCCGGACCTCGTACAGCGCGAACGGCGCTTGATCCAGGGCCTGTTCGAACCGCGTCAGGACCTCGCCGTTGCGCTCGTCCTCGGCGAGCCGCTGGTACAGCGACCGCTCCCCGTACAGCGCCACCTTCTCGTTGAGGGCCTGGGAGGTGTACTCCATCATCAGCGCCGCCGAGGCGAGCTCTGGGCTCTCTCGCAGCCACTCCTCATGCTGCCCTCGGGACGCGCACACGCCACTGAACGGGCAAAACGAGCACGCGCTCTTGCGAATGGGCTCGCCGAGCCGGGCATGCACGTACGCCTCGACCGCGGCGGCCCGGTCCATCGAGTCGGTCTCGATCAGCGGGTAGTACGGCTCGCACACGACGCGGCCCGCCTCGGCGTTGAGTCGCGCCTGGATCGTGCTGTCCTTCTCCGCGCGATCGCGCTCTCCCCCGTTGTAGCCGATCACTCGCCGGAACGGGGCCGTGCCGAACTCGAAGGCGGCCCAGGCATCAAGCGCCCATCCCTTGAACCGAATTGAGGTTCTACGCCCGGAAGCCATCTGGGGAACGGTCCCGGCTGCCCGCAGCTCGTCCGACAGCCGCCACGGGCCCGCCGCCCAGATGCGCAGCGGCCTACGGGTGTCGCCCAGGATCAGCACGCCGTCGGCGTCCCGGCGGCCGCCACGCGCGATCTGCACCGTGCGCACCTTCCTGGTGGCGAGGAGAGGCAAGACCAGTCGGTCGACGTACGACAGGGATGCCGGCCACTCTTCGCCGGTCACCGCGTGCACGACGGTCAAGTCCGACAGGTCCGGCTCCAGGCCGTACGCGACTGGGTCGGCGAGGAACTTCAGCAAGATCGCCGTACTGTCTGCGCCTAGCCCATAGGACAACACGGTGGGCCGCTTACCGGCCGCTGGGGCAGGCTCCGGGGTAGGTGATTCGGGTAGGGCGAACAGGGCGGCTTGAGCCGTGGCAACCACGAGCGATGGCCTTTCGGTGCGGGTCTGTCGGCGGTTGCTCTCCGCCGGGGGATGGGGGCCGCGCCGACGTGTCGGTCGGCGCGGCCCGTGAGCGGCTGTCAGGAGCTGCGGTGTGCTTGAGGGAATCCCGTGACGGCGCGGTGCCCGAGTTCGGTGGCGAACGGGGCGTAGCGCGGTCCGTGTACGCCGTCGTCGCCGTCGTTGGGCTTTACGGTGCCGTCGGTGTCACGGAACTCGACCAGCCCGTCGCGGTGCAGGGCGTTGACGGTCGGCCACGGGGAGCCCTTGGGGAGTCGCTGGTCGCTCTCAGCACCCCGCAGTACGCAGTGCCCGGCGTCCGTGAGCAGCACGCGGCGGCCTTTGCTGTTGATGACCAGGAAGGTGGGGCCGTCGTACCCGACCAGCCGGGCGCTTGCGGCGGCACGCCCGTTGTTGGTCACCTCGGTCACCCAGCGGGCGAGGTGGATGGCATCCAGGACGCGGATGTTGGTGTGCGCGGGAACTCGACCCTTGGGATCGGCGAGTGCGTCGAGCAGTGCGCGGCGTTGGGCGGCGGTTGGGATCTTGGGTTTGTGTGCGGCGGGCATGGTGGGGCTACTCCTGGGGTGGTTCAGCGGGTCGGGTTGGTCAGGTAGTCGGCGAGGACGCTCGCGGCGAACCGGCTGTCGACGGCGCAGCTCTTCTGGTGGGCGTGGTGCAGCAGCTCGGCGGTCCGGGCGCGGTAGCGGAACGCGCCGTACCACTGACGGTGTTCGGTCGCGGGGTGCGTGGCGCTCCACGTGCCGGGCGTGTCCATCTCGGCGAAGTACGCCTCGGTGTCGGGTGAGCGGTAGACGACGGCGGTGTTGCCGCCCTCGTGCTGCTCGACGATGGCGGCGATGCCGTATTCGGCCAGAGCGGCGATCAGGACAGCAGAAGCGGGCATGGGTGTGCTGGGCATAGTGGTCTTTCTGCGGGAAGGCGAAAGAGGGGCGCAGGGCGGGCGCCGCCCTGCGTCGGGGGTGGGGATCAGATGACGTCGGTGGCGTCGTAGAAGGTGGCTAGGCCACCCGCGATCCGCACGGGGAAGGTGGGGAGTGTCGGGTCGACGAGCTCGGCGCGTACCTGTCGTTCGTACTCGGCGTCCGCGATCGCGCGAACGGCGTGGTCTACGACGCGCTTGCCCTTCAGCGACCAGTGCTCAACTGCGTAGCGGGCGTGGCCACCAACCGGGTCGGTGTACTCGATGACACTGATGGTCAGCGCCGTCAAGGGGCGGCCCTTGACGATGGACTGGCGCAGCAACCGGCCGCCCCACAGGGCCAGTCCGTACACCTGACGGTGCTGCTCATCAATGTCGACGCGCTTCCATCGGGTGATAAGGCCCCGGGGGGTGGTCGCGAAGTGCTGGATGGTTCGCAGCGGCCCGTATGCGGCGGTGAGTTGGTCCACGGACGGCGTGGTGAAGTGCACGGACACGGTGGTCCCTTTCGCTTCGGGTCTGTCGGCGGTTGCTCTCCACCAACACCACAAATAGTACAGCATGCGTCGCACAGATGGTAGTTACCTCTGAAATCAAGCCACCTTGCCTTACCCTGCGCCGCGCGCTGGGCCCTGTGCAGTCGGACTGGGCTTACGTCTGCATGTTTGTCAGGTGCGGCCCGACGTAGCCCACGACCAGACGGCCGGCCGTCTCGCCCACCGTGGTCTTCGCGTTGTCCAGGAAGTAGATCCTGGGAGCGATCCGGCTCCGGCTGCCGAGCTTCAAGTGCGCCTGCATCTCCACGCACCCACCCAGGCCGGGGAACAGTCGCTCGTGACCGAACTGCTCCATCGTCGCCCTGCTCTCCGTCATCGCGACCTGCTTGATCGGGTACGGCCTTGCCCCCACGGGCGGCTGCAAGCAGAACTGGTAGAAGCCGCCGTTGAACCCGCCCTTCGCCACCTGCGCATAGGAGTCCAGCGAGCCCAACGCCGTCCACGCCTTCCCCGCCCACGTACGCGCCATGGGGTGCTCGTCCAGCCCCAGCACGATCCTCCGATCCGCCGTCACTGCAAGGTGCTCCAGCTCAGCCAGACGCTCCCACAGCTCCTCAAACGACGCGGGGATGCCCAGCAATGCCTCTGTCGCCTCCGCGACTTCCTCCGCGCGGCCCTGGCGTAGCAGCAAGAGCCGCAACCGGTCCGCCTCGACCTGCGCCTTCTGCAGCCGGTCGAGAGATATGAGGTGGTCCTCGATCTCGCTGTCCCGCTCGGCCAGGAGCACCTGGACCTGCCCGCGCAGCGACGTGTTCGTACGGTCGGCCAGCTCGGCGGTCCGCTCCGCCTCCACCAGCTCCTTGTCCGCCTGCTCCAGGAGCCCGTTCAACAACGCCACCTCGGCGCGCAGCTCCGCTTCCTGCTCACCGGCGCGTGGGGCCGGCACGGGGGCCAGCATCCTTGCCCGGCTCAGGGACTCGCGCCGCTCCTGCCGGTACTGCTCAGCCACATCGTCCGGGAACGACACCGCGGTCACGGCGGCGGGCAACGGCCGTTCCAACGACAGCGCGTGCACTGTGCGTGCCACACCGCGCCACGCCGGATCGGCTGGGTCGGCCCATCGCGCGTTGGCCACGTACCGGTGACGCGGCCCGTCTGGCGCCCACGCTGGATCGACTTCGGGCAGAAACGTCCGCACGGTCCCCGGCCCCACTCGGTGGCTCTCCCCCGCGGCGGCCCGGAACGCCTCGACCGCTGGAACGTCCCACAGCAGGTATGAGGACGCGTCACCGGCTATCCGTCGCATGGTCTCGGCCGCGCGCTGCGACCACAGCGGATCGGGATGCAGCGGCCGGGCTGCTACGACCACGGGGAGCTGCCGGGCCGGGTCGCACAGCACGTCCATCAGGCGCCCCACCTGATCGCGGGTGACTCGCAGTGCGTTGCCGCTGAGCCGCGACAGGCCGTCGTACGGCTCCAGCTCGCGTACCAAGTCGCGGACCAGCCTTGGTTTTCCCGGGTGCACCGTGTGACCAGCGTTGGGGAAGCACTCCAGGTCGACACAGACCACTCCCCCTTCCTGCCCGACGATACGGACGGCGGTCACGGTGGTGCGCCATGTCGCCTCCCTCAGGTTCTGGCGGAGCAGGAGGCGTACCGCGTACTCGGAGCCGCTCGCGTCGCAGGCAGTCTTCAGCGACAGGAGTGAGACGTCGTCTAGATACTGCTGTCCCGTCCCGAGCGGCACCTCAATGCGGAACTTCTCTTTCAGCCACGCCCCGCACGCCCGGCGGGTGGTGTCGAGGAGCGTGTTGGCGTTGGGCACCGCGAACACGGTGCGATGGGTGAGTGTGGTGGCAGGGGTAGTCACGGAAGCCTCGTTGAGACAGGGCCTGGCACGGTAGCCGGGCCGGGTGGCGAAGGTTCACGCGGCACAGGGCCAGGAGCAGCCGCTGTCAGGCGCGGACGGACTGGAGGCCGCCCCTCACGCGGGGTCGGCCTCCAGGGGTGAAGCTGATGCGCCAGGCGGGGGCTGGTCAGTCGCCGAAGTGACTGGTGCCGTCGTGGTTGATGTGGATGCCGTAGAGCGTGAGCGAGCGGTCCGGTGTCTCGTTGTTGCTCCAGGTGCGCGCGGCGGCGTCCCAACTGCTCTGGCCTACGATCCAGCCGTAGAAGTAGCCGCAGCCGTACGTCCGGTACGGGGCGAGCCCCTGTTCGTCGGGGTGCGCGGCAAGCACGGCCTCGAACATCGCGTGTACCGCTCGGGTTTCCCACGTGGCAGCGGAGTAGCGGCGCGACTCGAAGTGGCAGTAGCCGTAGTCCTTGACGCCGTCGCGCGAGGAGGCGGCCAGACGTTCAGCGACGGGGTCGGGCAGCAGGATGACGACCCGGTCCAAGGCGTCGAGGGTGATGTGGATCTGCCCAGTGGTCAGTTCGGCAGCGGATGTCGTGGCGGTCATGAGAACGGTCCTTCCAAGGCGTGGCGGGCGAATTTTGAGCGTTTTGAGCGGTCTCTACGCACGCGCACGCGTAAGAGCGCGCTATTTCGCGGTGTTGAGCGGTGATGGGGTGGGTGTGACGGGCGTGGTCTGCCGCCCGTCACATGGGTGGCTTACTCGGTGTGCAGTTCGTGGATGAGTCGCCAGTTCACGGTGGGGCCGGGGGCGACGGGCACCACGGTTCCGGGCACTCGGACGTAGGCGCGGCAGGTGGAGTAGCCCTGGATGGTGTAGCCGCGCTCGAAGTAGTAGAGGCGGCCGCCGATGAGGCGCATGTGCTCGGTCCAGCCGTCACCCTCGCCGTCAGGGTGGGCGTGGTAGTCGAATCGGGGGCTGATGGTGAACGGCGGCTTCGGCATGGCGTTCCCTTTGCGTGTGTCTAGTAGTTGGTGAGTTGGTGGATGGTCTGCCAGCCCTCGGCGAGGTAGGGCGTGGGGTTCGGGACGAGGGTGCGGACGCGGAGGTGTACGGCGCCGTCTGTGTTCCAGCACCACTCGAAGTAGTAGGGGCGGCTGTTGATGTAGCGGAGGTGGCTGGCTTGTCCGCCGCCTTGGTGGTCGGGGTAGTGCTGTGGGTGGGTGCGTGCGCTGATGGTGAATGGCTGTGTGGGCATGGGCGTGCTCCTGATGACGGAGGGGGCGGGGCGGTGTGCCCAGTGCCGGCGTCGGGCACATGGGCGGGCAGGGCGGGCACCGCCCGCCGCAGTGGCGGGCGGTGCGTATCGGTCAAGCGGTGGGTTCGCCGAACTCGTGCATGGCCTCGATGAGTGCGAAGCGCTTGAGGGGTGCGAAGTGCTTGAGGCCCTCGGAGGCGAACCAGGAGGCGCGGGCCTCGGTGGTCAGGGCGCGGGCCCAGGTGCGGGAGTCCCGGTAGGCGGCGTGAGCCTCGCGGTAACTGGCGCCAGCGCGGACCATGTAGCTCTCGATGGCGGTGGCGCGGGCGTGGAGACGCATGGCTCGCTCGTTCGCTTCGTAGCGGTCGGTGGCGGTTACGTCGAAGAGCTCGACGCAGTCGCCGAAGCCGGTTGCCAGGACCAGTTCGATGTATCCCTCGTCGGTGGTCGGAGTGAGGAGGGTGTCTGTGATCGTGCCGAGCTGGATGAGGACGGTGAAGGCGCGGGGGGTCTTGGCGAGGGTGACGGACATGGATGTGCCTTTCGTTTGGGTCGCCCGGTTGCTCTCCGGGCGGAGTGCGGTGCGCACGGATCGTTGAGGTGCCCGCGCCGGTATTGGGGTTCCGATGCAGAGGGCGGGCCGCACCGCCCGCCGCGTGGGGCGGGCGGTGCGCGCCGGTCAGGCGGTAGTGGGTTCGCCGAAGTCGCGCACGGCCTCGATGAGTGCGATGTGCAGGAGGGGGGCGTACTGCTTGAGGTCGTGGGCGAGCCAGGAGGCGCGGTCCTCGGGGGTCAGGGTGCGGACCCAGGTGCGGTTGTTGAGGTAGACGCGGCGGGCTGTGCCGTAGCTGACGCCGACGCGGTCCATGTAGACCTCGATGGCGGTCGCGCGGTCGTGGAGACGCATGGCTCGGGTGTGCGCCTCGTAGCGGTCGATGGCGGTGACTTCGAAGATGTCGAGGCAGGAGCCGTAGCCGATGGTCATCGCCAGTTCGTCGTACCCCTCTTCTGTGGCCGGGGTGAGGAGGGTGCCTTTGATGGCGCCGTCCTGCATGAGGACGGTGAAGGCGCGGGGGGTCTTGGCGAGGGTGACGGACATGGGTGTCCCTTTCGTGTGGGTCGTGGCCCGGTTGCTCTCCGGGCAGTCGGCGGGCGCCCCGTCGACATGGAAAACAGTACAGCACACGTCGCTCAGCGACAAATCCCGACGCACATCTTTCCGCTTTAGGGCCACTACTTGGGTCCGTCACCCTTGCGTGACGTCGGCTGTACTTTTCGAGAGGACGTGTGTAGCGTGCTGACTGCACCACCGGCCCGGAGAGCAACCGGGCCGCGATCCGAATGAAAGGGACCGTCATGTCCACTCTGCGCCGCACCCGTCGTGCCCTGCTCGCCGGTACGACCGCCGCCGCGATTCTGCTGCTCACCTCTTGCACTGACACGAAGTCCCCGACGGCCAACGCTTCCCATGTCGCAGCAATCAACTCCCCTAGCGCCAAGGGCACACAGGCCACTGCCGTACGCACTGAGGACGTCGTGAACGCCGCCCTCGGCCGCGCTGCTGACACAATCGCCGCGCACGTCGCGACACAGTGCGACAGAGGCCCGGAGGCCTGCCACAAGGTCCTCGCCGAGGCGAACGACGACTTCCCCATGACCTGGGGCTCGGACAACACGCCTGTCACGTTCTTCGAGGACGGCTCCTGGTCCGCCGAGGACGGGGCGCAGCCCGCGCAGTCGGGCACTCCCGCCTCCCGCTGACGACATTCCACCCTGCTTCCTGGCCGGGGCGCCGCCGCGCCCCGGCCCACCCTTCACTGAGAGGCTCCGCGATGAGCTGCTTCACGCTCCCTGACACCCCTGAACCCCTCACCCTCACCGACCGGCCGTCCGGCGAGGACTTCTCACCCCTGCCGCACGGGCTCACCCTGGGTGATGCGGTTGCCGTTCGCGCGTTCCAGGTGCAGCCCGGTGACCTCGTGGTCGCGATGTTCAGCGACGGAACCGGCCTTCACCCGACCGAGCATGTTCCCGGGCCGTACCCGGCCGATCCACACACCGTTTCCGACTGCCCGTGCAACGGGTGCGAGGAGTGTGACGACCTGGACTCCTGGACGTCCGCCGGGCACGGCCGTGTCGCGGACACCGGATGGAGGTTCGCGTGTCTCGCCCCGGCCGAGGATGACGAGCCGTGCGTCATCGTCCTGCGCAACCGGCCCATGGCCGTCATCCCGGCCGCCGTCGTGGCGGCCGCCGAAGCCGCTGAGCCGCCTGAGCGAATGTACGGCGTCACCTGGTCCGTCGACTTCGATGCGTCCAGCCCGGAGGAGGCTGCGCGCCTCGCCCACGAACAGCTCAAGAGCTACGCCACCGACTCCTTGCCGCCGGTCCTGGAAGTACGCGGGCAGGGCGGCCGAACTACCGTGATCGACTTGAGCAACGGAGAACAGACCACCATCGAGCCCAGCCCGACATACACCCGCGACCAGGTCCGGCAGGCCGCAAGCGCGGCCTTGGCTCGCCTGCACGAATTCGTCGATCTCGGGGACGAGTTGCAGTCCCTTGGCGTCGGGGCGCTGCTCTCGCTCCTGGATGACCCGCACAGCTCGTATCCGTACACGGGCGACGAGGAGGAGGGTCGGTGACGGGCCGCGACTGGAGGCAGATGGGGCGCGCCGACTTCGACACGTCAGCACCGCTCGCTCTCGTAGATGAGACTGCCTTGCGCACGGTCGCCCCGGTGCCGGCCGTTCCGGACGCGTACGGCACGGCCGCCCTGTTCGGGGACGACGTACCCTTTGGCCGAGCCCGGCGCCGCCCGAAGGCGCAGCATGCGGAGCCTCAGGGCGACACCTTGTTCTAGCCTCACGAAAGAAGAACAGTCCGCGTCATTCAACGCCGAGGCATTGAGGCGCGACCATGAGCCGCCGGGCTCGCATACGGCAGGAGTATGCAGATACCCACCTGCCCTGAGTGGACCCAATGTGACGCGTGCTGTACTATTTCTCTTGTTGGTGGAGAGCAACCGCCGACAGACCCGAACTGAAAGAGGACCACCATGTCCGCTACTTCCCGCCGCGCCGCCGCCGTCATCCGCAACCGCGCCCGCGCCAACCGGGCCGCCGCCCGCGAACGCCGCGCCGCTGTCATCGCCGCCCGCCGCATCCGCACTGGCCCGCGCTCACTGGCCACCCACGTCATCGCCACCGGCGCCGCCCGCGCCATCGTGTCCGGCGCTGTCGCCGCCCTGCGCACTCAGGCCAAGAAGGCAGGCATCCGGGGCACCGCCGCACGCATCCGACGCACCCTCAACGGCCGTGCCCGCCGCGCCGTGACCGTCTACCGCTACACCGCCGAGCAGGTCGCCCAGATCGTCGCGAACTACAAGCCGCGCAAGGCCGAGTACCAGGACATCCGTACCGCCCTGGCCGCTGCCTGATCTACCCCCGGCGCGCCCTGCCCAGGGCGCGCCCCCTGGCTACCACGGAGACCAAACATGAAGCCGCGTCCCACGTGGACCACCGAACAGATCCGACCTGTTGACCTGGCTCCCAGTGACTTCGCCCTCATCAACAGCGAGTGGCGCGAGGTACTGGACGTCTACAAGACACCAGATGACTTCAACTCTGACGGCTGGAGCCCCGAGCGCTGCAATGCGGTGCTGAGCCACGTGGAGCAGGACGAGCTGTACGTAGTCGTCCGCTATCTCGTGGAGGAGACCTACCACGAGGGTGGTGACGGCCTCCTCGCGCTGCGCCGCGCGCAGCTTGTCACCGTTCAGACCGCCTGCTACGGCCGAGCCCCCAGCACCTCCGCCTGACGGACACAAACCTCTGCCGGGGCGCACCCTGTCCGCGCCCCGGCCCCCGATACCGGAGACGTACCCCATGGACGCCATCACTCCCCGCGCCACACTCACCCCCGTCGAGGCCGCCGCGCTGCGCGCACGCATCACCGCCGACGTCGCCCGTGACCGGTTCGCGCCACCCGCCACCATCACCGTGCTGCGGTTCATCGCATCCCATCTGGACCGGGCGGCCGAAGCATTCGAACGGAACACTCCCAAGGACGCTGCGCACGCCCTGAGCGACGCTCGCGAACTCGCCCAGCTCCACCCGGAATCCCGGTTCCCCGCGAACTTCACGGACTACATCGACGCTCCGCTCACCGGCGTCGCCCTGCCGACGCTCGCCCCGTTCAACCCGGTCAGCGCCATGCTCGCCCACGAGGAGGCCGAGCTCCGCAAACGCCTCGCCCTCGTTCACGAGCAGCTCGCGCAGGCCACCAGCGAGAGCGCCACCGATGCGTGGCTCCCCAGCGCGCTCGCCTACCAACGCGATCTGATGCGCCTCGCCGGGATCGTCGGCGTCGACAACGCTCGGCCCGACAACCAACGCCCCGCTCCCGAGCCGGAGGAGCCCGCCGAGCCGCATGTCCGGTGTATCGCGTGCGGCAGCTCCGCCATCCGCTTCACCGTCCGCGAGTGGGCCGTCTGCGAGTGCGGCAAGGGCCAGTCCTGGGCCGCCGCCATGGTCTGCGACTGCCCGGGCTACGACTGCCCCGCCATCCAGGGCCCCGCCTCCAACTGACCACCCCGGGGGGCGCATCGCCCGGTGCGCCAGCTCTGGCGACGGACTCGCCACGGTCGCTTCCCGCGTCGCCGCTGTCATGCGCCGCTATCTCTGACCCATCTGCGCCCCAGCCGCTCGGCTGGGGCGCCCCTCAGGCCCGGAGAGCAACCGGGCCCGGCCCGAACCGAAAGGAATCAACTCCCCATGACTACACCCGGCTTCACCATGGTTGAGCAGCACATCACCCTCACGGACGAGGATCTTGCGCCGCTGCTCGCTGGCGTCGGCCTCTACAGTCGCGCCGCCGTTCGTGCGGCCGTCGAGAACGGCCTCACCCTGACCGCCGACGAGGCGTACATGAGCAGGTACGCCGCCCGCTTCGCGTGGGCCGAGACCGCCATCATGACGCTGCTCGACACCCCCAACGCGCCATGGGCCGAAGTGAAGAACCTCCACTACCGCGCAACCGACGACGGCGTACCCGGGGACGACGACGTGCCGCAGTTCACGCGTGATCAGGTGTCCATGGCCGTGAACAACGGCATCGACCTGGCCGCTGTACGCGAGCGGCGCACCGTCGCCGACGATGTGGACAACTTCATCGTGAACGCCGCGATGACACTCCTCGATAACCCTGACGCCGACTTCTACAAGGTGGTCGTCGAGAACTACTGCGACAGCCCGAGCGTGATCCGCTCCTGGCTCCGCTGACCTCACCGTGGGGGCCGCCCGTCCGGTGCGCCCCGCACTCCGCCCGCATGTCAGCGGGCGCCAGTTCGGCAGGGGGCGACGCAAGCCGTCCCCTGCCGGTCCACTCCCGGCGCAGAGCAACCGCCGGACGACCCGCCTGAAGAGGAACCTCCCCATGACCACCGTCGCCACCCCCATAGCCACCGTGCCGGCCTTCGCCCACCGCGTCGCCGAGCGGCTTCCGCACCGCTCCGGAACCCCGTGGGCGGCCGAGCCGTACTCGGCATGGTGGACGACCCGCCCGGCCGCGCGCCTCACCCAGGCCGGACGGACGGGCGCGCTCATCGTGGCCGAGCATCCGTGGCGCACCGATGTCGCGTGGCAGCTCGACGACCGCGAACCGTACGCCCCGGACCTCACTGTCGAGTCCATCAGTCCGGTACTCATCGCCCGCGAGACGCTGCGCCTGGTCCTGCCCCGCCTCGACGACGCGATGGCAGTCACCTACACCGATCGGCGCGACGAGGCCAGTCGTCGTCGGCTGTGCCACCTCGACCTGATCGGCAGCGCGCTCCGCGCCCAGGGCGCAGCGACGTACAACCACGTCGGTGTCCATCCGAACAGCAACGTCCTGTCCTGGAGTACCCAGGGGGTGCGGTACGCCGTGACGCTGATCGGCGCCAACCCCGCGTGCGACATGTCCGTCACCGGCCCTGCCGAAGCCGTGGAACGCACCCTGGCGCACTTCCTGCCCGAGCCCACCGGCCGGGCGCCGAGGTTCCCGCTGCGCGGCATAAGCACCCGGCTGGGGCGCCGACTGGCCGCACACTTGGGGCAGTTCACCACCGTCGAGCAGCTCGATGACGACGGCCTCACCTTCGGCGGCTGCAACGGCCCTTTCGGGTACATCGCTCCCCCAGCCGATCCGGCGGCCCGTGTCCGGGACAGCACGCCCGTCGCTGCCGAGCTGTACGGCGTCGGTATCGATCACCTGGTCCACCTCGCACCGCGCCTGGCCCGCTGACCGCTGCTGCGCCCGGCACGCACCCGGGCGCAGCCCGGCTCCTTCCCGTACCAAGAAGTGGAGACTCCCATGCCCATGCCCATGTTCGCGTCCGACTCGGCCCGTGCCCGTGCCCGTGAGATCGCGTCGGCACTCATCCCCGGACTGGCCACGCTCGACCCGGTGTTGCTCACCGCGATCCGTGAGACCGTCGCCGACGCCGAGGAAGCCGCGTGGCGACGCGTGGTCGCCCGCCGAGTGCGTGCCGTGGCGCCCGGCCCGTACACCGTCGCCGAGTTCACCGCTGTGGAGACCAAGTACGGGTACGCGCACGACGACTTCAGCGGACGGAACGTGTCACTGTTCGCCGACGGGCAGGGCGACCCCAACGAGTGCGTCGACCTGGACGATGCGGAGCTCACACGGGCGTTGGGTGCGCTGTCGGAGCTGCTTCGCCCGCACGAAGGTGCGGAGCTGTCCGTCGACTTGGCCTAGGAGGAACGGACCGCCTGACAGTCTCAGCGTCCGCCGGAGGGTCCGGGTGTTCTTCGGAGCGCCTGGACCCTGCCTCATAACAGGCTAGTCAGAGTCGCCGACACCATTCTGAGCTGCACCAACAGAACCATAACGACGCGTGCTGTACTATTTCTGGTGTTGGTGGAGAGCAACCACCACGACCCGAACCGAAAGGCACCACACGTGTCCGAGCCGACCGCAGCCGAACTAGGCGTTGTCGCCGAAGCCCTAGCCCACCGCGAAGCCAACCGCCCTATACCCGCGCCGGTCATGGCCCAGCTCGACGAGATCGCCGCGCCATGGCCCGGCCGCTGGCTCCTCCCCTGGGTCGAGGGCGAGCCGGTACGCGTCGTGGAGCTGTGCGCCGGGCCGGGCGGCTTTGGTGAAGGACTCAAGACCGTCCTTGGCCTCACCCACTTCGACATCATCGGCGTCGACATCGACAAGGACGCATGCGCCACCGCCCGCGCGGCCGGCCACATGCGCATCTGCGCCGATATCACCAAGCTGGACCCCGAGCACCCGGCGCTGCGCGACACCCGGGGCGTCATCATCAGTCCCCCATGCCCGACCTTCTCTCCTGCGGGCAAGCTCGCCGGATTGCTGGAGGCCAACCTCGACATCCTGTGCGAGACGATCGCCTGCGTCAGCGAGGCCGCTGGGTTCGTCCGCCTCGACGATGCGTGCTGCGACGAGCTGTTCCCTGACCTCGAAGGCGACTGCCCGATGTGTGCGGAGTTCGGCTACCACGAGGGCTATGCCCAGCGCTCCGGGGCCAGTTGGGCGGAGGTGCGCGCCCAGCTCGACGAACTCACCGACCCTCGCATCGGACTGATGGCCGAGGTCGCGATATGGCCGCTCGGCCTCCAGGCCGCAGGCGCCCCCATCGAGTGGATGGCCATGGAGCAGTCCAGCAACCTGCCTGAACGCATCCTGGAGGAACTCTCGATCGAGTTCGAGTGCGCCGACTGGTTCCGTACATCCTGGGCCGTCCTGGAGGCCGCAGACCTCGGCGTCGCTTCCCGCCGCAAGCGCACGTTCATGATCGCCACACGGCACAAGAACGCCCTGATCGCCCCGCCCACCACCGCACTACCGGTCACGACAATGGCCGAGGCGCTCGGCTGGGACGACGGCGAGCGGATCAACACCCGAGGCAACCGCCCGGTCGATCCGGCCACCGGGCGTGCCAAGGGCGGCAACTGCTTCTCCGCCGACAAGCCGTCCTGGTGCCTCACCGGCAAGACCCGCACCTGGGTCCGCGAACGCGACGGGCTACGCCTCACTCCCGCCGAAGCCGGAACCCTCGTCTCGTTCCGCGCGACCTACCCATGGCAAGGTTCCCGCTCCTCGCAGTTCCAGCAGGCGGGAGACGTCGTCTGCCCAGTCGTTGCCGCGTACGTACTTGCCGCGATCCACGGCATTGACTGGGAGCCACTGGTCCGCGACTACCTCACGGGTCTGTACCACTACGACGATCTGTGGGCCGAGTTCGACCTGGCAGTCTGACCCGCCGCCCGACTTCCCCCAAGGTCGTTGGCGACGGTGGGCCTGGCTGTCAGCGGCCGAGGTACGCCGTCGCCAGCGTCATTTCAGGATGCCGAGGTAGTTGACGATGCCGCCGACCGTGTCGACGAGGCCGATGGACCCGTCGGAAGGGACTGCCGTTGCCGTGCTGGTTGTGAGCCCAAAGATGCAGGCAGTTCCGAGGATGACTGCGGCGATACGACGCATGAGGAATTCCCTTTACTGTCCAGGCAGTGGGGCTTGACCCAGCGGATTGTTCGAGTCGCCGCATGGTTCCCCGCTGCGCCCCGATCACGGGAAGGTGCCCTCGCGCCGGGGTCCACCCCCTTCGAGAGATGGGCCAGGCGCCCGGGCCCAGGGCCGGCCTTCTCGACGAGTTACCCGAACACCTGCTTGAAATAGCTATTGCAGTTCGCGACGACGCCCGCGAAGAATTCTTTGATCTTCTCGAAGGCAGCTTTCAGCCAATTAGTGATCGTTTCGACAAGCTGCGTGAAGAACTGTGCGACAGAATTCCACACGTGCGTGAAGAAGCGGGATGCCGCCTCGAATGCCGCGGCGATAGAGTTCTGCGCGGGCGGCTTCTGCTTGCCCACCGGGATGAGATCGGCTGCCAGTGCGTACTCTCGTCTCGCGTACTCCTCCACGTTCTTCTTCGCCCGCTGCCTCATCTTCTTCGTGAACTCTTCGAGGGAGATCCCTCCGGACCCCTCTTCACCGTCCTTCCGCTGCTCCGCGTACTTGGTCACCTCCGCTTCGTTCTCTTGAAGTGTCGAGAGCAGGGACTCTTTGTAGATCTCGATCATCTTCTTGGATTCCTGCGGAAGCTTCTCAGTTCCGGAGGCCGGGTGGAACTGCAGGGGAATGACGTAGGCCGCCGGTTCCTCGGACATCACGATTGACAGCCGCGGGCGCGAAGCCTCTTCCCTTTTGGCCTTTTCCTCGAAGGCCGTTGCTGTGAAGACGTTGAGTGCATTCGTGTGGTGGTTCGCCATGGACTGCACGAGGGTTTCGAAGGGACTGGGGAACTCGTCGCTCTCGACGACCGGGTTGGTCGTGGCCGGGCTGGTCATGTTCTGCTCCTTGGTTGTGGCGTCCCCGGAGGGCTTGGACTCGACGGCGGGTGCCTGCCACATGGTCAGGACGCGGGGCACGTCCGCCTGGGCGAGTGCCGACCAGTGGTCGGTGATCTTCCTTGGGAGCTGATCGAGCTTGTCGGTGGTGACGTTGAAGCGGATGTACCGGTCGCCCTTGAAGGCGTACGCCTTCTCGTTGTCCCAGCGGATAAACGCGTCGATACCGCTGCCGAATCCGGCGTCCTTGAACCCTGTCCAGTAGGAGCCGATCGTTCTTGGGTAGCCGTCTGCGACCTTGTCGGCTTCCAAGTCATACTTGACGTACTTGTCACCCTTGAAGAAATAGGCTGTCTTCTCGTCCCACCAGAGGGCCGAGTCGATGCCGCTATCGAACCCCGCGGCCTTCATTCCCGTCCAGTAGGAGCCGATCGACTTCGGGAATCCCTCGTCGACCGTGTGCGTCGCCAAGGTGCAGCGCACATAGGTGCTGCCATTCATGAGGTAGAGCTTGCCGTTCTTGGGGAGATAGAGCGACGGAATACTCAGGCCCGATGACGAAGTCTTCGCGATCCAGTCGACTGCCTCGGGGGACCCCTTCCAGGCGCCCTTGAACGGCCTGGTGAAGCTTTCATCGAGTTTCTCGTCCGGGTGGGAGAACCTCAGGTACTTGTCTTGCTTCGAACCACGCTCGGTCGTTGCGTTCAACGCGTAGCAGCTGTTCACATATTCATGGGTAGCGCATCAGTTCGGGGTTTCGGATGAGCCGCGCGCCCCTGGTCACCCGTTCGTGATGCGTACATGGAGCAATTCACTCCGGCGGACCCCGGCGGACTGCCCTCGGAGGATCCACTGGCCCGAGGAGCCAGGACGGCATCGGAGGCATGACGCCGTGGCCTCCGGGCCCAGCCCCCGCCTCTCCGGGGGACGACTGTCCGACTCCGGGAGAGGAAGGGAACGGAGCAGTTGGGGACGGGTGGCCAGAGACCCGCCCCGTTCCCATCGCAGAGTGACGTATCGAGGCCCCGTGACTGCCGCCGATTGTGCTGTAGCCGCACAACGCTCATAGGGTGCCAAACATGAGCAACCCAGCCAATCCCACCAATGTGCCCCACGTCATGGACCTCGCCAAGATCGTGAAGGATCTCGGCGGTACACCGAGGACCTACGTCCCGGGGCCGACTGCCACGGAGACCCTGACCAAGGCAGCCATGGCTACTGCCGCGTTCGGCCGCGCGGCGAAGACTGCCCACAAGGCGCAAGAGGACCTTGCCGCCACCGGTGATCACCAGGCTGGAGCCGCGCTGAACCATCTGCTGACCGTGGCGATGGAGGAGGGGGATGACCGGCCAGAGGCAGTGCCGCTGCTCTGGTACTGGCAGGTCTCCACCATCGCCTGGATGCTGCGCGACCTGCGGACCAAGGCACCCCAGACTGACCCGCTGATCAAGGCCAGCGCGGACACGGCTCGTGCTCTGATGATCCTGCTGGAAGCCCGGCTCAACCTGAAGCCGGAGCATGCCGGCCATCTCAAGCAGGTTCTCGCCGAGGCTGAGGAAATGCTCACCAGCGCACGGGCGAACACTTCGCGCGTGCCGCACTGGCTCAAGCAGTCCGGCACCCTCGGAGACTGAGCCACCCAGCGGCCGCCGCATCGCTCTCACGGGCCGCTGTCAGTGGGCGGTGTAACCCTTGGCCACATGACTGCGACCACCACGGACGTACAGCGGTCCGACGGGGCTGAGGCCATCGCCGCGCATCTGCGCGTGCCGGTGTGGAACGCCCTTGCCGAGCGGGCCGACGCGCTGCGCCGCTCCCTGCCGCCCCGGCCCGCGACCGCCCACGACCGCTACGTGTGGCTGCGCACGCTCGATGCCGAGCAGGCTCGCCGCGCGGCGCTCCTCGACCGTATTGAGTCCCTGCGTGACCACGTCGCCGGGCGGCCGGCGCTCGGGTACGCCCCAGATGTTCCCCTGCCGAGGGCGGCCCTGGAGGAAGTCGAAGGGTTCACGACCGGCGTCACCGCTCGCCGCATCACGCAGTACAAGGCGCAGCAGAGTGCCTGACGGTGGAGAGGGCGGTGGAGCAGGGAGGCTTAAGGGCGTTCCGATTCCCATCGCGCCAAGCTTCCAGACTTTTCAGGCTGTACACGTTGGCGGCAAGAGGCAAAGCAGATCAAAATGCCCACCGTAAATAAACATCGAACGCCCACTCAGACCCCAACTCCTTTGATTGGCCGGGCCGTTGCTGCCCGGCACCGGCACGGGAGGGACTGCCGGTGGCGGGGTAGTCACTGCTAGCCTCCGTCATCACGACGGTCTGGGGCCGTGCGTCGGCTGGACGGAGGGGCGGCCGACGAGGCGCCGGGGGAAGCAGTGGTGCTGTTGCGCGATGACGGTCGAACTACGGGTCAGCGTTGACGGGGGCGGTCAGCTGGAGGACCTGCGCGAGTGGATGGGCGGGCTCCAGGGTGTCGAGGTACGTGCTGTGCCCCGCCCGCCGGAGCCCAACAGCCAGGGGAGCACGGTGTGGGACTTCCTGTCCCTGGCGTGCGCGACCGGCGGTCCGCTGGTCGCCGGGGTGCGGGCGCTCCAGATGTGGATCGAGGCCCGAGTGACGGTGGTCACGGTCGAGGTCGGCGACCGCCGGTTCACGCTGACCGGCACGAACGCCCGCACTCTCCTGCCGCAGGTCGCGGAGGCGGCACGGGCGCTGGAGGCGGGCGGTACGGCCCCGCGTGACCCAGCGTCCAGCCCGGCGGAGCCGGAGCGCCACACCCCGGCGGCAGGTTCCGATGAGCCCGCGTGACGACATCGACTTCTCCCGCTCCCGGGCGATCCTGCTCGGCACATCCGAATACACCGCTGGCTTCGACGGCCGCCGCCCCATGCGCGCCGCGCTGCACAGCCTCACCGAGATGCGGAAGGTACTGACCGGCCCCTGCGAATGGCCGAAGTCGCGCATCACCGAACTGCCCAACCAGCATGACAGCGGAAAGCTGCTGCGGAAGATCACCGGGCTGATCGGCGACGTCGAGGACGTGCTGTTGTTCTACTACGTCGGCCACGGCCTGCCGCTGCCCGAGAACGGCCGCTACGACCTGGGCCTGGCCCTCACCGATACCGATGACGCCCCGGCGCACCGTGCACTGACCTCGCTGCGGCTGCGGGACCTGCGGGAAGTGCTCGCCCAGAGCAGCAGCGCCCGGATCAAGGTCCTGGTTCTGGACTGCTGCAGCTCGGGCATCGCCACCAAGTACGGTGGCCCGAGCAGTAATCTCACTGCATTCGCCGATAGCGCCACCCCGGCACGCGGCGCCGGCACCTACGTGTGGGCGGCGTGCGGTCACTCGCAGGAGACGTACTACGAGGACGGCAAGGGCGGCCTGACGTACTTCACCAAGTCGCTGTCCGAGGCGGTGCGCGAGGCGCACGACGAGTACACGCCGGGTGCGACGGTCGCGCATCTGCACGACGATCTCCGGCAGCGGCTGCGCAGCATTCCCGACGTGACCGTGGCGCCGCTGCCCGACCTGCACTACAGCGGCCGCCCCGACCAGTTCCTCTTCGTCCGCGGCCGGGCCCCGGTGCCGCCGGGCCCACCGTTCGCGTTCGCCCCGCTGGAGAACGGCGACCCGCGCCGGATCGGCCCGTACGACGTTATGGCGAAGCTCGGCGCGGGCGGCGCCGGCCGCGTGTACCTTGCCTTCACACCGGCCCGGCAGGCGGTCGCGGTCAAACTGCTGCGGCCGGACCTGAGCCAGGACCCGGAGTTCGCGCAGCGGTTCGGCCGGGAGATCGAGCTGGCCCGGCGAGTGCGCAGCAGCCACGTCGCCCGGGTGCTCGACGCAGATGCGGGCGCGTCCGAGCCGTGGCTCGCCAGTTCATACGTGTGCGGCCCCTCGCTGCACGAACTCGTACGAGAGAACGGCCCGCTACCGACCCGCGACGTGCTGCTGGTCACCGCCGGGATCGCCCGAGCACTAGAGGCCGTGCAGGCGGCGGGCGCCGTGCACCGCGACCTCAAGCCCGCCAACGTGATGCTGGACGAGACCGGTCCGAAGCTCATCGACTTCGGCATCGCCAAGTCCGTCGCGGCCACCTTGATGACGCGCACCAACGTGCAGTTAGGCACCCCGGCCTACAAGTCGCCGGAACAGGCACTCGGGCGCCGCGAGGTCACCACCGCCTCGGACGTGTTCACGCTCGGCGCCACGGTCTACTACCTCGCCACCGGGCGCGATGCGTTCGAAGCCGAGGACCCACTCGGCCTGATCAACCTCATCGCGCACGAGGAACCGGACCTGGACGTCCTGGACGACGAGGTGCGCGGTGTCGTCAGCCGCTGCCTGGCCAAAGACCCAGCAGCCCGGCCCACGCCGACTGAGGTCGTCCAGATGTGCACGGACGTCACCGGGCCGGTCGCCACCTCCGCGTTCCCGTACATCACCAACGCCGGGCCCGCGATCAACGCACGGGCCGCCGCACTGCGGACGCTGGCACCGCCGCCACCACCGCCACGGACCTCGCCGGAGGCGGTGGTGGCACCGCCACGGGCGCCACGAACCTCGCCGGAGGCGGACACGGAAGCCGTCTCACGGCCCAAACAGGCCCAATCCGTCAGCCAGTCGACGAGGGCCGCCACCGCTGCCATCGCCGTGGTGCTGTGCGTGCTCGCCGCGGTCCTGCTGCCGAAGCTGCTGCACAGCAGCAACACCGCGTCCGGCAAGGACAACAGCGGGGCGAGCACCTCGACGACCGTGAATCCCGACGCGTCCCACCCGCACGGCGGGGACACGTTCACCCCGTCCCATGACCAGCCGTCGCACTCGCCCACGGACGACCCAACCACCACCAAGCCCACCACCCCGAGTACTCCGAGCACCCCGACCACGTTCGACCCCGGATCGCTCGACTCCGTCGACACCGACCAGACCCCGCTGAGACCGGATGCGCTGCTCCCGCGGACGTTCACCGACTCCAGGGGCATCGTGTACAACATCACGGGTGGCGGTGTGGAGGACTGCGTCAACGGGCGCGAGACCAGCAGGGTCCAGAACGGGCTGAGCAGCAACCGGTGCCGCGGCTCTGTGGTTGGTACGTACACCGATACAGCGAACCACGTCCTGGTGGTGATCCAGGTGGCGGCGATGCGAGACGCGACCGCCGCGGCCGCCGCCCGCGCAGACCTGACGGACGCGCCCTCCAGCGAATGGGGCTTGTGGTGTCCGCTGAACGGCCCGGGCTCGCAGACCTGCCAGAATCCCACCGCGACGGTCAACCAGGCCACACAGGCTGGCTACATCGGAACTTCGCATCGATACGTGACCCATACACTCGCGCTGTATATCAACCTGGAACGCAATGACTCGGTCAAGCCGTGGGTGGACTCGGCGGCGCTGGCGGCCTCCTACGCCGCCGGGCCGCAGAACTACACCAGGAACCGTTAGGGCCTGTTCCAGGCTCGGATCACGTTGTGGGTTGGAGGCTGCGGAGCCAGATCACGGCGCCTCGTAAGTGGAGTCCGGCGAGGCAGCTGGTAGGGGTCTTGTCGTATCGCGTGGCCAGGCCCCGCCACTCCTTGATCTTGTTGACGCAGCGTTCGACGGTGTTGCGGTCCTTCTACAGGTCCGGATCGTGACCAACCGGACGGCCGCCACACGTCCCCTTCTTCATACGGTTGGCGCTCTGGTCGGTCTGCTCCGGAATCACGCTGCGGATACGGCGTCGCCGCAGGTAGGCGCGGTTCGGGCGGGAGGAGTACGCCCTGTCGGCGGCGACCGCGCGGGGGCGGGTACGCGGGCGGCCGACCAGTCCGCGCAACCAACCGGCGTTGGGCCCGCTGCACTCGGGACGCTAAGCCCCTCGGTGGGGATGCTGCCGGACTGCACTGCCCTCGTCGCATCTCGGCTGCTCCCATGCTGCCGGTGCCGGTATTCGAATGGAGCACCACATGCAGCCCGCCGTCCTTCAGGCCATCGACACCTGGGAGCTGAGCTGGAATCAGATGCAGGCTTCAGCCGTCGCCGCGGTCAAGTCCGCCTTCCCCTTTCTCGCTGACCAGCCGAGGTACGTCGGCTGCGACGACATCCGGATGCAATACGAGCAATCCGGCCGGGGCGAAGGACGCGTGTGCCTCGACGACGAGGGCCGGGTCAGCATCGAGTTCCAGGCAGTGCCCAACACCGTGATCACACGAGCTGTCGACGAGCTCCAGTTGCCCTACCTCGACCACGCCGCGGGGACGCTGCACGGCGCCCCGCCAGGCACGTACGTGTACAACTGCGAGTCGACCAACGCCGAGTTCGAGTTCGTCCTCGGGACGGGCGGGCACGGCCAGGTGAACGTCTCGTTTGCGCGAGTCCCCGACGCCACGGGGGTCCTCGACGCCCTGATGCGCGCATTCAGCGAGCGGCACCCCGACGGGTAGCGGGCAGCGGAGAACGCGACGTAAGGCGCAGCTGGCGTACACGCTCCCGTCGCTCGCCCCGCTGCTTCTCGCGGATCGCTCCCTGCGGTCCGGCGGCCGGGCAGGACGGAGGCCCGCTCGTGGCCCAACGGCGCACCACCGGTCCTACGCAAGCAGTCCGGCAGCTCGTTTATGAGCGCGACGGCGGGCACTGTGTCCGCTGCAATTCTGTGCACCGGCTGACCATTCACCATCGCGTCAACCGCGGCATGGGCGGAGCGAGTGAGCCGTGGATCAACCAGGCCCACAACCTGCTGCTGGTGTGCACGACGTGCAACAGCTGGTTCGAGGACAACCCAAGGACGTCGTACGAGGCCGGATGGAAGGTGCGACGGCCGCAGCACCCCGACAAGGTTGAGGTCCAGTACCCCGACGGCCGCAGCTACCAGCTCTCCCCCGCCGGTGTGCGCGCCCTGGCACCGGGAGCGGTCCGTTGAAGCACACGGCCGCTGGTTTCATCGGGTTGGGCCGCTGGTCGGCCGGCATCTGGATCACGGAGACGCCGGGCATCTGGTTCGCGATCGGCTGCGCCCACGGCCGCAACACGAAGCCGTATGGCACCGGTGGGCCTGCTATCACCCTCGGTCGCCGCACCTGGGCTGTTTTCCCCATGTGCTCCCGCGCCGAGTACCAGGATCGCAAGCGAGACCCCTGGGCGACCGAGAGCGAGGAATTCCAGCCCCTTCCTCGGGGTCGGCGCTGGTGGTCCTGGTGACACGCCTGACGGGGCTTGGCCTGTTGCGCAGGACCAGGTTGCCTCGTACCGGGGTGGGCTGGATCGCCGTGACCGACACCCCGCGCCCCTGCGATCCAGGTACAGGGTGCGACGTCGAGGGGAGGCTGATCCTGCTGGGCAGGTTCGGGTTTGCGCTGCTCAGGAGGGGTGCGCGGCGTTCACCATGACAACGCTGCGCCCTGCGCTGTACTATTTCCGGGTTCGTTCGGCATGGGGTTGCCCCAGCCTTCGCCCGGCACCAGTGCGGTGCCGCTATCCGTCGGAGGCCAGTCATGCCCGCTGTGCACCACAACCTCACCATCCCCGACCACAAGACCCTCCGCGCCGACGCTGAGCGCCAGGTCAAGGACGAGCTGGGCGCCATCGCCCGCCCCGACGACCGCTTCAAGCGGGCCTGCGAGATCGTGCAGCAGGCCGACCTTGAGATCGCCGCGCACTCCGAGGAACGCAACCAGGCCGCGATGTCCCTGTGGTTCCATGACGGCGTCCGTGGCCTGGCCAACGTCCTCGGGATCACTCCCAACGCGTACGTCGAGATGCGGCGCGCGGCGCTGCACCGAGACAAGAAGGCGGCGTCGCTCACCACCAAGGACGACGAGCGTATGACCGCCGAGGAGCGCCGCGCTGTCGCGCAGAAGGCCGGCGTGCCGCACATCAAGGAGGCCGCCGACCGACTGCCGTCCCTGTCCGCCACCGTGTCAGTGGCGACTGCGCGCCGGAAGACCGCGATGCCGTTCCTTCAGGACGCCGCGCTCGTACTGACCGAGGAGCCGTACGACTGGACCACGGACCGGATCGCCGAACTCGGCAACGTCACGGTGAAGTACGCCCGTGACGTAAAGAACATGGCGAAGCGACGCCGCGGCCACTGACGCAAGCCGTCCGCCCTGCTGCCGGCCTCGGGTTCACCGGGGCCGGTTTTTCAGGCCCCGGTGACGGGGCTAGGCGCTCTGACCGGGGCCTGAGAATCCGGCGCCGGTGAACCCGGCTTCCGGCAGGCCGGGTTCCGGCAGGCCAGGCCCCTTTAGTAGAAACATCACCTCAGACCATTAGGGTAGTTACGGTGCCTTCGCTCCGCTCAGGCACCGTCGGCACACTCCCCAAGACCATGCTCGATGGCAGACGGGCAGGCAGTTCATGATCACCGCTGGATAGGCTTCGCCAAACGCGGGGACTTCTGCCCAGCCCGGGATTATCCGATTCTCAACGGGTTGATCGGGGTTCGCCGACTGGCCGAAAAAACAACGGAGTAGGCCCTCGCCGTGAACGCCGCCGACTCCAAGAGGCGACGTGCCCCTGTTCGGTGGTCGCTTCCCACGCTGTCGGAGATCGTTGCCCGCGGTACGCGGCGCGTGACGTCGTCGAGATGCGCCGTCATGAGACGAACTCGGCGACGCCGCACGGGAGTTTCGTCGGCGCCCTGGGGCAGTGACGAAGAGCCTGGGTGCCGCGCGCTCGTGACGCGGCCACACGGGTGGTTCCGTGCGGAACGCCTACGCCCGCGTCCGGCTTCTTGATGCCTTGGCCGTACAGGGAACTTGGGCCAGCCGCAGGGCCGGCACCCCTGCTCATTGGTCAGACGATCCGGCGCGCCGACAAACGGATCTCAGACACTTTCGCATTAACCTCTCGTCACCTTATGACGTGGCGTCCGCGTCCGCGTCCGCGTCCGCTTCAACGCTCGGAGAAGATATGCTCAAGCCCCGAAAGACCGCTGTCGTAGCCGTCCTCATCAGCGCCATCGGCTTCCTCGGCACCGGCACCGCCTACGCCCACGGAGACGAACACGAGCACGCCGGCAAAGAGACCAAGACGCTCGTCGTCAACCAGAGCAACACATGCAGCACGGTCGAAGACAACGCCGATGTACAGGGCCAGTCCGGGTACCAGAACGGCCTGGAGGGCAACCGGTCCAACAGCAAGGGCTCGCCCGGCACGCAGAACACCAACGTCGGCTCAGGCCAGGGCTGCGACAACACCGTCATCTTCGGCAAGTAGCCACGAACTGCCAGGACGACGCCCGGCTGTCACAGATTCAGCCGGGTGGCGTTCCCCTGGGTATGACCACCATGCCCAACCCTCTGTCCCTGGCCCGGCACTACTACGAGGCGCGACGCGAGGTCCTCGCCGCAGCCGGGGCGCAGGCCACGCCCTGGTACCGGCTCAACGCCGATGAACGGGCCGTCGCCATCGCCGAGTCCACGATCATCCAGGAAGCGATACGCCGCGCCAACGAGGAACACACCGCACTCCTGGACGCCATCGCAGCCCGCCTCACCCCGGCCGACGCCCCCCAGCGTGGTGCAGGTGTAACAAGTTCGGGCCCTCCGACGTATCTATAGGTGCTGAGGCCCGCGCGTCCCTTTTCCCCCCTCGCGCGGGCCTCATCCCCCGAATTCCGGCGCGCGAGCGCACAGGGCGCGGTTCGTCATCACACCGTGTGCCGGAAGCCGCGGTCTGGCTGGGCGTCTGGGCATGGGCGCCTGGTCAGACCGCGACACAAACCCTGCCCGGACGGCACCGTCCGACCATGTCCCGCACGCAGCCTGGCCAGCCGAGACGCACTCGCGTGGCCCCCTCGGCGTCCAAGCTGCAGCACGCCCGCCCCGGCGTCATCTCCCGCGACGCCGCCAACGTGGCCGACATCCTGCTGCGCCTCGGCCCCGCCGAGCGCCGCAAGGCGTTCAAGGAGCACTTCACCGCCCGCGAGCGCGCCGTCATCATGACCGAGGTCGAGCGCACCACCGGCTCCCTCTACGGCCTGTGGCGCGACAGCCCGAGCGGCTTCATCGAAGATGTCCTCGGCGAGAGCCTGTGGTCCAAACAGCGCACCGTTCTCGACGCGATCGCCGACCACAAACGCGTGGCCGTCCCCGCCGGATTCGGCGTCGGCAAAACGCACTTGGCCGCCCGCGCCGCCGTCTGGTTCACCAACGTCTATCCCGTCGGCACTGCCCTGTGCATCACCACCGCGACCCGCTTCCGCCAGGTACAGCGGCAGTTGTGGCCGCACATCCGCAAGATCGTCCCCCGTGCCGGCCTGCCCGGGTACTGCGACACCGTCCAGTACAAGATGCCCGACCCGTACGGCAACGACTTCGTCGCCGCCTACGGCTTCAGCGCCCCCGCCAACGACGAAGCCGCCATGCAGGGCATTCACATGCCCCATCTGCTGCTCATCGTCGACGAGGCGGGCGGTATCGCCCCGATGATCGGCCACGGCACGAACAACCTGCTCACAGGCGGGCACGCGGCGATGCTCGCCATCGGGAACCCCGCGATGGACGACCCGTCGAGCTGGTTCGAGGAACTGTGCGTCGAGGGCGACGATCCGAGCGAGCCGACGACTGTCACCATCCCGATCAGCTCTCTCGACTCCCCCGCCATCACCGGAGAGTTGGCCCCCTTCTGCACGGACTGCCCCGAGGGAGTCGCCCGGCACTCCCTGACCGACCATATGCCGGACCAGGACTGGGTGGACCGCACTATCCGGTCGTACGGCGAAGACCATCCGTACGTCATCGCGAAGGTCTATGCACGCTTCCCGAAGGGGGGCGGCGGCGTCGTCATACCTCCGAGTTGGGTCGATGCGGCGATGGCGTACGAGGACCCCGCCGGGGAAGGCTGGCATCGCCTGTGCGACCTCGGCCTCGACGGGGAGACCGCCGAGCACAGTGTCCGGGAAGGCGCCTGGGTCCGCCTGGGCGTCGACATCGCGGCAGACGGCGGCGATGAGTTCACGATCTTCCGCTCGGTCGGTGACGCCGTCGAGTTCCGGCACGCCTCCGCTGGCGCGGCCAACGACAACCAGGTCTCCGTCGCGGAGAAGGTGTTGGAGGAGATCCACGCCGCGCAGCGCCTCGCCGACGCCCTCGGCTCCCCGCACTCCGTACGCGTCAAGCTCGACCAGAACGGCATCGGCCACGGCGTGGTGTCCATGCTCCAGCGCTGGGCCGAGACCGGCCGGCATCGGGCCCAGATCGTCGGCGTCATGGTGTCGGAGTCCCCCAGCCAGGACGACCCCGGCGCGATCATGCGGCCATGGCGCAAGCGCGACGAGATGTGGCTCGCGACCCGCAGTCTCCTCCAACCGGACCCGTCCTCCGGCCGCGGACGGCTGCGCCTCCACATCGACAAGAAAGCCGCCGCCCAGCTCTCCACGCCGAAGCTCCTCTCAACGACCAGCGGCTACACCCAAATCGAGTCGAAGAAAGCGATGAAGACCCGCGGGATGAAATCACCGGACCGTGCGGAGGCGGTGCTCCTCGCCCTGTACGAACCCGATCCGCTGCACAAGCCGCGCAGCCGTGGTCTCCTCAACTGAGGAATGTATGTGACCAGGGCGAGGGCCTGGGTGACGTCGTTGACGTTGACCCCGGTCGTGATCACTTTGAGCGGAGTGCCGCGCCCGTCACAGATCAGGTGTTTGCTGCCTTCTTGCGCCGTTCGACCGGCGACGGACCCGTGTCAGCCCTGCTCTTTTTCACACGGGTGCGGGAGCCATCCATACAGGCTCTGGACCAGCCAAGTCGGCCAGCCACGTTCAGCTCGGCAAGCAGCACTCGGTGCGCCTGGTCGAAGGCCCCTGCCTGCTGCCCGCGGTCCAGGCTTCGCCAGCAGGTCTGTCCGGACCCGAATCCCGGCTTAGGCGGGCGGAGTTGTCAAGCAACGTCGCTGCAGGCACAACCGGTCCGCGAACGGCCGCGGCCCTGCTGACCTCATCGGCCAAGGCGGCAGCAGCGGCTTGATCAAGTGCCCACAACTCGTCGTCCACGATCCACGCCCGAGTGCTCGCACCCTCCCGAACGGCCAAACCGTCACACCGGTCACGCCCGACCAGGACACCCACCAAGATCCTGTTATGGGTTCTACGGGTGCCGCTGCCGAGCCGCTCATGGATATTGAGCCGAGTCAGAATCAGATTTCCGAACCGTCCATTCCTGAGCGGGAGGAGAGAACTCGAGGCGACATCGGAGAAGGATGTAAGCACGTTCTGGGTGGCGTGCAGCCGCATCCAAATCTCTCAATAGTGTCTTGACAGGCCTTGATTCAAGAGGGTAGAGGGCGAGTCGGCGGGATGTCCAGAATGATGTATGTGTCATGCAATGGATCAATATGGCGTTTGGTCAAGCTCGATCAAATGCCTTGACTCGTCGCCGAGTTGCATGGAAGTGTCGAGATGGTGAGGTGAATGCCTTGCGAAACGATCTAAAGGAGGGGTTTAGCTTTGTCGAATGCACTTAACTCCGGTGACGTCGATGAGTTCGTGGGAATGCTCCGCAAGGGCCTGATCGAGGCGCCGTCTGACCACGAGACGTCCGACCAGGACAACTTCGCCCTGCGTGCGCAGACCTCGGAGCGGCTTGAGCGTCCGGTGCGCAACGAGTCCGGCGAGGTGGTCGAGATGGTCGGCAGCGACCTGCTCGGCGGCATGATCCGTACGCGTCAGGTCTAGCACCTTGAATGATGGGCGGCTGCATGGACCGAAAGCGTGCTTGCCACGCACGAGTTCACGCAGTCGCCCATCGCTGTTGGCGTCGGATCATGCCAGCCCCACTTGTTTGTTCGCTTTGAGAGCTGAGCTGCCGTCTGTGTGCGCACCGATTGGGGGGCAGTCTCGCGGAGCGATGCTTCGTAGGAGTTCACACCGTGGAGGGACCAATGAAGTACCGAGCTCTTGGATCAATCGTGGCGGATCCAGAGAAGTTCATCGCGAGCCCTCCGCAGGAGCCGACGGTTTATAAGGGCATGCCGAAAGCCGGATCCCTGCTGACCACCGCAGACCTCGATGCCATCATCGCCAGGGGCGGAGCCCGGACCCCGGGGTTCACTGTGGCCAAGCGCAGCAAGCCGGCGCCCAACACCGAATACACCCTGGTCCGCTACACCCAAGAAGCGGATATCAGGGAACTGGCGGACCCACTCGGTGTAGCCGAATACCTCCAGTCCGGCTACTCCCTGAAGCTGGGTAACCTACAGCATTTCGATGAACGTCTCGGCCGCTTCACAGAGCGCCTCGGCTACGAGCTGGGAAGCCCGATCAAGGCGTTCGCCTTCTTCACTCCCCCCGGAAACCAGGCGCTCGGACAGCACTACGACCAGGCTTCCAACTTCCTCTGTCAGTGCGAGGGAAAGAAGCTCTGGCGGCTCTACCGACCGGTGATGACCAACCCACTCGAACGGCATGCATGGAGCTGGGCCAATCTGACAGAGGAAGACCGGTCCCGACTGAACGATGGGCCGCCTGACATCGAGGTACTCCTTGAGGAGGGAGACGTCCTTTGGATGCCTCGGGGGTGGATCCATGCCGGGGTCACTGAATCCGACCGGTCCTTGCATGTCTCGCTCCGGGTTGAGACCAGCACGGAGAGCTGGATGGCCCAGAGCGCGGTCGACTGGCTTGCTGACCGTCGCGGGCTCAGGCTGGACCTTCCCATTGGGTTTGCCAGTTCCCCCGAGGACTGCGCGGACACGCTTCGCGACGTCTTCGCGAAGATGACGGACAGCCTCACCGATGACGACCTCACGGACCTGGCCAAGTACGTGCGTGCGGCGCACTTTCGGCGCTTCATGGGGCCGCGGATCAAGCCGTTCGATGACGTCCTGCGTGGCAAGGACGCAGAGATCGGCGACGTGCGGATCCGGCCCGAAGGCGCCGTGGGGCAGCATTGGGAAGATGGTTCCCTCCGTGTGCATCTCGGGACCTCCGAGCGCGTCTTCGACGAGCCAGCGGCCTCCCTGGTGGCGGAGCTCCTGACTGAAGAGCACGAGAGCTTGCTCGAAACCGCGCAGAAGCGTCTGGGAAGCGCCCAAGGCGAGCTCCTGGTCCGGCAGTTGCTGGCGAGCGGACTGGCTGTCCGGAGCGACGAGGCATGCTAGACGAGCGGGCTGCACGGCAGGACAGCGGGGGAGGACAGGGCGCCGCGGCAGACGCGCTTCCCCGCTGGAGCCTGACGAGCATCTTTCCGGGCCTGGATTCCAAGGAGTTCGCCCGCGCCCGCGCGTCAGCCATCGCAGATCTGCCATTGCTCAAGTCCGCTTACCGCGGGCATGGCGTGGGCCCCGGCGCCCGCCTGAAGGTGGATGAGAAGTCGCTCGCCACGTTCGACTCCGTGATGGAGCAGTCCAACGACCTGTTCGACCGCTACCGGACGATCTCGTTCTACCTGTCGGCGCTGGTCTGGTCCGACGAGACCGACGAAGCAGCCCGGCAGCAGCAACTGGAGTTCCGTACCCACACACGTGAGCTGCTGGCTCTGGTAGAGGACCTGAAGTCGTGGGCTGCCCGGTTCGACGGCGAGGAGCTGCTGGCTGGCAGCCAGGTGGCACGGAAGCATGCGTATTTCGTAGAACGGGCAGCGGCCACGACGCGCCACCGGATGCCTGTTGCTGCGGAGGCTCTCTACCACCGACTACAGGAGTTCTCCGGGGCTGCCTGGTTCAGGCTCTATCAAGAACTCGCTGGCGGTGTGGGCCCATACCCCCTCAAGTACGAGCCCGGGGGGCAGCCGGAGGGCGCCGTGGAGCGCCACGAGGGAAACGTCACTCGCTGGCGCTCCGTTGCTGGCCCGCTCACCGCCAGCCTGAACGCGATCAAGGGCGAGGAACTTCTGATTGCTCAAGCACGTGGGTGGGACTCGCCGCTCAGTGAGCGAGTTGATACCGAAGGAATCGACCAGGACATCCTGCAGGCAATGATCGGTGCGGTACGTGACGTACTGCCGCAGGTGCGGTCCTTCCTCTCAGCCAAGGCGCGACTCCTGGGCCGAGGAAAGGCCCTGCCGTGGTGGGACATTCCAGTACCCGTACTGGGAGATCGCCGGGTTCCCTGGCCAGAAGCAGTTCCACTGGTCGAAAGGGCCTTTGCAGGCCATTCCCGTGAGCTGGCTGGTCTTCCGCGCCAGGCACTCAAGCGTCAGTGGGTCGACAGCCAGCCACGAGACACCAAGCGTTCCCGCGATCTGTGTGTGATGGTCGCTGATGGCGAGCCGCGGATTCTTATCACCTACGACGGCACATATGAGTCGATCCTCTCGTGGGCCCACGAACTCGGCCATGCCTACCACTACCTCCAGTTGACCGGAACGACCTGGCTCCAGCGCGACATCCCACTGACCATTTCGGAGACAGCGAGCGGTTTCTGTGAGGCCCTGGTCGGACCGGAGATACTGCGCAGCTCGCCAGACGACGAACGGCTTGCGCGGCTGAACGCCGTCCTGGTCCGCAAGTGCCAGAACACCGTCGACTCCCTGGTGACCTTCTCCTTCGAGGACAACCTGTTTCGAGAACGGATGGCCGGCCCGCTGACCGAGGACCGTATCTGCGATCTGATGACGGACAGCCAACTCTCTGCCTACCAGGACAGCGTGGTGCCCCATACGCTGCACCGCTACTGGTGGGCAGCACGCGCTGACACCTTCGGCTCGCCGTACGCCAGCTGGCAGTACTGCTTCGGCAATCTCCTCGGTGCCGCCCTCGCAGCCGACGCCGAGCATTCCGCAACGGACCGACGACGCATTCTCGACGAAATCCTGCGACGCTCCGGAGAATCCAGACTCGACACGATCATGCGGGAGGCCGGTGTCGACCTTCGAAAATCAGATTTCTGGGCAGCTGGTCTAGCGACATTTCAGGACCAGATCGCCGAGTTCATAACGACAGTGGAGGAGAACCTCTCATGACGAGCACTCAGAGCCGCAGCTACGATCATGTGTACAGCAACTTCTACCAAGTGGAGCGCGTAGGAGCGGTCCGCCTCGGAGACGGCGGCGGGCCATTCGGTTTCGATATCAACATCGCCACGATGGTCGATGACCTCATCGCGGCCTACAAGTGTGACGGCATCGTCGAAACTGGCTGCTTTCTTGGTGACACCTCCGTCTACCTCGCCCGCACCTACAGCGAACTGCCCGTGTGGACCTGCGATGTCGATCCCGTCTTCACGGAGGTCGCACAGCATCGGCTGCGACGCCTGCCCAACGCCCGGTGCGAGACGACGGACTCACCAAAGCTGGTGAATGAGGCCAACGGACACTTCGCACGGCCGATTTACTACCTGGATGCACACTGGGAAGACATCTGGCCCCTGCTCCGCGAACTGTCGTCCATCACACACGGCATTGCGATCATCGACGACTTCGACATCGGCCACCCCAGGTTCAAGTACGACACATACAAAGGAAAGAAGTGCGGCCCGGACATGCTGCGTGATCTTTCCGAAACCATCCCATATTACTACACCTTCAACCCCGACGCCGAGGGGCCCTTCCCGGTCCTGCAGGTCGGCCGCCGCTCAGGTATCGGCGTCGTTGCGTTCGGAGAGGACGCCGAACGGGCCTGCCGTACAGACTTCCTGGTGAAGCATCGAAACAGCGACATGCGCCATCCCGAAGGAGCAGCACAGTGACAGCCATACCCTCCCTGGAGGCCACCTTCGGCGGCATTCCACTGGTGGACAGTGCCTTCGACAGCGCGAAGTTCCTGACCGCGGTAGCTACGACCCGGCTGTTCCGGGCCGGCGACGCCGACACGCTGCTTGCTGCATCGGGACAGGAACGGGAGCATCTTCTGGGCCAGGTACTCGACCCCGCTCGGGCACTGGAACTTCGGGGCTCTCATCCCTTCCGCTCCGATGTGATGCCGCTGCCGGCAGAGAAGGAACTAGAAGCGCAGGACGCGCTGGCACAGCTCGCGCATCTTGTGCCCCACTGGAGGTTGTTGCGCCAGCTGCGCATCACTTTCCACGGGCTTCAGCGCCCCGGCACCATCGGGTCCTCCAACTTCAATTTCCCGCAGCACATTTTCCTCGGGGCGGAGGCATTCCAGACCCGGACCGAGCTGCTGGAACAGGTCCTCCACGAGACCAGCCACAACTGGCTCTACCTGGTGGAGGAAATGTGGCCGTTGCACCGCACCACCGGTGATGTGCTGTTCGACCTTCCCTCCGGTACCAGCAACCGCAACCCCGGCGAAGTACTCGGTGCCGCACACGTGACCAGAAACCTCATAGCGCTCTACCGGGCCCTTCCCCCCTCAGAGCCGACCGGGCAGCGTCTCGGCGACCTTCACGACTACATGGCGGGCTGCTGCGAACTCCTGGAGCAGGTCGCTCCTCACTTGACTGACGTGGGCCATGAGGTGGCACTCCGCCTGCAGTCGGACAGCACCGCGACACAGCGGGCTTAGGCACCGAGCGAAAGACACCTGCGGTGCGCGAAGTTGAAAACACGACATTGATATGGCAGACCCATTGGAAAATGGCGCTGCGTCCCACAGAGTCCGACGCGACAGGGACACAACGCCTGTGGGTTGAAGATGGGGCCGCTGTACTGGATTCTTTGATCGCCTCGGGCAGTGTGACCAGATCCAGCAGCGGACACCATACGGTGGACGTCAGCCTGGTGCGCCAAGCTTTAGTCGCCGTCGCCGCCTCCTTCACACCCGCAGCTCCGTATCTGGGGCCCAACACCATGCCGCCGCAGATCGACGACATGGCACGCGTACTTGCCGAATGGTGCCAGATACTGCCGTGTGACCCTGCGTGTGGCCGGGCCTGTACACCCGCCGTGTTCGCACGCGTCACGGCCGCTCTCCCGTGCCTCATCCGGCTGCTGGCTACGCGTCTGCGCTACTGGGCAGACACGCTGAGGGAACTGGACCGGCGTCTCGAACAAGACCGAGAGGTACTACAGGCGCACTTCGGCGTGCACGGGGAGATTGACCGCCTTGAGTTCCCGGCCGGTGATGAACACCGCAAGGGCCGTGCGGCCGCGCTGCTCCGGTTCACCTCAGGCGGGGCGGTGGCCTATAAGCCGCGGTCCCAGTCCCTCCTGCACCGGCTGGGACGCATTGCAGCCCAGCTGAACACGAACAGGCCAGCATTGGAGGTCTGTTTCCCCCCCGCTCTCGACCGGGGGACCTATGGTTGGGCGGACTACATCCACTCGGCCGAAGCGGTCGACCGCGCCAGCGCGCTAGTGCACTACCGGCGCCTCGGTCAGGCCGCAGCTCTGAGCTGGGTACTGGCCGCATCAGACATCCATCTCGGCAACATCGTGCTGGCGGATGACGCTCTGCACATCATCGACGAGGAAGTCTTCGGTCTCGGCATCGTCCACGACAATCCCTCGCTGCCGTCGACGCTTCGGGAGGAGCTGCGCTTCCTGCAAGCCTCACCCGTGCATACCGGGATCTTTCCCTACCGGACGCCGTTGCCCGGCCGTGCTGAAGGAGTGGATTTCTCCCCCTACAGTGCGCTGGGCGCCGCAGCGCCAACGCTGTCCCCCTCTCTGGCAGAAAACGGCACACGGGACAGTCACGGTGTTGCCTTCCTGGACGGCTATGACGAGATGCTCGCGACGTTCGCAGACAGAGTCCAGACAGACCAGGTGCTGCGCCAGCAGATCATCGATCTGTCATCCGACTCCTGCCGACTCGTCCCTCTGTCCACTGCCCGCTACAGCGAACTCCTGTCTCAGAGCCTGCACCCGGACCATCTGACATCCGGGAAGGCCCGACAAGATTTCTTCGAGGCCGAACTCCTCGCGAACTCGGCCTTCCACCCTTGGCGGGACACCCTCATTGCGGACGAAGTAGACGATCTGTTCAATGGCGACGTCCCTCTCTTCTGCGGACCCATCGACGGTTGCTTCGTCCAGGGGGGCTCGGGGGAGCATCATGAAATCCTCGACCACACTGGCCGTGAAGTCCTGCTCCACCGCTTGAAGCAGCTTCCCTTCGAGCAGGCCTCAGCACGCTGGCAGGCCAGCGCAGCAATCGAGTGCGCCGCACGCAATCGCAACCCGCGCCGTGTTCCGCCACGACCACGGAGCACGCCCGACCAGCATCTCGATGACTCATCGCTATGTCTCGAGGGGGCCCATCAACTCCTGCTCCAGCTTAGAGACCTGGCGGTGGAGACTATCGATGGCGGTCTTGCCTGGGCTGACATCCGTCACGATCCTCGCAGACTGCACCACGTGGGCCACTGCGGCACCAGCATCCGCTCCGGCACCTCCGGCATCCTGCTCACGGCAACGCTGCTGCAGAGCTCCGCCACCAACGTCACCCTCGCCACCACGGCCGCAGAGCTTGCCGATCGCCTTGCCGCGCCGTGGCTTCGCGAAGTGGAACACCTATCGCGATCTGAGGGGCTCTACGTGCTGGGGGAGCTCTGTGATCGGCTGCCCGTAGCCGCCGAGCTGCTGAGGTGCCGTCCCGACGATCAGACCCACACCGTGGTGGCGGCGATGCTCTCCTCGATCCAACGGAGCATCCCGTATCTCGACCGCCAGCAGGGCGAGGATGCCTCCGTAACCCAGCTCGGGTTGCTGAGCAGTGCTCTCCTGCTGCCCTCGCCCTTCCGGCAACGAGCTACTGACGCAGCCCACGAACTGTTGTCCCGGCCAGCACCTCAGCCCTACTCCCACGACGCACAGCTTGCCCATCTCCTTGCACAACAGCGGTTCTCCCATCAACCACCCCGTCAAGAGCCTGCTCCTGCCCGACCGCCTCACACCAAGACAAGCTCAGCGTTCTTCTCCCCCTGGACGGACAGTACGTACCAGTCCCTGGCCGCTCGGGCTCTTGCCGCCACCGCCAACACATCCGGAGAGACCTGGGTAGAACCCGACCTGACACTGCTCACCGAGGAGATCCTGACCAGCCCTGTCCACGGGCATGGGCTCGCGGAAGGCGAGGCCGGGCGTATCAGCGTGCTGGCACTGATCAGCGACGACACGACCGCGGCAGCCGCCGCCCGGATGGCCCGAGCTGTTCTCAACACCCTGGATCGCGGCTCCAGCGCTGGCTACAACACGATCGGGAGACCAGGCCTTTGGAGCGGGATGGCCGGTACCGCGTACGAGCTGGCCCGCTGGGGCTCGGATACCCAACTTCCCTCGCTCCTGTTGCCGGCCCGGCTGGCAGAACCTGGGACCTGGGACCTGGGCAAGCCACCACCCGCGGAGCACAGAGACATCCCGATGAACAGCGGCAAGACAGCACGCGCGTAGCACGAGGGGGGCCGAGTAATCGTCAAGAGTTGTGGATCAGTTCGGTATCAGCGATAGCTGACCAGACCTGCTGAGCCAGTGACTCGGTGGCGACGCTTCCATCGACCACCAGGTCGCATTCATTCCGCACGGGTTCGACGTGCTCCTCGTGGGCGGCGCGCCGGGATTGGAGGTAGTTCCGCAGAAGGACGTCGAGAGGGAAGCCGTCCCGCAGGCACTTGCGCTGGATCTTCCGGGCGAGCCGGAGGTCGGCTGGCAGATCTACGAAGACATCGAAGCGCCGGCACGAGATCTGCGGTGCGACCCGGCGGGCAAACAGACCATCGACGATGACGACAGAGGCTGTGGCCAGCGCGGTCTTGGTGTCGTGGTTGAGACGCCCGAGGTCAATCGACCGGGGATCACCCACGTCCAGCCGCGGGATCCCGGCCTCATCCGGCGCCCACACCCCGCGGATGGGAGTGTCGAAGTAGTAGTCGTCGCCGTGAAGCACCCGCACGGGGGCCTGGAACGCGGTGGCGGCCAGCGTGGCAGCGAGCGTCGTTTTGCCCGCGCCGGCCCCTCCAGTCAGCGTCACCAGCATCCGGTGCCCCTTTCCTGCACTCGTCACGTGAGGCTGGAGGATCGCATATGGCCCTGTGGCCTCACTCCACCAGGGGCCGCGGCAACGGCGGGACTCGGTCGCCGCCGGGGTCAGGTCCCGCTGCCGGTGAGGGAGGACTGCTCATCAGGTTGCTCGACCAGTGCCCGCCGCACGGCCCACACGCTGGGTGCGGCCAGCAGCACGAGCGTGGCGAGCGTCATCACGACGGCACTGACGACCAGGACAGACGAGGCGCCCACATCGGTCGCGGTCACGCCGATGACGAGATAGCCCAGCGGGACCCCCATCAGTTCGCCGACTGAGCTGAAAGAACTGACCCGCCCGAGTAGAGCTGCCGGCAGCTGCTCCTGGATCGAGGTGTTCCAGCACACGATCGCTATGTCGAGGCCGATACCGGCCAGGACAGCGGACGCTGACAGCCACACCAGGGGGGCGCCGGCGGACAGGGCAAGCAGGGGAAGCGCCATGGGGAGGTTGGCGCATACGCAGGCGACCATGATCCTTGACGGTTTCCATTTCAGTGAAATCACTCCACCGAGGACCAGCCCGAAGGCAAAGGAGCCCTGGATGGTTCCCCACACGGCCGGACCGAGCTTGAGGTCATGGACGACGACGGGGCCGAGGAGCTGGTATCCGCCAAGCCAGAGGGCTACAACAACCGTCCCGGAGAGCACGTAAGACCAGAGCCAGAATCTGGAGACGAATTCGCTCCACCCATCGCGGAAATCGCGGAGTACGGAGACGCCTGATTTCATGGCCCCAGAGACGGAAAGTCGACTGCACAGGATTGCCGCGATGGCGAAACTGGCCGCATCCCAGCCGAGTATCCACTGCGCTCCGACGAACGCAACGAGGGCGCCGCCGACCGCCGGCGCCACGATTCTGATGACGTTGCTCGGAAGCCTCAGCAGCGCATTCGCTTCCTGCAGCTGTGAGGCGTCGACGATCTGCGGAAGCAAGCTGTTCATCGCGGGCTGCATCAGCGCCGAGGCACCGCCAGCGACGGCGGCAAATACCGCGACCCGCGCGGTCGTAGCGGTACCGCAGGCCACGAGGACTGCGACACAGACCTGGGTGAGAGCTGGTATGAGGTTGCCGATCACGATCAGGCGCTGTCGCGAGAACCCGTCGGCGACCACGCCGCCGACGAGCAGCAGCACAAGCTGAGGGACCGTGTTGCTGGCCAGGACGATCGCCAGCGACGCCGGATGGCTGTCAAAGCCGAGCACTGTGAAGGCCAGCGCAACGGGCGCCATGGCCGACCCGCTCATCGATATGAGGCGGGCTGTGACAAAGACCCGAAATGGCCTGTGCCGTAGCACGGAGAAAGACCCCTGGGGAACCATCCGGCCGACACTATCCGATTGCTACGAGCTCGTAACACAATCATGATCGGTGTTTCTTGAGTCCCTCAAGCAGATGAGGCTGCAGGCGAGGGAGACGAAGACGTAGTGGAGTTCGGTGGGGCGTTCCCACGGACCGCTCCTGCCGTGCGGACGCTGCTCGACGACAAGGGCTACGACTCCAACCTCAACCGGGATGAACTGCGTAAACGCCGGATCCTCCCGGTCATCTCCCGCAAGGGAACCCCGGACATCAAGGGCATGGGCAAGCTCCGCTACGTCGTGGAGCAGACCCTCGCCCTGCTCCACCGCTTCAAACGCCTCGCGGTCCGTCACACATCGGTTCTCATCGGGGCTTCCCGCGGGCCGGTGGGCCAGAGCGCCTGCCCAAGGTAAGAAGTGTGGGCGACGCGCGTACAGACCGCCTGCAACATCCGCAAGGGGTGTGTAACGCACCCTGGGGTCCCGGAGGTTAGTCGGAAGCGTGGGCGTTCTGGCGGCTGTCAGACGTATGCGCCATTGTGAGACACAGCAGTGCTCCGCCCCCACTAGGACTGGGGGCGGAGCACAGTGAATCTGGCGAGCTCAGTTCTCGAACTGACCGGACCGCATCGGGCTGACGAAGGCTGCCCAAGTCTCGGCGCTGACGACGAGGGCGGGGCCTTCCTTGTCCTTGGAGTCGCGGATGCCGATACCGGAGGTCAGGGGGGCGATTTCGATGCACGAGTTGCCTTCGGCACCGCTGTAGGAGGACTTGAACCAGGCACCTTCTGGTGCCACGTCGGTGGACTTCAAGTTGGTGTTAATGGCTAGGACTTCCGTTCTAGATTTCGTTCGAGTTCCTTCAGGGTCCTCGGCGTCTCGTGGGGTGCGAGCGCCGCAGCCCGCAGGGCTTCAAACCTGCGGGAGAATTTGCCGACCTCGGGCTTCTTGTCCGTGACCCAGGCCTGTCCGTTGACGTGGTCCGCCTGGACCATCTTCGTCAGCGGCTCCTCCAGGTCGAGCAAGGCGAAGTTCTGACTGGCTCGGTAGCCGGTGGACGATGCCGGAATGATCTGCACGGTGATGTGGTCGAGGGCCGCGAGCCGCGCGATCTCGTCATATTGCTCGCGCATGATCTCCGTGTCCCCTATGGCGCTGCGGAGCGCGTCTTCGGCCATGATGACCCACAGGGGCCGCGGCTCGTCCTGGGTGATGAGCTGCTTCCGCGTCATCCGCAGCTCGACGTTCGCGTCGATGAACTCGGTCGTGATCTCGTCCACGGTCTTGGCGCTTTCCAGCAGGGCGCGCGCGTAACTCTCTGTCTGGAGCAGTCCGAAGACGAGGTTCGGCTGCCATGCGCTGACGGAGAGAGCATCGGCCTCCAGGCCGACGTAGTCGCGCATGCCTTTCTGCAAGTGCGGGTTGTACGGCACCCACCATCCCTGGCTCAAGGACTCCCGGTGGATCTGGAGGAGCTTCTCGATGGTCTCCTCGTCGGTCTCGCCGTAGTGCTCCAGGAGAGCCCGGAGATCACCGTGGTTCGGCAGGCTCGTCCGGCCCTTCTCCAACCGCCACAGTTTCTCCGGAGAGAAACCGAGCGCGGTCGCCACCTCACCAGCTGGCATGCCGCGGTCCAGGCGCATCTTTTCCAGCACCTTGCCGAGATGTACACGCCGGCTTGTGGGTCCCTTGGGTGCCGCCACTGAGAGTCCTCTCCGTCCATCCCTGAGTCGGATGCCACCGCCCCAGAGTCCAGTCCAGCGCGCCCTGAGTTCCCGTGGACGGACCCCGAGTTATGAGTCTGCCACCCCGAGTCTCCCTTGCACAGCCACGAGTCCGGACGACTGCATATGCCGTTTCACGTGAAAATTGCACGTTCGGTTGCGGTCCAACTTTCGCATGCCTGAAGGTAGTTAAGCCACCTGAACGCGGACGGCAATCCGACTCTGAGGCCCCAAAGGGGCCCTATGGGCCATGCCCGCATCCCTCCGGAGGACCCAACTCATGTCCCTCACCGCGCACAGCACACAGAGCCCCACGGCATGGTGCGGTTTGGCCATAGAGGACCCCGCCGCGTCCGGCCCGCGTCGAATGCCGGACCGGATCCTGGCCTCCATCGCACGCCGAAATTCCGGTGGGCAGCGGGGACTTGACGTGCAAGCCGCCTGCCGAGTGAGGGAACTGCGCCACGGTGTGTCTGCGAAGGTCACGTACTGGGGGCTTCGCGAACTGAACGACGCGATCTCCGTCGTCGTGGACGAGCTGCTGACTAATGCCCTCGCGCACGGCGACACCGACAGCGACGCCAGCGACAGCGTGGAGTTCACGATCGTGTTCACGCCGCATCGGCGGGTCCGGATCGAGGTGACCGATGGATCGTCTGTGCTCCCCCATCCACAACAGGCCGATCCAGCGGATGAGCACGGCCGCGGGATGCTCCTCCTCGCCGCTCTGGCCGATCGGTGGGGTACCGAGCTGCACGGTCGCGGCAAGACCGTGTGGTGCGAATTCGACATCAAGGCCAACGACGAAGCGCGCGTGGATTCCTCGGCTACTCCTGCTTGCCCGGGGAGGCCAAGGTGAAGGTCGATCTTGCTTTAGACGCGGCCCGGAAGCTGCTCGATCAGTCGTCCGGGGCGGCCGCGGCCGATGTGGAAGTCCTGGCCAGGTTTCGTGGCAGTCTCCATGCTGGGCTCGGCGACTATCTGCGGGCCAGCCTTGTCGCTGTGGCCAGTGCCCGGATTCGGGACCTGGTTCGGTATCTGAGCTTCTTCCCCTCCCACTCGGCCGTGGACGCGAAAAAGCTCGCGATGGCACAGCAGTTCCTGAAGATCAGGCCTGCCCGAGTGCATCAGCCAAGCATGCGGTACGTGAAGATCTTGTTGGATGTGCTGGACGGTCTGGAAGCCGTACGTCTACCAGCTGCGATCTACTACTGCGCGGGCGAAGCTGACGACCGGCGCGCTGTGGACGGGAAGCTCTACGCCGCTGTCGGGTCGCACATCGGCTCGGTGCACTGGCGCCGCTGCGATCGGGGGCTTTTTGACTGGCCGTTGGCGGAGCGTCCCGAGTGGCGGCACATCCAGCGACTGATTCAACAGCGATGGGTCGCGCTCTTGGCGGTGGCATCCGTCGACGAGCTGGTACCGCGGTGCTGCACCGGTCATCCGCAGTGGGGCAGCGACGGGATCACCGAATGGCTGGCAAGCTGGGGCATACGCCTGGTCTGCCTCGCCGACGCCGAACCGGCGGAAGGCGACGCGCCATGACGCTCCCCGTCTCGCTCCACCAAGCCCTTCGGAACCACCATGCTCTATTCGCTCTGAGCCTACGGCGTACCGCCGGGCCACGGGGTCCAGCTCGTGTACGCGGTGCGGTGCGCGCACCGCCGCAACACCGCCCACTCCGCGAAGCCCGGTCGCATTCTGGCACCACTACCTCAAGAACTGCGCGTTCTTCCCCTTGGTCTGGCTGGAGCTGATCGCTTTGACGCTGATCTGGCTCGGCTGCGTCCCTTGATCCCACCTCTTCCATAGACCGGTCATCTCCCCGGCGTTGCTGGACCACCCCCGATGGCACGCCGGGGAGATGACCTTCCAGCAGGACCCCTCCGCCAGGAGCCACGACCGTCCTGCGCGATCCATCGCTGCGGCCGCGGCGGCGGGATCTGCCGCGGAGGGGCGCGGCGCCCGCGCCGAGGCCACCCCACCGGCCGTGCGTGCGGGCGCCCCGGCCGCCCTCCGGTGGGAGAGCAGCGGCCGGCCCCACCCCTGCGACCAAGCACACCCGTATCCGACAAACCGAGAGAGCAGCATGATCATCAACGAGCACTCGACGGCCGAGTACTGGAACCGCGCCTACAAGAAGGGCCGGACGTACCGGGCCGTGACGCATCTGGAGGTCGAGCTGTTCCAGGCCTATGTGAAGGCCGAGCCGGGCATGGTCGCAGCCGATATCGGCTGCGGAACAGGCAGTTGGTCACGGGCGCTGGCCTCCATGGGACTGTCCGTCACTGGATACGACATCTCGGGCGTGGCCGAGGCCGAGGCGAGCAGCCGGAGCAGCGGCCTTCACGAGAACCTGCGGTTCGCCGAGTGGGACATGAACGGCGACTCGATCCCTCAGCACCTGGCCCCGCGAAGCGTCGACATCGTCACATGCCGCCTGGTGTTGGCCTTCCTCGACCGGCAACGGTTCCTGGTCGATACTGCCCGCTGGGTCAAGCCTGACGGTGTCGTACACATCGTCACGCCTGTGCACGAGCGGCTTAAGCCCACCGAGAAGCACCGCGGCCTGACCGAGCGGCAGATCGAGATGCTGGGCGCGGGCTGGAAGCACGTGAGCCGCTACAACGTTGCCTTCGACGGGTCGATCACGGCCATCCTGCTTCAGCACTTCGAATAGAGACTTCCGTCTTCCGGACCGGTTGCCGGGGCCCGATGCCCGTGATGAGGCCCGGACGGAAGACGGTGTCCCACCCCATGGGGCGGCGCTGCCGAGGAGTGACGAGCTCGCGGCTACATACCGGGCGGAGGAGTACGACGCTCACGACGCTCTCATCGAACTGGCCGCCGGGCACCTCATCTCGATTACGCCCCACGCCAGCACCGTCCGCTATCGACACCCCCGTACAGGGAGGACCGGATGACCGATATGCAAAACCTCCAACTCCACCTGAGACGGCCTGAACCCGCCTTGCCACCGGTACACCGAGACCGGCGAACTTGACGCACCCGACACCCCGGCCCCACCACATGCAGCCTGAAGACCTGCCGACCACGGGGAGCGCTACGGCCGGCCGCTTGCATCGAAGAAGAGGACTCAACACATGGGCAAGGACCACCTTCCGATAGGCGCCGTCTGGCACCCCGCCTGGCCGCGGCCCCCGGGCGCCTGACTGGCCCAGAACCGCGCCCAGGACGTCAACCGACGCCCTGCTCCTACGAGATACGCGAAGAGAGGGAACCAATGAACGCCGAAGCCGCACTCCGCGAGCTGGAGGACATGTTCACCACCTCGGCCCAGACTGTTGAGCCGACCGCCGAGGCCCGGAACCGCAAGCCGTCGGGTGAGGGTGACCAGCGCACTACCGAGGACTGATCGCCGTCCATTCGGGCCCCTCCTGCACCGGGAGGGGCCCGTCCCCGTCCACCACAAGGAGCCACCGATGCTGAGCATGCGGATCGACACATTGCCCCACACGTCCTGGGAGTGGCACAACGGGCGCTGGTGCAGCGGCCGGTCCTGGATCGCCCCCTATGACCACCCTGCTCTGGATACCTGGTCCGTCCATGACAGCCAGCGCACCATCTTCCAGGTCCGCGAAAGGCTGCCCGGTCAGCAGGCCCACGCCCCGGGAGGTCCGCGGCCGGTGAGCAAGCGGGCCTACGATCAGGCGCTCGCCGAAGCCACCGCCTGGGCCGGGGCCCACCATCTCATCGAAATATCCCCGCAGGGCATCACCCTCCGCACCGGCGCCCGTTGCCCCGCCCCCGTCTATCTGGCCGTGCGGCAGGCGGCCCTCCACGCACACTGGGACATCACGCAGTTACGCGACTCAACGACCGATCAGAACCTCGATCCCATCGGGACTGCCCGGCTTTTGGCATTGACCGGCCATTACAGCACCCGGACCGCCTGGGCCGGCATCCGGCTGCTCACCGAACAGTCCACCGCCTGCTTCCACGACGGTGAGCTGACTGTCGATCTGCCCGAGGCCTCCCGCCACGACCAGGCTCGTGAACTCGCCCCCACCTCACGGGTCCTTGACGGATACGAGACACTCCTCGACGCCGTGCTGGCCGACCTGCATTATCTGCCCGAGCGGACCGCCATCGAACTCTCCGGCGGCATGGACAGCAGCAACGTCGCCATGTCCCTGGCCCGCCGCCATGGGGCGGCCCTGGTCAGCGGCGCGCTCCTGCAGGAAGGCGCCGCCGGGGCACAACAGCAACGGCGACGGGAGGCAATGATCCGCTATGCCGGGTTCCGCGACACGCTTCTGCGGGCCGCGGACTACCTGCCGATGGACCCCCGCCACGCTTCCTCGTCCCCGCTCGGCCCGCACGAGGAGATCTACATCGCCGGGCACAGCACGCTGCTCGCCAAGTGGCATGCGGACGGCATGCTGTGGTCGGCCACCGGAGTCGGCGGTGACGAGATGTTGAGTCTGCCGCCGGAGCCGCGATCACCACTGGCCAAGTCCAGCCTCCCGCCATGGCTCACCGACGCCGCGTTCGAGGCATTGCAGGACCAGGAGGCCGGGGTGCCGCCCGCACCGCCGATCTCCGACTCCACGCTCCGCGCCATGGCCTGCGGCGCACCCATGTACCTGCGGGCGGGACTGTGGCCGCTGTACCCGCTGGCCGATGTGACGCTGTGGAGATTCGGGCAGTGGCTGCCCTTCTCCTGGCGCCGGAACAAGCGCCTGGCACGAGCCCGCCTTCAGCGGCTCGGCTTCCCGCCGGAGGTCGCGCACCCGCTGCTTCGGGAGAACTTCCAGGACGTACTGCACGAGGCGCTGCACCGCTTCGCTCCGCAAGGACTGCATCGGCTTCTGTCCGAAGGGTCACCGCTGCTGGAGGTGGGCTACCTGAACGCTGACGAACTCGCTGCTGCCGCAGAACGGATCGAGGCACAGCGTATGCGGGACACGGACGCCAAGGTCGTGCACGTTCTGCGGCTGCACCAGGCGCTCATCTAGCGCAGGCGCCGTCGCGCCGCTTTCTCCCCGTGCCCGTGGAGCAGACAGGGCGCCTGACTCCACGGACATGGCCCTTGCTCGTGGCGGTTCACAGCTCGCCGCGCTGCCACCGTTCGTACTCATCATCAAGCATCGCCGGATCAACCGTCCGGGCCCGCACCGACTTCACCCAGGCCCCAGCGAGTTCGCCGAACACCTCCATGTTGGCGAAGTCCAGCTGCCCGTCCACCGTGAACAGGGCGAGCAGCGCATCGGCCGTCTCCTGCCCGTGGTCGCAGTCCGGACAGAGCACCGCTTCCCGCAAGCCGGTCACATCCTTTCCCCGGGCGTTGCGCCAGCTGTGCGGGTAGCGGACGGCGAGCAGCGTGGTACCGCCGCAGCGCGGGCACGGCGGTAGGTCGGCCAGACGGAGCTCTGTCTCCTCGTCTGGCTCGGTCACGCCACGCCGATCCAGGCGTCGGGCCCGAACGTGCCCTTCACGTCGGAGGCCACCGACGTCGGGTCGACCAGGTAGCCGAGTTCGTAGACGACGGTCTTGTCGGGGGTGCGGACCTGGAGACGGACGGGGCTCTCTCCCCGGTGCGCGGAGAGGATTCCCTTGAGCTTTTGGACGGTGGGCGGGTTGACCTGGTGGGCGCGCAAGAACAACTGGACCGGGGGGCGGCCGCCGTTCTCGGCGGAGGACACGTCGAGTTCCTGGAGTTCCTGGCCGATGATGTTCATCGTGCCGTCCCGGTCCTGGGAGCGGCCGGTGACGGACACCACGGTGTCCGCGATCAGGGCGTGTCCCACGAGCTGGTAGGTGGCCGGGAAGAAGCAGACCTCGATCTGTCCGTCACGGTCGGCGAGCTGGATCAGGGCCCAGTTATTGCCCTGCTTGGTCACTTTCCGCTCGACGTTGGTGATCAGGCCGGCGAGTTTGACCTGGCGTTCCTGGCCGGACTCGATGATGTCGTTGATGGTGGTGTCTCGGTTGCGGGACAGAACGTGTTCGGTGCCGTCCAGCGGGTGGGCGGAGACGTACAGGCCGAGCATCTCCCGCTCGGTGGCGAGCAGGATTTTGCGGGGCCACTCGGTCTCGTCGATCGGGAAGTCCAGCCCGAACGCGGGGGTGTCGCTGTCGCTGCCGCCGAGTCCGGCGAAGAGGTCATCCTGCCCGTAGGCCTCGGCCTTCTTCACCGGGATGACCGCGTCGATCGCGGGCTCGTGGGCGGCAGACAGGCCCTTGCGGGTGTGCCCGAGGGAGTCGAACGCGCCGGCCTTGATCAAAGATTCGACGGCTCGTTTGTTCAGGGCGGCGATTTCGGCCTTGTCGAGGAAGTCGGGGAAGGAGGTGTATTTCCCCTTCGACTTGCGTGTGGTGACCAGGGACTCGATGACGCCCTCGCCGACGTTGCGGACCGATTTCAGGCCGAACCGGACGTCGTCGCCGACGGCGGTGAACTCGGCCACGGACTCGTTCACGTCGGGCTGGAGCACGTTCACGCCGGCCTTGCGGGCATCGGCGAGATACAGCCCGGCCTTGTCCTTGTCGTCGCCCACCGACGTGAGCAGCGCGGCCATGTACTCGGCGGGGAAGTTCGCCTTGAGGTAGGCCGTCCAGAACGACACCAGGCCGTATCCGGCGGTGTGTGACTTGTTGAACGCGTAGCCGGAGAACGGCAGCATGACGTCCCAGAGCGCCTTGGTGGCTTCCTCCGAGTAGCCGTTCTTGCCGATCATGCCGGACGAGAACTTGTCCCACTCAGCAGCCAGCACCTCGGGCTTCTTCTTACCCATGGCGCGGCGCAGCAGGTCGGCGCCACCGAGCGTGTAACCGGCGAGCTGCCGGGCCACGGCCATGATCTGCTCTTGGTAAACGAGCAGGTGGAAGGTGGTACCGAGGATGGGCTCCAGCGGGTCGCGGAGCTCGGGGTGGATCGGTGCGATCTCCTGGCGGCCGTTCTTGCGGTGCGCGTAGTTGGTGTGCGCGTTCGCCGCCATCGGGCCCGGCCGGTAGAGCGCGAGGGCTGCGGCGATGTCTTCGAAGCGGGTGGGCTCCATCAGCTTGAGCAGTGTGCGCATTCCCGCGCCGTCGAGCTGGAAGATGCCGTACGTCTCGCCGCTGGCCAGCAGCTCGTACGTTCTCTTGTCGTCCAGCGGGATCGTCTCGGTGGACAGGTTGATCCCGCGGTTCTCTCGCACGTTCTCGATGGCCTGGTCGATCACGCCCAGGTTCCGCAGCCCGAGGAAGTCCATCTTGACCAGCCCCATGTTCTCGCAACTGGGGTAGTCGAAGCCGGTGATCTTGACGCCGTCCTTGGCCCGCATGTGGAGCGGGATACGGTCGGTGAGCTTGGTCTTGGACAGAATGACTGCGGCCGCGTGGACGCCGGTGCCGCGGATCAGGCCCTCGACGCCCTTGGCTCCATCCACGACCTTCTTGACGTCCGGCTCATTCTCGTACAGGGCGCGGATCTCGCCGGCCTCCCCGTACCGCTTGTCGCTCGGGTCGAAGATCCCGTCGATCGAGATCGACTTGCCCATCACGTCCGGCGGCAGCGCCTTGGTGATCCGCTCGCCGTGGGCGAAGGGGTAGGCGAGGATACGGCTCGTGTCCTTGATCGCGTTCTTGGCCTTGAGCTTGCCGAAGGTGTTCACCATGGCGGTGTACTCGTCGCCGTACTTCTCCACGACGTAGCGCACCATGCGGTCGCGCTGGCGGTCGTCGAAGTCGAGGTCGACATCCGGGGGGTTGATGCGCTCGGGGTTCAGGAACCGCTCGAACAGCAGCCCGTGTTCCAGAGGGCACAGCTCGGTGATGCGGGTCGCGTAGGCGACGATGGATCCGGTCGCCGAGCCACGGCCCGGTCCGACCGGCACCTTGTTGTCACGGGCGTACTTGCAGATGTCCGCGACGACGAGGAAGTACGAGGAGAAGCCCATGGGGCCGATGACGGTCATCTCCGTCTCGAACCGCTCCAGGACCTGGTCCGGGATGGGCGAGCCGTAGCGCATCTCCAGGCCCTTGAGGGTCTCCTTGCGCAGCCACGACTCCTGGGTCTCGCCCTCGGGGACATCCGGGAAGTCCGGCATCTCGTCCTTGTGGTCGAAGACCTCGTCGTAGGACTCGATGCGCTCGGCGATCAGCAGGGTGTTGTCGCAGGCCTCGGGAATCTCGGAGAACAGCTCCCGCATCTGCGCTGCGGTCTTCAGGTAGTAGCCGGTGCCGCTGAACCGGAACCGGTTCGGGTCGGCCTTGTTCTTGCCCACGCCGATGCACAGCAGGTTGTCGTGCGCGTCCGCGTGCTCTTCGAGGACGTAGTGCGCGTCGTTCGTGGCCAGCAGCGGGATATTCAAGTCTTTGGCCAAGCGCAGCAGGTCGCCGCGGACATTGCGTTCCAGGTCCAGGCCGTGGTCCATCAGCTCCAGGAAGTAGTTCTCCTTGCCGAGAATGTCCTGGTAGGCGGCCGCGACCTCGCGCGCCTCGTCGTACTGGTTCAGCCGCAGCCGGGTCTGGATCGCACCTGAGGGGCAGCCGGTCGTCCCGATGATCCCTCCGGCGTGCTCGGAGATCAGCTCCATGTCCATGCGCGGCTTGCCTGCTGGGAACTGGCCCGTGTACGACGCCTCGGTGGAGAGCAGCATCAGGTTCCGCAGGCCCTCGACGTTGCGGGCCCACATCGTCATGTGGGTGAAGCGGCCGCCGCCGGACACGTCTTTGGAGCCTTCGCCGTCGTCGGACATGGCCCGCTGACCGCCGGGGCCCCAGAACTCCTGCTTGCGGTTGCGTCGCCCGGACGGTGCGACGTACGCCTCAATCCCGATGATCGGCTTGACGCCGTCGAATCCCTTGGCCACCTGCTGGAACTCATAGGCACCGAACATGTTGCCGTGATCACTCATGGCGATGGCGGGCATGCCCTGACGCGCGACTTCGGTGAACATCGGCTTGAGCCGCTGGGCGCCGTCAAGCATCGAATATTCGGTGTGATTGTGCAGGTGAACAAAGCTGTCGGACACCGGGCAGGCACCTCCGAGGCGGGTCGTGGGAAGCCTCCACCCTATCTCCCGCCCCACCCGTGACGGGCCTCGTTCCGACCCCCGGAACATGATCATCGGCCCGGCTTCCCGATGGCCTCGCACTATCACCCAAAGTTGTCAGTGGCACTCCCTAGGTAGCCACCGGGGGCATGATTCACGCCGCCCCAAGCCTGGCGCTGCCAGGCCTCACACCGCTGATCAGCGCTCCTTGATCCTCTTCTTGACCGTGGCGCGGGACACCCCGAACGCGTTCGCCAGCGACTGGATCGACTCGCCGGCGTCGTACCGAGCCACGATTTCCGCGTCAGGCAAGTCCATCCGACGATGCCCCACCGGCCGCCGCACTCCCGACTCCGTGAGCCGCAGGGCGATCGTGTGGCGGCTGACCCCCAGACTCTTGGCGATCATCTGGATCTCCTGCCGCTCGTCCAGATAGAGCTGGCAGATCTCTGCATTGCTCAGAGGCAGCTTCTTGCGCGGCCCGCGTACGGGCACCTCGTGGCGCTTCAGCACCCGGAAGACTGCCCGTTCACCGACGCCCAGCTCCAGACCGATCTTCGAGGCGGTCTCACCTTCGAGGTAGCGGTCGATGATGTCCTGTGCCAGGGCATCGCTCCTGCGCTGGGCATCGCCCGCTGTCATCGTTCCTATCCTGGCCTCTACGACAGCGCTGGTGCTGTCGCAGAGGCCAGGATAGGAGCAAGGCCAGCGCAGCCCCTCGTGTAGTTGATCAACGGGTGAGCAAGGCACCCGCCTCACCCGCCCCGTTTGACGTAACGAAGACGAGGGCTGGCGCGTCTCCCACAGTAAACAGGCCCTTGGAGCGGGCTTCGGTTCTTCATGGGAGAGGTCAGCACGTGACCGTAGAGCCCACCGTCCGTTCCCTCAACCGCGTCCAGCACCCCCACACCTGGGTGGTCGCTACCGAGATCGTCGTCAACGACTCCGTGGCCCGAATCGCCGACTTCCGCGGCTCCTTCCGAGCAGCGCATCGACGCCCTGGACACCCACTGCCGGGCCGGCACCGCAGCCCGGGAGATGCTCCAGGAAGCCCCCCGCCTCGCCGCGATCATCGTTCCGGTGGGCGGCGGAGGACTCGCAGCCGGGTCGGCGCTTGCCGCCACCGCCCACAACCCGCGCCTTCGGGTCATCGGGGTAGAACCCGCTGGTGCCGATGACACCCGCCGCGGATCATCACCCTCACCACTCCTTTGAAAATCGCGGACGGCCTCGGTCACAGCGAGCCCGCCCGCATACCGTTCGAAATCAACAGGCGGCTGCTCACCGACGTGGTCGCCGTGCCCGACGCCGGGATCACGGACACCATGGCGTCGCCGTCGACCGCACCCGTGTCGGGCGTTGGATTCGCCGCGGAGAGTGTCCGCGTCACCCTGTTCCGCGGGTCCTGGCGAACCTCCTCAACGAGCACTTACACACCGTGTTTACGCCGACCAGCCTTGGCCTCGTACGCGGGCACCCCATGCGCATCACGCTGGATAAGGATGACCACGCAGCTCTCCTCCGTGGTGCGGCTGCCTCCAACGTCGCGCCGGAGGACTACACCCGTCGAGTCCTGCGCGCGGCGCTGGAGAGCAGAACGCTGCAGCTAAACGGTGAACAAGCTTGTATGGCCGCCGGGGTGGCCGAATCTGTGCCTCATCAGCCCGGAACCGCGTTGCGTGTGCAACTCCCATTGGGTAGAACTTGAATCTTGCCCACGGAGACTTGGGCTGCGGGACCCCACCGGCTGACGCCCGGTGGGCGGGGATGGGGGAGCGGGGAGTTTGCGGTGACGGGGTGGGATGTGAGTCCGTCTGGTGTTCAGGGTGCGCTGAAGAAGACGGCGGTGTCGGCGGAGGGTTTGTCGACGGCGGGGACGAATCTGAGTGACACGTTGCCGCGTACGGCGACCGCTGCGGGCACGGTTGCGGCCGGGTATACCGGTCCGGCGCTGGCGACCGGTCCGGTCGCGGCGGCACTGGGTGAGTTCATGCAGCACTGGCAGAAGGACCTTCGGTACGTCGTGGAGCGCACGGGCAAGTCCTTGACCGGGGCGGCCGAGGCGACCAACGAGTACGTCAAGGGCGATCTGGAGATGGCTGCGCAGGCACAGCACACTGCTGCGGAGGAGCCGACACCTGCTCCGCCGGGGTTCTCGGGGAAGCGGGCCGGCAGTGAGTGACCCCGAAGCGATCGTGCCCTCGGGTATCCCCCAGTTCACCGGCGACCTGGACAGCCTGGACATCGACACGCTGCTCCTGAGTACGGAGGCCGGGGCATTTCGCGATGCCGGAGCGGGCATCCACTCCAACTTCCAGGGTGTGGCGGCGTTCTACAAGGCGCCGGAGGCGGACCAGTTGTTCGCCACGACCGCGCCGGTGGCCGCGAAGACCGCCGCCTTCGCGGACAACTTGGAGAAGGTGTCCGGTGCGCTGAGCGCCTACAGCCAGGAAGTACGGCCGCTGGCGAAGAAGCTCGAAGACCTGCAACGACAGGCGTTCGCGTTCACCGCGAGCATCGAGGGCGACGACCACTGGCGGCGCAACGAGACGAAGCGGGACCGCAACGACGGCCTCAAAGACGAGGTCCAGGCCACCTTGCAGGCGTTCTACGAAGCCGAGATCGCCTGCCACAACAAGATCACCGCTTTGGTGGGCGGCAGCACCCTGGTCCTGGGCAAACTCAGCGGCGGGCAGATGTTGCCCAAGGGCACCAGCGCGTACGGGGCCAGTGCCGACGACCTCAACCACCTGGACAACGCCCCCTGGGGCAACTACGCGGAGCCCGAATACACCGGCCTCAGCTGGCTTTGGCACCAGGGCAAGAGCTTCGTATGGGACGGCTTCATCGTCGACGGGGTCTGGGGCACCGTCAAGGGCATCGACATCCTGCTCGGCTGCGATGGGTGGGACGCGGCCGGCGAGGCCTGGAAGGGCCTGGCCAAGGTCGCCACGGGCCTGGCCATCGTCATGACTCCAGGCGCCCGCGAACTCTTCTTGAGCACCCCTGACAGCATGATGCCCAAGTGGTTCCGCGATTCCCGCACCGCGCTCAAGGAGACCGGCAAGGCCCTGATCGCCTACGACGAGTGGGGCAAGAACCCGGCCCGCGCGGCGGGCGGGGTCGCCTTCAACGTGCTGACAACTGTCTTCACCGACGGTGCCGGCGCGGCGGCCAAGGGCGGCGCGGTCGCCAAGACCGTCTCCGTCCTGGGCAAGGTAGGACGCGTCGTCGACCCCATGACGTACGTCTTCACGGCAGGCAAGTTCGGCGTCGTCAAGGTCGCCGATGTGTTCAAGGGCCTCAAGGGCCTGTCCATCGGCCCGCTCGCGGACGCCGCCCACCTCACCCACGACCCCAACGTCCCCCACGTCACCGACACCTACGCCGAATGGTCCGACGGCACCAAGCTCTCCTTCAAGGACGGCGAGTACACCGTCACACGCCCCAACGGCACCAAGGTCACGGCCCACGCGGAAATGTCCGCAGACGACCTGGCACGACTGCGCCACTCCACCACTTCGGACCCGGTCCTCACCGAGCCCAAGAATCCTGCCCTGGCAGGGGCGGGGCACATAGCCGACGGCCTCGGACACGGGAGTTCGCGTGCAATTGGGGGGACGGCCCATGACCTGGGACATGGGCCGTCTGCTGGTCATGAGCCGCCCAGTGGCCATAACTCCGGCACTAGCGCGATCGGCCACGGCACCGACGCGGGCCACCCGACCGGTGGCGGCTTGGGCAGCGGTGCGGGTTCGCACACGCCGTCTGGTGGAGGCGGTTCACACACGCCTTCCGGTGGCGGTGGTCATGGCGACACCCCGGGTACGGGTGCCGGTAGCCACTCGGAGAGCGCCCATGGCGGCGACGGGGCCCACGGCAGTAACGCGGGCGGCGACCATCATGCCTCCGATTCCGCCGATCACGGATCCGGTAACGGTGGCCACGGCCAGGCGGAGAAGCACACGTCCGGCGAGCGTGCGAACGAGCCGATTCCGGAGTTGACGGTTGAGGAGCGGGCCGGGCACTGGGGTCACCTGGAAGAGGTAGAGAAGCGGGCTCCAGAACTATTCGACCACCTCAAGCACGACCCGGATCACAGAAGCAAGATCACTGAGGATTCGATGGACGAGGCCCGGGTCGGCCTCGACCTGCGGGAGCAGGGGCGCCTCCCGGCGGACATCCGCCGCCCAGAGGTAGCCGATAAGGGTGAGTTCTATTCCGAGACCACTGGTAAGTACTATGACATCAAGGGTATCCATTCCTTCTGGCCTCCATTCAACAATGTGCGCAATCCGGCGCTTCTCGCCCGCCCGTTCCCGGGCGCGTACAACCCGGCAAGGCATGCCCAGACCTGGGTGGAAACTTTTACCGAGCAGATTGACGATTTGCATCGCGTAGTCATTGTTGACGTCCGGAACGCGGATCAAGCGGCGATCGACAGCATCAAGGGCATTATTGAAATCCACGGTTGGGGAGATCATGTCATCTGGTACCCGTAAGAAATGGGAGCCGAAGACGCTCCCTACTGACCCTGAGGCGACGCGCCAGTTGCAGGAATGGATGGCCGAGGAGGGTTCCAGCCTTTTCGGCATCGAGCACGACTTCCGAGGTGCGGACCTGTCGGGCGGAGACTTCACGAGCTCGTGGTTCACCCAGGCGGTCTTGGCGGGTGTGCGGCTAGCGGGAGCGAGTTTCTACCGCGCCGACCTTCAGTCAGCGGATCTCACCGGTGCGGATCTCACCGGCGCCGACCTCGTCAGGGCGAATCTTGACGAGGCCGTGCTCCGTTCGGCGCGGCTCGACGGCGCCGACATGGTCAAGGCCTCGCTGCACGGCGTCGATGCGTCGGGAGCGAGCTTCAGAGGAACAAGGGTCATGGGGGCTTCGCTCTTCCGCGTCGATCTGAGGGGAGCGGACCTGACCGACGCGGTCTTGTTCCACAACAGCTTCAGGGTCAAAGTCGACGACGCTACGGTGGTGCGTGGCCTGACAGGCACCGTTTTCGGGCCGATCACGTTCTTCAGTGGCGAATCCTCCCGAGAGCTGGCCGGCACGGAACTCGAGGCGTGGATCGGTGAGCGGGGTGGGCAGGTTGAAGTGATCGCTCCGGGCAGCCCCCAGCAGTAGGCGGGCGTTCCCCTCCCGGAACCCGCGACCCTCACAGTGGGTGACCGGCCCCAACTGGAGCGGCTGCGCGACTCGTTCGACTTGCCAGGACTCAAGATGGGCGTGATCCCCGACCGCACCCAACTCGACATCTATCCCGGCAACTCGTTCAGCATCTTCGACGGCAAACGAGTCGAACTTGAGAACTTAGGCGACAACCCCACCCACACCGACCGTCAGCAGGTCACCGCCTACCAACGGGCCTTCGAGCTGCTGGCTCGTGGTGCTGTGTACGGAGACGAGGCACGCACCTTGATTCAAACCGAGCTGGGTGCGCTGTAGAACTCGCCTCCGGAAATCCCCCGTCGGCCGTCGGCTGGGTGTAACAGATCCCGGCTGCTCGACGTAATGCTCTGTGAAAGGGGTTGGCCTTTGTGTCAACCCCACCAGGGACATGGCGCGGAGGCATGGGTGACAACTGCTACTGCTCCCCTTTCACCGGGAGCGGGACGAGCTTTCTGGCAGGAATCGTTGTTCCCGTCGACGCCCGCTCCGGCGTCACAAGCCCCGGTGGGGAAGGTGGAGACGAAGACAGCGCCGCCGTTGCCGCCCGCTCAGTCCGGCGTGCCGCCCAAGGACCTCTCACACACCTGGGTCGTCGCCGCGGAGATCCAGGTAGCGCAACGGGTCGCTGGCATCGCTGACTTCCGCGGCAGCTTCAAGGCCACGGCCGGACAGCGCGTTGATGCTCTGGAGGTGTACTGCAAGGGCTGCCGGCGCCCGTATGACGAGGTCAAGGGCCGGGACTGCGCTGAGAAGGTCGACAACAGGCATCTCATCGGCGGAGACCAGTCCGTCAGGGCGAAGCGGCGGGTTCCTGCACCGGGGCCCGGGGCGAAGATCATCCGGGGCGGCACGATCCAGCGCCGCGGCATCGCGGCTTACGTGTCCGGGGTTTCGCGACCCCGCTGAGGACGGGACACAAACCCCAGGTGCCGTTCACGGTGCTTCGGTGACTACTCAGCCTCCGCCCTCCAAGTGGGCGATAGCCCGTGAACTCGTCGGCCTGCTGCTCCTCCCCGTCGGCGCGTTCGCCGTGCTGTTCACGCTGGCTGAGCTGAGCGTCGTCCACCTCGTCCTCGCGCTGATGGCGGCCGTGGCGGGGGTGGCCGTCACCGGAGGGCTCATCGCCGGCACCTCGACGACACAGCTTCAACGCAGGGTCGGAGCCACTGTCGCTATCGGCGGATACGTATCTCTAACCGTCTGCGCCTTCCTCTTCTGGCACCCGCTGGGGAACCTCGCCTGCGCCTCCGCGCTGATCGCGGCCGGGGCATGGCTGACCAGTGAGGGCAGGGCCTGATGCCGCGCCAGTTCCTGCCCAGCCTCCGCACCCTCCTCCAGTCCCGGACGACCGCGCCTCCCCCCGAGACCAAATCCGCCGGGCTGCCCGGCAACTCCTACGTTTCCATGACGTTCGCGGAGACCACCACGGCATGGGGCACTGAGGGTCGCGCCGAGAACTGGGACCTCGACCGGGTCATCAGCGAGGGCTACGAGCGCAGCATCTGGACGTTCAAGAGCGTGGAGGCGATCTCCAAGCACCCGGGGGCGCTCCGGGTCGAGATCGGACGGGGCGGTGATGAGCGGCAGTTCGCGGAGACCCTCACCGACCATCCGCTACTGCGGGTGCTGAATGTGAGGGCGAACCCGCTGGAGACCGCGGCGGTGTTCAAGAAGCGGCTCAGTGCTCAACTCCTGCTCTCCAAAAAGGGCGTGTTCGTCGAGATCACTCGCAGCCGCGCGGGCACGATCACCCGCCTCGACCTGCTGCCGCCCAATCGGGTCAATCCGGTTCCTGATCCGCACGGCGACTATCTCAGCCACTTCGAGTTCACCACCTACGACGGCCGGGTTCGTGAACTGGAGCCGAGCCGCGTCGTGTGGCTGCGCGACCCGCACCCGACCGATCCGTTCAGTGGGGTCACCCCGCTTGAGGCCGCGGGCCTGTCCGTCGATCTGGATGTGAAGTCGCGCCTGTACAACATTTCGTTCATCGACAACGATGCGCGCCCGTCCGGCCTCGTTGGCATCGACGTCGACGGTCTCGACCAGCGCGAGATAGACCGTATTCAGCAGCGGTTTGCACCCGGCGCGCAGCATGCCGGTGAAACCGTTGTGATCGGCAGCGGTCCGGGCGGCCTCAACTATGTCGACACCAGTACGCGGCCGCGCGACATGGCCTACGAGACGACGTCGAAGACCGCCAAGGACGAGATCCTCGCTGCTTTCGGCGTTGCGGAATCCATCATCGGGAACGCCAGCGAGCGGACGTACGCGAATGCCGACCGCGAGGAATGGAATTTCTGGCAGCACACCGAACTGCCGCACTTGGCGTTGATCGCCTCCGGGTTCGACCTGGACTTGGACGACGGCTGGACGGTGCGCTTCAACACCTCCCCCGTTGAGGCTCTGGAGTATCCGCGCCGTCAGCGGCGCGAGGAAGCCCGCGCCGAGTGGAACGCCGGGCTGATCACCGTGGACGAGTACCGCGAGATTGCCGGGCGGCGGCCTTTCAACGTCCCCCACACCCGCGCCCTGTGGATCAGCCCCCAGAAGGCTCCCGTCCCCGCGAACGAGCAGGACGCGGCCGCGCTCGGTGTTGCCCAGGACCCGGCTGCGGGCGCGCTGCCCGGAATGCCTGGCGGACAGCCAGCTGCCCTCGCTGCTGCAACCACAACGAACGAGGGTACGGCGGCCGAGACAGTCGCAGCGGCCCACGAGAGCCCCGCCACCGGCAGTGCGGTCGCCGATGTCGCCGAAGCCCGAGACGACTTGGGTACCGAGGGCGGCTCGGCCGCCGCTGTCGTTGCGCAGGCACGGGACGGCATTCCGCTGGCCCTGCCCGGCGATGCCGCTGATGACGTGACCGCCGCCCGCGCGAGCACCACGGCGGCGCAGACAAGGCCGGGTGATGCCGCCGCCGACGTGGAGTCGGCGCGCTCCCCTGAACACAAGGCTCTTCCCGGCCCCGAGGATTCCGGCGGCTACGAGGTCACCGACAGCGACTTTGATACAGCGACCGTCGCGGTCACTGCCGCGCTCACCGCGCTCCTGGCCCGGCAGGAAGGAGTCGTCATCGCCCGTCTTCATGCCCCCAAGACCCGTAAGCACACCCGCTACTGGGAACCGGACGGGGAGCAGGACCTGCGCCGCGGGGACGCCCTGATTGACGTTCAACGCGTGGTTGGGGCCTCGCGTTGGGCCGAGGAAGCCACCAGCACTCTGATCCCGATCCTTCAGCACACCTCGGCCACCACCGCCTCCACCGCCAGTGCGGCGCTGACTGGACAGCGCACTGTCCCCCCAGTTGCGGCCGGCGCCGCGGCGGCAGCCGCAGCCATGGCCGGGCAATCGATCAGCGCGCTGCTCACTGACCTTGCTCAGGCCCTCGACGACGCCCAGCACGAGGAAGCCACCATCGACGAACTCGCCACCGCAGTCGCCGAGTTCTACCGTGCCACCACACCCGGTCTGGTGGCAGGCCTCGCCGAGTCCTGCGCCGTGGCCACCGTCAACGGGGCAACCGACGCCGCTGCCGAACACTCAGGCCATGGGGTGCTGCGCACCTGGATCACCCGCGGCGACGACCGCGTACGGGCCGCCCACCGCGCCATGAATGGCACCACCCTGCCTGTCGGTAGCCCCTTCACCGCTGACGGTGCCACTCTGCGTTACCCCGGCGACCCGTTCGCCCCCCTCGCTCTCACCATCAACTGCCGCTGCCGCCTGCACTACCGCACCGGCCCCGTCGCCAAGGAGACGGCCGAGACGATGTAGCTGACGAACCGAACGGCCTGCACGGTTCAGCAAGAATGATCTCGGCCGGGATGGTCCAGGACTTCAGCGCGCGACCTTAACCACGTGCGGCCTGCATGGTCCGCGCCATGCTGAATCGCACCGCCTCCCCGGTCGGCCTGAGCCTGAGTCGCGCGCTTGAGACCAAGTCCGTACGACAGCCGTGGAATCCTGCCCTGCACCCGAGGGACAGCAAGGGCCGGTTCATTGAGACCGGTGGAGTTGCGAGGTTGTGGTCGGGCAAGCTCGCCCGGGTCGTGCGCGCGCTCCCGCGAGACCGCGTACTCGTTCAGGACCAGGCGTCCGACGGCACGTTCACGGGACGCCGCCACAGCACCAATGCCCGGTGGATCACCATGGTGGCGCGCCCTGACGGCAGCGCCCCCACAAAGAACCAGAGCAAGGTGGAGGCCGAGGACGCCCGCCGTGGCACGGACGATCGGCGTGGCCTCGGCCTGTCCCGCGACGACCACGGTGACCCCGCCACCCCCGACAAGCCGCACACCGTCGACGACGAAGGCACCGACATCGGCGCCGACGACGGGAACGGCCCGGACAACAGCGACGACCAGGACGAGCCCGAAGACGGGCACCACGAGGTCGCCACCGGGGCGCTCCCGAACCACAAGGCCAAGAGCGGGGCCCGGTTCGAGGACACCGCAGCGGTACGCCGCCACTTCCTCAGCCTGGCCCAGCAGCCCGGCGTAAACGCTCCGGCGCTGCGGCGCCTGGCCGGAGATGAGGATCTGCAGATCACGCCAACGGGCGGCCTGGTCACCACACGGGACGACTCCAACGGCCGCTGGTACCTCACCTCGACGGGAACGGGCGGCTATCTCGGCGTCGGCGACTTCGCCACCCGTGCCGAGGCCGCGGCCGTGGGCGAGTACGTTCAGGACAACGTCCGCAACGGGCACATCATGCCGGGCGAATTCAACGAGCCCTTCGACTTCTCCGACCCGGACATGGCGAAGTGGGCGCCGACGTGGCGCTCCATCAAGGGCGAGGGCCCCGAGCAGGCGATCCGGCGGGCCGTCCGGGACTTCCGTGCCGATGCTGACACGAGCGCTCCGGCGGCTCCCACGCCCCAGCGTCCCCAGCCGCGCGGCCGGTTCACCACTCTCCAGCAGGCTCGCGACAACTGGACGCAGCGGGCCGACGGCCTTCGTGGCTCCTCCAACGAGCCGGACCGGCGCACCGCCCGCGACCTTGACTCCCTGGTCAAAGACTCGCGCCTCAAGCTCGTCGGCGAGGGCCAGTTCGTCGCTCGCAAGGTCGAGGGCGACTGGTACTTGTACGCCACGGGCAGCGGCCAGCGGATGCCGTGGTGGTTCGACCGGCAGGCAGACGCCAAGGCCTTCGCGGAGCACATTGTCGGCACCCTCAAGGACAAGGACGGCAACGCCCTCGACTTCTCCGACCCCAAGTTCGCTGAGGGGCGGGCCAGTTGGCGGTCCGCGGAGGGGCGCGACTACCACCAGGAGTGGACCGCCGCGCGTGCCTTGTGGGACCAGGAGCACCCGCCGAAGCACAGCATTGCCACCGCCCGGCTTGCCGAGACGCTGCGCCGCCGCCCCTTCGGGGATGACGAGGCCACCTCTCCGCAGACGGACACGGCAGAGCATCCGGCTCCCTCGACCGACAGCAGCACACCCAGCGACAGTGCAGTCCCGGACGGTGCGCCCGAAGACGATGGTGGCCAGCCGGACGAGGCACCCGCGCCCGCTCCTGACGGGCGGCCGGCAGGCGTGCCCGAAGACGCCGAGCCGGTTGACGGCGTAGACGGCTACTGGGCGACCTCCTGGAATCCCGGGCCCGTCACCGTGTACGGCCCGGACAGCACCCGCATCGCCAGCGTCGTCGGCGGCTACAACGACCGGCACGCCACGGTCGACGGCGTCCACATCACCATCGGCAACAACCTGAACATCGCCGACCAGATCATTGCCCGGCATCACCTGGCCACTGCCGACCCGGCACAGGCCGACCATGTGCACCTTGCCTGGACCACCCACAAGGGCAAGCGCATCATCGCGGTACGCGGCACGATCAAGAACGACGCACGAGACGACCGGGCCGTGAGTGCCGCTGGAAGACTGGCCTGGTCTCCCATCCTGAAGGCCCGGGTCACCGGCACCCAGTGGAAGCCGGAGACCCGCGACCGCAAGGCCGCTGACATCGTCGCCGCATTCGTCCGGCAGGGCCGCAACGTCCGCTTCACCGACGAGGACTCCAGCACCAGCACCCCCCGGCGGGAGCAGCTCGACGAGGACGCCAAGACACTCCGGGCCATGTCGGACGCGGACCTGCGTGAGCACCGCGACAACCTCAAGATCCATGCTCAGGTGGCCACGACCCCTGCACGAAGGCAGAAGGCGCGCGCCTCGCTCCAAAAGGTCGAGGCTGAACTCGACCGGCGCCGTATCGCAAGCCGGAGCGACGATGCCGGGGACGGGGGGCAGGACTCCGAGTCGAGTCCGGCCGAGCGTGCCGCCGCGTTGAGTGACGCTGAGTTGCACGGCGCGATCGTTGAGTCCCAGCGGGAGCGGGGCACTTACGGGTCTCGGCAGGGTGATCTCCTCACCGACGATGAGCAGGCCCTGTACGAAGACCGGCGGCGCCGCACGAACGAACGCATCGACCGATCCCGCACGCCATCAGATCTGGGCGACGCCGAACTCACTGCGCTGGCAAAGGAGTTGGAGGACCGACGCCAAGGGCACCAGGTGTCGGCCAATCATCTGCCGGAGAGCGGGGACGACAACCCTGAGCGGGCTCTGGCCGGCCAGCTGGCCGAGCGGCTGGAGGACGTGAAGGCCGAGCAGGAGATCCGGCAGCTCCGTGACATCGAGCAGCGGCCGGCGGTCCAGGAGCTGGACGACGAGGCTCTGGAGTCGGAGTTTCTCCGTTTGCCCGTCAAGCTGCGTCAACTGGGTAAGGAACAGAACGAGATCCTGTCCGCTCGCCGCAGTGCGGTCTACGAGGAGCGTGAGGACCGCAAGGCGAGCGTCTACCGCAACCGGCCCGAGACAGACGGGCTGAGCGACGAGGCGCTGACGGACGAGTTCCGCGATCTGTTCAAGAACCAGCACCAGGCTCGCGGCCGCGAACGTGAGGCGTTGGATGAGCGGCTGAAGGCCTTGTTCGACGAGCAGAACCGGCGCGGCGCCGAGGGCAGGGAGCAGAAGGTCGGCCGGGCGGACGCTCCTGAAGACCCGCTCCGCAGCGGCTACGGCTCTTCCATCAAGGTCGATGGCAACGACTACGGAAAGGTCAGCTACCGCACCCACGACTCTCCGTACGGGGGCGGCGAAAAAGCGGGTTGGAACGCGCAGCGTCAGAGATTCGGCGGGATCCTGGGTGCCTTCCCGAGCATGACCGAGGCCTTGGCCGCGATCGTCGACAGCTACGACTCCGATCCCGCAACGGAGTCGGTGCGCCACTACGGCTCCGTGCGCCGGGTGTGGGTGCCGAAGATGTTCGTCGAGCTGTACAAGTCCTCGCGCCGTGCGGACAGCTTCAACTCGGCGACGCCGGAACGCCGTGCCCTCTACGACCTGTTCAAGGGCCACTCTTACGGCTGGTCGGACGGCACGAACCCTATTACCGGGAAGATCGGCAAGGGCGCCAACCTGGAGGTACCCGAGGGGCTGCTCGCCGAGTTCCAGCGGGTCACCGAGGATCTGTCCCGCGAGATGATGCTCCGGTCCAGCGACCGCGACCTGGACTCGTCGGACCGGTCGTGGGCCAAGGCGCGCCTGGCCTCCATCAACGCTGCGCTGCACACGATCGACGCGCAGCGCACGGCAGTACGAAAGGATGGCGGGGACGACGACCGCAAGGTCATCTCCCGCCAGGAGATAGAGGCGCAGCAGGCAGCCCTGCGTGCGGCTCTCGGAACAGACGAAGGGGCTGATGGTGAGCATCTACAGCCAGGTGGCCAGGGACCACTGGACGAAGTACCGGCCGCTGGAGCTGGCGGAGATGACCGACCCGGAGGCGTTCTTCCTGAACAAGGGCAGGGAGATCGAGACGGCGATCCTGGTGGCCGAGGAAGCGCTGGAGCAGACGGTGCCGACCGCGGCGGAGTACGAGTCGAGGGCGGGCCAGATCAAGCAGATCAGGGCGGACGCGACCGCGATGGTGCTGCGGGATCTGCTGCCCGAACCGGAGCCGCAGACCGAGCAGACGCAGACGCTCAGTCCGGAGATGCGGGATCTGCAGGCGATGAAGGACGCGGTGTACGACATGTAGCGCGCTTCAGGCCCGACCTGGCGGATGCCGCGACCAAGGGCCCGATCCTGCGGGCTTCCGCAAACGTTGAGGCGATCCGGGTCCTCAAGCGGCTGGAGCGGGACAACCGCCCGGCTACTGACCAGGAGAAGCGCACCCTGGCCCGCTGGACGGGCTGGGGCTCGGTCCCGATCATGTTCGCGGCCGAGCCGAATGAGAAAGAGCCGCGCTACCAGCAGGGCGGCGCCCGGTACGGCAAGTTCACGCAGGACCATGCCCGTTGGGCGGAGTACCGCGACCTGCGCACCATGCTCTCCGACGAGCTCACACCGCTGGAGTGGCGGCAGGCGTCCCGCGGCACCCTGTCCATGCACTACACGCCGCAGCCCATCGCCGAAGCGATGTGGGACGGCCTTCGCGAGCTGGGCTTCGAGCACGGTGACGTCCTGGAGGCCGGGTCCGGTAGCGGCACGTTCTTCGGCGCCGCCCCCGACGGCGCCCGCCTGACCGGCGTGGAACTCGATCCGACCAGCGCACGGATCGCCCGCGCGATCTACCCGGACGCCAACGTCCTCAACGAGAACTTCGCCGAGACCGACGCGCACCCGGGCACGTTCGACGCGAGCATCGGCAACGTCCCTTTCGCTTCAGTGCCGTTCGGCGACAAGCGGTATCCGGCCGAGTCCCTGCACAACGGATTCATCACCAAGGAACTGGCGCTGACCCGGCCGGGCGGCATCACCCTGCTGATCACCTCCCGGCACACCCTGGACTCCAAGGGCGACAAGGCCCGCAAGCAGATCGCAAAGTACGGCGACCTGATCGGCGCCGTGCGCCTGCCGAGCGGGGTCTTCAACGACGCCGGCACCAGCGTCGTCACCGACGTGCTGGTGCTGCGGCGCCGTGCCGACGGCGAAGAGCCCGGCGACACGAAATGGCTCAACGCCCCCGAGCGGAAGATCGGCGACGTCCGCGAGCACGTCAACGCCTACTTCACGGAGCACCCTGAGCACATCCTCGGGGATCTGACCACTGAGTCGTCCCCGTACGGCCCGCGCCTGACCGTCAGGGGCAATCCGGCCAACGCAGCGGACCAACTCCGCGACGCACTACACGAGATCGCCGCCCAGTCGGTGGCCGACGGCAACGGCTACGAGCCGCATCCCGACGGCGACAACCGGGCGCCGGTGCTCCTGCAGACCGCGCGGGAGAAGCACGCCACCGACTGGACCGGCCGCCTCTACGAAGGCGACGACGGCAAGCTCTACCAGCACGTCAACGGCGGCAACCCGGTACTGGTCGAGCCTTCCGACGGCCGCACCGAACAGCTCCGCTCCCTGATGCAGCTCCGTGACGTCGCGGCCGAGCTGCGCGCGCTGGACCGCAAGAACGACGAGGACGAGCGCGCCGAGAAGCTGCGCGCCCAACTCCGCGATCTCCACACCGCGTACGTCAACACCTACGGGCCTCTGTCCAAGCCGGGCCAGTTCCGCTCCATGAAGACCGGCACCCGGCCGGACGGAACGGAGGAACGCACCCCGACCGCCTACGGCGCTTTCCGCTCCGACCCGGACGCCGGCTCCGTCCTCGCACTGGAGCGGTGGGACGCGGACAAGGGCGAGCCAGTCCTGTCCCGCGTCTTCACCGAACGTGCCGCAGCCCGCCGCCAGCCACTCTCCCGGACCGAAGACCCGAAGACGGCTCTGGCCGCGGTCGTCGCCGCAACCGGGGAGGTCGACCTCGGCGAGATCTCCCGCCTGCTCGACATGGACCCGCAGGACGCTGTCCGGGCGCTGGGGACAGAGGTCTTCACCGATCCGTCTACCGGACGCCTGGAGCTGGCCGGCGCCTATCTGTCCGGGCCCGTCCGCGACAAGCTCGCCGCCGCGCGCCGCGCCGCCGAGCAGGACCCGGCGTTCGCCGTCAACGTTGCCGCGCTCGAAGCGGTCCAGCCGACCGAGCGCACCATCGGCGAGTTCACCCCAGAAATGGGCGCGCACTGGACGCCGCCCGAGCTGCTCCAAAACTTCCTGCGCGAGTACCTGGGCGACCGCACCCTGCGCGTCGCTCATGACGACCGCTACGGCTGGATGCTCTACACGGGCAAGGTCCCGCAGGCCAACAACGTCCTGTACGGCGTCGCGGCCGACGAGGCCAAGGGCACCCGGGGCAAGTCGGCCGTTGAGATCGCTCGCGCGATCCTCGGCCACGGTTCGCTGACGATCCACCACGACGACAAGCGCAAGCACGTCGATGAGGAAACGTCCCGCCTGGTCCGGCAGAAGGCCGACCAGATGCGGTCGGAGTTCGCGAAGTACGCGACGGCCAATGCCGAACGCCTCACGCGGCTGACCGACTCCTACAACCAGGTCATGAACGGGCATGTCGTCCGCTCGTACGACGGCATGAGCCCGTCCCTGGACGGCATCACCCCCGAACGCACCCCGCACGCCTGGCAGCTCTCTGGCGCCGCGCGCATGCAGTTCGAGCGGTCGGTGGTCCTCGCCCACGAGGTGGGCCTGGGCAAGACGTCCACGCTGGTCATGGGCACCCAGGCGCTCAAGGCGTCGGGGCAGATCGAGAAGCCGTTCGCCGTCGTCCCCGATCACCTCGCGCAGCAGTGGTACGACGAGGCCCGGTTCCTGTACCCGAACGCCGACATCCACTTGATCACGTCGGCGGACCTCGCCGACGGGCGTCGCGACAGCACGCTGGAGTGGCTGCGGGCCAACAAGTCGGACTTGGTGATCTTCACCGAGCCCGCCTTCGGGTCGATCAAGATGAGCCCGGAGGCGCAGGACGATTACGAGTTCCGCGTTCTGGAGGACCTGCGCGAGCAGCTCGACCGGCAGTACGAGGACGCGGACAACCCCAATCACCCGTTCATCGTCGCCAAGATCGAGCAGCGCATCGCGACGCTGCAGAACCGGCTCAGCAAGAACGCGGCGCCGATGCGCACGCCCGGACAGTCGTACTGGGACGACCTCGGGTTCGACTACGCCGTCGTCGACGAGGCTCACCGGTACAAGAGAGTCGGCTTCCGCTCGAAGGAAGGCGGCGGCGACCCGGCGACCCTCCGCGGCATCGACCTGCACCAGAAGCTGACGGACCTGCACCGTCGCCGTGCCGGCCGCGCGACCGTCACTCTGGCCACCGGTACGCCGCTGTCCAACTCGATCACCGAGCAGTACACGATGCTCGCCCTGGCAGCGCCGTGGGTCCTCGACTCCTACAAGGCGGGGGCGCCGGACCTGTGGGCGGCGACATTCGGCCGCAAGACGCTGCGCATCGAGAACGCACCTGACGGGTCCGGTCTGCGGGTCGTGGAGCGGTTCGCCGAGTTCCACAACCGCCGCGCGATGAAGACCATGTGGGGCCTGGTCGCCGATACCAAGCGGGCCGACGACGTCGGCATCCCCCGGCCCAGGGTCAAGGACGGCGGCCCCAACCTGATCCTGGTCGACTCGACCAAGGACCAGGCCAAGCGGCTGAAGACCCTCGTCGGCCGCGGCCGCGCCATTCACATCGGCGAGCCCCAGCAGATCCGGAACCGCAAGGGCAACCTGGTCGACGACAACATGCTCACGGTGTCCAACGAGGGCACCTCCGTCGCCCTGGACCCCCGGCTCGTCGACCCGAAGGCCTCGGCGGGCAACAAGCTGGGCGCGGTCGCGGCCAAGCACGTCGAGCGATACCACCGCCACAAGGACCGCGTCTACAAGACGTACTACGGCAGCGACGAGGACCATCCCGTCACCGGCGCCCTCCAGATGATCTTCCTGAACGAGGGTGTGCCGGGCGGTGACAACAGGGGCAGCTTCGACGCCTACGCGGAGCTGCGCGACCTCATGGTCCAGGGCGGCATTCCCGCCGAGAAGATCGCCTTCGTCCAGGACCACAAGAAGTCGGGCAAGCCCGAGGAACTGGCCGAGTTGTTCCGCCGTGCCCGCGACGGTGACATAGCCGTCCTCATCGGCTCCAGCAGCATCGCCGGCACCGGCATGAACGCCCAGAACCGCATGGTGTCGCTGACGCACGTGGATCTCGACTGGGGCGCCGCGCAGATGGAACAGCGCAACGGCCGCATCCTGCGGTACGGCAACCAGAACCCCGAGGTCGAGATCGACATCTTCGCCACCAAGGGCAGCCTCGACGGCTGGAAAGCCGGATTCGTCGCCTCCAAGGCGGAGGGCCTGATCGACATCCAGCGCCCGGAGATGGCCGACAGCGACACCCGCGACACCGTCACCGAACTCGACGTCGACTACCCCGACTACGAGACGATGGAAGCCGAGATCGGCGGCAACCCCTACATGAGCCAGCTCATGAAGGCCCGCCGGACCCTGCGCGACCTGGAGATCGACCAGCACAACGAGGCCGCCGAACGCGTCCGCCGCACCGAGGCCCTGGCCGACCTGCAACAGGAACTCACCGACACCCACGACGGCATCACACGCCGCGACCAGGCCCTGCCCCGCATCCGCAACGTCCGCGACACCTTCGCCATGAGCCTTGGGAGCCTGTCGTACAACGAGCGCTCGGATGCCGCCGCGGCGCTGCACCGGCAGGTCACCACCCAGCTTCTGGAGCACGACCGCGACGGCATCGGCCCGTGGAAGATCCTGGGGCAGTTCGGCGGCCTCGACATCGGGGTGCGCACCGAACGCCGCCCGGACGGCGCGCTCGTCGCGCACGTCGGCTTCCCTGACCTCGCGCGCTCCGACTTCGAGCGAGGCCCGGACGACCTGCGGAAGAAGGGCGCCGGTTCGAGCCTGATCACCCGCCTGGCCAACGCCCTGGAGAAGGCCGATGCACTCCAGCAGGCTGACCGGGCACGCCTGCCCGAACTCGACGAGCAAATAGCCCTGTTGCAGTCCTCGCAGGCCGCAGCTGACCTCACCCCGCAGATCGAGCACGCGCGGGCCCGCGCGAACCTGCTGGACGATGTGGTCGGCAGGGTCGCCGAGCTCGACAAGCTGCCCGAGATCGATGAGGACGACCTCGACAAGAAGCTGACCAAGGCGCAGCGCAAGGAGATCGTCGAGAAGCGCCGCGCCGCTCGGGTACCGCTCCAGGGAGCCGTCGACAACTCAGTGCTCACGCTTGAGGACTTCGACCGCGAGCATCCCGAGCCCGAGCGCCCGGAGCACCCCGAGCAGTCGGAAGCAGACCGGGACCGTCTGCCGGCCGGTGAGGTCTCCCGGACGCTCGATGGGCTTCGCACGGACGACGCCCCCGCTGATGAGACGCCGTTCGCTCGGAACACAGCGGCGGGTGACGGCGGCAATGACGGCGGCCAGGATCTGCCGCCCATTTCTACCCCGCCCGGTGACGACGGCGAGGACACGCCTGCCGAGCAGCGGCGCACCCCGAGCCAGGAGCCGAACTCGCCCGACACGGACAGCACGGCGGCGGACGACGGCACGGTCACCCTCGACCGCGACGAGGTCGCCCAACAGCTCGATGCCATACGCCCCGAAGGCACCCGCGCGCCGTCGGCTATGACGGACCAGGAGATCGCCGACGAGATTGTCGCCCTGGTCGAACGAGAGATGGCCGACGGCGAGCTGACCGGCCTCGACCGCACCCGCATGACGGTTCTGGAGGCCGAGAAGGACCGCCGGGCCGGGCGTACCCCGAAGCCTGCGCCCAAGCCGGAGCCTGCCGCGCCCGAGGGTGGTCTCTTCGACGTCGACGAGCCGCAGGCCCCCACGCCCCAGATTGCCGATCCGGACAACCCGCTCGACCGGCCCGACGACGTGTTCGGCACCCCGGACATGTTCGCGGACCACGAGGGACGCGACACCAGCGACCTGCGCCCCGTCCAGATGCGTAACCCTGCCGACCTGGAAGCGGGAGACCGGTACACCGACGCGGACGGCCGTACGCGCACGATCGCCGAACCGCCCCGGCTCACCGGCCGCGGGCGGGTCCGCATCGTCACCGACGATGGCCAGGAGCGCTACTACAACCGAGACGCCGAGCTGCGCCTGCGCTATCCGGACGAGGAGATCGTCGACAACGAGCAGTCTGGTGACGGCGAGCAGGCACGCGACCGCACCGACCCGGTGGACGATGCCACGGCCCCGGTGCCGGACGCTTCCGCGCCCGTCGACGAGGGTGAGCCGAGCAGGCAGGACGGCGACCGCACCACGTCTCCGGATGGCGAGACAGCTGCCCCCGAAGACGCCCCGGAGTCAGAGCGGCCCGCCCGCAGCGAACCGGACGAGGAGCAGCCCCGCGACGAACGGCGCCGCCGCGACCAGGACACCAACGGCGCGGGCCCGGACGGCACACCGGGCACGGGGCCGGACGGCGCGCAGTCCCCGGGCACCCCCGAGGGTCCGGCTGAGCCCCGCCCCGGAGACGCCGGCACCGACAGCCGGGATGACGAGAATGACCGCCGCCGTCGCCGTCGGCGTGGAGGCCGCGGCAACGGCGCGGGGCCGGGCGGCCTGGGCGGCTCCGGTCTGCCCACGGGCGGCCTGCCGAATCTGCCGGACCTGTCCAACCGCACCGGAAACGATGACGCGGCAGACCGCGGAGCACCAGATGGTGCAGCGCGGCCTGAGCATCCCCGTACCGTCGAGGAGCTGCGTGACGTCTGGCGCCGTGGTGCCGGACTGACCACGGAGGAGAACACCGCTGAGCGGCGGGAGTTCCTTGCCCAGCTCGCGGACAACCCGACCGTGACCCTGTCCTCCGGCGGCGGGCTGGTCACCTGGAGCGATCCCGACGCCCCCGACCAGTGGCGCTTCGCGCAGTCCCGCAACGGCGGCCGCCTCGGCAAGATCACCTTCGCGGCCCGCGATGCCGACGAGGCACGCGAACTCGCCGACCGGTTCGAGCAGATCACTGACGCCGACGGGCAGCCACTCGACTGGCACCAACCGCTCAGCCCCGACACCATCGCCCGATGGCGCGACCGCAACGGGCGGCCCCTGCCACAGGCCCTGCACGCGGCCCGCGACGCCTTCCAGCAAGACCACGAAAGCCCTGCACCCGCCCCCGAATCCACCGATACCCCCGAGGCCGCGCCCAAGCTCACCGCGCTGCCGGACGACCTGACTGCCATGTCCGACCACGACCTTGCCGCAGCGTGGGGGCAGGGCCTGTCGGAAGGCGACCAGATGAGGGTCATGGCGGAGATGGACCGCCGGGACAACGCTGATCAGCGTGTCCGCGACGCCATCCCGGCCACGGCTCCGACCAGCGCCGAGGAAGTCCGCCAGCGCGGCGAGGCAATGGATGCCGCTCTCGGCTTCGGCGACACGGACGTCACCCGGCGACCGCTGTCGCGCGAGGAGCGTCTGCAGCGCGAGTTCCAGGAGGCCGACGAGGCCCGGTACGCGGCTGCCCTTGATGCGACCAACGGCTACTTCTTCAGCCGCAACAGCAGGCGGCTCCCTCCCGTCGGCGAGCGTGACCTGTTCTCCGGCGGCAGCCTGTCCCGGTTCGGCCGGTGGCGCGACTACGCCAGCGAGGAGTTGCTCGAATGGTTCGACGACAACGGGGGGCGCCTCACCTATAACCAGTTCAAGCAGCAGCGCCGCGCTGATGAGCGTGTCGAGCGCGACCGGCATGAGGAGGCACAGCGGCAGAACGCGGGTGCCTCGGACATGGTCGCGGGTGAGGGCGCGCCCGCGCCGGACACCGTCGCCGATCCCGAGCCGGGCAACAGCGTTAGCCCTGGACCTGCGCCGGAGCTTGCCCCTGCCCCTGCCCCTGCCCCTGCCCCTGCCGCGTACGACCCGGCCACCCCCCGGTTCGCCAACCTCAACGCCGTACGTGAGCACCTGCGCAACGGCCAGCTCGACCCCTCCTCGCTCGACGAAGGCAGCCGAACCCGCCCGCCGAGCCCCGCCGAGCAGCGTGAGATCGCCGACGACAAGCACACCCGGCTCTCGCGTGGTGGTCGGCTCCTGGTGCACGGCAACCGCTCGGCCCGGCACGGCGAGGAGAACAACCGCCGCTTCACCGTGGCCACCCCCGGCGGTCTGCTGCCGCTGCTCCAGGCGCACGGGGACGGGCTCGGCACGCTCAAGGACGCGCTCCACGCAGCGAACACCCTCGAAGCCGAGGTTCGGGACGCCGACGGCAACCCGTTCCCGTGGGACGCTCCCGACGCTATGGAGCGCGCCCGGACGTTCCGCGGCCCGGACGGCGAAAGCCTCGCCGAGACCATGGCCCGCGTCCTGGCCCAGAACCCGAGCCGCGAGGGCCAGTGGCGGTTCGACGCGGCCCGCGCCGACGAGCATCGGACATGGCGGCAGGAGGCAGACGCCTGGCACCAGCAGCAGGAGGCCGACGGCTACACCGTGCTCGCCAATCCCGCCGAGCTGCAGGCAGGGGACGAAGTCAGCTTCCCGCTGGCCGTCGACCCCGCCCACTCCCTGCGCGGCGGCGCGCACCCGCTCGGCACCGCACGGGGCACCATCACTGACGACCAGTCACGGGTCTGGAGCCCCACCGGCATGCAGGCGCTCGCCTCACGTGACTACTACCGCTACCCGGCCGACATCACCTGGACCGGTCCGGACGGGCAGACCGACAGCCCGCATGACGCGCGCCTGGAGCTGGGCGTCGTACGACGCAAGCCGCGTCCCGGCGAGCACAGCGGCAACAGCCGGGACAATGACCAGAACGCCCGCTCCGGGGGCCGCCCCGACTCCAACGCCCCGCAGGCACCGGCTCCTTCGGATGCCACGACGGTCCGGCCGGCAGGGGAAGCCGCGCCGGACCAGGACGCGCTAAGGCGCCAACGGCCGGCCGCCGAGCCGGAGCCGATCGGCGGACAGCCTGCTCACTGGGCCAGCGTCGACCAGCTCCAGCCCGGCGACATGGCACGCATCGACGGAACCAACCAGCGCGGCCGCGCCGTGACCCGCGCCGGATACGTCCTCGACTCCCCACAGCGGGTCACGGTGACCCGCCGGGGCCGCACCGGGGACATGTGGCGTACGACGATCGGTGAGAACCCCGACGGCCAGAGTGGCGCTCGGGGCGTCGTCTATACCCCGCTCCACGCCAGCGCAGCCCGCGCCGAAGCACCGAAGGCCCCCGCCCCGGGCGCCCCGGCAAGCGGTGCCCAAGGCGCTGTGGCCAGCGGTGCCCTGCCCGACACCATCGCCACCGACGCCCGCGGCCGCGGTCTCTTCCCCGGCACCGCGGTGACCGGGAACGGCGACCGTGCAGGCACCGTCACCGGGGTCACCGACGCCACCGTGTCCGTACGGTGGGCCGACGGCGACACGGACAACAACGTCGCCCCGTCCTCCCTGAACATCAGCGAATCGACGGGCGCCCGGCCCGAGGGCTGGACCACGACGGGCCAGCGGATCCGGCCCGGCCACGTCGTCGCCGACGACCGTGGTGCACTCCTTGGCCCAGTCGACGAGACCGACGGCGACCGCATCACGGTGACCACCGCTGACGGGACCGTGACCCGCAGCGCTGCGGACCTCCGCGTCGTCGGCGAAGTCCGCGACGACACCCCCGCGACCGCGCCCATCACCGGTATCAGCCAGCCGACCGCCGACGAGGTCACCACGGGCGACATCATCGTGCTCGACCTCGACGGCACCCCGGCCACAGTGGAGATCCGGGACACCAACCGCGACAGCGACCGCATCACTTTCGACTACGCCGACACCACGACGGGCGAGCTCGGCACCATCGACATGGACGCAACGGCCGTCGTCCACAAGGCCGAAGGGCCGAACGGCGAAGCCCCCGACCTTGGCCCGGACGACGCCCCCAGCGCCGCCGACGACCTCACGGTCCACCAGCCGCTGCCTGCCCTCGACCCCGTCACCGGCCCCACGGTCGACCCGGACCTCACTCCGGCCGACCGCGACGCCATCGCCGACAACGGCACCACCCCCGAAGACACCCCCGAGGCGCAGCAGGCCGCCGCCCGGCTCGGCGCCGACCTCCCTGTCACCCCGGACCAGGCCGCTGCCCTCGCCGCGCAGCTCCGGGCGAACGCGGACCCGTCCACCCCCCAGGGGCGGGCTGCCCTACGCGCCGCCGACCACCTCGACCTCGCCGCCGGCCGCACCGCGCCAGAGGGCCTCGACCGCCCACGCCCCTCCAACGCCGCGCAGATCAGCGAAGGCGACGTCATCGCCATGCCCGACGAACGCCGTGGCGACGAGGTCCACGTCTACCGAGTCCTCGATGTGGAGGAGGGCCCCGGCGGGGTGCGCAGGCTCCTCCTGGAGGACGAGAACCGGCAGTGGAAGCGTCGCCTCGTCCACGCGGCCATGCCCGTGTGGCAGCTCCCCGAGCCCGCTCCCGTCAGCACCGACAGCACCGTCCCGGACTCGGCGCCCGCTCCGGCCCCGCGTGACCCCAACTCGCCGATTGCGTCAGTGCGGCGCCAGATCGTCTCGAATCACAGCCGTACGGTGGCCGTGCGCATCATCGACGAGGCCGTGGCCGGGACCGAACCGCCCGGCGAGATTCATGCGCTGCGCGACCAGATCGCCCAGCGCCTGACCCCCGAGGCCCTGCACGACGCCCGCAACGCGGCCCGCCAGGAAGGGAACGCCGCGCTGACCGCCGCGGGCATCACCGGCCGCGACCGCGCCTCTGTGCAACAGGCCCTCCGCCGGGCCCGAGAGAAGGCGCACGAGCGAACCGTCCGAGCCGCACTGCGCACCGTCAACGACCTCGAACCCCTCCCCGGCGAGTCCAACGAGGACCTGGCCCAGCGCGCGGCAGACCTGCTGCGGCTCATCCCGGACCAGGCCGATCCCTCCTCGTCGTCGCGTCGTCGTAGCGCGCCGGACATCCATGGGTCCGACGACGCCACCACCCACGTCAACAACGCGGTGACCTCGCTCCTGCGGCAGCTCGGCGAGACCGGGACGGACCCGGCCGACACCGCCGCGCTGACCCGGCTCCTGGCGGCGCAGCTCAACGGCACCCGCCAGGCCACCGCTCAGCGCATCGTCCGCCGCGCCGCCGCCACAGCCCCGGGGAACGGGCCGCAGCCCGGCTTCCTCGCCCAGGCAATCGCCCTGTTGGGGAGCATCGGGCGTCGCCTCATCGAGCTGGTGAAGGCGGTCGGTCGGAAGATCGCCGAGCTGTGGCACAACAGCCGTGACCGGATCTCCCGCCTGAAGGCGTTCTTGCGCCGCTTGGTGCGCCGGGTCCGCGACTGGCCGGAGTCCCGCCGTCTGGCGCGCCTGAACGCCGCGCTCGACCTTCCGGACGTCGAAGGCGAGTCGCTGGCCGCGAGGGTGTCGCAGTGGGCGGGCCTGCTGCCCGAACGCGGCCGTTTCGGGCAGGCGTCTCGTCGCGTCTCCTGGTGGAGGCCCACGACATGGACGCAGCTCGCCGCGGGCAGGCTCCCCGGCCGCTCCAGCGAGACCCGGTGGATACCTGACCGCGCCGCCGACGGCGGGCCTGGCCTCACCGCGCTGCGGCACATGGCCGCGTTGCGGTCGGTCGGCGCAGATGTCGACCGGGAGGTGACCCGGCGTCTGGCCGACACGCTCGGCGACGACTTCGGCCACGACCCGCACGGCACGCTCCAGCACGCGGACGACTACATGGCCGCAACGGAGCGGCGTCTGCTCAACCTCCAGGCCGCGCGCACGACGAGCACCATCCAGGACCCGGACGTCGAGGTGGAGATAGCGGCTGCCCGCATGGAGGCCTCGGCCGCCCGCCGTGAGTGGGAGGAGCTGCGCTCCCGCTATGCCGCCGCGGTGCCCGACGCCGTCGCAGCGGCCCTGGCCGGCATCCGCGATCTCGGCCCCCAGGGCAACGCGGGCATCGTGTTCAGCCCGGACACCACCCCCGACGCCGAGCGCGCCGTACCCGGTGCGCAGCGCCTCATCCCCCGGGACTGGCTCGCCACGCCTGACGGGCGCAGGCTCACCGCCGTGGACGGCGACGAAGCCCGCTACGAGCCCGACGCCCGCCGCGCCACGATCGCCGACCTCGATGACGAGGGGCTGGGCACGGCCGGATACGTCCTCGGGCAGCACCTCGCCGGTCACCTCCCGGACCTGGACGCCGCACAGCGAGTGTTCTGGTTCACCCGTACGCACACCGGGCGGCCCGGCGCCCGCACGCTCGACGACAGTGCCCTGGGGCGCCTCCTGCATCAGCACCGGCAGCTGACGCAGACGGACACGGGTGACAGCCTCGCTCGATCTCTGCAGGCCATGTTCACCGGCGACTGGTACGAGGACGACGACTTGAGAGCGTTCCTCCTCGGCCTGCTCGCCACGCGATGAAGGAGACGACGATGACGCTCACCGTCACCGGCCGGTTCGACGACGGGTCCGCCTACCAGGTGCAGGTCACCGGGGAACCGGACCGGCCGGTCATCGGCTCTGCCCGCGCGGCGGCCCTCGTCGAGCTGCACGCGGGCGAGTCGATCCTGCTGACGCCGGCAGGCCCCCTGCGCACCGTGATTGGCGATGACGAGAAGTCGGTTCTCGCCGTCCTTCGTCGTTACAGCAACGTCGTCGAGTCGGGCGAGAGGACGGAGGGCCCAGCCCGGCTTGCACCATTGGATTGATGATCTTGTGACCGCAGTTGGCACAGGACATTAAGCCCACGGCCACCCCACCCTGCGGCACGTGACCAGATACGGATTCGCCATCAAGGCACTCCCCAAGGGCGGCAAGCCGTTCGTGGACGATGAAGACGAGGACACCAAGCCCGAGGACACAGTGGACGCGGGCTCGGCAGAGGACATCGAGGCCGACGCCCCGCCGGGAGCACCCGGCACCGGCGGCGAAGCAGAGCAGGGCCCCGCTGCTCAGGACAACAGCGACGGCACCGAGACCAACTCCGGTGATCCGAGCGCCCCGCAGGATGCCGAGCCAGCCTCTCCAGAGAGCGGCAGCGACCCAGCGGCCGACGACAGCGGGCAGGCGCCGCCCCCTGAAGAGGACGATGCCCGCCCGTGGTCCGGCGACATGTACGACGAGGGCGACGAGACCGACCCGGCAAACGCGTTCGCTGCCTACACGGGGGCCGACGGGGAGGAGGCGTGGCTCGATCAGGCGCCGGACGGCACACTGACCGGGTGGGTCCGGGATGCCACCGGCCAGGTCTGGCGCTACAGCGACCCGGACGTGTGGGCCATCGACGTCGACGATGCTCAGATGACCCGCACCCACAGCCGCGCCCAGGGCGACAGCGGAGAACAGGCGGCCGAACGTGGCGGGCAGGACCCGTTGTTCCCGCCCCAGCAGAGGCAGAGTTAGGAGCCGTACCGGTGGACCTGAACCGCCAGACCTATCTGGCGCTCCTCAACGAGGGCAAGGTCGCGCATGCCGCCGGGGACCCCTCCGACGCGTGCCCCTACGACCAATACAGCCCCGACCCCGAGCAGCAGTTCGGCGCGCGCTACTGGACCAGGGGATGGGTGGAGGCCCGCACCGCGGCCGAGGCGGCGGCTCCCGGGCCGGGGCAGGCGAGCACAGGACAGTAGCCCGGCGGGCACGGCACGGTCCCGGCGGCCTACTGTCCATCCGCCGGAGGTTCCCCGCCGTGCCGACTGCCCCCACGTCCCGATCCCCGGTGTCCCGCAAGGGCATCTGCCGGGCCATCTTCGCCGTCACTGGCGTCGTCGATGAGGTCGCGGACCTGATCGTCCCCGGTGCGTTCGCCCATACTCTGGCGACCCGGCCCGTGAAAACGGTCTGGCACCACGAGTGGCAGAAGCCGATCGGTGTCGTCCTGGACATCGAGGAATGGCAGCCCGGCGACGCCCGGTTCGCCGAGATTCCGAACTGGCCCGCCGCCGCCGGAGCGCTCGTCGCGACCATCCAGTTCAACTTGCGTACGCAGCGTGGCCGGGACGTGTACGAGCAGGTCCGCCAGTGGCACGAGCACGGTGAGGCCCAGTTCTCCATCGGCTACCGTGTCCCGCCCTCCGGGGCGACGAAGCGCTCCGACGGCGTCCGTGTGATCCACAAGCTCGACCTGTACGAGATCTCCCCGGTGCTGCACGGCGCCCACCCAATGACCCGGAGCCTGGAGGTCAAGTCCGACCCCGGCGCCATCGAGCTGGAACACAAGACGACGGCGTCCGGCGGGTACCTCGACGTCAAGTCGGCCGAAGTCCAGGTGGGCCGAGGCGTCATGGTCGCCCTCTATCTGCCACCGGACGCCGCCCAGCGGATCGTCCACCCTGATGGCACGGCTGCCCGGGACCTGCACATCACCCTCGCCTACCTCGGCGACGCAGACCAACTCCCTGGCCATCCCGACGACCTGAGCAGCATCGTCGCCAACGTGCTCCAGGACGCTCAGCCGCTCTCCGGGACGATCGGCGGCATCGGCCGCTTCCCCGACTCGGGCGCCGGCGAGCCCGTGTTCGTGCCCGTCGACATACCGGGCCTGAACGAACTGCGCGACCGCATCACACAGTCACTGGCCACCTCGCCCCTGTCCGGCGCGGTGAGCACCAGCCACGGCTTCAGCCCGCACGTCACCCTCGGCTACGACCTGCCCGACGACGTGCCGCCCGTGCCCGCGACCCCAGTCGCCTTCGACACGGTGCACGTGGTACGCGGCCCAGACGCCACCCCTATCCGTCTCACCGGCCCACCCGCCGCGCCCAGCACCAGGCTCACGCAATGGGACAAAAATGATCTTGGAATGCGAGCGAGCCCGGAAGCCAAGTCGGCCCGAGCCGCCGTTCTGGAAGCCAAGGCCGCAGGCGGCCTCGACAAGAATCGCGGCGATGCCGAGCAGCTCCGCCACTGGTACGTCCGCGGCGAAGGCGCCACGCATATCGCCTGGGGCACCCCCGAGGACTTCGACCGGTGCGTCTCGGTCGCAGGGCGCCACATGAGTCCCGACAACGCCAAGGGCTACTGCAACTTGAGGCACCGCGACGCTCTCGGGATCTATCCCGCCACCCACGCGGCCGAGAGTAAGAGTGCCCGCACCGCCGTCCTTGAAGCCAAAGCCCGCATCGTCGCCGACCCGACCGGAGCCCCCGTGCCGCAGATCCAGCCGCTCCCCGACTCCTACGAGCAGATCAGCGAGCGCGTCACGCAGGCCGTACGCCGCCTCCTCGCCGCCGACGACAACACCTGGGCCTGCGTAGAGGCGACCTATCCCGACCGCACAATCGTCTCGGTCCACCAGCACGGTGCCGAGCCAGTCACCTATGCGGTCCCGTACGAGACGACCGGGCCCGAAGTTTCCCTCGGCACCCCGCAGCCCGTCGCGCTGACCACCGTCGTCATCCCCGACCAGGGGCCGGCACGCGAGGCCACCACCGACGAGGCGACGGACACCCGCCTTGTACAGCCGACCCTCCGCGCTCTCGCCGACGCCACCGTCCGCATCCACGCCGCCGATGACGTCGAACAGTTGGAGCCCGTACGGACCACCGTCGGGGAACTCCTCTCCGCACTCGCGTCCAAGGGCCTCGACATGCCGCTCGACGACGACCAGGACGAGAGCGGGCAGCCCTCCCCGGTTCCGCCCCCGGGCGGCGGCATCGACCTGTGGGACGAACCGCATGACGCGTTGCCCGAACTCCCCGAGCCGGACGACGACGAGGGCGGTGAGGACGTGGACGAGGGCGGAGGTGAGGACACGGTGTGTCTGGATGCCGACGAGGTAAAAGCCCAGCTCGCCGCGATCCAGGGGTAGTTCACGCCCGCGACTCAGCCTCACTCCTGGCGCCGGCCGCACCCACCTAATCGGCGACCACGCCCGCAGAACACAACAAAACAGCAGGTCAGAGCCCATGTGCTGCCGCTCCCCGCCTCCCGGGGAACGGCAGCACGCGACATTAGGCACTCCCGCTCTCTCAAATAACCCGCGTTGTCGGGTCGTCCCGGTGCTGGCCGGGCGAGCGACGCACGTCAACCGCACCCAGCACCAGGGAGAGCAGCCCCGCAATGGCTGAGAACAAGAGCCTCCTCAAGAGTCTCAAGACCCAGCTCGCCGAGAAGTCCGCCGAAGCCGAGCGGATCAGCCAGGCGTTCAAGGTCGAGGACAACGGCGGCTTCGTCGTCACCACCGAACAGGCCACCGCCTTCAAGAAGGTGTCCGCCGACGCGATGGAAATCAAGCAGCTCATCGCCGACGCCGAGGGCTGGCACGAGATCAAGCAGTACCTCGATGCCCCCGACAGCCCGCCTACGGCGGGGCTGCACTACGGGCGCTCCCCGCAGGCCGCCATGGAGGAGAAGTCGCTGGGCGACCTGTTCGTCGAGTCCGACGCTTTCCAGAACGCGTCCCAGGCAGGCTTCCGTGACCGGCCTTACCTGCGAGCCGAGATGGAAGGCAAGAGCATCTTCTCGCTCTCGGCCGGCACGGTGACGCACCAGACTCTCGGTTCGGCTCAGAACCTGGGAATCGCCGAGCGGGCCTATCGCAAGTTCCACATCCGGGACCTGTTCCCCAAGTCCTCCACGAAGCAGGCCGTGCTCTATGGCGCGCGTGAGACCGGCTGGACCAATAACGCCCGGCAGGTGAAGGAACGTTACGCCGCCGACGGCACCAGTCCTGCTACAGGAGCCGAGACCGATACGTGGGGGCGGGCGCCGCGCTCGAAGCTCTCGCTCGTCCCGGTGATGTATCCGGTCAGCGAAATTGCGCACCTTTTGGACGCACATAAAAACATTCTGAGCGACGAGCCGCGACTCAAGACCTTTATCAACACCCGCATGGTTGAGGGCGTCAAGTATCAGGAAGACTGGGACCTTCTGCATTCGGTTGGCGACGGCCAGTCTCTGACCGGAATTTATAATACTCCGGGAGTTCAGCAGTACAAGGGGCTCCCCAGCGACCAGTACAGCGTGCAGATCAGGCGCAGCATCACCAAGGCGCTTCTGGCCGAGTACGAGCCGACCGGAATCGTGCTGAGCCCGAGCATGTGGGAGCACGTCGAGGTCGAAGAAGACAAGACTGGAGCGTTCCGCGTGGCGCTGCAGATCGCAGTTGGAGCAGAGAAGAAGGTGTGGCGCCTGAACGTGGTCGAAACCACGGCGATGGCCGACACTGACTTCCTCGTCGGCGCCTTCGGACTGGGTGCCCAGCTTCACGACCGAGAGAATGTTTCGGTAACCGTCTCCAGCGAGAATGCGGACAATTTCGAAAAGGGGTTGATCACGTTCCGCGCCGATGAGCGGGTTGCCCTGGAGATTCCCCGACCGGAGTCCTTCGTTATCGGGTCGTGGACTCAGCCCACCGGCTGATTTCCCCCGAGGGGAGGAGGTTCCCGGAATCACGGAATTGTCCTCCCCTCGTCCACTACTGCACGTCGAGACATGGAGGAACGCCGGTGATTGAGAAGCAATTCGTTGGGATGACCGCGAAGTTGGAGGCGCTCACCGACGCGCCTGCCCCCCGCAAGGGTCCGCCCTGCAGTGTCGGCGCCTTCTTGGCGGAGACCGATCAGGAGACCGCGGCGACGCTCCGCCGCATCCTGGACACCCCGACTGTCCCGGCCACGGCCATCGCCACCGTACTCAGCCAGCACGGCCATGCGATCACTGCGTACACAGTGGCCCGCCACCGCCGCCGCAGCGAAGCCAACGGCTGCCGGTGCACGCCGGGACGGCCTGTCGTGCAAACCCAGGACGCGACCGTAACCCGCAGCAGCGCCCACCCTTCCCCGATCAACGCACCCGAGGAAGGACTACTCATGGGCCTCTACTGGCAGGACGGCACGCGCATCACGAAGGCCGAGGTGCCCGCCGCCGCACTCGACGACCCACCCGTACGCATCACCCAGGACATCTACATCTCCGAGCCGTACGGCCGCGGCGACGGACAGCCAGAGGGATCCAAGCGGTTCCTCCTGTACCCGGCCGGGACCATCGCACTGCGTTCCGTCATCGACCGCCTCTTCGCCCCGGCCACCGTCACCAGCATCAGCCCGGCCAATGGCCCTGCGGCCGGTGACACGACCATCACCATCAAGGGCGACAACCTCGACGGCATCTCCGCCATCACCTTTGGCAGCACTGCAGGCACTGAGTTGCAGATCCGGTCGGCGGGTGAACTGACCGTGAAGACCCCGTCCGGCACAGCCGGACCCGTGACGGTGACCATCGTCGACGACAGCGGTTCAGTCGCCAAGCCCAACGGATTCACCTACGTCTAGTACGCCGCGCCGGGGGCGCCTCAGCTGCAATACGGCGCCCCCAAGCCCGCCCATCCCACCACCCGAGCGCATCGCACGACACAAACCCGGCCCCGTGTACAGGGTGCGCGCGACCAGACCCACACTGCTCAAGGAGCCACCACATGGCCGCCACCCGCACCCGTAAGGCCACAGCCACCAAGGCTCAGGACACCCCCGAGACAGAGGCGGCCGTCCCCGCCCTCGATGCCGACAAGACCCCAGCCGCACCCGACGCCGCTCCACTGGAGCCGCCGCGCGTCGACGAGGCACCTGAACCACCCGCCCCCAGCCTGTATGTGACGCCGACCGAGGTCATCCCGGACGGGGACCACTTGTCCGACGTCATCCTCGACGACTCCACCGGGCAACCGCCGGCCGACCTCGACGCCGTATTCGTGCCGCTCACCCCCTACGGTTCCACCCTCCAGTGCACCGTCCGCCTGGTGGAGCGAACCTTCCTTGGCCCGCACCGCACCCCCGTCGTTCGCCTGCTTCAGCCCAAGGGCGCCTCGGTCTCCGAGCACATCGCCACCCGCATCACGGAACGGCTCGCCGCCCAGGCCGCACGCACTGCCGACAGCAACCAGTAAGAGGAGGCATACGGGTGTCCGTCTACGACCACCAACCCACGTGGGCCGGGGCGCACTACGACCCCGCCCTGGCCGGAGGCGAGGTGACACGACTCGACCTGTACGCAACCCCCGAGCGCAACGGAACGGTCGTCACCTCGGCCACCCCCGCCGTCCGGCTCCGCCCCGGCGTATACCGGTTCACCCTTCCCACACTCGCGCCGGGGCGCTACTGGGGCACGGTCACCTTCACCCCCAGCGCGGGCGAGCAGTCGGTCACGGACACCTCCGTGCGCCTCGACCTGCCACTCGGGCAGGGCCTGATCGGGTCGCCGGAATCCGTTGCCGATGCACTCGGCGTCCCCCTCCCCCTCACCTCTGCCCAGCGCGCCGCGTACGAACAGGCTCTGCGCGACGCCCAGGCCGACGTCGCCGCCTACCTCAACCGCCCCGTGATCCCGCGCGTGACCACCCTGCGGGCCGTCACCCCGCGCTGGGCGCAGCCACTCGACGAGATCGACGCCTGGCCTGCCGGCCCCGACGATCTCGCCGAGGTCATCACCTACCGCGCCAACGCCGATGGCACGTACGACGTGGACCTCCTCGTCGGACTGAACGGCGCCCAGGAGGAACCACTCGTCCGCTACGTCGTCGCGCACGCCGCCGAGTCGATCCGGCAGCGTCCGGACCACGACGGTGGAGGCCGACGAGTGTCCTCGGTGAGCGCCGAAGGCCAGTCCGTGTCCTACGAGACGGCCCCACAGACCGGCCAGGCCGGGGCCCTGCCCACAATCGACTCCCTCAAGCGGCTGCGTCGGCTGACGTTCCAGCGGGTTGTGGCCCCTCACCGCGCCCCGTGGCCGTACTCGTCCAACCGAGCAGGCTGGCGCTGAACGATGGCCGTCGTTCTGCCGAACCGTCGCCTGACGCTCTGCGTCCTCGAACACCCTTGGGACAGGGACGACAACGGCGTTCCTGTCCCACCGGATCCCACCCGCCGCCCCGAGCCTCGCGGTACCTGGCCCGGCGCGGCTCAAGAGCAGCCCGACGGCACATGGTCCCTACGCCTCGACCCGGCCGCCTGGCCGATGAAGCCCGGCGACACCGTCAGCGACGAAACGGGCACGTCTTGGACCGTCACTACCGCCCGCATCCACCGCGTGCCCGACTGCCCGGCAGTCGACTACATACAGGTCACCGCAACCCGAAACCCGGTGGAAGTCCCCTGAGTTGGCGAAGTTCACCCCCAACCCCGCCCTGGAGTCGCTGCTCCTGCAAATGATCGCGCCGCACGTGCAGCGCATCGCCCACCAGGTGGAAGTCGAGGCGAAGCGGCTCGCGCCGCCCACCAAGCGGTGGATCACCGTAGCCGACGAGCAGGTCCGCCCGACCCACGCCGCAGCACAAGGGCAGATCGTGCCGGGCAACCTGCGGTTCACCGTCAACTCCATGGACTGGGACCGCCGGCACCGTGGTGCGGGCCAGAGCACGTACATGCTCCAGCCCCGCGACCAGTCATCCCGCGCCGTCGCCAACTTGAAAAACTGCCGGTGCACGACGACGGTCGACCCCCAGGGCATCGCTCGAAACATCACCACCGGACAGCCGATCATCGCCGGTAAGAAGGTCACCGTGACCGTCACCGTCCGCGGGCCGATGGTCGTCGAAGCCGAAGTCGGCACCGTCTATCCCGGCAACCTCGCTGTGGACGGCGCCCACTTCATGGCTAGGGCCACTGCGATCGTCGCCGCCCGCCGATGAGCCCGGGCCTGCCTTAGGGCCTGTGCCGGACGAGTCGCAACGGTTGGCCCATCGGCGGATCGTTTCATATCCGCCGGACGGTTCTTGAGGCGGTGGAACTGCTTGGACGTCGGGGTCAGGTGAGTGGAGTGCTGTTGGGTTCGGCGTACAGCTTCCGCATCTCGTCACTGAGGGGCAGGTCGAGGCTGCGGCCCTTGGGTGGCAACGGCGAAGCGAACCACTTGTTGTAGAGCTTCTCGGCCTCGCCGGAGAGCTGGAGGTCCGCGATAGTGCGGTTGACCAGCATGCCGAACTGGTCGTCACGCTTGCGCATGCTCAGGGCCATGGCCCCGCGTGCCCGAGGCGTGCCGACGACGCGCCAGGACTGGGGCTGCCGGGCGCGGAGGGCCATGCCGGCCAGAACGGCGTCGCGGCCAATGCACGCAACGACGCGACCGCCCTCCAGCATCTGGAACGCACCAGGGGCGTCCTTTGCAGCGATGATCGTCATGCCCAGGCCCTGCTTGTCGTTCAGGCTCCTGGCTTCACTCTCGCCCATTGTCCCGGCCGTGGTCACGACAGCCGTGCCTTTGAGTTCTGACCAGTCGCTGACCGGGGAGTCGACTCGGGTCAGAAGACGCACATCAGAGAGCAGGGCCGTGGTGGAGAAGTCAACGTGCTGCGCCCGCTCGATGGTGTGAGCGGTCAATCCCGCCTCAAGGTCCACCATGCCCTTTTGTACCAGCTGTACTCGATTCTGCGGGGTCGCTGGGACATAGCGGACCTTCAGCTCAGGGATGCCCAGCTCGGCCTTCGCCGCCTCCACCACCCGTAGCGCCAAGTCGATCGCGTAGCCGACCGGCTGGCCCATCTGGTCGTAGTACCCGAGAGGGAACAGTCCTTCCCGATGCCCGATCTGTATGTACCCCGTGTCCCTGATCTTCGCCAAAGTGTCTGATGGCGCCCCGAGACTACCGACCGAACCCATACCTGACCTCCCTAACTGACTGCACATGACGCCTCATGATCCACTCAACGCCCCGCGACGTACAGCCCGCGTCGAACACGCCCCCATGGCTGAGTCGCCATGCCCTCGCACATGCGAACCAAGGCCCGTGCAACAGATCTACCCAGACCCCTCGGCCAGGCCCTAGCCGCGCCCTAGCCGTCTATTCGGCGCGAGCAGCTCCAGGTGGCCAAACTTTCCGGTCAACGCGAGGGTCAACTGCTCAAGGCTTCGCGCACGACGCGACATAAGCCGGGCAGGCCCGCACAGTGCGCGCCATGACCACGAAGAACACCACCGCCAAGACGTCCGATGCCCAGGAAGCGGCCGAGGAGAAGATCTTGAACGTCCCCTCTGCCAACATCCTCGAACCGATGGAGTCCATCGTCCTCTCGCATCATCTGCGCATCGAGGGCGCCGACTTTGTGCCAGGTTCGAAGGTCCGCGTCCCCAGCGACTATGCGCGGCGACTGCGTCGTCAGGGCTATGTGGCCCGCTCCTGATGACCGGTCCTTATCAACTCGCCGACGCTGATCCGGTCTCGGCGGTCCTCGCTTGGCTCCGGACACATCCGAGGACCGCCGACGCCCTCGGCGGGCCCGGCCGGGTCTCCGGCATCGCCGAAGCACCGTGGCCCCACCTACGCGTCGCCCACGGCCCCGGCGGTGATCTCCGTGACCTCACGTGGGCCACCACGCCGGAGGTGACGCTGGAGGTGTACGGCGATCCTGGCGGCTGGCCGGGCCAAGCCGAGCTGCGGCGCATCCTCCTGGTGTGTGCGGCCGCGGCCACGGAGATCGTCGAGGCGCCCTCGGCTCCCGGGAAGCCCATCATCAGCGGCATCCGCCCATCCGGAACGCTCGTGTGGTCACCGCTCGTCGACGGGCAACCGCGCTGGCTCCTCGGCCTGCTGGTGACCCTTCACCCGTGAGGACGCGACGCTAACGACGTGCTCTCCCCATGGTTCAGCTAGTCGATCACTGGACCCCAGGGAGAAGCCGCCATGGCAGGCGAGAGCGCCAACAGCAACGAAATTGTCATTCCGTCACTCACTCGCGTGTGGCTGGCCGCCGTCGGCACGACCGCGCCGGCCGACGCCACCGTCGTCATGCCATCGGGCTGGCGATCCGTGGGCCTGACCACCGAGGACTCGCTCAAGTTCAACAACGAGCCGAACTTCGAGCAGGTTCGCTCGGCCCAGTCCTCGTTCCCGACCCGCACCTTCCAAACCCAGGACGCGTCGACGATCGAGGTCGATCTTCAGCAGTGGTCCGGGCCCAACTTCCAGGCGGTGTACGGCGGCGGAGAGATCACCACGGTCACCGCCGCCGACACCAAGAAGCACTTCAAATTCGTGCCGCCCAGGATCGGTAGCCGCACCGAGATCGCCGCGTGCATTGAGGTCGTCGACGGCGGCAAGCACTACCGGTACATGGTGCCGCGCTGCATGCAGATGGAAGGCGTGAACACCGAACTCGCCAAGACCAAGGAGGCCGTGCTGCCGTTGCGGCTCGCGGTGCAGGGCGGTGACGACACCGACGCCTGGTACGTGATCACCGACGACAACGCGTTCGCGCCGCCCGCACCCCCGGCCGGCGGCTGACCCCTCGCGCGGCAGCGTGCGACACAAGGCGCCTGCGCCTGCCAGTGTCCGCGCGCTGCCGCACCCCGCGACTCAGCCCGCATACACGAGAGGTCCGCCTGCCATGTCCTTCGTCATCGACCTGGATGCCGAGCGCCGCGAAGTCCAGTACCCCAACGGGATTCCCGTCCTGCTGCGCGGCGAACAGTTCCTCTTCCCCGCCGAGCTGCCGGCCGCATCCTTGGACCCGCTGCTCTCCGACGACCTGGACCTCATCGGCCTGCTCGGCGACATCTTCGCCGCCACCGAGAACCCGACGGCCGCCACCGTCATCGAACTCGCCTTCAAGCGGCCCAAGCTGCCGCGCCAGTTCGTCGACGCGATCTACGACATCCACCGCTCCCTCCTCGGCGACGAGGAGTACCAGCGGTTCGCGGACCTGGCCCCCTCCTTCCCGGACTACGTCCGCCTCACGATCGGCCTGGCCAAGGTCTACGGAGTCGACCTGGGAAAGCTCTTCGGACTGGGCGGCTCCTCCGCGAACAGTGGGGAGACGTCGAGTCCGACCTCAGCCGCTTCCACCACGGGCTCGACGCCCGAGGAATCTGGCGCGAGCCAGGAGAGCCCGGCTTCATCGGACTGAGGCGTCTGATCGTCCTGATCGACGGCCTCCCCGAGGAATCCCGAGTCAAGTCCGCCCCCGTCGACGGGTGGACCGTACAAACGGAACTCCTGGCGCAGCTGATCGAGGAGATCAGCATTCTGGCCGCCGACCGGCGACGTGATGCCCCCAAGTCCATCCCTCGCCCGTACAACTCGGCCGCGACTGCCGCACCCCGGCGGCCCGGCTCGCAGCCGCAGCCCGCCCCACCATCCACGGGGCACCGGCAGATGCTCGCGGCCGCGATGCAGAGAGGAATGGTCCGCAGTGGCTGAGGGCCTGCAGGCTGGCCGGCTTGACGTGCCGGTCGTCGCCGACCTCGCCGGGTTCGTGCGCGAGCTCCGCACCAAGGTCGAGGATGCCGCCGCGGGGCTGGCCGTCAAGGTCAAGGTCAAGGTCTCCGCCAAGGACCTCCGCAACAAGCTTGAGGCGGCCGTCAAGGAGGCGTCCAAGGGCGTCAGTGCCAAGATCAAGGTCAAGGTCGACGGCAAGGACCGGTTCCGCGCCGAGGTTGACGCGATGGCGCGCCGCCTCGCCAGCACGGACGTCCGGATCCCGGTACGCCCGGACGGCGACAATGCCCGTGGCGGCGGGTTGCGGTCCCGCCTGCGTGGCCTGATCGGAGGGGCCCAGGACGAAGCCGACCGCAACCCGGTCAGCGTGCCGGTGCAGATGCGCATGCCCCGGCGGGGCCGCGGCGTGATCCGCATGCTGGGCATCGGGTCCCTCGTCTCGGTCCTCCAGCCTGCCGTCGGCGCCCTCGTCCAGTACGGCGCCGGGCTGACCGCCCTGGTGTCCGCGGCGGCCCCAGCGGTTGGCGTGCTCGGCGCAATACCCGGCCTGATCGCGGCCACGGGTACCGCGGCGTTCGGCACGATCCTCGCGTTCCGCGGCTTCACGGACGCGGTGAAGAACTCTGCCAAGGCGGAGCAGACGCTTGCGGCCGGCGGCAAGCTCACCAAGTCCCAGCAGGCGCAGCTCAAGCAGTCTCTCGACGAGTTGTCCCCGTCGGCCCGCAAGGTCGCGCGGGACGTGGTCGGTCTCGGCGATGCCTGGCGGGGCGTTCGCAAGGGTGTGCAGGAACGTTTCTTCTCCAAGTTGGTCGGGGAGGTCAAGCCCGCCGCGAAGGTGGTGTTCCCGCTCCTGTCGTCGAGCCTCGGCGATGCCGCCGGGCAGATGGGCAACCTCGTCAAGCGGGGCGCCGAGTTCATGCAGACCGGCCCCTTCCGCCGGGACTTCCAGACGGTTGCCGGTACCAGCTCCAAGGTCCTCGGCAGTGTCACCCGCTCAATGGGGAGTCTGGGCCGGGCCACCCTCGACTTCATGGTGGCCTCCGGCCCGTTCACCGAACGGGTCGGCAAGGGAGTCGAGCGGTTCGCGCAGTGGACGCGGGCCTCCGTGGCGGCCGGGCGGGAGACTGGGTCGCTCGCGCGCTTCCTCGACCACGCGGGCACGAAGGCGAAGCAGCTAGGCCGCTCGACCCGCGACCTGGTCAAGGGGCTGGGCGGCGTCGGCCGCGCAGCCCAGGACTCCGGCAACGCGCTCCTCGACGGGTTCGAGGGCACGATGACCCGCTTCAATCGCTGGGCCAACAGCAAGGTTGGCCAGAACGCGATGAAGCAGTTCTTCAGCGACGCGTCCGGCAGCTTCCATGAACTGAACGCGCTCGTCGGGGACTTCGTACGCGGGCTCGGGCGCGCCGCCAAGGACGGTGGGATCACCGATCTGATCCGGCAGATCCGCACCCAGCTGATGCCGGCCCTCGGCTCGGTCTTCACCGCCATCGGCCAGTCGATCGGCCCTGCGGTCGTCGCCGTCGTCTCGAACCTGGCGACCGCCTTCGCCAACCTCGCCGGAGCCGGGACGGGCCTTGGCTTCCTGCTCACTGTCTTCAATGGCCTGCTCTCCGGCTTCAACCAGCTCATGAGAGTGGTGCCGGGCGCCAACACCGCTCTGTCCACGCTCCTCGGCACGATGCTCGCGCTCAAGGTGATCACCATGGTCACCGGGATGCTGCGCACCTTCGGCGCATCGGCGGTCTCCTCCGTCTCCACGGCGAGAACGTCTTTCAACTCCCTCGGTACCACCATGCGGGGCGAGCTGGGACCCGGAGTGATGGGCCCGCACATCACGACATGGCAGCGCATGGGGGCCGCGTACCGGGGAGCGGCAGCAGACGGGGGCCGCCTGACCGGCACCCTGCGCGGTATCGGCGCAGCGAACAGGGTCGTCTCCAATGCGGCGGGTGGCATGGTCGCCGCGCTTGGCGGCCCCCTCGGTATCGCCATCACCGGGGTCACGCTCGCTCTTGGCTTCCTGGCCACCCGCCAAGAAGCCGCCGCCCGCGCCACGCAGGCACACAAGGAGCGGGTCAACTCCCTCTCCCAGGCCTTGTCCGCGTCCGGCGGCGTGATCGACGCCAACGTCCGCGCCCAGGCGGCGCAGATCCTTCAGGAGACGGAACTCGCCAACGGCAAGGGCAAGTTGGTCGACAGGATGCGCACGGCGGGCGTGACGCTGGGCACCCTGACGAATGCCTACCTCGGGCAGGGCGTCACGTTGAAGGACCTGGAGAAGCAGCTCCAGGCCACCGCCGACAGCCACAGGCGTTCAGCCAAAGAAACCGCATACGGAGTACAGGTATGGGATGACGAAGGCCTGGCCGCGATCCGCGCCAAGGAGGCCTTGTCCACTGTGCGCGGCGAGCTGGAGAAAGGTCAGGCTAAGCAGAAGGAGTTGGCCGACGCCGTCAACAAGTCGGGGTCCACTGGCACGGGCGCGTACGACCGGCTCCAGGCCGCCGTCCAGGGCTTCAGCGACAAGACCAAGAGCGCAGACGAGCGCGTCGAGTCCCTGAAGCGGGCGATGGACGCGCTGACCGGCAACACCGAGTCGTTCCACGACGCCACCGCCCGGCTCAACCAGCAGATGCTGACCATCGACGACACCCTGGCCGGCTCCATCGACAAGGCGCAGGGCTGGGGCAAGGCCCTCGTGGACAGCGACGGCTTCGTCAATACCGCCACCCGCAACGGTCAGAACCTGAACTCCCAGCTCACCGACCTGCGGAACTCGATGCTGGGGGTGGCGACCCGCGCCCAGGAAGCTGCCGAGCAGGGCCTCATGCCGATGTCGGAGGCGATGCAGAAGAGTCAGGGCGCGATGGAGAACGCCCGCGCCAAGGCGATCGCGCTCGCTCAGGGCATGGGGCTGAACGCCACCGAGGCCAAGGCGTTGGCTGATCAGATGGGGTTCATCCCGGCCACGATCACCACGCTCATGACGACTCAGGGCATTCCAGAGGCGACCGCGGGGTTCCTGAGTCTGCGGGGCCAGCTCGAAGGCCTCGGCAAAGGACAGAGCATCACTGTCACGGCTCCGACCGCCGACGCGCGCGCCCAGATCGAGGCGCTCGGATTCACCGTCACGGCCCTGCCGGGCGGGAAGAACGTCTCGATCACCGCGCCGACTGGGGGTGCCCGCGCTGACATCGGGGCGCTCGCCGCGGATATTGCGAACGCCCCGAACAAGAAGGACGTCACGGTCACCGCGATCATCAACCAGGCCGTCGGGGATCTGTCTTCCATCCAGAACCAGGTCGCGGCGATGAAGGGCAAGGAAATCGCGGTGACCGCGCCCACCGCGACGGCGCAGGACGCCCTGAAGGACCTCGGATACAAGATCCAGAACGTCGACAGCGGCGGCAAGACCGTCCGGATCACCGCCCCTACCGGCACCCCTCTGCAGCAGGTCCAGGACATCCAGAGCAAGATCAACAGCCTGACCGGCAAGGAAGTGAACGTCGTCATCCGGTACTCGACGCTGGGCACCCCGTACGTGTCCGAGCACGCGGACGGCGGGATCGTGAAGTTTGCCGACGGAGGCATCCGCCGTATGACTGGCCGCGTTCGGGCCTTCGCGAATGGCGCCGAACAGCACATCGCCCAGGTTGCCCGGGCGGGCGAGATGCGGCTGTGGGCCGAGCCCGAGACCGACGGCGAGGCGTATATCCCGCTGGCCAGCTCGAAGAGGAGACGGTCCGAGGAGATCCTCGCGTGGGTCGCACGGTACTTCGGCGGGACGGTCGTCTATCCCGATCGCGCCCTGCGGCAGTACGCCAACGGCGCGATGTCCCTGGGCCAGAGCGGCGTCCGCAGCAGCGTCTCCCGCCCCCTGGCTTCGCAGGGCGGCGGCGCCCTGGTCGGCGGAGATCTGAACCTGACGATGACCGGCGCTCCCATCTCCCCGGGCGAGGCCCTGAACGACGCGCTATTCGAGCTGCGCCGTATCCGCCGAGGAGGCGCACATGCTGTCTGAGGGTGAGTGGAATCTGGTCTACGGGCCCAGTGGGCTCCACCCGGGGGCGGACTTCGTCTTCGGCACGACGGCGAGCGGGTACTACCTGCTGGAGCCCTACGAAATTGCCTACGGCGATACGGACACCGGCGACACGCCGCTGCCGCAGGCCGATGGCGTGCGGCTCGGCAGGGACTACCGCGCAGCCGCAACGCTCACGTTCGAGATCGGTGTGGACAGCGTCGACAGTGCCTCCGATCAGCCCGGCCGGCACGGGCACAACCTGGCTGCACTGTCGGATATGGGCCGGGTCTGGGACGCCGAGGCAGTACGGGGTCGCTTCGGAGTTCCAGCCGTGCTCCGCACGGTGCAGGGCGGACGGTGCCGCCGCTTCTACGGCCGCCCCCGCAAGTGGGCACCTGCCGGGTCGCGGCTCACCCGCCAGGGCTACACGCCGGTCGTCACCACTTTCGCTTGTGTGGACGGGGTGGCCTATGACGATGTCGAGAAGAGTGTCCGGGTCGACCTGAACCCGCCGCCGCACCGGGGGCTGGCGGGGCCGCTGCGGACGCCGCTGACGATGACCGGTGAGAGCACGGCGAAGACGTCGGTGGCCGCGGTGGTCGAGGGCACGAAGCCGGCGTGGCCAGTCATCACGATCTACGGCCCGATCAGCCAGCCTTCGTGCGAAGTGGTGCTCCGTGACGACGAGCAGTTGTGGAATGGCGGTCAGCGCGGGTGGCGCGTCAGTCTCGACAGGAAACTGCGTGACGGGGAGTGGATCACGATCGACCCGCGGCCGTGGGCCCGCACGGTGCTGCTCAACAATGGCGGCTCAGTCGCCGGAGCGCTCAGCCGCGACACTCCTCGGATGCAGAACATGCAGCTCCCGCTTGGCCGCCACGACCTGGTCCTTCGCGGCGTCGACGCCACCGGGTCGTCGTTCATGACGGTCGCCTGGCGAGACGCCTACACGTACCTGTGACACCGCGCGCCGATACGGCCCTTGGCAGGCCGCGACGCAAGCCGCCTTCGCCGTGGACAGTGCCCGCCTGTCGTCAGCAGGAGGGAAAGCACATGTGGGACAGCGTTCCGTGGTTCGTCGAGGGCGGGGCCGAGCACAGCTCGGAGGTCACACGCCTCATGTCGTACGCGGCGTTCGGCGGCTCTCAAGGAATCGTGGGGACCGCGGACTTGCAGGTGCGTTCCCTGATCGCCCCGGCGGCCGCGGTGCAGATCGCCCCGGGGGCGTGCGCACTCTTGAATCGGGCCGTGGGTGCCTCGTATCAGGCCTATGCCGCTCGATTGCCTGCCACACACGAGGTTCCGATCGCGGCGACGGGCCAGGCGGCCCGCTCGGATCTGATCGTCGCCAGGGTCGAAAACCCCTACTCCTACGGGGAGACCTGGCCGCTCCCTGCCGACCCGAAGGCGGGCCCGTTCATCTTCACGCGTGTGATCTCCGGTGTCCCGAACACGACCACCGACGTGCGGCAGATCCGTCCCGGCGATTCGGCGATCACTCTGGCCAGAATCGACATACCGGCGAACACCACCACGATCACCCAGGCGGTGATCACGGACTGCCGCTCCCTGGTCCAGCCCCGCAAGCAGCGGGACATCTACACCGCGTCGCCGACCAGTGATCAGAACTGGGGCGGCAACCGAAACGAGTGGATACAGTGGCCGCCCGTCGCCCGCTGGCAGGTCACCGTCCCTCAGTGGGCCACCAAGGCCCGCGTCATCATGAACTTGGCCGGGGCCCAGGTGATCGACGGCTCGGTGTGGGGCAGTTGCGGATTCCGTATCGGCCCCATGTCGGGGCAGTCCGTGGTGTTCGAGTCATCCACAGCACGCATCAACATGATCTCCGCAGACACAATCCAGGTTCCGTGGATCTTCCGCGGCAACTCCTTCTGGCTGGAAGCCATGATCCAGCTCGACGAACGGAACCGCGGCTGGCTCCAGGCCGATATCGCCACCACGGCAATCGCGGACGTCGAATGGTCGCAAGCACCCGAGGTGACACCGCGGTGACGGCCGCCTGGCGCTACATCGCCGCGCGAGCGCTGGACACGTTCGTGATCGACTGGGACGTGCCGCTGGCGCCGAGTGGCAATCCCAAGCGGACCCTGTCCGGGCCGGGTTCACTGAGCGGCACCATCGAGCCCGAATACGCCCGCATGCTCGGCCCGGACGGCAAGCCGATCATCCAAGAGTGGGGCACCAAGCTGTTCCTGGAGGTCGATGGGCATCTGCGGTGGGGCGGCATCGTCACGAAGATGGGGTTCGACGGGCCCAAGCTGAGCCTGGAGTGCGAGGGGCTGAGCACCTACGCGCACGGCATCCCGTTCGAGGACCACGTGATCTCCGGCGAGCTGATCACCCCGCCCGATCCGAATGCGGGAAAGGACAAGAACCACGACGGCTACATCGACGGTTCAAAACCGAAACGGCAGGTGCCGCCCCCGCCGCCGCCGTACACCGGCCCCCGCATCGACGCGTTCGAAGGGTTCCGCCGCATCTGGGCACACGTCCAGTCCCGGCCCTACGGCGACGTTGGCGTCACCGTCGACACACACAACCTCGGCGAACTCCTGGGGGCCGCAGACGGCTCCGACCCGTGGCAACTGTCCTGGTGGGACCACCCCGACTGCGGCGTTGCCCTCGACTCCCTGGCAAAGACCGTCCCGTTCGACTGGGTCGAGACGCACGACTGGTCCCCGTACGGCGGCAACCAGATCGAGCACCGAATACGCTTGGGCACCCCCCGCCTCGGCCGCCGACGCTACGACCTGCGATTCGCTGACGGCGAGAACATCTCCGCCATCGCCAAACCCGAGGGGCTGGGCGATGAGTTCGCCAACGAAGTGATGGTGCTCGGCAAGGGCGAGGGGCGCGCGATGGCCCGCGCCCAGGTGTACCGCTACGACGGCCGACTGCGTCGAGTGGCCACCGTCGCCGACAAGACCCTCTCGTCGGACTCGGCATTGCGGATCCGCGGCGAGCAGGAAATCGCCGGGCGCACTCAGGCGCTCCAGATTCCCGCAATCCAGGTCATCGACCACCCCAACGCCCAGTTCGGGGCGTGGGTGTTGGGCGACGACATCCGGATCCAGGTCCACGTTCCCTGGGTGGGGGACGTCGACGTGTGGCACCGCATCGTCGGAGACGAGATCAGTGCGGACGGCACCTGCGTCCTCAACCTCAAGCGCTCCGACAGCTTCCACTACTGAAGTGGCGGACACGTCGGTGCCTGCGGATCAACCGGTCAGGATGTTGGGGTTGTCGGCAGCGACCTTCGTCTGGTCGGCCGGCGGCGGCGTCACGGCGACCGGCTTGCCGAGGTCGGAGAGAGTCATCGTCAGCTGGGCGTAGGTCGTCGCCGCGTCCTTCATCGCGAGGCGCGCTTGTACCAAGTGCCCCTGGCCGTCGATCCACGCCTCCGCAGTGAAGGGCATCTTGCGGCCGCTGCCGTGGTACTCGCTGACAGCGTTGTCGAGCTTCTTTCGCGTGTCCGCGGCCATGCGCAGGACCATCGTGTCGTAGTCGAGGTCACCGGCATAGCGAGTGGCCTCGATGCCGTTGACGGTCTCCTTGCCCTTGGAGTGCACGCTCTGCATCTTGGACACTTGGAGCAGTGTGTGCTCCGGGTCGTTGTTCGGCGCGCGGAACAGGTAGTGGGCCTGTGCGGTGTCGCGGTTGGACCACAGCCAGCTGTGGTCCACTTCCTCGGGCTCGACGTTGCGCATGTAGATCTTGCCGTCGGCGAAGATCAGGTCGCCGCGGTTCTGGCCCTGGACGAGCTGGACATCAATACGGCCCTTGTCGGCAGCCATGTCGAAACTGCCGTCCGTGGCGATCTGCGCCTTCTTGCCGAGACCGTCCGCGAGGTCGAGCATGGTGCTGATGTGAGCACTTGTCTGCCGAGTGGCGTCAACTGCCTTCTGTACGGCTTCCTGCGCATCCGGGTCGTTAACGCGGGTGCAGGCAGCGCACAGCACGACGGCTATGGCGGCCAGCGCGAGGGGACGGCGCATCGGAACTCTCCAGGGTCGTGGTCGTTGCTTGGTCGGGCCCGCGTCGCCTGATGCGTCTTGCCTGCCTCGAACATGGGACAACCCGGAATCAGAAATCCACCCAGGTCGTCGCGAATTGAACCTTACCTGGGCTTTACCTTCCGCCGAGTAGCGGGTCCCCCCGCCCCTCACAGCGCGCGACGCAAGGGGTGTCGCCAGCGCAGCATCCGCGGTCATGGCGAACTTCCTGGATGCCCAGTCGGACGCGAAACGTATGGCCACGGTGCTGGCCGACTACGACCGTCGCCTCCAGGCACTCGAACGCACCACGCAGGCCTCCCGCACCAGCATCGAGGGCGGAGCCCTCCCCATCTACGCCAAGGACGGCACGCTGCGCGGGTCAGTCGGCATCCAGCCCGACGGAACGGTCGCCGTGGTCCCGCACAACTCAACGCCGCCGCCGACTCCGACGACCCCCACCGTCGAACCTGTCCTGGCCGGGCTCGTCGTCGGCTGGAACGGCACGTTCACCGACTCCTACAGCACGCCGGCCGACTTCTCCCACGTTCAGGTCCATCTCGGCACAGCCACCAATTTCACCCCGGATACGGGCACCCTCGCAGCGACCATCACCGGCGGGCGGGGCGGCACTGTCACCGTGGCCACGGCCTCGTACGCCGCGGTGCACGTCCGCCTGGTCGCCGCCAACACCGCCGGACAGCCAGGCCCGCCATCAGCCACGGTCGCAGGAACACCTAGGCAGGTCGATGGCCCTGACCTGTCCGCGCTGCTCGATCTGGCGGTCTGGCTCAAGGACGGCTCGATACCGGGCTCGAAGCTGATTGCGCAGACGATCGGCGCCGACCTGCTTGCCGCGAACGCGGTGGTCGCCGGGAAGATCGATTCGGGGGCGGTTCGTGCTCGGGAGTTGGCCGCGCAGTCGGTGCAGGCCACTCACATCCAGGCCGGTCAGATCGAAGCCACCCACCTGAAGGCGGGTGCGATCACCGCCGACAAGCTAGCCCTCGGCATCACCGGCAACTTCATCCCCGATCCGTCGTTCGAGGGCGAGGTCACGGCACAACGGGTCGCTGGGGCGGGTAGCTCTTGGGCGGTAGTGCCGGGAGGCAACAACTCGACGAAGGCGCTCCAGGTCGCGGCCAGCGCACCCGCTCCGGCCACCCGCGGGCTCCAGCTCGCCAGCGCGCCCGTCCTGCCGGGCGAGGCCCTGTATCTCAGCGTGGACTATCAGTGCTCGGCGGACTGGGTCGGCGAGGCGGTGAAGATCTACGCCCAGTGGGCGGATGGCTCCGGAAAACCCATGGACTCGTGGGGCGTTGTCGAGGCGAAGCCCCCGGTGCGCGACGGCACTTGGCAGCGCATATCTGGGCAAGTCAAGGCCCCGGAGCAAGCCACCCGTGCCTTGGTGGCCGTGGAGACCTTCGCGTCAACGGCCGGAACGGTGCGATTCGACAACGCGGAGGCTCGTGCCGTCATCGGTGGCCGCCAGACCGGGGCTCACGCAGAACTCTCGCCACAGGGGTTGCGGTTGTTCGACGGCGAGGGCCAGGAGGCCGTCGCACTCGTTTCCGGCAGGCCCAACTACCTGACCCTCGCTACCAACGGCACCCCCGTGGCGACCATCGACCAACGCGGCAGCGCAGGCTTCCAGGATCTCTCGGTCGCCGGAGCCCTCACTATCGGCGGCGATCCACTGCAGCGGCTCCTGGACCGGATGCCCCGCGGCTTGCTGGCGCTGGACTATCAGGCATCCGTCATCACCTCGACGGGCACCGAGATGGGGTACGTCGAATTGGCCTTCAACTCCGAACCCGGGCGCACCTACCGGATCGTCCTTGACTGTTTCTGCGATCCCTCGGTGGCCGGCGGGGAGCTACAGATCCGCTTTCGTGACGGCGGCGCATCGACCCCGCGCATCACCTCACCCCAGATGCAGTGGGGGGTGTGGCCGATGCGCAGCGACGACTGGATGCGCGTGCGCATCGAGCACATCTTCCGCGGCGATGACCTGACCCCAGGCCTGCACCGACTCCTGTCGACGTTCCGTAACGTCAACGGGCCCGGCGGGCAGACCGTCACCTTGCGCGGTCACGACACAGGCCTCGGCCTGATGTACATCGAAGACCTGGGGCCCCACATCCCGGAGACCGGTGTCTATAACAACGGCGGGGGAACCACCACGCCGCCCCGCCAGCAGTACACCCGGACCTATCCGGCGGCCTGGTCCGGCTCGTACGCCAACCGCAGCGGCTACAACTCCTACTTCGGAAACGCGATGCTGCAGGGCTACTACAGCTCCTCCAACGGCACGCAGGCGTCACTCGTGGGGTTCCCCGGCTCGCTGACCAGCGACCTGTCCGGAGCGAAGATCCAGAAGGCCGAGCTGTACCTCTACTTCGAGCACTGGTACTACAACGACGGCGGCACCGCGGTCATCAAGGCGCACGGCCACGCCTCCCGGCCCTCCAGCTTCTCGTGCGACTCCCAGTCCATGGCGGTCGGTTGGGGCAAGAACGTCGGGAAGTGGGTCGATATCACCAGCATCTTCGACAGCACTTCCTGGCGCGGCATCGCCTTGGACCCCAACAACTCCTCCTTGTCGTACTACGGCCGGGCGCGGGGCTACGGCCAGGACAACGCCCCCCAACTCCGCGTCACTTACACCAAGTAACCCATCCCCGAGGAGACCACCATGTCCTTGTCCCCGCTGCTGGCCGAGCACGACCTGCTTGTGCGCAGCCCCCAGTTCTGCTCCCGCGTGCGGATGGCGTTCGCACGCATCGCCCGGGAGGTGATGGCCGAGGGCCCGGACACTCACGGCAACCCGCTCCGTGTGGCTTTCGCCCGTACCGTCCTTAGCCCCGCAGACCTGACCGGGCCCGGCCAGGCGGCGGTCATTGCCACCGACGCCACCGTCTCCGCCGCGGCGCTCGCTGCCTATGCCGAAGGGCAGCCCGATACCGCCCAGGCTGCGGTTACCGACGAGCAGATCCTCACCGCCGTACGTGCCGCTTGGAACATCACCGCCGGCGTCAGCCCGGCCCCGGCGAACGGCCGAACTCCCTGACTCGTTCCAGGAGGCGACACAAGCAGCCTGATCCCGCACGGTACGGACTGCAGGGAGCCGCGGGCCCCTCGGCTCCGGCTTCCGCGCGCCCCACTCACGCACCATTTCAAGGAGACGCCGTGGACTGGCTCAGCTCCCTGGCGCCGATCATCGCCTCCCTCACCGGCATGGCCGGTGTCATCGGGGGTGCCTGGTTCAGCTACCGCCAGGTGCGGCGCCGTGGGGATGCTGACGAACACGTCGCATCCGTACAGGCCGCGACCTCGGCGCAGGTCAGCGAAGGGCAGACCTATGTCGAGGCGATGAAGACGGTGACCTCGGGGTTCGCGAGTCTCCTCGACCAGCAGCGCGGCATGCTCGACCAGCAGCAGACGCTCCTCGACGCGGAGCGCACGATGCACGCACAGACCGTCGAGCGGGTCACCCATCTCGAAGCCGGGCAGCTCGAACTACAGCGTGAAGTCCGCCTCCTCCAGGAGGAACAGCGCCGCGACCGCCGTTGGAAGGCCGTGGCACTCGAATACATCCACACCCTGATCGACGCCATCAGGAAGCTCGGCCGTACCCCACCCGAGCCGCCTGTCGAGATCGCCGAGGACATCGCAGCCCCGTAGTGGCGAGCGCGCGACACAAGCACCCGCAGCCGGTCACTGTCTCGGCGACTCGTTCCCGACAGACAGGGCTACCCCTATGTCCAGCACCCTTGAATCCATCGCCACCGGCTCGGCGGTCGGCTCCCTCCTCCCCCTGCTCACCGCGATCGTGCAGCGTCCGGCATGGTCGGCCGCCACGAAGAAGGTCGTGGCCACACTGGTGGCGCTTGTCGGAGGTGTGATCACGGTCGTCAGCGTCGACGGCCTGGACCTGTTCGAGCACGGCCTGCCCACGCTCGGCACGCTCGCCGCGGTGCTTGCCGCCTCGCAGACCACGTACGACCTCCTGTGGAAGCCGAGCAAGATCGCACCCGCAATTGAGTCTGTGACCAGCCCGACGGGCCAGGGAGAGGCTGGATAACGTCCGCTGCGGATCGGCCGCCGACTGCCGGCGGGTATCATCCGCACCTAGGTGGCCGCTTCGCCGCCGAACTCACTACGTTGAGGACCGCTGCCGGTTCTGGGAGTTTGGGTATCCCTTTCCTCCTGGGTCGACTGGCAGACCAACGGGCCGAGACACTGCGCGCGTGCAGAGCGCCCAGGGCCGGAGAGCGGTTGCTCCTGCGACGACCCGGCACACGGAGTGGGTTCGGTTGCGAGGCAGCCATCGTTACGGCCGCCACGCGCGGCGGCACAACGGCTTGCCAGTACCGGAGCCGCTACGACCAGGAGGAGCCGCGGGGATGGCCGACGTGCAGCCACCTGCCGAGCAGGTCTCGGCAGAGGTGAAACGCCTCAAGGAAATGTCGCACCAGACGTTCTTCGAGGCATGGGCGACGTACGTATTGGGCGGAATCGACCCCCGGGCCCCGCGGGACGTGCAGGGGGCCGCGTTCCGTTCGCCGGACCTGGCTACCCGCACCCTCGTCACCGCCGACCGCACCGCACGCGAGATCAAGACCGTGCTGCCCCGGGGCGACGCGGAGTCGAAGCGTGAGTACCAGGCCCGCATGAACGCCTTCCGTGCACAGCTCCAGGCGGCCCGGCAACCCGTCGTCGAGACGATCGAAGACCTCGCCGACGACGAGGCGGAATACCTGGCTCAGCTCGCCGACGAGGACTTCGCGAGTGAATGGTCAACGTTCGTGCAGGAGGCAGCCGGGAGTACGCGGGCCGGGCACAACTACGTCCAGGGCCTGGCGTTCCGCTCTCCGGAGGTTGCGCTGCGCACGAAGACACTGACCGAGCAGATGATGCGCACCCCGGAGGGGTACCTGCCCGCCGAGGCGGGCGAGACACGCAAGGCGCACGACGCGCGTGTCGCCCAACTGCGGTCGCGACTGGAAGCCGAGCTGCGGTTCCTGCAATACACGCTGAACTACTCGGAGGCACGGTGGGGGCGGATGCCGTCTGCCCCGAATCACCGCCTGCAAGCCATGCGGCTGCTTGCCGAAAAGCACCCCGAGGACTTCTCCCAGTTGCTCAACGCGGTGCGCGCCGACGCGAAGAAGGCGCGCGAGGAGGTACGTCGGCAGCGACGGTTCGAACTTCGCAGGCGGGCGCGCCCAGCGAACTGACGCCGCAACCGCCCTCAGGGCGCGCCCGCTCGGGCGCGCCCTTCTTCGTGTCCTGGGCGCGCCGTGAGCCCAGAGGCGCGCCGGGTGTGGGTCCGCCCGCCGCTGGAGTGGCGCGACCGCGCCGAGGGGGCGGCCAGTGCAGGGTGCCGGGCGCGCCATCTCAGCGGCGCGCGCGGAAAACTTGCAGGTCAGGCCATGGCGCGCCACCAGGAGGGGCGCGCCTACGGGCAGGAGGACGGCGCCCTCGACGGGGCGCGCCGCGATGTTGATGGCGCGCTTCGTGCGGTGCGCCGGCCGGGAGGGCGCGCCCCAGAGGTGGCGCTCGTGTAAGGGCGCGCTCCTCACCGATGATCACGGTGGCGCGCTCGGTGGCAAGAGCGGGGAGCGCCACTGTTGCGCTGGAGCGCCGGGTCGGGGGTCAGGCGCGCCCCCAGGTGGTAGCCCTGGAGGCGCGCCTTCGCGATGACGTGAAGTGGCGCGGGGCGCGCCCGGCTACGCGTGCGGGATTTGCTTAGCGAGGAGCGTCGCGTTCCAGACGTCGTCAGCGGCTGGCTCGAAACCCCTGGCAAGGGGAAGCGGACGAGGCATAATTGGCTTGTTGGATCCCCGCTGTGCGGGGATGGCCCCGTAGTGAAGAGTGCCAAACATTGCTCCCCATGCACGTGGGGATGGCTCCAAGGACGTCAGGTGTCAGGTCGATCCACTGCTCCCCGTGCACGCGGGGCGTGCTCGGGGAGCAATCACGTCATGTCGCCTCACCCGACCGTGACCAGGTCGTCGTAGAGCGTCGAGAACATCGCGGCGATCTTCAGCTCCGGCTTGCCCGCCAGACGGTAGGCGTTGGCGATGTCCCGCTGCCCCTGCTCCTCCAAGAGCGCGATCACCGTGTCGCGGTGCTCGATCACGTAGGTCCGCAGCTTCGTCATGGGCGGCGGCGTCCCGTCGTCCGGCCTGGCGATGGGCGCGAGGTGTTCCTCCATGGGCACCCCCAAGAGGCGGGCCTGGATTTCGGCTTCGGTGAGCAGCACCGCCATCGCCTTGTTCGCCTTGTTCATCTGAGCGGGCCGGGGACGCGGAAGGTCCTGGGGCTCCTCGGCTTCGCTGACGTCCTCGGGGTGCTCATCCACGGGCGGCTGCTCCTCGGGGTCCGGCGGCGGGAACCCCTGCCCGTCCGGCTCGGGCGCTTGGGTATCCGTCGGGGCGCTGTCATGCGTCTGCTCCTGCGGGGCCTGGCGCTCCTTGGAGTCATCGCTGTGCTCGCCCGCCGTGGCCTGCTCCGCCTTGGCCTTGAGGTGGTCGAGTGACTTGGTGATCAGCTCGTCGGCATTCATCTGACCCCACGCGGTATTGGTCTGTACGGCCTTGAGAACACGGCGGCCATAGTCCTCCCGCAACTCGCGCAGCGCGCCCTCCGGATCGATGGGGTGCATGAGGGCGTCGCGGATGAGCTGGGCGGCCTGCTCGTTGCTCAGGGCCGGAGCCGGCCGGGGCGGGTCCGCCCGCACGGTGGTCGGCTCAGGCTGCTGACCGTGCTCCTGCAAATCGCCGTCGGGGCGCAGTTCGGATACGGACCGGGACTCGACAGCGTCCTGGATGCCGAGGCGGCGCAGCAGCGTGTCCACGCTGAAGTCCGGGAACCGCTGGGACTCGCCGGGCTGGATCGACATGTGCAGGGTGCGCACTCCGGTGAGCCAGGCCTCGCCGACCGCGTGGAGCTCCACGATGGCGTCGACCGCTGCGGGCAAGTTCTTCTCGGCCTTCACCTTCCGGGTGGTATTCCGGGTCGGCTTGTCGTTCTCGAAGGCGGTGACGACTTCCTGGCGGGCGATGAGCAGAACGGGGCCGGGGTGGCGGCGCAGCAGCCACAAGACCTCCCCCCACCGGTCCTTGGCCCGGTTCCACAGGTCGGCATCGACAACGACGGGGTCATCGGTACTGGGCGCGCGGCGGCGGTTTTCCTGGGCCTTGCGGACGGCGCGGCGCCGGGCGAACAGCGCGATTTCGTCGCTGAGCATGTCCCACAGCGACGTCACGGAGTCGATGACGAGCATGTTGAGCTTCCCGTCGACGCGGGGTTGCTGGATGCTCCAGCGGATCGCGTCGAGGATGTCCTGATAGGAGCCGTCGTGTTCGACGATCTCGTATCGGGCGCCGGGGACGCGGCCGTAGTAGTCCGCCGTCCCCTCGGTGCCGCCGATCTCGATCCAGTAGGTGTTGCCGATGAGGTCGGAGCCGGAGCCGCGCGCCGCCTCCCAGCTCTTGCCGGTCTTCTCCTGACCGGTGATCAGCACGATCGGCGGGTTCGGTCGGCCAGTGGGCTTCCGGCTCTTGCGGGTGCGCTGCGGCGCAGTAATACCAGCCACGGGACGGGGCCTTTCGCTTCGGGTCCTCCGGGTTGCTCTCCCGGATGGTGCGGTGCGCAGGGCCTTAACTTCTCACCCTGACGTCCGCTGTACCATTTTAGCGTGTTCGGGCGGTGAATCAATCCGCTGGCAGCGGAACGGACATGCGGATTTCGACGGCCGGTATCAAGGCAGGCAGGGACATGGTGGGCACGAACGTGCCAGCGGCGGGCGCCCCGGGATGGGTGCGCCCGCCGCTGTGGCGTGCAGGTTCGTAACGTCAGGAGGCTTGAGCCGCCTTGTCACCGGCCGCGAGTTCGTCCGTGCTCGCCCTGCCGCCGCTCCTCCTGCGTCTCCGACCGGTATCGGGAGTCGAAGCGCGGTCCGACGTTCTTCCGGCCGTTCTGCGGGCTCTGTCCCAGTCGGCGGCCGAGCTGCGAGGGGTTCAGGTCACCTCGTGGCATGAACCGGTGCCGCTCATCAGCGTCCCTGGCGGCCTTGTAGATCGCGTACAACTCCTCTTCGGAGACGACATTTGCGGGCTTGATCTCCGGCGCCCGCTCCTTCGCTATGTCGCCTTGGGCATCGTTCGGGTCCAGCACCTTCTTGGTGAGGTCGACCGGCTTGGGTACGGTCGTCTGGATCAGCGGGGTCGTGGCCTGCACCATCGGGCGCGGCGCTGGAACGTGCTGCTGGGGCGGCACGGAAGTGGGCGCGGAAGCATCGCGCAACGCGCCGGTCCCGCTCTCCTCAACCCAGTCCGAGCCCGCGCCACGAGCGCGGACGAACCCGGAGATGTGCAGCCCGAAGCTGCCGCCAAGCGGCACCATCGCGGCGACGGCACTGCCGACCGCGTACACGTACACGCGGTTCTCGACCATCACCGGCGGCGCACCGTCGGCACTGAACCATTCAGACAACGCGACCATCGCGTGGCCGACGTTCGCAGCGATCGAGATGCACAGCAGAAACGCGAAGATCAACCACAGCGACCAGTAGTAGCCGCCCTCAGCGCCCTCGGCGGAGCGCCGCCGGATCGAGGTCACCGCGCCGGCGTTGAAGGCCAGGAGCAGTTCCAGTGACCCGGCCATCGCTGCGGCAGCGAACGTGGGGAACCCAATGAGCCGCCCTGCCCAGTGGAGTTGGTAGAGGGAAGCAAGCATCATGCCGAAGCCCGCGGCCGCTGCTCCGATGCGAAGGTTGCGGTGCCAGTCCCGCAACTCGCGCTCGCCCTGTGTTATGGCACGGGTAGTAGGCAACTTCGACAAGACACGTCCCTTTCGTTCGGGTCTTCCCAGGGACCTATGCTCATCGGCCCCCAGGACGCCCAAACGATATAGGACCCTCCGCCGAACGCGCTGCGTCCGCCTCACCCATCCTCCGTCAACCGGCTGTGCAGGCAGCAGTTTTCACCAGTCGAGCGGCTTCTTCGGGGCGCGCCGGTCAGGACCCGTGATCTTCTTCAGGTACGCACGGGCCTCGATCCGGGAGAGCAGTCGCTCGCCGAGGACTGCCACGATTCCGTCACGTCGCAGGTTCGTGGAGAACGCGGTGGGCCTGCCCGCCGAGAGTCGGGAGTCGATCAGGTCGATCGTCTCCCGGCGCGCGAACTCCGTTGCCACGCCGTCCATTTCACCGCACAGCTCGTCGAGGATCAGCAGATCCGCCTCGACGTGGCGCTTGCGCACCATGTACGACGTCATGTCGCCCGGACCGCCGTCCGGGCGGCGCCACGTCAGGTACGTGGAGTGCTTGATGAACCGCACGACAAGGCCTTGGTCACTCGCCTCGTTGCCCAGCGCGGCGAGCGCCGTCGTCTTGCCCGAGCCGATATTGCCCGGTGCGATGAAGTGCATGGTGCTGGGCCGCGCCTTGTGCCGCTTGGCCTCGACGAGCGATCGGAGCCAGTCGCGCAGCACAGCGGGATGCTGCGCCGGATCAAGGTCGGCGAACCGCCACTTCAAGTAGTCGTCGTGCGCGGCCTCGCGCATGCTGTTCCTCCAGATGTTCTTGCGTGCGCGGGCTTGCGGCACCGCGACGTCCTCCCACAACGTCTCGTCGTCCTCGCCCGCAGGTGCGGGAACACCGAGCTGGGAGAGGTCGGCGCCGCCGCGTCGCAGTACCTCCACGAGGTGGTCGGTGATCTCGAACAGGCGCCGCGGCTCGCGCTCGGGAACGATGCGTTCGGCCGCCAGGGTGCTCATTGGCCGGGTCCTTCCTCGTCAGGCGGGGACGATGCCGAACATGGCGCCGTCATCGTCAGGGTGGTCTGTGGTGCTCGTGGTGGGCTCTTCCGGGGCGGCAGTCGGCCCCCAGGTCGCGGCGTCGCTGTAGGGGGCGGGTCGGCCGCCGAACTGGGTGGGCATGGGCTTGTTGTTCAACTCGTCGCTCAACGCCCTCTGGAATTGGTGGGCGGAAGGAAAGTGCACACCGGAGCGCTGGAAGGCCTTGGCGACCTGACGCTTGGTGTATTGGGCTTGCAACGCCTGCTGGCTCAGCTTGAGCAGTCCGAAGTACCAACCGGACTTCTGCTTGCCCGCGTACGGTCCGAGGTGTGTTGTCGCGTGCTCGTAGTACCAGGTGGCGACTTCGTCGGCGGGTGTCTTCTCCTTCGCCCCCTTCGCCTGCTTCGCATCGGCATCGGGTGCGGGGGCGGTGCGGTTCGGGGGCTTCTTCTTCACAGCCGGGCGGGCAGGCGGAGAGGTCGGACGAGGTTGCTGTTCCGGATCCGGCTGCGGGGCGGGCTGTGCGGGCTCGACGCCTTGCGTGGGCTGCTCTTGGCCTGCCGTGAAGCCGTCCGGGCCAAGGGAGGCATCGGGGTAGCGAACGCGGAACGAGCCGTCTTTCTGCTCCACGACGGGGATGTCCAGCTTCCCGCCGAAGGCCACGTAGTCGGCGGCCCACTGCTCGACGGGATACTCACTGATCGCCGCGCCCATGGCTGTCTTGCCATCGAGGAAGCGGCGCTTCTCCAGACGGTAGTAGCCGTGCGCGGCCAGCTCATGGAGGGCTTTACGGACGGCGTCGCGCCCTTCGCGGCCTTCACCGCGGGCGAGTTGTTCGGAGCGCACGTTCCAGCTGTCGGACTGGTCCAGGCAGTAGGTCAGCAGGCCGAGGGCACGGTAGCTGAGCCGGTTGTCTCGGGCGGTCCCGGACTCGACCTGGACGAAGTAGGTGCGCCGGTTGGTGCGCACCGCGCTGCGATTGCTCACGCTGCCGCCTCGCACGCCGTCTCCTGAAGCCGGAAGTGGGTGTGCCACGTCTTGCGGCCGCGGGTGCCCATCTCGTACACGCGCCGCGACTCGGCCATGCGTGCTTCGCGGAGTTCGGACAGCGGTTCGCGTGCTTGGTGGTTGGTCAGGTTGCAGGCGTCGGCCGCGTCCTGGACGGTGACCCAGTCGCCGTCGCTCTCCAGCACGAGGTAGCAGTACAGGCGGAACGCGCGGTCGGATATACCTCCGGCAAGCACCGGAGCAATGTCGGTCTGGGTGGACAACACGTTGATCCTTCGAGCAGGGGCCCGGCCGCTGAAAGCAGGTGAGCGGCCGGGCCGTTGTACGGCGGTGCGGCCTACTGCTCGCCGTCGCGGGTGGGCACGGCGGGGAGCATCGGCACGCCACGCAACAAGTCGTCGAGCTGTCCCTTGTGGTACGCGTCCAGCACGGCCTCCTCTCCGCCGTCCTTCCAGGAGAGGGTCACGGTGCCGGTGGGCTTGCCGCCGGGGATGCGCGTGATGCCGGGGATCACTTCGCCAGTGAGCTTGTCGACGATGACGCCGCTGTCCTTGTCGTACCTGGCGCGCTTGAGCATCCCGTCCCGGAAGGCAGGCCGGGCCTGGATGATGACCTCGATCTCGTCGTGCTCTTCGGCGAAGGCGTTGAACGCGTCCTCGTCGCCGACGATGTACTTGTCCTTGGAGAGGGCCACTGTGTGGGTGGCGACCGTGATGCCGTTGACCTTCGCATCCACGCGGCCCTGCCCCGCCGGTCCGTCGTACGCAGTGAGGAGCGGGCTCTTAACTGCGGCGATCTTCTCGTCGATCGCAGGAACGACGCGCTTCTTGAACAGCGTGGCGAAGACCGAGAGCAGTGCGGCGTCCCCCAGGGGCAGGGGGCTCTCCGGCGTCTGGTCGGCATCGTCGTGCGACATGGTGTCCTTTCTCACCCCAGGCGTGGCCCAGGGCTTTTCGGGTCTGTCCCGGGCGCGGTGCAGAGGGCGTCGCCAGTAAGTACGTCGTCCGGCGAAATCTGTGACACCTAGGCCCAGGTAGCTGAGTTGCTCTCCCAGCCACAACAAATAGTACAGCACACGTTGCCGAGTGCTGAGGGTGTCCCGACCTCGCAGACCCGGCAGCGGGGGTTGCCCCATCCCCATTGACACTGCCGATCCTCGGCGCAGGTCTATTGGTGGGCGAGTGCCTGCTCCACGGCGGTGTCGATGCTCCCATCCCAACTGGAAGTTGCCGTCCCCCCGAGGCAGCGCGAGGGCTTGCAAGAGCATGTCCTGCCCATCCCCTCAGCAGCGGCGCTTGGGTAGAACATGTCTATTTGCTGCGTTCAGTTACGGTTGTACTGATCGATCTTCCTAATGAAACGTGGTTGTTATGCCAAAGCGCCACCGCTGGCTGTCGCAGCTTGTGTGGACAGAGTTCTTGGCGCCCTGGATCTTCCCCATCAACCTTGACGGCACCAGGGAATGGAAGTGGTGGAATCCCCGGGGCTTGCTGCTGCTCGTCTGTAGCCCCGTGGCCGTGCTCTGGGCCCTTGGCCCGAACAATGACGCTCCATGGTGGGCTCGATGCCTGACCGCCCTCGCTGGCGTAGCCGGCGTGTCCATTCTCGTGCTCGCGATCATCGGGTACCGCAGGCTTGCCGCACCGCCCGCAGCGTCAAATGACTCTGCGGAGCACAGCCCATCCTGAGCCATCTCGGCTTCTAACCGCCTGAGCGCCGACCGACGTCGCGACACAATCCAGCCCTATCTCGTACCTTCCGCACAGCTCTCCCCGCTCGGTGACGTCACCAGTGGCGGGGCGGGCTCCGGCGCCGCCCCATCCGGAACGCGGACGGCACCGGTCCGGCGGCGGGCGCGGTCCGGCCATGACGGCATGCCCCGCTTGCGAGGCGGGGCGCCGCGGTTGAAGTCCGCGGGCTCGCAGACCACGCCCACCGCCGGCACACCGAACTGTCGGAAGGATCACCGTGACCGCGCCCGTGCACGCCCCCCGCTACACCACGTACGTTCCGCTTACCGACCTCGCCCCCGCACCCGGCAACCCGAAGAAGCACGAGGTCGAGCGGATCATCGAGAGCATCCGCACGCACGGGTTCGTCGACCAGCCCATCGCGGATGAGCGCACCGAGACCATCCTGGGCGGACACGGCCGCCGCGAAGCCCTGATCGAGATGCAGGCCCGCGGCGATCGACTCCCCGCCGGGCTCCTCCTGGACGACGACGGCGGTTGGCTCGTACCCGTCCAGCGCGGGTGGGCCTCCCGCTCCGACGCCGAGGCCAAAGCCCTGAACATCAAGCTCAACAAGATCGGGGCTGACGGTGGTTGGCAGCCACGGCCCCTCGCCGCGTACCTCGAAGACATCGTCACTGCCGACGCCGAGCTGTTCGACTCACTCGCCATCCCCGACGAGGAGTTGGAGCGCCTGCTGCGCCAGGTCGACCCCGAGACGCTACCCGGGGCCATCAACGAGGACCAGGCCTCTGTGCTGCACCTGCCGGATGCTGGCGGGGACGGCATGGAAAGTGGCGGTCTCAGCCCGGACGACGAGGGTCGCGCCCATCTGGCCACCTGCCCGGCCTGCGGCCACGCGTTCACGCCCGGCCGCTGAGTACGCCTCCCATGTCCCTACGCCGCAAGTCCCGCCGCTCCAACGCGGGCCGCCCCACCCTCCTGTCCGAAGAGGTGGAGGCTCGCATCCTCGCCGCGTCACGCTCGGGCATCGCCGTAGAACTCGCCGCCGAGGCTGCCGGTATCTCCAGTGCGACCTACCGCCGTTGGATGGCCCGGGGCCGCGCCGAAGTCACCGCCCGCGAGGACAGTCAGACCCCCAACCGGGACGAGGACGTCTACGTCGAGCTGTTCGAGAAGGTCCGCACCGCACGGGCGATGGCCGCCGCCCGCGCGATGGCCAATATCCGCCGCGTCGCAGACGGCGGGATCACCACCAAGATCACCACACGCAAATTCCGTGACCCGGAGACCGGCCAGATCGTCGAGGAGATCACCGAAGACCGCACAGCCCCGGACTGGCGCGCGGACGCCTGGTACCTGGAGCGGCAGCACCGCAGCCACTACGGAAAGGACGCCGCACTCGCCATCGAGATCACCGGCCTGGAGAGCGACGAACCGGCCCGAGAGGAAAGCGTCGACCTGACCGCGCTCGCCGAGCGCCTGAACCAGAGCCTGTTCGCCGTGCAATACCCGGACCCGCCTGCGCTGGAAGACGGCAACGTCGTAGAAGCCGAGGTCATCGACGGCTAAGGCTGGCCAACGCAGCACGCGACACTAACTCCGCCCGCCCCCCACAGTGCTCCCTCCCTGATCACAGTCACCGGAGGGCACACCACCCATGCAGATCATCTCTCGTGCCACGTGGGGCGCGAAGCCCTGGAACGGCACTCCCGCCACCATCTCGCTGTCGCAGCGCACCGAGTTCTTCGTCCACTACGACGGCGGTACCCCCATCACCCACACCGGGTACGCCATCATGCGGGCGATCGAGGCCGAGCATCTCGGCCAGGGCTGGGCCGGCGTCGGATACAACTTCGTCGTCGATCAGGCCGGAAACATCTACGAAGGCCGCGGCTGGACGCTGCAAGGCGCGCACTGCCCGAACCACAACGTGACCGGCATCGGAGTACAGATCGCCGTCGGCGGCGACCAGGAACCCAGCGCCAAGGCCCTGGCCGCATGCCGCGCCCTGTACGAGGAGGCGTGCAGGAAGACCGGCCGCATCCTCGCCAAGAAGGGACACAAGGACGGCTTCGCGACCGCCTGCCCCGGCACCAAGCTCTACGCGTGGGTGCAGGCCGGCATGCCCGCCGGGGACTACAAGCCTGCCCCCGACCCGGGCGGCTCCACCGGCTCGGGCACCACCGTCGCCCGCTACCAGGTCACCGTCAATGGTCTGCTGTACGGGTACGGCGCCACGGGCTCCCACGTCACCAAGGTCGGTGAGGCCCTGGTCAAGCGCGGCTTCGGCACGCACTACACCAGCGGCCCCGGGCCGACGTGGACCGATGCCGACACCGAGAACTACGCCGATTTCCAGAAGTCCCTGGGCTATAGCGGCAAGGCCGCGGACGGCGTCCCGGGCGAGGATTCCCTCAAGAAGCTGCTCGGCTCCCTGCCCGGCGGGGGCATCCCGCCGTTCCCCGGCAGCTCCTACTTCGGGCCGGGCAAGAACAACGCGCACATCACACTGCTCGGCACACAGCTCGTGAAGAAGGGCTTCGGCACGCACTACTCGTCCGGACCGGGCCCGAAGTGGTCTGACGCAGACCGCCAGAACGTCGCCGCCTTCCAGCGCTCCCGCTCGGAGCTGCGCGGCGACCCCGATGGCATCCCCGGCCCGACGACCTGGCGCCTGCTGTTCTCCTGACCTGACCCTTCGGATCGGTCCGTTCGTGCGAGCGGGCCGATCCCTGTCCTTGAAAGGCCCGCTCCTGTGGCTGGCGAGACCGTCATCACGCTGATCGGCAATCTGGTCGACGATCCCGAACTTCGCTTCACCCCGTCCGGCGCAGCCGTGGCTAAGTTCCGGATCGCGTCGACTCCCCGCGCCTTCGACCGGCAGACCAACGAGTGGAAGGACGGCGAGAGCCTGTTCCTGACCTGTGCCGTATGGCGCCAGGCGGCGGAGAACGTTGCAGAGTCACTGACCCGCGGTACCCGCGTCATCGTGCAGGGCCGCCTCAAGCAGCGCTCGTACGAGGATCGCGAGGGCGTCAAGCGCACCGTGTACGAACTCGACGTCGAGGACGTCGGCGTCAGCCTGAAGCACGCAACAGCGAACGTGACCAAGACCGGCACACATCGCACGGTCGCACCTGCGGGCCGACCGGTGGCCGACGACCAGTGGGCAGGTCCTCAGCCACCCTTCTGATCCAGGGCGGCATCGACACGCGTTGCGCGGGGGAAGGCGTTCCCCCGCGCAACGCGTCGTGCTTCTAAGCGGCTGAAGCGATCCACGCCTGGGGAAGCGTCAGCAGCTCCCCGTCAGTGTCCTGTTCACCTGTTTCGAGGGTGTCTGGGTTGCCGGCCGTCACTGGCAGCTCGACTGCGGCGCCTTCACCCTCCGCGGGCGGCTGCGGCACGCTGGGGTCCGGCTGCTCTGACGTGGTCGGCTGCTCGACGGTCGGCGAACCCGGGTCCACCGGGGCCGTCGGCTGCTCCGGTGCCGTCGGCTGCGCGGGCACCCTGGGTTGTACCTGCTCAATCGGCTTCGCAATCACCGGATCTGGAGTCGCTGTTGGTGTGGGCTCAGGCTTCTTCTCGTCAGGCTTGGGCTGCTCGCCCTCGTCTGTCTTCGGGACCGGAGCCGGATCGAGGCGGGGCACCACGGTCTCAGTGTCCTGCGCTCCGGAACCGCTCGTCGGGGTGGAACCCACGGGCGTGGGATCGGTTACCTGGACGACCCCTCCCGGCTTCACCTGAGTGTTCTGGTCAGGGTCGACCACCACCACAGGCGGCACATCGATACCGGCGGCGAGCGCCACGATGTCGCTCCCGTCCCCACCCTCGCGCGCGGGAGTGTTGTCGTTCACACCAAGCACCGCCTGAGCCGCCATCAACACAGGGGTGTCGATCAGAGGGTCCTGCTGAGCAGACAAAATGGTGCGCACGTCGTCCACATCGAGCCCGAGTGTGCCCAGCGTGAGGGCGGCGAGCCGTGGTGGCAGTGGATCAGCACCGCCCATCGCGTGCGCGGTTGATACCGACGTCGCTGGTGCTGCATGCAGCAGCTTCAGGTACTCGTTCAGCCGCCCCGTGTCCGTGCCCCACAGCACATACCGACCCGAGCGGGTCATGTTCGGGTACAGCTGTCGCGACGCCTCCTGCTTCGACCACGTTGCCGCATAGTCGGCGTCCCCGAAGATGCGCAGACCGATGCGTTCCTTGCCGTACGAGAACATGAAGATCGTCGAGTCCGGGCCCGTAGCGGCCTTGGTCGCCATCACCATCCCGTCGGAGTCGGTGCACTCCGCTTCCAGGTTGTCGATGGCGCTGCAGTTGATCTTCCCGGCGTCGGAGAAATATCGAAACGTCGGGTCGACAAAGGGCTCCACCTCGTTCTTGCCGTTGCGCCGCTTGTCGGACACATCCGTGGCGCCTGTACTGCCGTCCGGCGCGCTCGCCGCCATCCCGGCCTTGCCGATGTCGGTGAAGTGACCCACAGCCCAGCTTCCGGCGAGGGCCGGGATCAGCGCGGCCGCGATGGCCCACTTCCTGGCACGGCCATGGGGAGTTGAGCTGGGCTGGCGAGGCTCGGCGAGGGACGGTGGGGCGTCAACAGGCAGGGCCGACTCGCCTGAGCCGAGCAACTCGTCGAAGTCTTTGAACTCGGTGCAGTGCTCGCGCACCAAGCGCTCGACTTGTTCCAGCGGCAGCTCCGGCATGACCAAGCTCACCTGCCGCACAGCCGAATCGAAGGACTGCGGGCTCAGGAACAGGTGACGCTCGCCGTTGACGTTGACTACGCCCACGTCCGTCAGCGGCACACCGTCCTCGCCCTCCTCCGGCCCCAGGACATGAATCTTCAGCCGCGGCAGACCGTCGGGTATTGCACTCAACTCTGCCGATCTCTTTCCTCAGCGCTCCGCAGGATGCGCGCAATGCGGGCGGCCGTCTTCTCGGCACGCTCGGGCGTGATGGCCTCGATATCCGTGAGAACCAGGTGGCCTCCACCAGGCAGCTCAAGCTCCTCACGGTGGATCTCCGGCTCGTCCAGGCCATCGCCTGTCCCGGCGTCCTCGCGGGTCTCCTGCGGATTCTGGGCGCGCGCGTACTCCCTGAGCATCGCGTCCCTGGTGGCACGGACCCTCGACGGGCTGCGCCGGTAGCCGGACCGCAGCGCACCAGCTGCGGCCAGCATCTCGCGGGTCTCCTCGTCATGAGGGATGGGCCCGCCGTCCAGCGCCCGTTCCAGGCGCTCGCTCTGGTCAGCGCGTCGCGACATGTGCCCTCGCCTCTCGTGCCTCAACCCGTGTGCCAACAACTCTGCCTCTGCCCACTGCCGCCGTCAGCAGCTCCTCGACCAGCTGGGAAGACGATTCCCCGGCCGGCATGACCTCGGCGAGCTTGCGCAATGACCGTACCGTCAATGCGCGGACAGCCCCGTGCGTCTTCCCCATGATCTGCGCGGTGCGCCCCGGACTCTCGTCGTCGAAGAACCGCAGAATCAGGACCTGCCGTTGCTCGGGACGCAGTTTATGCAAGTGATCTGCGACAGCTTGCGCCAGTGCACGCCTCTCGGCGTACTCCTCTGGGCCCTGGCCGACGCGTGGCCGGTCGAGTTCGAGGTGATCGGCGCACAGCACTTCCGAGGGGCGCCGCTGCGCCAAACGCAAGTAGTCGAGCGTTGTGTTCTTTGTGATCGTGCGCAGCCAGCCGAGGAAGTTCGCACCTGGTCGGTACTTGCTGATGTTCTGGGCGACCTTCAGCCACACCTCCTGGCTCAGATCCTCCGCGACGTGCCCGTCCCGGATGTAGAAACGCACCCAGTGGTACACGGTGTCATTGAGTTCGTCGTACAAGGCCGCGATGGCGTCGGCCCCGCCCTCTCCGCCTGCCGCAGCACGCGTGACCAGGGCTTCCACGATGTCCGTCACGGCGTGATGTCCCCCTAGAGCCGATACTTCGCTGATCCCCTACAGCGCCGCCCCGAGGCTGCTCCCACAGCTCCCCCACAACGGGATGATCACGTTCCGGTGCGACGCTGAGGCAGCATAACCATCTTTTTACCGACATCACCCGAGGGGCTAACGGTACATAGCGACGCCCACTGTGCTATATGGTGCGGGCACGCGCCGGGAGAGCAACCCGGCGCCTCAGGACCCAAAGCGAAAGGCCCACCCCGTGCCCTCTCACGAGAACGCCACCGACACCGCCCTGATGCGACTGCCGTACGAGAAGTGGATCCCCATCGGCGCGGTCGCCCAGCGCGCCAAGGTCGACAACGACGCCGCCAAAAGCGTCGTACGTGTGGGTCGGCGACGCGGAGTGCTGCGCACGCGAGGCAACGGGGCTGCCCAGCAAGTCATGCGCGTCTACCCCGACCCGCGCCGCCCGAGCCGTCGCCCGACGAACGCACAGCACGAGTAGCCGCGCCCACCCCAACCGTCACCATTCGCCGTCAGACCCACGTGCACCTGATCGCTCCACCGACTCCGCACACCCTCCTGACGCTGCAACAGAGCGGAGCTCCCCCTCGGTGTAACAGATTCGGCCGCCGTACGTACTTATGGGTGCCGGACTGTACGCAACCGGCTCCGTCCGGCTGGAACGGTCCGCCGGGGGACACCAACGAGTGAACAAGGACGACCATGCCTCGCGGCGGCTCCAATACCTTGCTGAGTTTCGAAACGATTGCCGAGCGGATGGAAGTCCCAAAGCGCACCGTGCTCGACAACTACAGGGCCTGGGATATCCCCGTCGTGCGCGTCAGCGATCGCATCCTTCGCGTCCGGGAGCGCGATTTCGAGGCATGGATCGACGCGCGTACGGAGTGAATTCCACACATCGGCACGGGCGTTAATGCCGTAAATGCAGGGATGCACCACCCACCGACGCGCCCCCGCTCGCCAGCTTGACCAGCCACGGCTGGGCCTGCATAGAGTCCAACTCCCCTGGCCAGGGAGTCATCTGAGAATCAATCAAGATCATGAAAGGCTTCCCCGTGTCACGCATGCCCACCGTCTACAAGCGGTGCGACTGCCCTGACCAGAACAGACCCAAGAAAGGCGGATGCCGCCACAGCTGGTCCTACAACCGCACAAAGAGTGACGGTAACCGCACGCGCGCCACGCTTCCTGACTCAGTTGGCCTGACCGAAGCCCAGGCTCAAGCAGCCCTGGACGGCATAGGTCCCGGCGCAACTCCGGAACCCGTCAAGGCAAACCTCACTTTCGGCCAGTGGGCGGCTGACTGGCTCGGCAGGCGCCGGGCGACGGAGACCACTGTCGAGAAGTACGAGATATCCATCCGCCTACACCTCCATCCACGCTGGGGAAAACAGCGCCTCCGGACCATCGAGAAGCGCCAGGTCGAAGCCTGGGTCCAGGAGTTGGAGGCCAACGAGAACCTCGCCAACTCCACTGCTTTGAACCACTGGAAGGTCTTCAAATCGGTGATCAAAGATGCCCTGCAGAACGGGCAGATCACCTCCAACCCCACCTACGAGGTCGAGGGGCCCTACGTAGGCGCGTCGGAGTGGTACGTCTTCACCCCCGACGAGTGCTGGGCGATCTATGACGAGTTCCCTCACCGCTACCGCCTCATCCCTATGCTCGGCTTTGCTTGCGGCACCCGGCAGGCAGAGGCGTTCGGCGTGTGTGACGACGTGATCGACACCGACAGGAAGCTACTGACCGTGCGTCGGCAGGTGCTGAAGGTCAAGGAGACCAAGTACAGGCCCCACCTCGTCGAACGCCTCAAGACGAGCCCCCGTCTCAGCTCGAAAGAGGCACCTATGCCCTCGTTCCTCCAGGATGCCCTGGAGGAACACATGGAGCGCTTCCCGCCGCTCCTCACGGAGAACATCGTGTGGGAGCACAGGAAGAAGGTCGATGACTGCAGGCGCACCACGGCTCGTGCCCTCTTTTGGACGCCATACAAGAACCTCATGTCCGGGAACTACTTCAACGACTACTTGTGGCGCCCCACAATGCGGAAGCTGGGCATCAAGGATGAAAACGGGGGCCTTCCGACCTTCCATGACCTTCGGCACACCTTCATCTCCACGTGCCTCCAGAACAACATCCCTGAACACACAGTGGCCGCGTGGGTGGGCGACTCCGTCGAGGAGCTGCGACGCACCTATAGCCACCTTCTGCGGAACCACGTGGACACGCACGGGGCTGTGGCTGCCCGCCTCACTGCGCGTCCACAGCCCTCCAGCGCTGTCGCCGCAGCGTGAAGACCTCCCCGTCCCTGCCCCTCGCATAGCGCAGCGGCGGAGGAAACCTCAGCGGGGGGGGGGGGGGGGGGGGGGGGGGGGGCCCCCCCCCCCCGGGGGCCCCCCCCCGGGGGGGGGGGGGCGGGGGGGCCCCCCCCCCCCCCCACCACCACGAAGCAAACAACCAAC
>NZ_JBITHR010000011.1:0-277903 GCF_044458185.1 Streptomyces sp. NPDC050485 | reverse complement strand
CCGTTGCTCGGGAACGGGCACGGCGGGTGCGGAGGGCGGTCCGGGGAAACGGGCTGGCCGCAAGGCCAGTACCGCGCCCCGGGCCGACCCTACCTCCTCGGGCTCAAGGGCGCGATGTCAGAGGCCGAACTGCACCTGCTCAAAGCCCGCCTGCAGGGCGGTGTCCTGTCGAAGGCCCGACGCGGGGAACTGGTCAGCCCACTGCCTATCGGCTTCGTCTACGACAGCGCGGACAAGGTCGTACTCGACCCGGACAGCGCCGTCGTGCAGAGCATCCGGCAGGTCTTCGACGCATTCGACGCGGTCGGCTCGGCCAGCGGTGTGGTCAAGGCGTTCAACCAGGAGGGACTGCTGCTGCCCCGGCGACTGGTGTCGGGCCCGGACCGGGGAACGATCGTATGGGGACCGATCGCACACTCCCGAGTGCTGCAGATCCTGCACAACCCCCGCTATGCCGGGGCGTTCTGCTTCGGCCGTCACCGTCGGCAGATGGGCGCCAGCGGCAAGATGGGGATGCGGCTCGTGCCCCACGGCGAGTGGATATCTCTGCTACCCGGGGCCCACCCCGGATACATCACCTTCGAGAAGTACGAAGCCAACCAGGCCAAACTCACCGCCAACGCCGCTGGCCACGGGCACGAACGCCGGGCCGGCCCGCCGCGCGAAGGACCCGCGCTGCTGCAGGGCCTGGTGGTCTGCGGGATCTGCGGGCACCGCATGAGTGTGCGCTACCACCAGCGCAAGGACACGCTCCAGCCCGAGTACCGCTGCCAGGCGGCGGGCATCGAGAACGGGGCCCCAGCCTGCCAGAACGTCCATGGCGCCGGCGTCGACGCCGCGGTCGGGGATCTCCTGGTGCGGGCCCTGACCCCGCTCGCCCTGGAGGCCGCGCTCGCCGTCGCCGATGAGCTGACCGCCCGGGCCGCCGACGCCGACCGGCTGCGGGCCGCCGCGGTGGAACACGCACGCTACCGAGCTGAATTGGCCCGACGCCGCTACCTCGCGGTCGACCCGGACAACCGCCTGGTGGCCGACACCCTGGAAGGCGACTGGAACACCGCACTACGCGAACTGGCCGATGCCACCGAGACGTACGACAAGGCCGCGGCCGCGGCAGCGATCGGTCCCGACGACGCCCAGCGCGCCAGGATCACCGCGCTGGCCAGTGACTTCCCGGCATTGTGGAATGATCCGGCCACCCCCATGAGGGAACGCAAGCGCCTGGTCAGGCTGTTGGTCACCGACGTCACCCTGATCCGGGCCCAGGACATCACCGCGCACGTCAGGCTCCGCGGCGGACAACAGCACACCCTGACGGTGCCCGTTCCCCTGCCCTTCTGGCAGACCCAGCAGACCCGGCCCGGCCTCGTCACCGCCGTCGACCAACTCCTCGAAGAACACACCGACGGTCAGATCGCCGAGATCCTCACCAGCCGGGGCCACGTCAGTGGCAGCGGGCGCCCCCTGAACCGCAGGATCATCCGGAACATCCGCCTCTCCTACGATCTCCGCAGCCATGCCCAGCGCCTTGCCGACCAGGGCATGATCACCGGCCGCGAGATCGCCCGCGAACTAGACGTCCACCCGCAGACCATCGCCACATGGCGGGACGCTGGACTACTTGACTGGTGTGTCGCCAACGACAAGGGCGACTACCTCTACCACCGGCCCGGCCCCGACTTTGTCCGTCCCGCCGCGCGACGGACATCACGATCCCGGCCCGCTCCGACCCCGCACCCGTGACATCGACCGAAAGAGGCGCAGTATGAAACCAACTGTGTCGCGATCGGCCAGCCCATCGCAAGCGCCCGGTCGTAGCGCGAGAACGCTTCCTTACTGGTCAGATAGTGAGCGCAGGAGTCGGCGCCTTGCCGCTGATCAACTGTCAAACCGGCTGCGTCCGCCCGGGTTTCGATCGAGGTGGCGACCCCGCGGGCGCCGACGGTGAGTACGGCCAGGGCCTGGACGGCGGCCCAGTCCTCGGCCGCCGGATCCCCGCTGTCATGGAAGGACCATGCGGCCGAGCAGAGACTCCAACGTGCACGATGTCGATGACGATGTGGACCTTCGTCCTGCGGCGGGCGGCCTCGTCCTGGATCAGCGCCAGTTGGTGTGGGGCACGGTCGACCAGCACGACCCACGGCCGGCGGTGTCCCGGGTCGCGGGATTCGGTCTGGTCGAAAGTGCGGGCAATGATGCTGGGCCAGGTATCGGCGACCGATCCGTCCAGCCATTTGCCCTTCGCTTTCGGTCCTGGCCTCAGCACCCGGCCCCCGCCTCGGCCGCCGGGCGGGGCGATCACATCGTGCGGACGGCGTAGCGCCGGTTCGCAGTCGTAGACGCAGGCCAGCATGGACGTCCGCTTGCGGGCGGACTCCTACTCCGCATGACTCAGCAGGTCCCTGCAGCAGAGCTACACCCATGCGGCCGTAGGGGAAAGGTGCCGGGGCGGGTGGCTGGCCATCATCAGACCAGTGAGTTGAGTGTTGGACTGAATGGGCGCAATTTGTGACGCGTTCTGCAGATCCTCGTTCTAGGGGCGACAGGTTTCCCGCATAGCGCGCCTGTCACCCCTCGCTGATCCACCGAATGGGAGCACAACCGTGATCAAGCAGGTTCTCGCCGGGGCGGCCTTCGCCACCGCCGCAACGATGGCCATCGCCGCGCCCGCCTCGGCGCAAACCACGGGACCCGAGGCTCGGAACATCCCCACCAACGCGCACGAGAGCATCCGCGCCGCCCGTGTCGCTCAGGGCACGACCACGAGCGGCACCGGCACCGGCGCCAGGGACTTCGGGACCCGCAACGGTGACACTGCCATCGCGGGCGATTCGGGCGGCATCCTCAACACCTACGGCGCCCCGCTCATCAACATCGACGCACGCTGCCTGGTCCCGCTGCCCGAAGGCGAGGGCATCGGCGGACACGCCCTCGGCGGCCCCAAGGCCTCGTGCAACGTCGCACCCGTCGACCAGTACCAGGCCCCGCAGAAGCTCCTCTGACCCTTCCACCGCTGACCTTGCCCACACCCCCCTGCCGCGCAGGCTGGCCGCACGCCGGGGGTTGTGGGCACCAGCATGGGGCGGGTGGGCACGTCACCGGGGCATGGCCGTGAGTGCGGCGAAGGAGAGGCGAGAAGCCTCGGCACAGGCATCCGCGGCCTGTAGCGTCCAGCGGGAGCAGCGCACCGTCGTCCCACCCAGCACACCGAACCGATCGTCATCGACGGCCAGTTGCGATCTCTCGGTTTCGTGTCGGCACGCGACCTGCACGTATACCGCCCAACGACAGTACAGGCGCCCCCATCTCTCATCTCATGACAGTGGGAGCACGTACGGCACGTCCCGGGAACCACCCACTGACCAGCGCGCCCGGCCAACACGGGGAAAACGCCCGACTGTCACACCATCCACTGACACGAAGCCAAGAGATCGCATCCAGCAGGCGCAGACCCAGCCCGTGCACGGCTGCCGCCTGGCGGCTCGCCGCCCCTACCGGCCGGAATATGTGAAAGCTGGCCGGGTCACACGGACACTGCCTAAGTCAGCCGAGTAGGCCATGGAGTGAAAGTGAATCCCCCAACCCACTCACGGTCTCCTGTGTCTCGGCAACGGGACCCTCACCGGGTTCGGGCGAGCCCAACAGCTCATCGAGCGCATTGGTCACACTCTTGTCCTGGTTGCTGTTGCTCGTGTTCGGGCTGGGCTTGGCTGGGGCGCTCGCGGCATTGACTGCGGGGGCGCCGAGGGCGAGGAGTGCAGCCGCGCTGACGGCGACCGTAGCGATTCGTCGCATGAACGTACCTTCCTTCTTTTAAATGTGTCCAGATCTGACTACCGCTGTCCAGCCATGGAGACACGGGCGGGTCGCAAGTATCACTCGATTGGGACTGACGAAATGGTCAATCTCGGTCGAGACCAGTAGCCCGACCCGTAAGCCACTCAGCCGCAGAACAAGACCAGAAGGCAGGCAGCAGACCTATCGGACACGGCCTGGCTAGGGCCTGTGTGAGGTTGTGATCAGTTGCTGGGCTCTGTCCTCTTCGTGGGGTGAATCCGGGTAGGACAGAGCATTGGTCGTGACGCGCAGGCAACTCACCGACGCTCGGCGGAAGTTCATCGTGCCCTGCCTGCCGATCGGCAGGTTCGGCCCGTACCCCGACCGGCTGCGGGGGCAGTTCCAGGGGTGATCTGACGGTTCCGGTCGAGTGCCCAGTGGCGGGAGATGCCCGGCGAGTTCGGTCCCCGGGCCACCGTCTACGGTCGCTTCCGAGTCCGGCTTCGACAGCGCCACGCAGGCACCGGACTTCCGCACCGGCGACCCAGCGATCCTCACGCCCGGCCCCACCACCGGCCCGGCAATGCCCGCCGTGGGCTGGCTCGCCGGAGGACAGAGCAATTCGCCCCATCCCTTTCAGGGCTTCCTTGCTGACCGCTGGTTCGAACGACAGATACTGCTTGCCATTCGGGTGGCGGCACCTCCTGGCGCGGAAGGTGAACGGCTCGGGTTACCGCCTCTGAGCAGCTCGGCCCGCGCACAGGGGCGCCCCGATGAATGGAACGGCGCGCCCCAGCGCACGGAGGAAACCGCCTCCCTTGCTCAGCCGGTGTGCCCCTCGTGGCCTCCGTGTCCGCCACTGTGCTCGAACGCCATTGCCTCCTTGGGCATGACGACGAACGGTCGCATCATCCCCATGTCCTCGTGCTCCAGCAGATGGCAGTGGTACATGAACCGCCCGTACGCCCCGACGAACCGGCCCATCACGCGCAGGACTTGACCTCCGGGCACCCGGAACACGTCCTTGTACCCGTGCTCGTTCGGCGCGAGGGGTATCTGCCGCTTCGGGTCGAACGCTACGGGACTGCGCGTACCGCCCACCGTCAGGTCGAACCCGGACACGTCGTACGGGTCGCGGCCGAGGATCTGGAAGTCGGCCAGGTGTATGTGCATCGGGTGCGTGACGGGCGGGTTCACCGCGAGGTTGAGGAAGCTCCATTGTTCGTAGGCACCTTCGGCGATCGTGAAGCCGAGGCCGTCGTTGAAGGTGCGTGCGATGCGGTGGTAGGTCTTGGTCGCGCCGTCCGCGCCGCGTACCTGGATGATGCCGTCGGCCGGGAGCCGCAGGTCCCCGGTGTCCTCGACCTCGGCCATCTCCCACAGCTCCGGGTGCCCGCCGCCGCCCTTCGTGCCGGGCGGGGTCAGCACGACCAGGCGATGGCCGTGCTGAACGTCGTGCGTGATCCTGCGGAACGAACCGGACAGGACGCTCGGCAGCTCGAAGCCGTTGCCCTCGCCCGGCTCCTCCGGGTCCTCGCACGGGCCGACGCGGAACTCCATGACCTGCGGATAGCGCACGCCCCCCGCCACGTCGGGGACGCCGGGTGCCGCGTTCGGCCCCTTGTTGACGAAGCGGACGGACCTGCCCGCGAGTGCCCGGAAGTCGATGAGGAGGTCCATCCGCTCGGCCGGGGCGATCGTGAGCGCGGGCAGGTCGTGGTCGAAGTCGACGGACACGGGGCTCGGCAGGAGTCCCCCGTCGCTGCCGATCTGGCGCAGCACTCCCGGGACCGGCCGGTTGTGCTCGTCGACAAGTACGAGGTCGTAGATGCGCGCGTTGGACGCGTTGACCAGGCGGAAGCGGTACCAGGCCGGGTCCACGTCGGCGTACGGCCAGATGCGACCGTTGACCGTCGTGTACGGGCCGGTGAAGGGCAGCGTCACCGGCTTGCCGGTCTCGGCGTTCTTCGGGTCGACGATGACCGTCTTGTGCAGCAAGCGACCGTTGAGCCGGCCGTCGTCGTCCGTGGCCAGGTTCCGGTCGGCCAGCAGGAGCGGTATCTCCCGCTCACCGGAAGGGAGTTGGAGTGCGTCCTCCTCGTCGTCCCTCAGCAGGTACGTGCCGTACAGACCCGTGTGGACGTTCCACCGGGTGATGTTCATCGCGTGGTCGTGGTACCACCACTGCACCGCCCGGTGGTCGTTCGGGTACTCCGAGAGCTGGGCATCGCCGTACCCCACAGCGTTGTCCGCCCAGCCGTCGTTGCCGCCGCCGGTGCGGGCGCCGTGCAGGTGCGTCACCGTCCAGGCCGGCAGCGCCGCGACGTCCTTGCTGGGCTCCGCGCCGCCGAATCCCGGCTCGGTGGACGGTGAGGGCGCGGCCTGTGGGACCTCGACGGAGGTGACGGGATACTCGCTGCCCTCCGGGACGCGGTTGGTCCACGCGATGCGCACCCTCTGGCCGCGCCGCACCTCGATGGTGGGTCCCGGAACGAAGCCCCCATAGCCCCACATCAGAGTGGGCGGCAGCTGTGGGTGCAGCCGCACCCACGTCGGCCGTACGGCGATCTCCGTCTCCTCGCATACGTCGCCGGCGGCGGGACGCAGCACCGGCGGGACGGGTAACGGCGCGACGTACGGCGTCAGTTCACCGTCCTTCGGAGTCGATGGTGCCTCGCCGGTCAGCCGGTCCGCGATGCGTTCGATGATGTCGGTCAAGATAGAACACCCCCGTGTTCTCGTCTCTCGCACCGCCGCGTGAGTCAACGCGTGCGGTGCCCCCGTCGGGCGGCCCGGTCAACGGCCGCCCTCACATCAAAAGACTCCCGGCACACCACAAAGGTTCCCTGAATCCCTTATTCCGTATTCCGGACGAAAAGCCAGCGGTGGGGTGCTGGTGGCCGACGGTTCCGGGACCGCACGGCAGGGACGGCGACCGCGCACGTAGGCAAGCAGTACCTGGGCTCGGTCGGGAAGATCGATCGAGGTGTGGTCGCAGTGACCGGACGGACGTGCGCCGCAGCACTACGGCGTCGGGGTGCCGGCGAGTGGAGGGATGGGCCGTACCGTTGTACAGCGAGCGCACTGCGGTCAGCGAGATCGCACAGGCCGCCGTCCCCCGGCTGGACCTGCCGGCCGACCGCGAGAAGCGAGACCACCAGGCGTGCGGCAGGGCAGTCGGGCCAGGGCGGCGGCACTGGGACTTCCAGGCGCCGCCCGGTACATGATGATCACTTGCTGCTCGGCGCCGCCGACGGTGAGCGCCTGCTCTCGCGGGGAGGGCTCCCCGGCGACCGGATGCGCGAGCGCTTGAGCTCGTCGGCGACCGAGCCGGTCTCCTGGAGATGGATCACTTGCTGGACAGATGCGTGCGCAGTACCGCGTCCAGGGTGATGGGTTCGCGACCGAGCAAGGTAGCCAATGTCGGGTCGACGGCGGCGAATTCGCCGGCGCGGCTGGCGGCGAAGATGCCCAGCAGATGATCCGCCGCCTCGGCGGGAACGCCGCTGCTCACCAGCTGCCTGCGGAAGTGGGCGTCCGGTGCGGTGACCCTCGTGATCGCGTGGCCGGTGACCTCGGCGGCGATGCGGGCGATGTCGTCGAAGCCGAGCGCGTGCGCCGCTGTGAGCGGCGGCGTGGGGCCGTCGAAGCGGCCTTCGTCGGCCAGGACGGCGGCGGCCGCGTCGGCGAGGTCGCGGTGCGCGGTCCAGCTGACGGGCCCGTCGGCAGGGAGTACGACCTGGCCGGAGTCCAGGGCGTGACCGAGGAACTGCACCGTACTGGCGGCGTAGAAGCCATTGCGCAGAGAGGTGAACGGCACGCCGGAGGCGCGCAGTGCTTCCTCGGTGGCGGCGTGGTCGCGGCACGCCTGGAAGCGCGACGAGGCACTGGCGCCCATGTGGCTGGTGTAGAGGATGCGCCGGGCTCCAGCCGCGACGGCCCCGTCGATCGCGGCACGGTGCTGCCGCACGGCCTCCTCGCCCATCTTGTCGACGGAAACGATGAGCACCTGGGAGGCGCCCCCGAAGGCGTGGGCGAGGCTGGCCGCGTCGGTGAAGCTGCCCTGCCGCACCCGCACCCCCCGGTCGGCGAGAGGCTGTGCCTTCTGCGGGTCGCGGACGCTGACGCCGATCCGGTCCGCCGGCACGCGCGTCAACAACCTCTCGACGATCTGGCGCCCGAGCTGTCCGGTGGCTCCGGTCACGATGATCATGATGCCCTCCAGCGATCCGTTTCCAATGGAATCACTTGAACCGTACCATTGATAATAACGTTGGAATCGCACACGCGCTATCGTTGATTCATGCCATCACGTCCACAGAGCGGGAGCAGCGCTTCCGACGCCGCGGCCATCGGTCGCGAACAGACCCGGCAGCGGGTCATCGAGGCCGCCATCGACTTGCTGACGCGCGGGGGTCGAGACGCCGTCACCACCCGCGCCGTCGCTGATGCGGCGGGTCTGCAGCCGCCGGCCATCTACCGGCTGTTCGGCGACAAGGACGGGCTGCTCGACGCGGTGGCCGAGCACGGCTTCGCCGCGTTTCTCGCCACCAAGCACATCGAACCCGACCCGCGGGACCTCATCGCGGACCTCAGATCCGGCTGGGACGTCGCGGTCGAGTTCGGTCTGACCAATCCCGCCCTGTACACACTCATGTACAGCGAGCCCACCCGTGCCACCTCGGCAGCCTTCAAGGCGGGCATGGAGATCCTGATGGGCCGCATCCGGCGCCTCGCGGCCGGCGGCTGGCTTCGCGTCGACGAGGAACTCGCGGCCCAGATCATCCATGCCACGGCCCGCGGCGCAGTGCTCACCTGGCTGTCCCTGCCGAAGCACCGGCGCAACCCGGCCCTGTTGACCACTCTGCGGGAGTCCATGGTCACCGCCGTAACCAACCAACAGCCAGCCGTACGGGACACCGGCCCGGCCGGCGCCGCTCGCGCCCTGCGCGCCGCACTGCCCGAACAGACACCCCTCAGCAGCGCGGAGCAGCATCTGCTGAGGGAGTGGCTGGACCGCCTCGCCGCCGACGGTTGAGAGACTTGCCGAACCACCGAACGCAGCTCCGGGAACCCTGAGGTGGCTGCACCCTCCAAGGGCGCTGCGAAGCCTGGCTCGCCGCACCCGATGGGTGACCACTCTCAATCGCCAAGGCTCCCCCCGGTCATCGCAGCAGCAGGCGATCGGCGCGGCGCACCATCACGCGGCATGCGGTTTCAGGCCATTTCCAGCGGCGTCCGCCGCCTTGCATGGAAGCCCCGGCCAGGTCGGGGCGGGTGGGGTCCACCGACGGGTGCAGCGCGAACAGGCCTGGCTACCGCAGCCGTTGCAGGCGATGTCAACCGGCTGCGGTATGCCCCAACTCTCGCTGTTGCCTAGGGTCGAGCCGTCGGCGTGCCGCCAGCACGGGCACGCCGCCTGACCGAAATCGGGGAGCAGACCATGAAGAAGTTGATCGCGATCGGGGCTGTCGCAACAGCCCTGTTCGGTTCGGTGGCGGCGGGGACCGCCTCCGCAAGCGTCCCAAGCATGTCGCCCGCGGTGTCGTGTACGACGTGGCACGACGCGGCGGGCCCCGGCAGGGCAGGGCGCTTCCACGCGAACTGCGCCGGCAAGAACGTCTATGTCCAGTCGACGATCAGGTGTTCCGACGGCAGCACCCAGACCAGTGCCTGGCGCTGGGAGTACGCGAAGGCGGAATGCCCCTACGGCAAGGCCTACCGATCCGGTTCCTACCGGACCAAGGCCTGACACCACAGGTCCTGCATCCGGAAGGAACCCACAACCTGCACCTTCCGCTCAGATGCCCCAGTCTCAACGGCGGTTGCCGCTGTTGGCCTGGATCACCTCCGCCAGCCGAGACCGGCACGCGGGACAGCAGGGGTGCGGCAGCCCCGCCGGGACACTCATCCTGGCGGGGCTGTCCGGCGTCTGTGCATGCTGTACGAGGGGGCAGTCCATGACGGCCCCCGTGGTCGTGCCGGTGGTCCTTGATCTGATCACCGCCCCCGAGCCCCAGCCCGAACAGCGGGCCGCCGCGGGTGAGATCGCACAGCCGGATGATGGTCGGCGAATCCACGCGAACCACGGCCCAGGACACCCCTGCTCGGTGTGCCGCAGTCCGCGCCTGGAGCACGGTGCTCGGTCCGGAGCAGTCGAAGAAGGTCACACGCGTGACGCCAGACTGGGCGGGATGGGAACAGGCCGCACGGGCTCAAGTGCGTCGCTTCACAACTCATCCAATCTGCAGGGAAGTTCACAGGCTGCTGCCCCAACCAGGTCAGGGCTGCTCATGCCCCGGACTCCGGTCCGGGCGATCGACTCGCCATCAACTCAACTGAGCGACCATTGCCCCGTCGGCCAACGCCCTCCAACTCCCCCGAGGCCGTAAGCCACGAGCACCCTCGGACCCAACACCCGCGAGCATTGACCGCCTGCGCGAAGTGCGGGTGCTCTCGCCACGGTCGGGCCGTCACGCTCAGGGCAGCAGCACGATCTTGCCCCGGGTGTGCCCCTTCTCCAGTCCCTCGAACGCTGCTCGTACCTCGTCCAGCGGGAACACCGCGGCGATGGGCACCTCCAACTCGCCCTCCGCGACCAGCGATGCCAGCTCCGCGACGACTTCGACGCTGCCCGCCGACGCGTTGCCCTCGGTCTTCACGCCGAACTCCTGAGCAGCGGCGAAGTCGATGACCGTGTCGATCCGCGCCGGGTCCACGCCCAAGTCAAGCGCCAGCTTCACATAGCCGTCGCCGTGGGTGTCGATGAACGCGTCGATGTGATCCGCTTCCTTGCGTAGCCGATCGGCCAGACCCGCGCCGTACGCGACCGGCTTGACCCCGTGGGATGCGAGCCAGGCATGGTTGGCCGGGCCCGCGATGCCGATCACCTCGGCCCCGGCGCGCCTGGCCAGCTGCACGGCCAGGGATCCCACGCCTCCGGCAGCCGCGGACACCACCACCGTGTCGCCCGGCGTGAGCGACACCGCGCGCACGGCCGCGTACGCCGTCGTCCCGGCGACGAAGAGCGCCCCGGCCACTTCCCAGGGGACGCCCGCGGGCTTGGGCGTCAACTCCCCGGCATCCGCGATCACGTACTCGGCGTGGCTGGCCCGCCGATTCGTGAAACCGACCACCTCGTCTCCGGGAGCGAATCCCTCCGCCCCCGCGCCGACCCGTACGACGATTCCCGCGAGGTCACTGCCCTGGCCGGACGGAAAGGTGGCGGGCCAGCGGTCATGCAGGAGCCCCTCGCGGATCTTCGCTTCGCCCGGGTTGATGCCGGCGGCCTTCACCTGGACCAGCACCTCCCCTTCGGCGGGCTCGGGAAGGGGCACGTCCATCACCCGCAGGACGCCGATTCCGCCGTACTCGTCGAACCGCACTGCCTTCGACATGGTCCGCTCCTCGTGTCCGTCACAGCTTGCTTGCCCCACGGACATCAGCGGCCGCTCCCGGTGTATGCCCCCCCCTGCTCGGGTGAGTGGGAGGGAGGCACCCCGGGGACGCACAGCACGGCGCCACCAGAGCGAGTACCCCGGGCAGTCTGCAAGCGGCGCAGGGTGGCGTCCGGCCGGAGCACCGTCGCGGCGGGCGAGTCTCTTGCGGCTGCTGGGAGCTGCTTCCCGCCGTGCAAGGAAGGTGAGGTGTCCCGCCAGGGCACCCTGGACTACCCCTTCCGACTCTGGCCCGGCCCCTACCCGCACCGGCACCATGAAGGGATCGGTTCACCGTCGACGGGATCACGCAGGGAGGCGCCCCGTGCGCGTCGTACAGCAGAAGCAGGGCCCAACTGCCAAAGCGCTGCGGCGGGAGCCGCGCGCCGAGCCGGCGGACCACGCGGCAGAGCGGCCTCCCGCCGGGCTTCTGTCCCCGGCCGCCTTGTTCGACCTCCAGCGCACCGCCGGGAACGCCGCCGCGGTGCGCGCGCTGCAACGACGGGCCCGGCCCCCGCAGAACACCGACGCCTCGGCAGGTGGGCCGGTGGAGCCCTCCACGGTCCCCAAGGTTCTCGGGACCTCCGGCAAGCCGCTCACCGGGGCCGTGCGCACGGACATGGAGACCCGCCTCGGCGCGGACTTCTCCGATGTACGGGTGCACACCGGTGCCGACGCCCAGCGTTCGGCGCAGGAGCTGGGGGCGCGCGCGTACACCTCGGGCAACCACGTGGTCATCGGCGACGGAGGCGGCGACCGGCACACCCTCGCCCACGAGTTGACCCATGTGATCCAGCAGCGTCAGGGGCCCGTCGCGGGCACCGACCACGGCAACGGGCTGCGGGTCAGCGACCCCTCGGACCGCTTCGAGCGGGCCGCCGAGGACAACGCCCGCCGCGTCCTGGCCCGGCCCCTCCCGGCCGCTGTCGACGCCTCTCACGAGGCACCCGGTCATGCGGCGCACCACAGGGCGTCGGCGCAGAGGGTGGCCGCGAACCCCGTTCAGCGCTTCGTCGTCGTCCACCCCGGCGACGCCAACTACCCGAACATGGGCACGCTCGACGCCCAGGGCCAACCCGGGCCCGCCGCACCGGACTTCTTCCCCAGCCAGGAAGAGCGGCCCCGCATCGTCCAGGACCCGCGCACCGGGCCCCGGCAGGCGGACAGCTTCGTGGCGGCCGACGGCAGCCTCAACGTCGTGTACAACGGCCAGGTACCGCTGCGCCTTGCCGAGAAGATGGACCTGGCGGTGGAGCACATCGCCGACGGCCGCCAGGCCAAGACGTTCTTCGCCACATCCGATCGCATCGACAAGGCCAACGCCCAACTGCACGGCAAGGTGCGGCTCGACCAAGGTCAGGGCTATCTGACACTGCAGCGGACCAAACGGTTCCTCAACATCAAGATCATGGACCAGAACTTGACGCTGTGGCAGGTCGAACCCGTGGTGCGCAACCCCGGGCACGGCCAGGCGCCGCAGCGCGGTCTGGATGTGCGGCTCTCGCAGCGCTGCAACGAGATCGCCACTGAGGTCACCTCACGACCCGCACCGCAGTTCACCGGTGAGGATCTGTACTTCGAAGCCATCTTCAAGGTCATCGGCGAGTTGGCGGGCTCAGCCGCGGTCAACGACCTCCGGACGCGGTACGCGGCCGCCAGGAACGCGGCCATCAGAGACCAGAGCATGCTGCCGGGCCTTGCGGCCGTCATCAGCGAAATGATCCAGGGGGTCATGGCGTTCCGCGACAACCCGGCACAACTGCCCCGGCTCCAGGCCGCGTACGAGAAGTTCAAGGTCAACGAGTTCACCGCGAAGGCCGGCGTCGGCGACATCTTCATGATCAAGGGGCTGCGCCCCGACTCCACATCCGGCGGCTTGGACTTCCACTTCGCCTCCGTCGTGGCCAAGAGCGGACGCGACCACGTCACGATGGAGAACTACGCGCGGCACGAGGAAGAGGACACCCTGAGCTCGGGCGACCCTCAGTGGTACTTCCAGATGTACGGGCCCGTGGAGAAGATGCAGACCTTCCACGAGCAGTGGGGCTGGGCGAACCGCTTCACCCCGCAGAGCGGGCAGAACCGTCTCGTCCTGACGATCCTGATGCAGGGCTGATCACGAGGACGAGGCCCGGTGCACGTGCACCGGGCCTCGTTCCGTGGGACGCACGCGCACGGCAACGGTGCCGGGAGGAGTTGCGGATCCGTCAGGTCTGCGGCGGCGGGCCGGAATCAGCGCGGCGAGGCCCGGAGGCTGTCGCGGGGAACCGGTGAGCACACGCATTGAGGGGAAGACTGCATCCGTTCTCTGGTTTCTGTGTTGCGTGGGCGCCTCCTCCTCACGAATTCCGGCCGCAACCCACCATCACGATCCGGCCAATGCCCCGGATCGCCGGTCCGGTTCGGGCGACCGCGACGACCGCTTCATACGGCAGGCCCCTCATCGTCTGACATCGCTCAGCACCCCACTCACGTTCAACACCTCATCGCACCCGGATGCCTGCTTCCCGGTGGCCGGTGTGCCCGGCTTCGCGCACGTCACTTTCGCGGTCACCGTGGCATTCTCGGAGATTTCGATAGGAGTCACCCAGTGGTAGTCCTGGTTGCGGAAGGTCTCCAGAGCGATCGTGGTGATCTTGCGGTCGCCGAAGGTGATGGTCAAAACGCCTTCGTCGCCCTGGAAGTTGGCCACGACGATGTCGGTGATCCCGAAGACCTTGCCGGCCGGGACCTGGTAGACCCCGGTCTTTGTCGCGCCGCCGTCCGTCTGGACGTCGATGGTCGCCGAGCTCTGCTGGCCGCCACCGGCCGTGCCCGGCTCCGGGCTCGATCCGCTACCGCCGCCCGATCCCGTCGCGCCGCTGCCCGAGGGCTTGCCCTGACTGCCGGTTCCCGTGCCGGGCGTGCCGCCCTGCTGGGCGCTCGGGTTCGGGCTCGGTTTGCTGACGGCGTCGTTGGCGGCCTGCTTGGCGGTGCTCTGCACGGCGGGCCGCACCAGCGCGAACCACGCGATCAAGAGCGCCAGGAGCGCGGCCAGCACGGCGAGCAACCACTTCGGGAAGACCGAGAGCTGGACGAACTCGCCGTCCATGGGCGGGTGTTGACCAGCGCCGACCTGTTCACCTGACGGCCGCCCCTTCCCCTCCTCGTCGGAGGCCGTCTCCTCGGCGTGTGCCACATCCACCTGGAACGGCCAGGTGACCGGCTTGCCGAACCAGATCACCTTGCCGGTCCGCACGCGCAGGCGTACCTCGGTGGACTCCCCCGGCTCCAGGCGGGGCCGGCTCGGCGTGAAGCCGAACCGGAGTTCTTCACCTGCTTGTCGGCCGGTGAAGGCGATGCCCGCGGCAGTGTTGCCCTGGTTGCGCACCGCGACCCGGTAGCGCGCGCCGAGCCAGCCGCGCCTGCGCCGCGGCTGGAGTTCCCGCTGCAACTCCCGGAACGCCTCGACGTGGACGGTTGTCTCCGGGACCCGGACCAACTCCGGGTGCTCCGCGGGCAGTACGCGCACGCCGAGCGGAATGTCCCCGGCTCGGACTTCGGGCGAGCGGGGCGGGGCGAGGCGCACGGTCACCGTTTCGGACGTGCCGGGGTACAGCGAGACCCGGGCCGGTTCGACGGTGCTCCACGCCGCGCAGTCACCGACGGTCTCCAGCGTGTAGGCCTCGACGATGTCGCCGTCGTTGCGAACGGTCAGGGTCGTGGTCGCCTCACCGCCGGGCGTCACCGTCACCGGCGGGATTTCAATTTCGGCAGATGCAGCAGATGCGGTCACGCGGTGAACCTAAATGCGATGGCGTCCGTTGCACGAGAGGCAGGAGGGCAATGGCCGGGCAGTCACGGTGCCCCCGTCACGCACCCGGCCCCTGCCCCCACTGTCCGCACCCCGGACCCGCACGGCACGGCACTCACCACCCGCACGACGCACACCACCACACGAAGATCCGCGCCGGCCCCGGTGCGGACGGCTTTTTCCCCCCCACACACGTCTGGACTGGATCTCTAGAAACGAGTACCCATCAATGGCATCACACGACGAGCACAGCACGGTCACCATCCCGGTGCGGTCCCCCATGTCGCCCGAGCTGAGGGCGATGGTGCCCTCCGCCCCCCACACCAAACCCCGTCGCGTCTCCGTGTCCATCTACGCGCAGGACCTGATCCTGCACACCGGCGTCGTCCAACAGCTGCGCCAGCGCCCCGAGGTGGAGCTGCTCGCGGACTCCGAGGCCGACCGCGCGCAGGCCTCACTCGTCGTGGTGGACACCGTGGACGACGACGCCGTCAAACTGCTGCACCGGCTGCGCCACAACACCGCCACCCGGACCGGGCTCGTCGTCGGCTCCTTCGGACTCACAACGCTGCAGACCGTCGTGGAGTCCGGGGTCGCGGCCATTCTGCGGCGGGCGGAGGCCGACCAGGACCGGCTCGTGCAGCTGATCAAGGCCCTCGCGAACAGGGAGGGCATGCTCCCCGGCGACCTGCTCGGCAGGCTCCTCGACCACCTGGGCGGCGTGCAGGGCTCCGTGCTCGACCCGCGCGGGTTCAGCCAGTCCACCCTCACAGCGCGAGAGGCGGACATGCTCCGGCTCGTCGCGGAGGGCCTCGACACCGCCGAGATCGCGCAGAAGACATCGTACTCGGAGCGCACGGTGAAAAACGTCCTGCACGAGGTCACCACCCGTCTGCAGTTACGCAACCGTGCCCACGCGGTCGGATACGCGATGCGGCACGGGCTCATATAGCGGCCCGGTGCCGGGCGGGGCCCTCGCTCCTGCCCTAAAGCGCAAGAGCTCTTCCCCCAGGACAGGCCCCTGCGGCCTGTCCTCGGGCCCGGCCCGGCCCTGAGGGTGGTGCGCGGAGACCCTTCCCAGACTGCGAGGTGGACCGTGATCGGCACCGCTGGCCCCACCGGGCGGCATCAGCTACGCAGAATCGGTGCCGCCCTTCTGCTGCTCGCGCCGCTGCTCGTGGTGAGCGCCGCCTCCGGGCAGGGCCTCGGCGGCCGGGCCGAGGCGGCGGACGCGGCGGCGCCGAGCGCCGGGCGGGTCGCGTACGCCGGTACGGAGCACCGCAGCCTCGGCGAGGTCAGTACGACCACGTCGAGCACGCCCGTGTTCGGCGCCGGGCCGGCCCACTTTGACCAACACCCCGCCGCGCACGGCGACATGACGGTCTTCACCAGCTTGCGCGACGACGTGAAGCCGCAGGTCTACCTGCGCGACGCGACCGGCGCCGTGCGCAAGCTGACGACCGGGCGCGACGCCGCGCATCCGCGCCTCACCCCGGACGGAACGTCGGTGGTGTTCGACTCGGCGGAGCCGGGCGGCCCCGCGGGACAGACGCAGCGGGACCTGTGGCTGGTGCGCACCGACGGCTCCGGGCTGCGCAGACTCACCGACTCCCCCGCCGACGAGGCCTCGCCCACCGTGTCGCCCGACGGCACCCGCATCGCGTACACGAGCGACTCCGATCCCGTGCGCGGCTCGCAGATCTACACGCGGGCACTGGACGGCGGCACAGCGACCCTCCTCACCGGCGCCCTGGCCGGGCAGGCGACCGAGCCGGTGTGGAACCCGGTGGACGACCCCGCCCACCGTGACCTCGTCGCCTACACGTTCACCGCGAGCGGGCAGCGGAACCCGAGCCTGCGCGTCACCGACGGCAAGGGCACCGACGGCTCACTCCTCGCTGGCGCGGCCGCCAACTGGCGTACCAGGAGCGCAAGTTGGCTGCCCGATGGCAACGGTCTGCTCTTCCTCAGTCCCGATCGAGCCTGTGGCTGCGAGGGCGACTGGGACCACGTCTACCGGACCCAGGCACACGCGACGGATCCGCCGACGCTGGTCCTCAGCGAGAACCGCGCGGTCGACTCACCTACCTGGCTCGGCCCCCTCAACGGCGGCAAGGTGATCGTCGCGCGCACCTCCGCGCCCGCGGTGCACGTCGCGACGCTCCAGGACGCGCGGCAGGACGGCTCGGACCCCCGCGATCTCGGGCTGGCCATCCTCAAGGAGGACCCGGCGGCCGACACGAACACCGACCCGGCCCTCGATCCGCTCTTCAACCCCGCTGCCGGGTACGACCCTTGGGACGAGCGGCAGAACTACACTCCGGACGGACGGCGGATCGTCCTGACGCGTTTCGAGGACGTGCAGAACAGCAGGATCGAGCGGATCTGGCTCGCCGACGCCGACGGATCGCACGCCGCGCCGATGCCGATCGCGGGGCGCGGCCCGAAGGACTGGGACACCGACCCGACCTTCTCCCCGGACGGCAGGTTCCTCGCTTTCACCAGGACGTCCCCCGGCGGGGCCGGCAGTGCCTCGGGGCCCGGCCGCGTCCTGATCGCCGACACGGCGACCGGGGCGATCGTCCACGAACTCACGCCTCCCGCAGGTCAGGCGGCAGGCGGCGACGCACAGCCCACCTGGTCCTCGGACGGCACCACGATCGCGTTCACCCGCAATGCGGTGATCAACGGGGGCGGCGGCAACAAGCACATCTGGACCGTGCCGGTGAACGCCCTCGACCAGCAGAAGGACTTCAGCGCAACGATCTGCCCCGGCTCCTGTGACGTGATCGACGACAGCCCGGCGTTCTCGCCGGACGGGCGCACCCTCGCGTTCAACCGCAAGGACGGCGGCGGCCGCGTCAACGAGCGCGACGGCCTCCTCGTCGCGTCCGTCACGGGCGGCGACTGCAAGGTCGTGGCCCCCGCGGGTCTCGGCGGCACCCCGGACGCCTGCCGTCAGCCGCTGCCCGACACCTCCGTGACCGGGCCGTTCCAGCCGCGCGACGTGGCCTGGTGCGCCGACGGCAAGACGCTGGTGTTCAGCTCCCGCAGGGGGCTGGCCCCGAACGAGCCGGAGGCCCTTCAGTCGCTGGACCTGATGACCGGGGGCGTCGGCTGGCTCACCAAGACGCTGCCCGGACGGCAGAAGGAGCCGAGCGTCCAGCAGTCCGTCGACCTGGCCGTGCACGCACCCGCCAGGCTGCCGTCTCTCACAGTCGGTTCGTCCACCTCGACCACCGTCACCGTCGTCAACAACGGCCCCGCGGCTTCTCCCGGCACGGTGTTCACCGCGGCGCCGCCCTCGGGCCTGCGCATCGACGGGCTCACCAGCCCGGCCGGGACGTGTCCCGCCGGTTCCCTCCAGTGCGACCTGGGTGTCATCGCACCCGGCGCGAGCGTGCCCGTCACCGTGCGGGTGACCGGCGTGAGCACCGGCGACCAGCACATCGGCTGGTCCGTCAACGGCGCCGTCCTCGACCCCAACCCGACGGACAACGCCTCGGAGACCGTCGTGCCCGTCACCCCCGTGACACAGCCTCCGACCACACCGCCGACGACACCGCCGACGACACCGCCCACACCTCCGGCGCCGCCCCCGCCCACTGCGGGCCCCGGCGTGACCGTCACCGCGCAACCGAACCCCGGCTACGTCGGCGGCCACGTCGTGGTCACCTACACGGTCCGCAACGGCCGCAACGCTCTTGCCACCGGGCTGCGCCTCGCGCTCGGACTGCCCCCGGACATCCCCCACGGAGCGCCGCCGGCCGGCTGCGACGCCTCCCTCCAGTGCGCCCTGCCCGATCTGCCCCAGGGCGCCTCGGCCGTCGTACGCGTCGTCCTCAGCCCGCAACACGCCGAGCGCACCCAGGTCACCGGGACCCTCACCACGACGGGCACGGACGCCAACCCGAACGACAACGTCGCCCGTACGCCGCTGCGCATCCTCCAGCCGCGCATCGTCGCCGTGCCTCCCATCGGCAAACCCGGATTCGTGACCTCGGTGCGCGGCAAGGACTTCCCGCCCGGCGCGCCCGTCGCCTTCACCTGGCAGCCGGGCATCACGGCGGCGGCCGCTCCGACGCTCCCCGGCCCGGACGGGACGTTCATCGGCCAGCTCCTGATCCTCACCAAGGACCAGACGGGACCCCGCCTCATCACCGCCGCAGGTCCGGGCTTCAGCCCCGTCACGACGAAGTTCCTCGTGGTGACGGGCAGCGTGCAGCCGCCCGACGAGGTGGAGCGCCGATGATCCACGAAGTCGACGAGGGGCTGCGGCTGCTGCTCGCCGAGGCGGGCCTGGAGGACGCGGGGGTGGACCTCGTCTTCGACGCCCCGACCCGGGACTGGTCCGCGCGCCGCAACGCCCCGACGGTCAGCGTGTTCCTGTACGGCATCCGGGAGGACGCCGCGCGGCGGCGCTCCGGCACGGCCGAGGAGTACGACACCGACGGCCTGGTCGTCGCATGGCGCACACCGCCACGCTGGTTCGAGCTGACCTACCTGGTCACGGCGTGGACCAACCGCCCACAGGACGAACACCGGCTGCTCTCCCAGGTGTTGCGGCGCCTGATCGCCCAGGAGATGCTGCCCAAACGGGTGCTCACCGGCTCCCTCGCCGAACTCGGCCTCACCGTCCCCCTGTTCGCGGGGGGCGGCCCCGACGGTCCGTCGGCCCACGACGTGTGGTCGGCGCTCGGCGGTGAGCTCAAGGCCTCGATCAGCCTGACGGTCATCGCGCCGCTGTCCGGTGACAGCACACCGGCGGGGCCGCCGGTCACCGAGGGCCTCATCGTCAAGTCCGTCGCCTCGTCCGCGGGCACCGACGACGACGTACCGGGGCGGCAGTTGCGCTACGCGGGCATCCGCGACCCGGGGCCCGACGGGTTCTCGTCGCCGCGCGAGCGCAGGCCCACGCCCGCGCGGCGCCGTCGCGGAGGGCGTCAGGAATGAGCCAGGCCGTTCATGTGCTGTCCGGCACGGAGCCCTTCGGGGCCGACGACCACCTCTGGACGCGGCTGCGGCTCGTCGAGCAGCGGGTGCGCGAGGCGGTGGCCGCGCGCCGCGCCGTCGACCCCGACCCGGACGACCCGTACCGGGGCCAGTACCTCACGCCCGAGGCGGTCCAGCGGATCCTCGACGAGTCCCCCGCGTCGGGCTCCGTCACCGGTGACTGGGTCGCGCCCCCGCCCGGGTCGGTCCTGCACGAACTGGCCGCCGCGTTCGGCCTGTCCCCGCTCGATGTGGAACTGCTGCTCGTCGCGGTGGCGCCCGACCTCGACGCGCGCTTCGAGCGGCTCTACGGCTACCTCAACGACGACCTCAGCCGGCGCAGGCCCACCGTCGGCCTGGCCCTTGAGCTGTGCGGTCGGCCGGCCGCGGGCGCGGGGCGCTTCCGTCTCACGCCGTCCGCGCCGCTCGTAGCGGGCGGTCTCATAGAGATCGCTGAGCCTCAACACCCCTACCTCTCCCGGGTGTTGAGGGTGCCGGATCGGGTGACGGCGCACCTGCTCGGGGACCAGGAACCGGACGTGCGGCTGCTCGGCGTGCTCCGCGCTCAGCGCGGTCGCACGACATGCCTCGCCGAGCCGTACGACGACGACAGTCATCGCGTGGCGGCCGCCGCCCGCACCGGCAGTGGCCTGGTCCACCTGCTGGACCGGGGCGGCGACGCCGGGCGTCTCGCGGTCGACTCGCTCCTGGCTGCGGGGCGCCGTCCGCTGGTCCTCGACGTCCCCGCCCTCGTCGCGGAGACCGCCAACGCGGCCGCGGCCCACGTCCCGGCCGGCCATCTGCCGCGCGTCGTGGCCACCGAGGCCAGGCTGAGCGCTGGCGGCATCGTCCTCGGGCCGCTCGAAGCCCTCGAACCAAAACTCCCCGAACGGGCCGCTCTGCTCAGGGAGTTGTGTGCGGCGGCCGACGGAATCCCGCTCATCACGTACGGCAGAAAGGGCTGGGACCCGCTGTGGGCGGCGGAGAGCCCCGTGCGCATCACCGTGGCTCCGCCGTCACCGGAGCAGGTCACCAGGCAGTGGCGGCGGGCACTGAGCCAGGCGGCCGAGACCATCGGGGCCGCGCACCCCGCGCCGGCCGACGAGCTCGTCGGCGCGCTCGCCGCCCACCGCCTCGACTCCGGCCAGGTGCGCCGGGCCGCGACCGTCGCCACCCGGGTCGCCGCCATCGCCGGGCGCCCCGTGACGGCGGCCGACCTGCGCGACGCCGTACGGGCCCAGAACGGCGCAGGTCTTGAGCGCCTGACCCGACGGATCGAGCCCGCGGTGGACTGGGACGATCTCGTACTCCCTGCGGCCACGCGACGGCAGCTCGGTGAGCTCGCGCTGCGCGCCCGGAACCGGGAGCTGGTGCTCGGGCAGTGGCGGATGCGGCCGGGCGGCGGGCGCGGCCATGGGGTCATCGCCCTGTTCGCCGGCGAGTCGGGCACGGGCAAGACCATGTCGGCCGAGGTCATCGCCGCCGACCTCGGCATGGAGCTGTACGTTGTCGACCTGTCGACCATCGTGGACAAGTACATCGGTGAGACCGAGAAGAACCTGGAACGCATCTTCGCCGAGGCCTCCGAGGCGAACGGGGTGCTGCTCTTCGACGAGGCGGACGCGATCTTCGGCAAGCGCTCGCAGGTCAAGGACGCGCACGACCGGCACGCCAACATGGGGTCGGCATATCTGCTCCAGCGCATGGAGTCCTTCGACGGCATCGCCGTGCTCACCACCAATCTACGCGCCAACCTTGACGAGGCGTTCACACGGCGCCTGGACGTGGTCGCGGAGTTCCCGATGCCCGATGTGCGACAGCGCCGCGCCCTGTGGGACCAGTGCCTCGGCACCGAGCTGCCGCGCGACGAGGAGCTCGACCTCGACTTCTGCGCGGAGCGCTTCGAGCTGGCCGGCGGGTCGATCCGCGCCTGCACGGTCACTGCCGCGTATCTCGCGGCCGATGCGGGCCGACCGCTCGGCATGGCGCAGGTCGTGACGGCCGTCCTGCAGGAGTACCGCAAGCTCGGACGGCTCGTCCTGGAGACCGAGTTCGGGCCCTGGCTTGACGAGGCCCACCGGGAGCCGACCCGTTCCTAGAGCCGTCGGCTCTGCCCCGTGCCGACGCGCAGCTGCACCTCGGGGACAGTTGCGGCTGCCCCGTCAGGCCGTGCGAGGCCGCAGTGCGCCGGGCCGCGGGGGTGAGATCACGCACGACGCCGTCGGAGCGGCTGAAGGACGTACCCGGAAAAGGCAGTGACTCTGCCCCCGACCTGGGACTCCGAGGCCTGTCGCGCGGCGGCGCCGCCTCCCAGACTCGGAAGTGACGGAAGTGACCGCCGACGTATTAGGGAGCGAGCATGCCTTCGTACCTCACCCCGGGCGTGTACGTGGAAGAGGTGCAGTCCGGTGCGAGGCCGATCGAAGGAGTCGGCACCGCGGTCGCTGCCTTCGTCGGCTTCGCGGAGACCGGACCGTTCCATCAGCCGACCCTGGTGACCAACTGGGACCAGTACGTGCAGACGTTCGGCGGCTTCACTCCGGACACCTATCTCGCCCACTCGGTCTACGGCTACTTCGCCAACGGCGGCGGCACCGCCTATGTCGTCCGCGTCGGCGGGTCCGCCGACGGCTCCTCCCCCAACCGCGGCCCGGCGGCCGTCGAGGCGGCGCCCGAACCCGTCGCGCTCGCCGGCTTCCTCTTCGCCGCGCTGCCCGGGGCCGGTTCCGGCCTGTCCCTGGAGATCACCGACCCCGACGGGGAGAACCCGCCCGAGGACCGCTTCAGACTGCTGGTGCACCAGGGCGGCAAGGTCGCCGAGAGCTACGATCTCTCCAGCCGCAAGAACGTCAAGGGCTACGTCCTCACGCAACTGCGGGAGTCGAAGCTCATCACCGTCACCGAGCAGCGGGGCGCGACGCAGAACCGCCCGCAGAGCCAGACCGTCGCGCTCCCCTCCGTCCCGGCCCCGCCGCCCGCCACGACCTCCTCGTCCCACGGCATCGCCCGCCTCGACCCCACCGAGTACGTCGGTGACGCGACGGCCCGCACCGGGTTCTCCGGGCTCGAAGCCATCGACGAGATCACGATGGTCATCGTTCCGGACCTGATGAGCGCCCATCAGCGGGGCGACATCGACGCCGAGGGCCTCAGGACCGTGCAGCTCGCGGTGATCTCGCACTGCGAGCAGATGGGTGACCGGGTCGCCGTCCTGGACACCCCACCCGACCTCAACGCCCAGCAGGTACGCACCTGGCGCAACGACGAGGCCGGGTACGACTCCCGCTATGCCGCCCTGTACTACCCGTGGATCAGCGTGTTCGACCCCGCGACCGGCCGGAACACCACGGTGCCGCCGAGCGGTCACGTGGCCGGCGTGTGGGCGCGCAGCGACGCCGAGCGCGGCGTGCACAAGGCACCCGCCAACGAGGTCATCCGCGGCGCGGTCGACCTCGACCTCCGGATCAGCAAGGGCGAGCAGGACCTCCTCAACCCGATCGGCGTCAACTGCATCCGGGCCTTCCCCGGGCGCGGCATCCGGATCTGGGGTGCGCGCACCCTCTCCTCGGACCCGGCCTGGCGCTACCTGAATGTCCGCCGACTCTTCAACTACATCGAGGAGTCCATCCTGTTGGGCACCCAGTGGGTCGTCTTCGAGCCCAACGACGACCGTCTCTGGGCGAGCATCCGGCGCAATATCGGCGCGTTCCTCACCGAGGAGTGGCGGCGTGGCTCGCTCTTCGGCCAGAACGCGGACGAAGCCTTCTACGTCAAGTGCGACCGGCAGAACAACCCGCAGGAGTCGATCGACCTCGGCCAGGTCATCTGCGAGATCGGGGTCGCCCCCGTCAAGCCCGCCGAGTTCGTGATCTTCCGCCTCTCGCAGTTCTCCGACAGCACCAGTCTCGTCGACGAGTGAACCGCGGATCCCGGCAGCCCCGAACCCGACCGGCCGTACCCCGGATGAAAGGTGATCCACAGCAATGGCAAATGGTGACGCCCTCACTACTCACGTCTTCGGCCTGCAACTCGGCGGAATTCTGGTCGAGTTGATCCAGGAGGTCAGCGGAGTCTCCGTCGAGGAAGACGTCGTGGAGATCAAGCAGAACACCGACCGGGGCGAGAACATCATCCGCAAGCAGCCCGGGGCGAGGAAGGCCGGTGAGATCACGATCACCCGGGGACTCGACAAGAGCAGCGAGTTCACCAAGTGGATCAAGGAGACCTTGAACAAGGGCGCGATCAACTCCGCGCGCCAGAACATCACCATCGAGTACAAGGACACCGAGAAGCAGACCGTCCGCCGTGTCAACCTCAAGAACGGCTGGGTGAGCAAGTGGGAGGGCCCCTCCCTCAAGGCCGGTGAGTCCTCGGCGGCCACCGAGACCGTGACGATCCAGTTCGAGGAGATCGAGGTCGAATGAGGCGTCGCACCGTTTCGTCGGGCAGCCTGGAAGAGTTCCTGGACTCCTCGGACGCCGCGCAGGAGCCGACGCAGGCTCCCGCATCGCCGTCGCGCTCCGCATCGCGTCGCCAGAACCCCGGCACGGAATTCGAGTTCGAGCTGCCGCGCGGCTACGTCGACGAGGACGGAAACGTGCATCGGCACGGCTCGATGCGCCTCGCCACCGCGCGTGACGAGCTCCGCCCGCAGATCGACTTGCGGGTCAAGGAGAACCCGGCCTATCTGAGTGTGGTGCTGCTGAGCCAGGTCGTCACCCGGCTCGGGGACATCAAGGACGTGCACGCCGGGATAGTGGAGCAGATGTACGCCACGGACGTCGCGTTCCTCCAGGACTTCTACCGGCGCATCAACAGCGAGGGCCACACGCACGCCGCGGTGACCTGCCCGCTGTGCAGTGGTTCGTTCGAGGTGGACTTCTCGGGTGGGCGCCTGGGGGAATCGTGACGTACGCGCTCCCCCGCCTGCGGGAGGAACTCGCGTACGTGGCCTATCACTTCCACTGGCAGCGTGAGGACATCCTCGACCTCACCCACGCCGAGCGTCAGCAGTGGGTACGAGAGATTGCGCGGATCAACACCCGTGCGAACGAAGGCGGTTGATCGGATGGGGTTCTGGGACAGGTTCCGTCGCGCCACGGACCGGCCGGTCCAGGGGTCCGCCGCGGGCCGGCCTCATCGGACATCTGCCCAGGACCCTGGGCCGTCCTCCGAGCCCGGCCCGTCCCGGTCTCATCAGCCCGGCGACTGGGACGGCGGCTGGCGACAGGTCGCCCCGCCGACGGTCACGGTCGCGCGCTCGGCGCGCGGCGTCAGCGACGGACTGCGGTTCCGCTCGCAACTCGCCGTGTGGCAGAACCCCTCCTTCGGCACGGACCTCGGGCACGCGGTCGTACCGGACGCCCCCGTCGGCCTGATCCACGGGGTCACCCGCCCGTCGACCGCCCGCGGCACGGCGACCGACGGCGGGCCGCTGCTCTTGCGCGCGGTGCAGCGGCAGACCCGGCCCGACGCCGAACCCGAGCCTTCCGGCAGCCCGGACGCCGGTGGTTCTGCGGCCACGCACGTACGCCGTTCCGCCCGAGCCACCAAACCCGGGAGCACCGGGAACCCCGGGAACACGGCGACAGCGGGACGAGGCACCAGCGCGAGCCCGTCACACCTGCGGCGAGACATCGGCACAGATGCCGCACTCGCGGGCGGTGAAGGCACCACGGGTGGCGTGCGCTCGCTCCGGAGCGACATGCCCAGCGGTGCGGACACACCTGCCGTACGTCCGCAGCCCGGCACCGACGCCCTCGTACTCCCCCGACGGCAGCTCCGTACGGCCCTCTCACCCTCCGTGCGACAAGGCGCAGTTCGACATGACGGCGCCGCGCCCGCGCCTCCCGTCGAGGCCGCCGGTGCACCCTCGCCCTCGGCACCCGGAGGCGAGAGCGGGCCGACCCGGCCGCGACCGGCTGGTCCCGATCTGACCCTCGCGCTGCGCCCGGCCATGCAGTTGCGCAGGGTGCCGGCCTTCCCGCCGCAGGCTCCCGCGACGACGTCTGGCGGAGGTGCGGGAGGTGTCACGGCACACCTCGGCGACGGCGCGGGCGCGGCACCACCTTCGAGCGGCCCCGCCCAGTCACCCCGGACCACGGGGCCAGCGCCCGGTACGGCTCCCGCGACGGCGGACATCCAGCTCAGCCCAGCGCCCTCTCCCGTTCCTCCGCCCACCCCGCACGCGCGACCCGTACTGGGTGAGCCGGCGCCTGAACTACCCAGCGGGGACGGTCCGTTGACCCCCTCCGAGTCCAGCCCGACCACCGTCACCCCCGACGCCGACTCAACGGCGCCGCCCCCACCCATGCCCCTCGCGCAACACCTCACCGACCCCGCACCCACAACACCCACGTTGGGCAACCCATCCGGTGCGCCCACTCGCCCAACGCCGGACATCCAGCGCAGCCCGGCGCCCGAAGCCGCCCCTGCCCCTGCCCCTGCCCCTGAGCAGGACATGCCCGCGCGGCCCCCACTCAGTGCATCAAGGCATGAACTGCCCAACCATGCCGCTCCGTTGCGCTTCCCCGCACCCGCTCCCTGCCCCCCAGACATCCAGCGCAGCACCGCGCCCTCCCCCTCCCCAAGACCGGACGCCCCCGTACGGCGGCCCCCACTGGGTGAACCGCTGCATGACCTGCCCGCCAGCGCCAGACCATTGATCTCCTCCGAGTCCGGCCCGACCGTCACCCCCGACGCCGGGTCAACACCCCCACCGGCGCCGCTACCCCTCGCACAACACCAGGCCGTTCCCGATCCGGCCAGACCTTCATCGGCGACTCCGGCCCCCACAACAGGTCAGGCGCCCGCACCCGCGACCGACGCGCCCCCGCTGCCGCGCCCCGACACCCCTTCCAACGTGACTCACCCCCGGCCTCGCAGCGGTATCGGCACGCCGCTCCACTCTTTGCCACCGACGGCCACCGCTCCTGGTGCTCCCCTCCTGGGCAGGCGTCCCGGTCCTACGCAGCGAACCGTCACATCCGACGGCCCCGACTCGCCCGCGAGGCCCGCGAGTTCACCCGAGCGGCAGGCCGGGCATGCGGCGCTGCCCGTACGCGACGCAGCCGGCCCCGCCTCCGTGCAGCACGCGGCAGTAACGGGCGGCGCGGGCGCGGCGCGCGTCGGCAAAGCCGCGGGCGGCAGCACCCCCTTGGCCAGGGCACGTGCGACAGGCGGCTCCTTGTACGGCGCCGTGCGAGCCGCCGCACGGCCGGTGCTTCGGCGGTCGCGCGCGCTGCTGCCCGAGCGGTCGCTGAGCGTGAACACCGTGACCAGTTCGGGTTTTTCGGCGACTTCGCCCACGCCTTCTCCCGCCGCCACCCGTCCTGTCGCCGCCGCACGATGGAGCCGTGAACCAGTACCCGCGGGGCGGCAAGCGCCCGCCCGTCGGCAACCCCCGCTCCCGACGGGCCCGCCCCGCTCGCCGAAGGCGCCCCGACGCCAGGGCGAGCCCCCGCGCCAGGGTGAGGTTCGGACTTCGCACGGCGCGCCCCCGGAGGCGCAACCCGCGCTCCCGGCGGTGCAGTCCGCTGTCGCGGCGCAGGACCCTGCACCCTTGGCACAGGACGCCGCCCGTTCTCGCGCCTCGGGCACCGTCCCCTGGGTGGGTGCGCAGCGCCGGACTCCGGTCGTCCGTCCCGCACCGCCCGCGACGACGGAATCCGTGCAGCGTCTGCCGGTCGCGACGGCGCCACCGACAGCGGTCCCGCTGTCCCCGGATGCCACAGCCCCCAACGCGCCCGGCGCTTCTGACGCGCCGCTCAAAGCGGCCGCTCGCACCACTCCGGCGGCGGGGGCCGCGATCCAACGCGCCCCCGAGGACACCGAACCCACCGGTGTTTCCCCGCCCCCCGAAGCCCGCTCGCGCATCCCCGTACCGGTCAAGAAGACCTTGTCGTCCGCGGAGAAGAGCACCACGCCACCGCAACGCGGCGACGGGATCGACGTGGAGGATCTCGCCCGGCGGCTCATCGACCCGGTGGCCAGATTGTTGCGCGCGGACGTGCGCCGTGGACGAGAACGTGCCGGACGGCTGTACGACGGCCGCCGCTGAGGAGTTGGGACCCCATTAGATGACCACCGACGACATCTTCGCGACAACGCCGTTCTTCAGGCTCGCCATCGGCGGCAACGACCTCGGTACCTTCCAGACCTGCTCGGGGCTCGGCGCCCAGGTCGAGGTCGAGACGTATGCCGAGGGCGGCAACAACAGCTTCGACTGGCAACTGCCGGGCCGGCTCACCTGGTCGAACATCACGTTCACGCGCCCCGTCACCAAGGAGACCATCAAGATCGCGCGCTGGTTCGAGCAGATCGTCAAACAGGTGCAGCCCAAGGACGGCGAGATCGTCGCGCTCAAGCCGGATCGCACGCCCATCATCAGCTGGCAGGTCCTCGGCATCGTGCCGGTCCGCTGGCAGGGCCCGTCATTCGATCCTGCCGACTCGCAGGCCGCCGTCGAGACCCTGGAGATCGCACACGAGGGACTGAAGGTCTCCTGATACTTCATCAATTACTGGGCGAATCAAAGGACTTGGGTGACTTTTGCCCCTGTCGCGGTGACCGCAGACGGAAGGAGGAACCGGCATGTCCCCCGCAGTCCGTACGAGCCGTGCCCGCGCCAAGCTCACCATCATGGAGCCGCCCGCGAAGGTCGGCGCCAAGCCCGGCAGCGTCCTTGCGCTGGTCGAGCTCCAGTTCAACCCGTCGTCCCTGTCGCTGAGCAAGAACACCGAGTGGCGGCGCACTCCCTCCCGGATGGCGGGGCAGTCCGCGCTGCCCGAGTTCGTCGGCAGCGGGCCGCGTTCGCTGAGCCTGGAGGTGTTCCTCGACGGGACGGCGAAGCACGACAACTCGGTGGAGCGGGCCGTGGAGAAGCTGATGAAGGCGTGCGTGCCGACGCGGAAAAGCCTCGCGCGGAAGAAGCCCGCGAGTCCCTGGGTGCGCTTCAACTGGGGTTCCACCAAGAGCACAGCGTTCAACGGCGTGATGTCCCAACTCTCGGTCACCTACACGCTGTTCGACGCCGATGGAAAGCCCCTACGTGCGAAGTGCAGTCTCTCCATCGAGGAGGCGAGCGTCGACCCGCCGGGCCAGAACCCCACCTCGGGGGCGCGCGAGGCGCGCAGCACCCACCGGATCGTGCCGGGTGACAGTCTGCCGCTGCTCGCCTGGCGGGAGTACGGGGACGCCACGGCCTGGCGGGTGATCGCGGAGGCCAACGGCATCGACGATCCGATGGTGCTCGTGCCCGGCACCGAACTGCTCGTGCCGGCCGCGCAGAGTGCCGTACGGGAGGAGACTTCATGACCACGCCCGAGGCCCAGGGCGGCCGGTCCTTCGCCGCCGACCCGATCGTGGAGGCTCCCGCGGAGCTGCCGGCCGAGTGGATCACACAGTTGGTGAGCTGCGTGGTCGACGAGAACGTAGGGCTGCCCGACGCGACGGTCCTCACCTACCGCGACCCGGACCACGAGCTGCTCAAGGCGACGGGCATCACCATCGGCACCGCGCTGCGCATCTCGGTCGTCACCGTGCAGGGACAGGCGCGGGAGCTGCTGTTCACCGGGGAGGTGACAGCCCTCGAACTGGACAGTGACACCACGGGGTCGTTCACCGTGGTGCGCGCCTACTCCAAGGCACACCGGCTGCAGCGCGGCCGCAAGGTGGTGGCCTACCGCAACATGACGGCCGCGGCCATCGTGCGCAAGGTCGCGGCCGGGGCCGGGCTCGCCTGCGGGCGCGTCGAGGCCGCCCCGATCACGTACCAGCAGTTGTCCCAGGCCAACGTCTCGGACTGGGACTTCCTGCAGTTCCTGGCCGGTGAGAGCGGCGCGCAGGTGCGCGTCGACGACAAGGGGCTGCTCCAGTTCACGAAGCCGAGGCCCGCCGCGTCGGCGCCCGGCCCTACGACGTCGGCCACGCAGAGCCCGCTGGTCCTTGAGCACCCGCGCAACCTCCTGGCCCTGCGGGCGGTCCTGACCGGAGCCGACGGCGCGGGGAACGTCGAGGTGCGGGGCTGGGACGTCAACACGAAGACCCCGCTGGTGACCCGGCAGCCGTCCGTGATCAGTCGGACGGTGACTCCGGGGATGAAGCCGTCGGTGGTGAGCAGCGCGTTCGGCGGCTCCTCCCGGCTGACCGTCACCGACATGCCGTACCGCACCCAGGCGGAGACCGAGGCGGTCGCCGCATCCGTTGCGGCTTCGGTGAGTTCGGGGTTCGCGGAGCTGGAGGCCGTCGTCGAGGGCAACCCCATGCTGCGGGCCGGGGTGCCCGTGGCCCTGGGCAACGTCGGCCCCGCGTTCTCCGGGCGCTACACGGCCACCGCCGCCCACCACGTCTTGGAGCCGCACGGGGGCTACCGGACGACGGTGCTCGTCAGCACCTCCCCCGACCGCTCCCTCGCGGGCCTGACCACCGGCGCCAACGCGCCCTCCCGGGGGCCGCGCATGCCGGGTCTCGCGATCGGCGTGGTGTCCAACATCCGCGAGCCGGGCGGCGGCGGGCGCGGCTGGGTACGCCTCAAGTTCCCGTGGCTCGACGCGGACTACGAGACGGACTGGGTACGCACCGTGCAGTGGGGCGGCCAGGGCGGTGGCGGCGTGTTCAGCCCCGAGGTCAACGACGAGGTGCTCGTCGGCTTCGAGCAGGGGCTCCTCGACAGTCCGTACGTCATCGGCGGCCTCTACAACGGCGTGGACAAGCCGTCGCCGCACCGGGGGCCGCTGGTCGACCGATCGCGCGGCACGGTCAACCGGCGTTCCCTGGTGTCCCGTTCGGGCAACCGCGTCGAGCTGCTCGACACCCCGGGCAGGGGACCGTCCGGGGTGCGGCTCGCCAGCGGCGACGACCGGCTCGAAGTCCGGCTCGACGAGCGCCGCAACCGCATCTCCCTGACCGTGTACGGCGCGGGCGGCTCGCGACCGATGAGCTCCGTGACCCTGTCCCCCTCCGGGATCACCCTCGACGCGGGCACGGGCAAGGTGACTGTGAAGGGCGCCTCGGTCGACATCAACGCCACGACCGACGTCACCGTGGACGGCACCTCGGTGAACGTCAACGGCAAGACCGCGGTCAACGTGGACGGCGGCCTGCTCGCCGTCCTGAAGGCAGCACTCATCCGCATCAACTGACCTATCCACGACGGTTATTGACGCTCCATCATTTTCTGTCCTGCGAACGGCCATCAGCATCGGCAAGGAGAAAACACCATGCCCCCCGCAGCCCGCACGGGCGACGCCACCAACCACGGCGGCATCATCGCCACCCCGCCCCCGGGGGCGCTCGCGGTCGCCACCGTGCTCATCGGGGGCCGCCCGGCCGCCGTCACCGGCAGCCTCCACGAGTGCGTCGTCCCCCCGCACCTGGCGCTGGGTCCGGCAAACCTGGTTCTGCCCAATCCGGCCGGGCTCCTGTCCGGCGAAGTGCTCATCGGCGGGCTGCCCGCCGCACGCATGCGGGACCAGACGACCTGCGGAGCACAGATCGTGAGCGGCGCGTTCGACGTCCTCATCGGGGGGCCGATGTGAGCGAGAAGTTCATCGGGCGCGGCTGGGGATTTCCGCTGCGCGTGGGCACCACCGGCGGCATCGGCATGGTCGAGCGGGACCGGGAGATCGAGGAGGCCATCCGGCTCGTCCTCGGCACCGCGCCGGGCGAGCGGCCGATGCGGCCCGAGTTCGGGTGCGGCATCCACGACTACGTCTTCGCCCCGGGCGACGGCTCCACCGCCGGGCTCATCGCCCAGGAGGTGCACGTGGCCCTGGAGCGCTGGGAGCCGCGCATCGAAGTGAGCGACGTGGCCATCGCGTTCGACGCCGTGGACGACGGCGTCCTCTACATCGACGTGCGGTACACGGTGCGGTCCACCAACGACCGCCGCAATCTGGTCTTCCCCTTCTACACGATCCCGTCCCAGGAGGGCGCCGAGGACGGCACCTCGTACGGGGAGGCGAGCTGATGGCCCTGCCCTCACCGAATCTGGACGACCGCCGCTTCCAGCAGCTCGTCGACGAGGCCAAACGGTACGTGCAGCAGCGCGCGCCCGAATGGACCGACCACAACGTCTCGGACCCGGGCGTGACGCTGATCGAGACGTTCGCGTACATGGTCGACCAGCTTCTGTACCGTCTCAACCGGGTGCCGGAGAAGAACTATTCGGCGTTCCTCGACCTGCTCGGCATCCGGCTGTTCCCGCCGGTGGCCGCCACCGCCGAGGTCGACTTCTGGCTGTCGGCGCCGCAGCCCGAGACGGTGACACTGCGGGCCGGCGCCGAGGTCGCGACGGCGCGCAGCGAGACCGAGGAAGGGGTTGTGTTCGCCACCATCGCGGAACTGCCCATTGTGCCGAGCGAGTTGACCCGTCTGGTGACGGCGCCGGTCGGCGGGGAGCAGGCGGACCGTACGACGGCGCTGGCCGAGGGCCGTGACATCCGCTGTTTCCAGGCCGTCCCCGCGCCCGGTGACGCGATGCTGTTCGGACTGCCTGCGGTGGTGCCCCGGTGCATCGTCTCGGTGCACCTCGACAGCCGCGTCGAGGGCGTCGGCGTGGACCCGCGGCAGCCGCCGCTGGTGTGGGAGGCGTGGGACGGCGCGCGCTGGCTGCCCTGTGAGACCGGATCGGACACGACCGGCGGGCTCAACCGGCCGGGCGAGGTGATCGTGTACGTCCCTGCGGGGCACACCGCGTCGGTGGTCGCGGGCACCCGCGGGGGCTGGCTGCGCTGTCGGGTCACGGAGCCGGAACCCGGGCAGCCGTTCTACTCCGAATCGCCGACGGTCCGCGAGGCCGAGGTGTTCACCGTCGGCGGCACCGCGCCCGTGGAACACGCGGAGACCGTCACCGATGTGCCCCTCGGGACCTGCGAGGGGGTCGCGGGCCAGCAGTTCTCCGTGGCCCGGCCGCCGATCCTGCTGGACGGGGAGCCGCCAGTCGTCGAGGTGTCCTCTCATCAGGGCTGGCAGAGGTGGCGGGCCGTCGAGCACTTCGGCAACTCCTCGCCGGACGACCATCACGTGGTGATCGACGCGACCTCGGGCACCTTCGCGTTCCCGCCCGCCGTGCGCGAGCCCGACGGATCGCTGCGCACGTACGGCGCGGTGCCCGAGAAGGGCGCGCACGTGCGGGTGCTCCGTTACCGGACGGGCGGTGGGTCGGGCGGGAACGTCGCGCGCGGCGCGATCTCCGTGCTGCGCAGTTCCGTTCCGTACATCGCCCGGGTGGAGAACCGGGAGGCGGCGCGCGGCGGCGTCGACGGCGAGAGTGTCGACAACGCGAAGCTGCGGGCGCCGAACGCGCTGCGCATGCAGGAGCGGGCCGTCACCGCCGAGGACTACGAGATCGTGGCCCGGCAGGCCGCACCGTCGGTACGCCGGGTGCGCTGTGTGCCCGCCACCGCCTCCGAGGGCGGTGCGGTGCGGGTACTCGTGGTGCCTGACGCGGTCGCGGACGAGGGCGACCGGCTGCGCTTCGAGCAACTGATCCCGTCCGAGCAGGTGTTGCGGGCCATCGCGGCAGCGCTGGACGAGCGGCGCCTGGTCGGAACACGGCTCGTCGTGGAGCCGCCCGCCTACCAGGGCGTGACGGTCGTCGCCCGGCTCGTGGTGCCCGCCGGTCAGGCGGACCGGGTGCGCGAGGCCGCGCTCGCGGCACTGTTCAGCTACCTCAACCCGCTGGGCGGCGGGGCCGGCGGGGAGGGCTGGGCATTCGGCAGGCCCGTGCAGTACGGGGAGGTCTTCGGCGTGCTGCAGCGGGTCGCCGGGCGCGGTCTGGTGGAGGAGGTCAAGCTGTTCCCCGCCGACCCGATCACCGGACGCCGCGGCGCCCCGACGGAGCGGGTTGACGTCGGGGCCAACGCGCTCGTGTTCTCCTACCAGCACCAAGTCGTCGTCAACGAGGCCGACTTGGACGGTGCCGACCGATGACCAGGGCCGCGATTCCGGGGCTTGCGAGCCGCCATCCGATGGGTGGTCTGCTGCCCGCGCTGTATGCGGACGACGATCTGGCGCAGCGGTTCACCGCCGGGCTCGACACGGTCCTCGCCCCCGTCCTGTCCACGCTCGACAACCTTCCCGCCTACCTCGATCCGCGTCTCACGCCGTCGGACTTCGTCGAGTGGCTGTCGTCCTGGGTGGGCATCGACGTCGCCCCGGGATGGCCCCGGGAGCTGCGCCGCGACGTCGTCGTGCGCGCCATGGAACTGCACCGCAGGCGCGGCACCCGGCGCGGGCTCGTCGAACGTCTCCGGCTGTGCCTCGGCGTGGAGGCGGAGGTCATCGACGGCGGTGGCGCGACCTGGTCGGTGACCGCCGGTTCGGAGTTACCCGCAAGGGCCGTCGAGGAGGTCGTGGTCCGCGTGCGGCCGGGGCGGACCGGCACCGTGGACGAGGCCAAGGTGCTCGACATCGTCCGGGCGTCCTGCCCCGCCCACGTCGCCTGCCGGGTCGAGGTCCTGCCCGAATCACCCGCGCACGAGGGGAGTTGACGCCATGCGCTCTTGTCCGGCGTGCGGATCCTCAAACGGGGAGTCGGACGACTTCTGCGGCAACTGCGGCTCGTATCTGGGGTGGTCCCAGGAGAGCGGCGAGCCGGGGCCGGGCACAGGGGCATCAAGGAGTACCGCCGGTGCGTCCCCCACGGCGAACCCGCCTGCCACGGGGGGTGATTCGGTGACGCTCGCGGGAAGCGACGCGGCTGCACCGGGCAGCACGCAGGAGACCAACGGCACACAGGGCACCGCTCCGACCGCCGAGCCTCGTTCCGCCGGTTCAGCCGCCCCTGCCACTCCCCCTCGCGCCGCATCCGGCGCCCCCACCCAGTCCGTCGCGTCACCGGCGCAGCCGACGTCCGCAGCTCCCACGAGCCCTGCATCTTCGGTTCCGCCGCGGTCGCGCTCCGCCGATTCGGCCCCCATCACCGCCGTCCAGCCCGCGAAACCCGTGGCGGCGAGGCCCGTCGTGCGGCCCGCCGAGGTGCGCGAGACGGATGGTCCGCCGTGCCCGGCGTGCGGCACGCCGAACCAGCCCGGCCGCAAGTTCTGCCGGCGCTGCGCGGCGCCGCTCGATGCGCCGGAGCCGGTGGCTCCGCTGCCGTGGTGGCGCACCCGCTGGCCGTTCCGTCGCCGGGTGCGCGGCGGCTCGGGGCGGGTGTTCCGCGCGCTCGTGACGCTGGCCGTCCTGGCCGCCCTCGCCGTCGGGGCCTTGTTCCTGCTGCCCGCGGGGCGTTCCTTGTTCGAGGACACCCGGGACAAGCTCAGCGGAGCGACGGCCATCAGCCCGTCCAAGGTCACCGCGAGCGCCGAGATCCCCGGCCACCCGGCGGGAAGCGCCACGGACGGCCTCAACAACAGGTACTGGGGCGCCCCCGCGGTCGGCGACTCGCTGACGTTCACGTTCCGGGCGCCGTTCCGCCTCGTGGACCTCGTCGTGACCAGTGGAGCGTCGACGGATCCTCAGGTGTACCGCAGCGAGGCGCGGCCCATCGCTCTCGACCTCGTCACGACCACGTCGAAGGGGCAGGTGGCCCACAAGGCGATCACCCTCAACGACAGGCCCGGGCCGCAGACGATCCCGACGGGCATCAGCGACGTCGTCACCGTCCAACTCGTCGTACGCTCGGCGGCGGGGACGGGCCAGGGGCGCCATATCGCCCTGGGGGAGGTCGAGTTCTTCAAGCGCGGCTGACCAGACGTTCCGCCGAGGGCGAGATGGTGACCGGTGCCGCCGGCCCACTGACGTGGTCTTAGGTTCTCACCGAGACCTCACGACCTGCGTATCGGCGAGAAGCCCTGTCCGGTGCTCGGATCGACGAGGGAAGCGAGATCCGCGAAAGCGTCGGCAAGAAGGGTCGGATAGTCGCGGGTGTCACCCGCCAGCCATTCGAGCCTCGCCCGGGTGAGGACAGCGATACCGCACATCGCGGCCAGCGGCGCGATGTGCGGTGGCACGTCCCGATGTTCGAGCGCGGTGGTGATCGCGTCGGTCACGTGCGCGATCTTCGCGAGTTCCCGCTCTTTCAGCTCAGGTGTCGCCGAGATGACCCGGTGTCGACGCTCGCTGAGCTCTCGGTCGTGTTCGGTGAACATCGGCGCGATGGACAGGAAGGCGTCGAGCAGCGTCGGGAGGGGCGCCAGTCCCGCGGGGGCGTTCGCCACGGCATCGGCCACTGCTCTTGTCATGGCGGCTTCCCCGTCGAAGAGCACCTCGCGCTTGTCCGGGAAATGCCGGAAGTAGGTCCGCTCCGTCACGTCGGCGAGGGCGGCTACGTCCGCGGCCGTAGTCCGGTCGAATCCCCGCTCGGAGTACAGCTCCAGCGCCGCTCGTTGAAGACGGACGCGCACGTCCTTTCTGCTTCCGGCCATGTGGCCAATATACCCCCACTATCGACAGTCACTGACTTTAGAGTGTATCGTCAGTGACTGACGATCCTGGTCCGATCCGCTTGGCGGTCTCCTGCGCGTATTCGTCAGTGGCGGTTCCGGCATGACCGGCCCTGCCGTCATCGGCGAGCTCATCGCGGCCGACCACACCGTCACCGGGTTGACAGCGATCTGTCATCGCGAACTCGTATCACCATCACCACCAGAGTGAGGACGCACAGCCATGAAGTTAGCCTTCCGCACCGCACTGGCCGCCGCAGCAGCGGCCGCAGCCCTCGCGGTAGCCGTCCCCTCGGCCGCCAACGCTCAGGTTGCCCAGCCGGCGAGGGTGCCTTGTTTTGACACGCTCGCCACCCGCGTGCCGGCAAACCCGAGCCAGATCAGCGCGGCCGCGTACAACCAGGCCCGGAGCATCCTGGCACACGCCGGCAGCCAGACCGCGGCCAAGTCCCATCCCGTCCACGGGGTTAGTTCCGTACCGGTCCGGTACGGAACCAGCCTCCTGGCCTGCTCGCGGGACGAGTTCCGGCACGACGACCGGAATGCTCCGCGCAAGCAATCGGGCATGACGCCCTACCACTACATCGCCATCCACGACGCAGCGCGGACGATGGGCATCACCCGCTGGTGACATCGCCGACGGTGCACCGGCCGTGCCGTGGCCGGTGCACCGTCGGCCCCCTGACGACGTGCACAGGTGAACGCCGCACTGGACACAGCACCCCGAGAACGACGGCCGAACCTCCGGCACCTGTCGGTCGAGTCACTCCTCGAAGTACGCGTCGAGCACCGCTTCGAGTTGCTCGGTCCATTCCTTGAGGCCGGCCCGGTCGGAGGCCTCGACGTCGTGCGAGAACCGTCGGTACGCCGGCGTGTACACGACGATCTCGAAACGGCGCGACCACCGCGGCGTGCGGTGCTCGACCGCGCTGAGCTCGTCCCACCGGAAGTCGGCCTCTTCGTTGGCCAACCGCAGCCGGACTCCCCGGCGGTCCGCGACGATCGACCCCTGCCGGTCGGACACCTCGAAAACAGGCCCGCCGCCTTCCGCCTCGGATTCACCTTCGGAATCCTCTGCGTCCCCGTCAGCCCGATCCACCCCGCCAGCGGCGGCCTCCTCCCCGGCCGCCGCCTGGGGCCCGCCGCCCTCGTCCGCTTCGGCTACGACGTCATCCTCAAGGGCCTCGCCGGGCGGATGCTCCTGCCCCGGCGAGGCCGCACGCGCCGGCACAAGTCCGGGAACGTACGCGGGATCCGTCGCGGCACCGCCCAGGGGCATGTACTGGTGTTCTGATCGCTGCTCCACGTGCGCAGTATGGCCGAGCAGCCTGTGAACGCGCTCCCCCACCCACGGCTCCCCCGCCCAGGAGTTGTCGTCAAAGGGGCACGCCGCGAGGGGCAACGCCGCCCGGCTGCCCGTTACTTGATCCGCCCAGGCGGGGCGTCCCCTGCCCCCAGCACGCGGCGACACCGCGTGGAAGCCCCTCACCCGCCCGGGGGCCCGAAGTCCCGGGCCGCGGTGAGCACCCGCCGGTGCGCTTCGTCACCACCCACCGAGATCCGTACGCCTTCCCCCGGGCAGGCCCGGACCCGGACCCCGGCCCCCAGGGCTGCGGCGGCGAAGCGCTCGGCCGCCGCGCCGAGCGGGAGCCACACGAAATTGCCGTACGACCGCAGGGGCGCGAGTCCTTCGGCGCGCAGCCCTTCGCACAGTCGCGTTCGGGCGCTTCGCACCAACTCCAGCCGGGAGGCGAACTGTTGGGGGTGGTCGTGGGAGATCTGCGCGGCCTGCTCGGCGAGGCGGGTGACCGAGAACGGCAGCAGTGTCCGGCGGCCCAGGGCCGCGAGATCGGGGGCCGCGAAGGCGTAGCCGGCGCGCAGCCCCGCGAGGCCGTACGCCTTGGAGAACGTACGCAGCAGCACGGTCCGGGGCCTCGCGTGCACCAGGTCGAGGTCGCTGGTGTCCTCTTCCTCGTCGAACTCCAGGTATGCCTGGTCGAGAACGGTCACGACGTGGGGCGGGAGTGCGGCAAGGAACTCGCGCAGCTCGGTCTGCGGGATACGGCGGCCGGTGGGGTTGTGCGGGGAGCACAGGATGACCATGCGGGTGCGGGCGTCGGCCTTCGCCGCGAACGCGGGCAGGTCGTGCTCGCCGGCTGCGGTCAGCGGGACCGGGGTGCCCCGGGCGCCTGCCAGCGCGACGAGCAGCGGGTAGGCGTCGAAGCCGGGCCAGGGGTAGAGGACTTCGTCGCCGGGGCCGCACAGTGCGAGCAGGAACTGCTGCAGGACCGCGCCGCTGCCGGGGCCGACGACGACCTGCTCGGGGCCTGTGGCGAAGTGCCGGGACACGGCGTGGTGCAGGGTGCGTGCGGTGGGGTCCGGGTAGCGGTTGACGCGGTCGGCGTTGTGGCGCAGCGACTCCGCCACCGCCGGGAGCGGCGGCAGTGCGAGTTCGTTGTTGGCGAGGTCGATGACGCCGTCCGGGTGCTGGGCGGTCGGGTCGGTGGAGCGGTAGGCGGGTAGCCGGGTGAGTTCCGCGCCGCGGGCGGAGGGGTGTGGGGCACGACTCGTTGTCATGGGTGTCCTTGTCGAGTGGATCACTGGTGCGGCCATGCGGCGAAGCGGCGCAGGCCGTACAGGAGCGGCGTGCCGTCGCTCCGGCTGATGACGCCGACCTGGCCCAGGACGACGGTGTGGTCGCCGACGTCAAGGAGACCGGCGACGCGGCAGTCGGCCACGGCGATCGAATCGTCCGTGAGGTGGGGCAGGCCCGCGGGCGAGCGTCGCCAGTACACGCGCGCGAACCGGTCGGGATCGGGGCCGGCGAAGAGCTCGGCGGTGTGCTGCCCGTCGGCGTGCAGGAGGTTGACGGCGAAGCTGCCGCAGGTGTTCACCGCCGCCAGGGTGGCGCTGCCGCGGCGCAGGCAGACCAGGAGTGTGGGCGGTTCCAGGGTGACGCTGGTGAGCGAGGAGCACGTCATGCCGCGCGGTGCTCCCTCGGCGTCCACGCTGGTGACGACGGCGACGCCGGTGGGAAAGGAGCTCATCAGGTCGCGGAAGCGACGCTGGTTCGCCGCTGCGGTGATGTCCCGCCGCTGTGCGGTGGTGCCGCTCATGAGACACCGTGCAACTGGCGCAGCAGCTGGTGGGCGGAGGGCAGCGACTCCACCCAGTCGCGCTGCTTGTGTTTGATGTCGGCGAACAGCTGCTCCGCCCGCACGGAGGATTCGGGCTTGTGGGCCAGCGAGGGCAGCGGGTGGCGCGGGAGCATGCCGAGTCCGGCGAAGATGCAGTAGTAGCTGCCGTTGGTCCAGAAGTTGCGGAACTCGGCCTCGAAGTTCCCGTAGTAGGTGCCCTCGTCGCTGATCGGCAGGTTCACCGGCAGTCCGGCCCGGTAGGTCTCGACCTTGTCCTTGATGCCGTCGGCGAGTTTCAGCTCCTTGTTGGCTCGCCAGAACGGTGTGTCCGTGCGCGGCGAGAAGTAGTAGTGGGCCTGGAGGAAGTCCCTGGTGTCGTCGAACATCTCCTGGATCTCGCGGTTGAACCGGTCGACGAGCACCGGGTCGAAGGCGCGGTCGGGGAAGTGTTTGGCGAGCATGTGGATGGCCGCGTAGATGAAGTAGATGCCGCTGGACTCCAGGGGCTCGACGAAGCAGGACGCCAGGCCGACGCTGACGCAGTTGCGCACCCAGGCCCTGCGGTTGCGGCCGACGCGGAAGCGGATGTGGTTGAACGGGGTCCGCTCCGGGTCGAGGCCCCACAGCCGGGCGAAGTCGGCGGTGGCCTGGGCGCGGTCGGCGAAGCGGCTGGAGAACACGTAGCCGCTGCCGAACCGGCCGAGCATGGGGATCTTCCAGGTCCAGCCGGCGGGCATGGCGATGGAGGAGGTGTAGGGCTCGACGCCGTGCTTCTCGTCGTCGTGGGGTATGGCGGTGGCCACCGCGCTGTCGCACAGCAGGTGGTCGCTCATGTCCAGGAACGGCTCGCCCATGGCCTGGTTGATGAGCAGTCCGCGGAAGCCGGAACAGTCCACGAACAGATCGCCGTCCAGGCGCCTTCCCGACTTGGTGCACAACGCGGTGATGAACCCGCGCTCGTCGGTGAGGACTTCGGTCATCTCGTCCTCGACGTGTTCGACGGCCTGTTTGGTGACCGCGAAGGTGCGCAGGAACTTGGCGACGAGCTGGGCGTCGAAGTGCCAGGCGTAGGTGGTGGCGCGGCGCATGTCGAGCCAGCGGGGCGCCTTGTTGGCGTCCATGATCGCCGTGTCGGTGAAACAGGCCTGGTCGTACGGCTCGGTGGTCTCGCCGCGCAGCGCTTTGGCTGCCCAGTAGTGGGACAGCGGAATGTGGTCGCTGGAGGGCAGCAGGCCGAAGGGGTGGTGGAAGGTGTCCGGGTGCCCGTCGACGGTGCGTGGTCGGGGGCTGCCGTCGCCGGGGGTGCGCCAGTTGATGAACTTGACGGCCATTTTGTAGCTGGCATTGCACTCGCGCATCCACTCCTCCTCGGCGATCCCGAGGTAGTCGAAGAAGGCGCGCTGGAGGTTGGGGATGGTGGCTTCGCCGACACCGATGCGTGGGATGCCCGGTGCTTCGAGAACCGTGATCTCCACGGTGTTCTGCAGGGCCTTGCCGAGGTAGGCCGCGGTCATCCAGCCGGCGGTTCCGCCGCCGAGTATGACGACCTTCCTGATGCGGTTGTCCATGGTGCGGTGTCCTCACTCAAGGGATTCGGTGGGGTGTTGATGTGGGGCGCGGCCTGGCCGTGCGCCCGCCGCTCCAGTTCGATCAGGCCGTGAGCAGGCCGCGGGCGCGGAGGTCGGCGACGACCGCGTCGGGCAGTCCCGCGGCATCGGCCTGGGCCGGGGTGAGCGAGCCGGGGATGCTCTGCTCGAACGCGAAGAGTCCCCGGGGGTCGTAGTGGCGCTTGACCTCCACGAGCCGGGGAAGTTGGTCCCCGTAGTAGGCGTGCAGCCAATCGGTCAGGTCGCGGTCGGGGCTGTTGACATAGGCCCCGCCGGTCATGAAGGGGAGCATCTCCTCCCGGATCCCGGAGAGCCACTCCAGGTGCTCCCGGTCGGCGGCAGGGTCGCTCCAGTGGCCGAGGTACTCCACACACAGCGAGGCGCTCCGGTGCGCGAAGGCCGAGTGGCCGGGCGGGACGTCGGCCAGGACCGCGCCGCCCAGACCGTAGAACCCGGTCTTGACGCCGGGCGGGGCCTTGTCGTGCCGGCGCTCCAGGGTCCGCAGCGCCGCCGGGTCCAGCGGGTCGGCGGCGAGCGCGGGGGTGAACTTGGCGCGGACGGAGGGGACTTGTTCGGTCCAGGTGCCGATGCTGTCCCCGTACGGGAGGGTACGCAGGGACATCGTGCGGGGCGGGCAGGAGGTGGTCAACGGGCCGAGCAGAGTGGTGAGTTCATCGGCCGTGCCTTCGAACAGTCCGGTGGTCAGGGCCTTGTCGGCGGAGGAAGGGAACAGGTTGAAACGGGCGTTCACCCGCGGGTCCGCGTGCCGGATCCAGTGCTGCCAGGCATCCAGGGCGGCGATGCCGCGGTCCGCGTTCCACTCCAGGGAGAACAGCGTCACGTCGGCGATCGGGCTCAGGGCGAAGGTGTACGAGGTGACGATCCCGAAGTTCCCACCGCCCCCTCCGCGCGAGGCCCACAGCAGGTCCGCATGGTGGTGCTCGTCGACGTCGAGGACGTGGCCGTCCGCGTCGATGACCGTGAGCCCGACCAGGTGGTCGATGAGCAGACCGCGCGAGCGCACCAGCATGCCGATGCCGCCGCCGAGCACGTGGCCGCCGATGCGGATGTCGGGGCAGACGCCCGCGGGGATGGTGCCGCCGTGGGACCACAGCGCCGCGTATGCCTCGCCGAGCAGGACACCGGGGCCGAGGACGGCCCGGGTGCGGTCACTGTTGACGGCCAGGGAGGCCAGCCGCGACACGTCGATGACGAAGCCGTCGTCCAGACCACTGAAGCCTTCGCTGTTGTGACCGCCGGAGCGGATCCGGAAGGGGATGCCGTGGTCGCGGACATACACCAGGGCCGCTGCCGTCTCCTGTTCGCAGCTCGGGTAGACGATGGCCCGGGGCCGGTAGTCGAAGCGGTCGTTCCAGAGGCGGCGCGCCGTGTCGTAGCGCGCGTCGTCGGGCGTCACCACCGCGCCGATGATGTCCGGGTAGCGGGCCATCACGCGGAACCTTCGTGGCCGCGGGCGAAGAACCGGATCGGCATCTTCGTGGCCTTGACCGCTTCGTCCACGGGCGGGCGCCAGGCCGCGAAGGTGTGGGTGACACCGGTGCCCCGGCTTTCGAGATAGCAGATGACGTTCAGCGGCCAGCCCGCATTGCGGAAGAGGTATTCGTCCATGCGGCTGGGGTTCTCACTGAGGAGCTCCCTGCGCTCGTGCGGGGGCCCCACCCGGTGCCAGTCCGGATGCATATGGACCGAACCGAGCATCTCAAGCCCCTCTGCCTCGAACTTCCGCACCACTTGCAGGAGTTGACGCGAGTCGCACCAGAATCCCCGTTCGCCGTCGTCGTACTGCTTGCCGAAGCGGGGCACGATGTTCTGCCGGAACTCCTCCAGCGGTACGTCGTCGACCGCGCGGACATTGGCCGCGAAGGCGATCCGGCGCACCACGAGTGCGTCGTCCTCCAGGGTTCCGCCGAGCAGACCGAAGCTGTTGGGGCGGTGCAGGCGGGAGCCGCCGGCGGCCACCGAGGCGAGGCCCCGACGGTACTGGTCGACGGCGTCCTCGATGAATTCGGTGAAGACGTCGGCGTCCGCGACCACCGCTTCGACCGCCTCGAAGGGGCCCCCGGCCGGTTGTTCGCGGGTATCGGTGTGTGCTGTGTCTGCGTGCGCCGTACCGGTTTCGGGCATGGCGACGCTCCTCTCCGTATGCGGGTCTGTGCTTGCGGGTGTGTGAAGTGCGGCGGACCGGGGGTCAGACGATCCCGCCGTTCGCGCGGACGACCTGCCCGTTGATCCAGCCGCCGGACGGTCCGACGAGGAAGGCCACCACGTCGGCGATGTCCTCCGGGCGCCCGATCCGGCCGAGCGGGACCTGCCGGGCCAGCGCCTCGACGTCCTCGGCCGTTCTGCCGCGCAGGAAGAGTTCCGTGCCGGTCGGTCCGGGGGCGACGGCGTTGACGGTGATCCCGCTCCCGGCCAGTTCCTTGGCGAGCTGGCGGGTCAGCACCTCGACGGCGGTCTTGCTCGCGTTGTAGAGGGCCTGTCCCGGCACGCCCAGGGCGGCAGCCGAGCTGGAGAAGGTGATGACGCGTCCGCCGGGCCGCACGTCCCGGGCGGCGGCGCGCAGCAGGTGGCACGCACCCACGAGGTTGACGTCCACGACCCGGCGGATGCCCTCGTCGGCCATGTCGGCCAGGGGGCCGCGCACCCGGGCATGGGCGCCCGCGCAGCCGACGACCACATCCACGCCGCCGTACGCCTTCTCAGCGGCGGCGAACAGCGCGTCGACGGCCTCGGGTCGGCTGATGTCGCCGCGTACCGCCACGGCGCGGGCCGAAGTGCTCTTCTCGGTCTCGCGCACCAACTCCTCGGCGGCGCCGTCGTCGTGGACATACCCGAGGACGAGGTCGGCTCCGCTCTCCGCGAGACGCCGGGCCACCGCCGCGCCGATGCCGCGGGTGCCGCCAGCAATGATCACGGACTTGCGCGGGGGCAGGGTCGTCATCGTCCCGCCTCCCGGATCTCGCCGAGCGCGGCCCGGCCCCGCTCGGACCACCGTGAGTCCTCGGCGCCCGCGAAGCGCTGCTCGTAGGATTCGAGGAACGTGATGCGATCGGGCACGGGGTCGTCGGTGCGGTTAAGGAAGGGCAGATCGGAGTCGACCATGTGCCGGATGGCGAGCAGTGGGACCGGGCTGCGCAGCGGCCGGAAGCCGGGGTTGTGCAGGCCGCCCTGTTCGCTGCGCGGATGGAACTTGCCGATCATGAGGCCGGAGTCGACGAAACCGGCCTTGAGCCTGCGGTGGGTCCCGTCCACCACGACCGGCGCGTCCTCGGCGCTGACGTCGGGCAGGATCACCAGGATCGCCTTCTCCAAGGCGCCGGGACCCGATGTCGGTTCCGTCTCCAGGAAGATGGTCCGGTATGCCGCGATGGTGGTGTCGATGTCGGCCTGGGCGCGGTCGCGTGTGTGCACGACGGTGAAGCCGATCCGGTTCATCGCCAGGGCACGCGGCATGAAGGGACACACCGAGCCGGTGCGGCCGAGGTCGCTGTGTGGCCGGCACAGGAATTCCTCGCACCAGGCGGCGATGCGGCCGATGACGGGCAGGTCGCTGGTCAGGCGCGCCAGGTCGTCCGATTGGTAGAGCGGGTTCGGTGCTGCGGTGTTCATAGGGCCCCCGTCGTGAAGGTCACCAGGTGATGGGCAGGGCGGCCAGGGCATGGGTGACCATGCCGGGCTGCCATGGCACCTCGTGCGCGGGCACGGCCAGGCGCAGGCCCGGGACACCGCGCACGAGGGCGTCGAAGGCCTCCTGCAACTGGATGCGCGCGAGATGCGCGCCGATGCAGTAGTGCGGCCCCTTGCCGAAGGCCAGATGCCCCTTGGGCATCGGCCGGTGGATGTCGAACCGGTCCGGGTCGGTGAACTGCGCGTCGTCGCGGTGCGCCGAGGAGATCAGCGGCATCACGCCCTGCCCCGTGCGCACACAACCCGAGGGCAGTTCGACGTCCTCTACCGCCACGCGCAGGAAACCCACGTCGGCGGGGAAGTCGTGGCGCAGGATCTCCTCGACTGCCGCGGGGACGAGGGCAGGGTCGGCCACGAGATCCTCGTACTGGTCGCGGTGGCGCAGCAGCGTGAACGCCCCGCGGCCGATGGTGGTCATGGTGGTCTCGTGTCCGGCGAGCAGCAGGGAGCGGACGGTGTCGATGAGTTCCGCCTCGCTGAGCCGGTCGCCGCCGTCCCGTGCCTCGATCATGTCGTCGAGCAGGTCCGTGCCGGGCTCGCGGCGGTGGCGTGCGACGAGGTCGGCGACGTAGGCGTAGAACTCCTCGCGCTCACCGGAGCGTTCGGCCGCCCGCTCGGGTCCGATGGTCATGGCGGTCTCGGCCCAGCGACGGAACTGTGCGAGGTCGGCGTCGGCGACGCCGAGGATCTCCGCGATCACCCGGATCGGCAGCGGCTGCGCCAATGCCACCATCAGATCGCCGGGCGGGCCGGCCGCCACCATGGTGCCGACGAGCTCCCGCACGACGGTGCGGATGCGCGGGCGCCAGCGTTCACTGCTGCGCACGGAGAACGCACGGTTGAGGATCTGGCGCAGCCGGGTGTGGCGGGGCGGGTCGAGGTTGATCAGGGTGTCGCGGTCCTCGGACATGTCGGCGTCGGGCTGCAGCCGGGGCGAGCCGGCCCGGTTGAGGTCACGGCTGAAGCGGGGGTCGGCGAGCACGGCCTCGACATCGGCGTGGCGCACCGCGACGGCCACGACGTCGCCGCTGGGCAGCTCGGCCTCACCCAGCGGGTCGTGGGCCCGCCGCCACGCACAGCTGCGCGGTACGGCGCCCAGCGGCTCATCGGGGAACGGAAAGGCTTCGGGTGCCATGGCGCTCAGTCCTCGAAGGTCAGCAGAGGGACGTCCCACAGCTCGGGGTGCACCGGGCGGCGCATCTCGGGTGTGAGGACTTCGACGACGAGCATTTCGGTGAGGTACTGGACCTGCGCCGAAATCAGGTGGCTGGAGTACGCCAGGGCCGCCTGCTGCTTCAGGCCGACGGTGACGTGGACGTGCGGCACGATCGCGTCCTTGTCGGGGTCGTAGGAGAAGGTGCCGCAGCCCATGGCCTCGACCTTCTCCAGGTGGACAGGCAGGCGCACCGGCGCTTCGGGCGTCTCCACCCGCTGGCAGGTTCCCGCGATCTCGGTCTCGGTGAACGCGGCGAGAAACATCGGCACATAACCCTGGCGGACGTCGTTGTCCGCGCAGAAGCGGGCCAGGGTCGCCAGGAAGTCCTCACCATGGTCGAAGTTGACGCCGAATGTCCTGCCGGTCTTCAACTCGTGGGTACGCATGGGGTCACTCCCATCGGAGAGATGTTGGGAACGCACGGACGGCGTCACAGGTCGACGCGCACATCCTGGTACCGCAGCCAGGAGTTCAGGTCCAGGACCATTTCCAGGCTGATGCGGGTCAGAGTGGTCGAGGTCCCGTCGGGCGGTGTCGCGAGCAGGGCCTTGACGGCCTGCTGGTCGAGCAGCGGCAGTACCGGCGCGGTGCTGTCAGCCACGAGATCGGCGAGTGCGGCCCGCAGGGCGAGGCCGTAGGCGGGGTCCTGGGTGGCCGGGTAGGGGCTCTTGCGCCGGTCGAGCACCGACTGGGGCAGCACGTCGCGGACCGCGGCACGCAGCAGACTCTTCTCCCGCCCGTCGAACGTCTTCATCGACCAGGGGGTGTTGAAGAGGTACTCCACGAGACGGTGGTCGCAGAACGGCACCCGTACTTCCAGTCCGTGCGCCATGCTCAGGCGGTCCTTGCGGTCGAGCAGCATGGTCACGAACCGGGTCAGGTGCAGGTAGGAGACCTCCCTCATCCGCCGCTCCCCCGCGTCGGCTCCCGGCACGTGCGGTACCTCGGCCAGCGCCTCGTGGTACCGGTCGCTCTCGTAGGAGACGACGTCGAGTTGTCGGCGCAGCGCCGGGTCGAAGAGATCGTCGGGGCGCTGCCGCCCCATCATGACGACCAGCCAGGGAAACGTCGCCGCGTTCACCGCCTCGGGCAGGTGGAACCAGGCGTAGCCGCCGAACACCTCGTCGGCCGCCTCCCCGGACAGGGCGACGGTCGAGTGCTCCCGGATGGCTTGGAACAGCAGGTGGAGCGAGGTGTTCATGTCCCCGCTGAACTGCGGGTACTCCCAGGCGTGCACCACGTTGTCGCGCAGGGCCGGCTCGGCGAGTCCGGCGGTGCCCAGGACGATGTCGGTGTGGGTGGGGCGCAGATGCCGTACGACGTCCTGGACGTACGGCCCGTCGGCCGAACCGCGCATTCCGTCGTCCTCGAAGTGGTCCGCGTGGCCGTCGAAGTCGACGGCGAACGACCGGAGATCGCCGTGCCGGACCGCCAGCGCGGTGATGGCGCTGGAGTCGAGACCGCCCGACAGCAGACTGCACACCGGTACGTCCGCCACCAGCTGTCGCTCGACGATGTCCTCCAGCAACCCGCGTACCGTCGCGATGGTCGTGTCGAGGTCGTCGGTGTGATCCCGGGCCGCCAGGGTCCAGTAGCGCCGCTTCATCAGGCCGCGGCGCCCGAAGCGCACCAGTTGCCCGGGGCGGACCTCGTACAGGCCTTTGTACAGGGACCGTTCCGGGGTCTGGACGATGGTGAGGATCTCTCGCAGGCCGTCGGCGTCCACCGACCTCGGGGTCTCCGGGTGCGCCAGGACGGCCTTCGGCTCCGAGCCGAACACCAGCCCTCCGTCGGGGAGTTGGCAGTAGAAGAGCGGTTTGACGCCCATCCGGTCGCGTACCAGCAGGAGCTCCTCGGTACGCGTGTCCCAGAGCGCGAAGGCGTACATGCCGTTGAGCCGTTCGGCGACCCGGTCGCCCCACTCCAGATAGCCGCGCAGGACGACCTCGGTGTCGCTGCGCGTACGGAAGCGGTGGCCCTTCAGCTCCAACTGGGCTCGAACCTCACGGAAGTTGTATACCTCGCCGCTGTACGTCAACACGGCCCCCTCGGCCTCCATGGGCTGCCGGCCGCCTTCGATGTCGATCACGGCGAGGCGCCGGTGGCCCAGGCCGGCGTGGGGACCCAGCCATATGCCCCTGGCGTCGGGGCCGCGTGGAGTGAGGGTCTCGGTCATGGCGGACACGATGGTCCGCTCCTTGTCCAGATCTCGGTCGAAGTCGATCCAGCCTGTTATGCCGCACATACGGCTGTCCATTCGTCAGGTCCCGCGAAGCGCTCCGCCCGCTTCGGCGGAGTATTTCCTGTGCATTTCCTTTGCCTGAGGTGTCCAGGGTTGCGGAGTGCGATATTCCGACGAGGAGGCCCATCCGTGGGCATAGACAGATCCGCTCGGATGCCCTTGCATCCGACCCCCGTCGAACCGACTTCGACCCTATCAAGCAGCTCGCGAACGGAATCCGGAACGCGGACACTTCCGGCCCCCCGCTACGGGCACCGAAACAAACGAAATTCAAGCGCCCGACGGCGGGATTCGGGCATGCACAGCCGCCAGCAGGGCCGTAACCCTGCCTCGATCCCTCAAGAACCGGGCATGAGCCACGCAAAATCGGGCATCCGCCTGCGCACCGCGCATGCCTCGCACCGATTCGCGCTTGGCTCAAGAATTCCCCATGCGCGATGCCTTCCGGGATCAGAGAGAACATCGGGACTTCTGAATTTGTCACGCGCGACAATCGTGTACATCTTGTGCACACCGCTGTCGCTCGACGAATTTTCGATGACGCAAAGGGAAATGAAGCGAGAATATGGCCCATCTTTCACTGCCGACACCACGGCCGCGACCTGGCATGCCACCGCGTAGACCGCCGTCACCTCTTCCGAGCCGTCCGGGGGGTCGGGCCGGGGGCCGGGTCGGGGAATCGGCGGGGCGCTTGTTCGGCCACGAGGAGTTGGTGCAGGCGGGCGAGGGCGGCGGTGAGGGTGGCCCGCTCGTCGTCGTCCGCTGCGGCGAGGGCCTGGGTGAGGGTCTTGTCGGCACGGCCGACGCGGCGCTTGCTGCCTGCGGTGCGGACGTCGTCGGTGAGGTCGACCAGGGTCTTGCGGCCGTCGTGGGGGTCGGCCGAGGTGGTGGCCCAGCCGCGTTCGGCGAAGGACCGGACGCTGGTGGAGACGCGACTCTGGGCCAGGCCGGTGCGCTGGGCGATGTCCTTGATGGCGCTGCGTCCATTGAGGAAGAGGTCCTGCAGGACGAGGAACTCGCCGGGGGCCAGGCCGAGTTCATTGGCGCCCATGTCTTCGAGGGCGATCTCGGCGAGCCGGCGGCCGAGCTGGTACAGGTCACTCATCTCCATCCCTCCAAGATACATCTCCATCTATGCATCTCTCTCAATGCATCTTGACAGATGCATTCTACTCGATGCATCTTTGGAGATGTAGATGAGCGGTCACTCTTCCTGGAGGACACCATGAGCGTCAGCGACTACCTGCTCTACACCGGCCTGTTCGTCGCGATCCTCGCTACCCAGCTCGGCACCCGCCGCCCGGACGCCAAGCGGCTGCTGCTGCCGGTCGCGATCGTCGCGGGCGTCGGCTTCAAGTACCTGCGAGACATCCCCTCCGTGAGCACGGCCCGCCTGATCGAAGCGGCCGGGCTCACGGTGGGGCTGCTGTTCGGGCTGGCCTCGATCGCACTGATCACAGTCCGCAGGGACCCGACCGACTCCCGCCTGGTGACCGTGGCCGGCTGGCCGTACGCCGCGCTCTGGACCCTCGCCATGGTCCTGCGCCTCGGCTTCGCCTACGGCTCCACCCACTGGTTCACCCACGCCCTGGCGACGTTCTCGATCCGGCATCACGTCCCCGCGGCCACCTATGGCACCGCGTTCGTCCTCATGGTGCTCGCCATGATCACCGTGCGGACTGTGGGAGTTCTGGTCCGTGCCCGCGCCCAGCGTGCCACCGTGAACCTCGGTTCACTGCGCATCGCCCGCCGTCTCGCCCGCTGAATATCATCCCGGCCGAATCGTCATCCCGGCTCGGGCCGGGGAAGGAGCCCTCCATGCGTTCCGTGTTCGCTTCGCGAGCCGCTGCCGTCGCAGCCGTCGTTGCCCTTTCCATAGGGACGGCCTCGGCCGCCGCCTGCCCCGGAGGCGGGGTGCCGCTACCGCCGCACAACCCGTACGCGGGCCCGGACGGCACCGCGACCATGCACGCCGACACCGGCTCCTCGGACACCACCCGCCTGCCCGGCCCCGGCGCCGGCCCGCTCACCTCGCACCTGGCCGCACTCGGCGCCGCCTGCCCGACCGTGCTCGACGGCTCCGACGGCCACCCCGTCGCCCTGTGCACAACGCATGCCGGGCAGATCCCCACGGTGCACCTCCTGGACCCGGACACCGGTGACTCGATCGCCCAACTCCCGCTCACCAAAGGCTCGTTGCTCGGCGGGGTGTACGCGTATCTCGACAACCACGACCGCCTGGTGGTCATCGACGGCAACCGCACCCTGCTGCGCATCGCCCACCGCAAGCACGCGGACCGTACCTGGCAGCTGTACGTGGACCACTCGCTCTCCCTGGCAGGAGCGGTACCGGCGACGGACGCGGTGGTGGGCCTGTCCCCGGACTGGCACGGCCGGGTGTGGTTCGCCACCGCAGGCGGCGTGGTCGGCACCGCCGACGACCGCACCGCGACCGTGAAGACCCTCGCCCTGCCCGCCGGTGAGCACATCGCCAACAGCATCTCCACCGCCCCCGAGGGCACCCTCATCTCCACCACGCACGCGACGTATCTGCTCACCTCTACAGCCGACGGCACCCCGCACATCCGCTGGCGGCAGACCTACGACCGCGGCCCTGGCCGTAAGCCGGGGCAGCTGAGCTGGGGCACCGGCTCCACCCCGACCTTCTTCGGCCCGCACACCGGCACCGACTACGTCACCCTCGTCGACAACGCCGCCCCCACCGTGAACCTCCTCGTCTACCGCACCCGCGACGGCCAACAGGTGTGCAAGATCCCGGTGTTGAAAGCGGGCGGCAGCGGCAGCGAGAACTCCCCCATCGGCGCGGGCCGTTCGGTGTACGTGGCCAGTACGTACGGCTACCCCTACCCCGCGCTACCGCCGGACGCAGGTCCCAGCGTGCCGCCGTCGGCGCCCTTCACCGGCGGCATGAGCCGCGTCGACATCCGGCCCAACGGCAAGGGCTGCGACCTGAAGTGGGACACCACCGTCCGCTCCGCCGCCGTACCCCGCCTCTCCCTCGCCGACCACCGCATCCACACCGTGCTGCGCGAACCGGCCACCCCGGGCTCCACCACCCCTTCACCCCAAGACCGGTTCACCTACGCCCAGATCGACCCCGACTCCGGCAAGGTCACCCGCACCCTGCCCCTGGGAGCGGGCCCGGCCTACGACACCCTCCAGCAAGTCGGCACCATCGCACCCGGAGGCATCGTCTACGAAGGCACCATCACCGGCATCCTGCGCATCACACATAACTGACCAGCGCCCCGGCGCCCGTCGATGGTCCCCTCTCGGACCTTGTCCGGCCGCTATGAGGAGTTCATCGCGATGTACGAAACAAGCATTCCCGGTCTTCTCATGCGGCCCCGCCCCGCTCCAGCTCCGCGAGCGTCGGCGGGTCGGCGCCCTGGCGGGTGCACGTGAGCGCCGCCACCCGGGCGGCGAAGGAGAGCGCCGAGGCGAGGTGTTCCCCGAGGCGGGAGGTGAGCGTTGCGGCGTGCAGGGCGCGGCGAGCGCTCTCGGCGTCCGCCACTCCCCCGCCTCCCGAGGCCAGGAGCCCCGTACGCAGCAGGCCGCTGAGCAGTCCCGACATGAAGGCGTCACCGGCTCCCACCGTGTCGACGACTCGGTCGACCGGCCTCGACGGAAGACGGCACTCGCCCTTCCGCCAGCAGATCCACGCGCCTTCTTCTCCCAGCGTGACGACGACCAGCGACGGTCCCATGCACGCCCAACGGGCGGCCGCGCGGAAGGGGTCTCCATCCGGGTGAAGCCAGCGCAGGTCCTCCGCGCTGGCCTTGACCACGTCGCTCAGCATGACCATCCGCTCGACGCCGGGGCGTTCCCGCTCGGGGTCGGACAGGAGCGCGGGCCGCGGATTCGGGTCGTATGACACGGTCGCCGTGCCGCGGAGCTTCTCGACGGCGGCGACGACAAGGCTCGCTCCGGGGGCCAGGGAGGTCGAGAGGGAGCCCGTATGGAGGTGGGAGGGGAGACCCAGGAGCGCCGGATCGAGGGCTTGGGGAGCCGGGTCCCAACTGATGTCGAAGCCGTACGTCGCCGAGCCCTCGGCATCCAGCCGGGCGACCGCGCTGGACGTCGGGGCATCGGTCACGGAGCCCTCGGTCAACTCCACGCCTGCGCGGCGCAGATGCTCGCCGATCTCCGCTCCCGGCCCGTCCCGTCCGATACGGGTCGCGAGCCGCGCCCGGTGGCCGAGCCGGGCGAGCCCCAGGGCCACGTTGGCAGGACTGCCGCCCGGGCTGGTTCTTCGGGTGCCGGCGGGCGTCACGATGACGTCGGTGAGGGCTTCGCCGATCACCAGGAGCGGGGATGCGCCGACCGTCACGGCGCGACCAGGATCTTGCGGCCCTGCCCGGCCCCGAACCGCTGGAGCGCCGTCGCATAGTCCGTCAGGGGCAGCCGGTCACTGATGAAGACCTCGGGATCGAGCACGCCCGCCGCGAAGAGGCCGACCGCACGCTCGTAGCTGTGCAGCACGGCCATGGAGCCGGTGATGGTGATCTCCTGGTTGTAGATGCGGTACGGCTCGATCGTGGCCCGCGCCGCGTAGTCGGCGACGCCGAACTGGAGGTACGTCCCTCCCCTGGCCACCCTTCCTATGGCGTCCTGGATGGCCCGTTCGCTGCCGGTGGCGTCGATGACGACGTCCCAGCCGCGCGGCCGGTCGATCTCGTCGGCCGAGGCGACGGCGTGGGTGCAGCCCAACTCCCGTGCGGTGGCCAGCCGTTGCGGGTTGATGTCGAGCACGTCGACGGATACGGCGCCGGTGCGCTTGGCGAGTTCCAGCATCATCAGCCCCATCGTGCCGGACCCGTAGATCAGGACATGGGCAGCCATGGGGGTACGGAGCACGTCGTAGCCGCGCACCGCGCACGACAGGGGTTCGATGAGGGGCGCGTCCTCGCTCCGTATGTGGTCGGGCAGCCGTACGCAGTTCGCGGCGGGCGCGACGGCGTACTCGGCCGCCGCGCCGGAGGTGGTGACGCCGATCGCGGCGTACCGCTCGCACAGGTTGTTGCGCCCGAGGCGGCAGTAGTGGCACTCGTTGCAGTAGAGGGAGGGGTCGACCGCCACCCGGTCGCCGATGCGCAGCTCGTTCACCCGGGCGCCGGCCGCGACGACCTCCCCCGCGAATTCATGGCCGGGCACGATGGGCAGGCTGGGCGCGAACTCGCCCTGCAGGATGTGGAGATCGGTGCCGCACAGGCCGCACGCGGCTACCTGCACCACCACCTCTCCGGGGCCGGGCGCCGGATCGTCGACGGTCTCGATCGAGACGATTCCGGGGGCGCTGATGACGGCGGCTTTCACTTGGCTGCTCCCAGGTTCACTTGACTGCTCCGAGGGACAGGCCCTGGACCAGTTTGTCCTGGGCGGCGAATCCGGCGACGAGCACCGGCAGCGAGATGCAGACGGCGGCGGCGCACACCTTGGCCAGGAACAGGCCCTGGCTGGTGACGAAGCCGGTGAGGAAGACGGGTGCGGTGCCGGCCACGACGCCGGTCAGGACCCGGGCGAACAGGAGCTCGTTCCAGCTGAAGATGAAGGAGATCAGGGCGGTGGCGGCGATGCCCGGTGCGGCCACGGGGGCCACGATGCGCAGCAGGACGGTCGGCAGGCCCGCGCCGTCGATGGAGGCCGCCTCCAGGATCTCGACCGGGACCTCGGCGAGGAAGGACCGCATCATCCACACCGCGATCGGCAGGTTCATGGAGGTGTAGAGGATGACGAGGAGCCAGATGTTGTCGAGCATTCCGGCGTTCTTGGCGATCAGGTAGACGGGCAGGAGTCCGGCGACGGCGGGCAGCATCTTGGTGGAGAGGAAGAAGAACATCACGTCGGTCCACTTGCGCACCGGCTTGATGGACAGGGCGTAGGCGGCCGGAATGGCGAGCGCGAGCACCAGCAGCGTCGAAGTGACGCTCGCGGTGAGGGAGTTGATGAGGGGCGGCCAGGGACTCGTGCCCGTACCGGCGCCGAAGAACTCCCGGTAGCCCTGGAAGGTGAGGGCGGCGCCGACGCTCGGCGGGTTGGTCGCGGCGTCCGGCTCGCTGTGCAGGGAGGTGAGCACCATCCAGGCGAACGGCAGGAAGAAGAGCAGGCCGCTGGCCCAGGCGGCGATGCCCCAGATGCCGCGGCGCAGGGACGTACGGAAGACGGTCACCGTGTTTCCTCCCGGAACAGGGACGACACCGTGCGCAGGGCGAAGGTGGCGATGAGCATCGTGCAGGCGACGACGAGGACGCCTTCCGCGGACGCCTGGCCGTAGTCGTGTGCCTGGTAGAAGGTCTCGTACACGGTGTAGGGCAGGTTGGCGGTGTCCAGGCCGCCGGAGGTGAGGGTGAAGACGGCGTCGAAGTTCTGGACGACGTAGATGCTGCCGAGCAGGGCGGCGAGTTCCAGGTAGCGGCGCAGGTGGGGGAAGGTGAGGTGGCGGAAGACCTGCCAGGTGCTCGCCCCGTCGACGCGGGCGGCCTCCACGATGTCCGGGGGCCTGCTCTGGAGTCCGGCGAGCAGGATGAGCATCATGAACGGGGTCCACTGCCAGATGAGCGACACCTCCACGGCGGTGAGGGGTAGCGCGGACATCCAGTCGGGCTGGGGCGCATCGGCACTGCCGAACAGGCTCCACAGCCAGGTCAGGGTGCCGTTGATGGCGCCGTACGAGGCGTTGTACAGGGCGTGCTTCCACAGCAGGGCGGAGGCCACGGGGACGACGAGGAACGGGGCGATGAGCAGGGTGCGCACGGCGCCCCGGCCCCAGAACCGGCGATCGAGGAGCAGGGCGAGGCCCAGGCCGATGAGGAGGCTGACGAGCACCACGGCAGCGGTCAGTACGACGGTGGTGACCAGCGCCGAGCGCAGGGTGGGGTCGGTGAGCGCGGTCCGGTAGTTGGCGATGCCGCCGAAGCCCTTGGCGTCGGGTTCGAGCGCGTTCCAGCGCATGAACGAGATGAACAGCGTTCCCAGGAACGGCAGTTGGGTCACGACGATGAGGAAGACCAGCGCGGGGAGCAACGGGGCGCGGCGGGCCCAGACACCACGGCCGCGTACGGAACCACCGGCCGTCGCCCGCGCGCCCTCGGCGGAGCGGGTACGGCGGCGTGCGGTCACGGGGGCGGCCATGTCACCGGCCCCGGTGCTTGTCGGCGACCGCCTCGGCGCGCGCCTGGCCGGCCTTGAGGGCGTCGGCGACGCTGGTCCTCCCGGCGATCGCGGCGCTGATCTGCTGGGAGACCTGTGTGCCGAGGTCGGTGAACTCGGGGATGCCGACGAACTGGATGCCGGGGGCGGGCCGGGGCTGGCTGCCCGGGTCGGCCGGGTCGGCGGTGGTCAGCGCGTCCTTGGTGGCGGTGGCGAACGTCTGTGCCGCGGCGACGTACTTGGGGTTGGTGTAGGTCGAGGCCCGTTTGCCCGCAGGCACCTTGGACCAGCCGAGCTGTTCGCCGACGAGGTTCTCGTAACTCTTGCCTGAGGCCCAGGAGACGAACTTCCAGGCGTCGTCCTGGTTCTTGCTCGCCTTCTGCACGCCCCACGCCCAGGTGTAGAGCCATCCCGAGCTCTTGGTCTGCTCGACGGGGGCGGGTGCGTAGCCGACCTTGCCCGCGGCGGGCGAGCCGCTCGCCTCCAGGGCTCCGGCCGCCGAGGTGGCGTCGTACCACATGGCGACCTTTCCCTGGGTCATGTCGTTCAGGCACTCGGTGAACCCGGCCTGGGGAGCCCCGGCCTCGCCGTGCGCACGCACCAGGTTCACGTAGAAGGTGACCGCCTTGGTGAACTCGGGGCTGTCGACCTTCGCCGTCCAGTCCTTGTCGAACCAGGTGCCGCCCATGGTGTTGACGACAGTGGTGACCGGCGCCATCACCTCGCCCCAGCCCGGCTGTCCGCGCAGGCAGATGCCTTTCATCCCGGGCTGCGCTCCGTCGGCCTTGGCCGCGAGGGCGGCGACCTGCTCCCACGTCGGGTGGGCGGGCATGGTCAGGCGTTTCGCCGCGAAGACGTCCTTGCGGTACATGAGGAAGGAGGACTCGCCGTAGAAGGGCTCGGCGTATGTCCGGCCCGATGTGCTCAGGGACTCCTGGATGGCGGGCAGGATGTCGCCCTGGTCGAAGGCGCTGTCGGCCTTGGCCCGGTCGGTCAGCGGGGCGAGCCAGCCGTTCTTGGCGTAGATCGGTGTCTCGTAGTTGCTGATGGTGGCGATGTCGTACTGCCCGGCCTGGCTCGCGAAGTCCTGGCTGATCTTGTCGCGTACGTCGTTCTCGGGGAGCACCGTGAAGTTGACAGTGATGCCGGTGGACTTGGTGAAGTTGTCGGCGGTCAGTTTCTGGAGGTCCGCCATCTGCGGGTTGTTGACCATCAGCACGTTGATGGAGTGGGCGCCCGAACCCCCGCCCGCCCCGCCGGCGCCGGAGCACGCGGCGAGGAGCGCACCGCAGAGGGCCGCGGTGCCGGCGCGGGCGGTGTGCCTGCTTGTCCTCACGTGGATCATTCCTTCCTGAAACCTCTGGGCATGCCGAGCACAGCTCTGGGCGGCTCTCCTTCTCCGGTACGCCCGAACGCGGCGCCCCGTGTCAGACCCGGATGACCTGCGGGCCGAGCAGCGAGTAGCGGTGGGCTTCGGCGGTGGACAGACCGGTGTCGGTGATGATCGTTTCGAAGTCGGAGATCTCGGCGAACCGGCAGAAGCTGCTGGCGCCGAACTTGCCGTGGTGCCCCATGAAGACGCGGCGGCGGGAGACCTCCAGGGCCTTCGCCTTGACATCGGCGACGGCCGGGTCGGGCGTGGTGAGGCCGAACTCCCGTGAGATGCCGTTGGATCCGAGGTAGGCGAGGTCGATGACGAAGCCCGACAGCATCGAGCAGGCCCAGGCACCGACGGTGGCCAGGGTGCGGGCGCGGACCCGGCCGCCGAGCAGCAGCACCGTGGTGTTCGCCGACTCGGCGACGGCGACGGCCGTCGACAGCGAGGCGGTGATCACGGTCAGCGGGCGGTCGGTGGGCAGGAGCGAGGCGAGGATCTGGGGCGTGTAGCCCTCGTCGACGAACACGGTTTCCGCTCCGCCGAGCCACTTCACGCCCTCGGCGGCGATGCGGCGCTTGTTCTCCACGTGCAGGGTCACCCGCTGGGCGAGGTTGGTCTCGAATCCCGCGCTCTCCACCGGATAGGCGCCGCCGTGCGTGCGCCGCACGAGGCCGCGGCGCTCCAGCTCGCTGAGGTCCCGCCGAATGGTCTCCGGTGCCACCCCGAAGTCCGCCGCCACCACCGCGACCTCCACCCGGCCCTCCTGCCGCGCCAGGGTCAGCAGCCTGTGGTGCCGCTCTTCCGAACGCATCCCAACTACCTGCCCCTCTATGCCCGTTCGGGCATCCCGGGCCCGAATGAACCCGCCAGAGTTTTATACCGCCGCGGCGGTCACGTGGACCGGCCCGTTCCAGGCCACAGCTCGCCCGGATCTGCCCGTTTCCCCGGCAGTCCAATCGCAGGCCACCCGGCGGAAATCGGCGTTCGGGTGCCGCGCGGCTGCCCGTCGGCGGCACATCAGGCACCGAACCGGGCGGTTCGGGGGTGGCTGGATGAACCGGTTCCGGGCCCGGTCCGTAAGCCAAGCGCCGGTATCCACCGGCCGGAACTCCCTCAGGAGATGCCATGCCCGGCGCCGGCCGCCCCTGAGGTGCTCGCCGATCGCCGGTGCTGTCGCCTCCGGGCCCGGTTCGGGCAGCGGTCGAGAGCCAGCCGGGTACGAAACGGGCCTCCGCCGCGACCGTTCGGACACCGGAACCGGGCCCGCGGGCAGCGGTCGAGCACGTCGGGAGCACGTCGGCCATCAGGGAAACGGTCGGAGTCGGTCGTGATGTGTGTGTGAACGGGCCCTTCCGGTCTGCCCGTTTGGGCTTACAACATCTCCCATCGCTCCACGCGGCAGGTGGGCCCTGTCTGTTTCCGAGCGATATCCGACTGCTGGAGAGTCCGGAGGCAACGATCATGCCCGAGTTGGCGACCCGCTCCGACGCCCGTTGCATCGAACCCGACGAGGAGTTCCTGCGGGCCCTGTACGAGCGGCACGGGTCCGTGCTGCTCCGCTTCGCCACCCGGCTCCTCGGCGGCGACTGGCATCGCGCCGAGGACGTCCTCCAGGAGGCGGCGATCCGCGCCTGGCAGCACGCCGCCCAACTCGGCCCCACCGCTGATGCGTTGCGCCCCTGGCTCTTCCACGTCGTGCGCAATCTGGTCATCGACGGATACCGGGGGCGGCAGGCCCGCCCGCCGGAGGACCAGGTGCCCGACGTCACCCATCTGCCGGTGGCCGACGGGGTCGACCACGCGCTCACGAAGCGGGTGGTGGTGGACGCGATGCGCGACCTCGCGCCGCTCCAGCGCGAGGTCCTGCTGCACGTCTACTACCTCGGTCGCAGTGTCAACCAGACGGCACGCGCCCTCGGCGTACCGCCCGGAACGGTCAAATCCCGTACGCACTACGCCATGCGCGCTCTGCGGAGCGGCCTCAACAGCCGTGGCCTGACAGCTGCTTGATGCCGACTTCCTCCGGGCCCTCCGCGAAATCCAGTACCAGCCCGACGTCATCGAGGGATGCCTCACCGCAACCGGACCCACCCTGACGACATCACGCACACAGAGTCAGTAACTCCCGCTAACGCGGGGCCGGTGGAGACGTTAGGGCTGCGTTGGCGTGCACTGGAACGATGGCGCACACCCCCTCGGAGCCTCCCGGCCGCCGACACCCGGCCGGTACTCCGTCCGCCCGGCACCGCGAGCCCACAAGCTCGCAAGAGGACCCGATGCACGCCAACGAGCAAGCCCAGACCTCTGAGCGCAACGGCCCCCGCCACTCACGCGCTCAAACCCCGCGCAGCAGCGTCCGGGGGTTCGCGGTGGCATCCGCCACCGCGGTCACCGCCGTGGGCGCCGTCGTCGGCGTCGCCACCGGCAGCCTCGGCGCCGCTTCGAACGACAACGTCGAGGCGACCGCAGCCGACTCGACGCTCCTCGCCGACATACCCGCAGGACAGCAGGCCCAGGTCCAGACCGTGTCCCTGACGCGGCAGGCGGACGCGCAGGCCGCCCAGGCCGGTGCCGCGGCGAAGAAGTCCGCCGAAGAAGCCGCGCGTGTCCGAGCCGCGCAGGATGCCAAGGCCAAGAAGGACGCCGCCGACAAGGACAAGGCCGACAAGGAAGCCAAGACCCGCGACCTGGAGACCCAGGCCGCCAGCCGCTCGGTGAGCCGGAGCACTTTCCAGGTCCAGAGCTCCTACTCGATCTCGGAGATCCAGGCGATCGCCCGTCAGATCGTGCCCTCCGGCCAGTTCCAGTGTTTCAGCAACATCGTGAACAACGAGTCGAGCTGGAACTACCGGGCCAGCAACGGCACTGCCTACGGCCTCGTCCAGGCGCTGCCCGGCTCCAAGATGAGCACCACGGGCGCCGACTGGCAGACCAACCCGGCCACGCAGATCAAATGGGGCCTCACGTACATGAACGAACGCTACGGCAGCCCTTGCGGCGCCTGGTCGTTCTGGCAGGCCCACGACTCGTACTAGCTGGGTGACGGGGCTGGGGCGTCTGGTCGGGGCGACTGTCAGTGCCGGGTGCAAGGATCAACGGGTGCTTGGCGTACGGGACTTGCTCCTGTGGGCGGTGCAACCGTGCGAAGCCCTCCCGGTACAGCGCCTCGGCCAATCCCTCCTTCCCGCCGAACATCGTGTAGAGGACGTTGGCCGAGGCGCCGATCTCACCGGCGATCGGCCGGATCGTCAGCGCGGTGATCCTCTCCGGGACCAACAGACCGATCGCACAGTCGAGGACCGCCCACGCGCAGCCTCCTGCCCTGCGCGCAGGGTGTCTTGGTAAAGCGTTCTCATGGAAACACCACAGCTCACGGGTAACACGGTTACCAGCAAGGCGAATTGACGTTCCGTCCAGAACCCAGAACCCAGAAGGCGCGTGACTACTGTCACCGCTCCTCGTCGCTCGTGCTGGGCGCGGTCGTACGAGAGATGGCGTTACCGACTTCGGCTCGCCAGGGTGAACTTCCTTGAAGTCCCGGATGGAAGCGGTCGAGCTGTTCGAGCAGAAGATCAAGCCGATGGAGGTCGCACGTCGCCTGCGGGTGAGCCGCACGTCGGCCTACCTCTGGCACCAGCCGTGGCGGGACGGCGGCGCGCGGGCTCTGGCCTCCCGGGGGCCGAGCGGCTCGCGGTGCCGTCTGTCTCCGCGCCGCCTGGTGCCTCCCGGCCGATCCCCATGGAACCTTCACGGGCTGGTGCACAACCATGGCCAAACCATGGAGATGGTCACAGTCAAGTTGGGCTCCTTGTTTGGTTTGTCGCGATGTATCCGGTTGCCTGTCATGTGCGGGTCGGCATAGGAATGTGCGGCGACATCGAACGCATGTCGCAATCATCTACGAGTCGCTGCCGGTGGGCGCGAGCGGCGCGAGAGGACCAACACCCGTGTCTGGGAAGAACTTAAGAAGGATCCAGCTCTGCCCCGAGGGACCCGGAGGGCAGAGCCAGAAGGGAACCGTCTTGCCTGGTACGTCCAGAAGAAAGCTCATCCTTCGCCGGATAACCGTCGGCACCGCGGCGCTGCTGCTCCTGGGATCCGGGGTGGCGACCGCGACCGCGGCCGACGGTGGCGGCGGCTTCGTCCGCAACCTGAATCCGAACGCCGCACCGTCGACCCGGCCGGCCGCCGGGCCCGCGATGAAAGCCGTCGCCGCAGCGTCCCGGCCGGTGTCGGGCAAGAACCCCTCGGCCGGGCCGGGCAAGAAGGACACCTCCGGTGTCTGGCAGGTCACCACCCCCAGGGTCAAGCTGAGCAACACCGTGACCAACGCCGACGGCAGCACGGCCAACCTCACCTTCGAGGTCTGGACCGCCGACTCCTCGGGGAACGCCAAGACCCAGGTGAAGATCAGCGACAATCAGTACGGCGTCCTGGTGTCCGACTTCGTCAAGTCCGGTTCCACCGCCTCTGTGACCGTGGGGGCCGGAAGGCTGAAGCCTAACGTCGACTACGTCTTCCACACCTCCGCCTACGCCAAGGACAGCGGCCTGTACGAGACGTCGTGGTCGCCGTGGGCGCGGTTCCGCGTCACGATGCCCGTCGACCTGACCCTGCCCAACCCCAATGGCTCCGCGCAGAACCCGGACCAGTCCGCCCAGCCGTACACGAACTCGATGGCGCCGGCCTCCCCGTGGAAGACCGCGGCCGGCCCGAGCCGTGACCGCTCCGCCGCCCCCGGGATGTTCGGAACCCGCTGCACCGCCTCCTCGGACGGAGTGAAGGTGTGCGGCAAGGCCGAGCCCTACGACGGCCGTAACTTCACCCTCCACCGCGGCACCGGCACGCAGGCGACGGCCGCCGCGCAGTCGTCCCTGGTCAGCGGCTGCGACCCGGCCAACCCGCGGGCGGGGCTGTGGACCACGCGCTTCGAGGAGTGCTCGTCGTTCACCATGGCGTGGGAGGCTTCCCTCAACGACGTCCCCGTGGGCACCGTGAAGGCGCTGGTGGTCAACGAGCGTCAACTCGACCCGAAGTCCGGGAACATCACCGAGCGGATCAACGTCACCGACGTGGACGTTCCGGCAACCATCCCCGCGTTCACCCTGGACGCCCCGAAGATCGACTGCGAGCCCTCCGGCAACTGCGGCGTCCAGAACGTCAGCGGCTGGACGGGCGTGGCCGCATGGGTGCCCGGTGACCACCACAGCGTGACCGCGGACGCCTCCTACCTCTGGGGGCCGGACCTGACCGGACCGTCCTCCACCAAGCCGCAGGTGATGAAGCTCGGCGTCGCGGTCGCACTGCAGGGCAACCCGAAGATCCCGGGCAAGACGGTGCAGACGACCCCCGCGGTCTTCATGGACGTCGCGGGCGGCGACCTGGAGAACGGCGGAGCCTCCGACCAGATCCGCTGCGACAACACCAAGATCGTCAACAAGGTGCCGACGATCGGCTGCGTGTTCCACAACTACGTGTCGACCTACACCTTCAACGCGGCGAAGTACCCGCAGGCCTCGTCTCACGCCTGGCTGATCCAGCACAAGCTGGCCAACCACCCCGGCAGTAAGGCCGACAGCAAGCCGCTGTACTTCCTGCCCGACGGTGACATCAGCGGCAACCGGACGGTGATCTGCCCCACCGGATGGGCGGCGGCCAACGGCGACATCAGCGCCCTCAACGGCACGACGGACAAGGAGCTGAACTGCGACGAGTTCGCGTTCAACGCCACCTACAACAGCGGCGGGATGCCCTCGCTCGCGGGTGGCCTGAACCCGGTCAGCAGCGGGGACGCCTGTGTGCAGACCCTTGCGAGCAAGCAGGACGGCACCGTGCACCTGTTCAACATCGACGGCCTCGTGCCGACGTGGAAGGAGGTCTGCGGACGGTCCGCGATCTCCGGGAACGACAACAGCGGTTCGATGGCCGGGTTCGGAGCCTTCAACGCGAACCAGCGACTGCTGGACCGGGACCCGTACTGGCTGAACACGAACATGCGCGCGACGTGCTCCGCCGACAGCACGACCGTGAAGTGCACCATGACCGCGAACAACCAGTAGCACCACCTTACTCATAGGGGGCGCCGCGCCGAGTGGGCGCGGCGTCCCCGCTGCTACCGGTTCACACCGGCGAGGGCAGGTGCACCGCGGGCAGCAGCCCCAACTCGATCTCCCGACGCGGCAGCGACAGCCCGAGATGCTCGCCCACCGCCGCGAACAGCCGCTTCGCCAACTCCTCGTCCTCGTCCTCAGGGTCCTCGCAGCCGGGGAAGGTGTCCCGCACTGCCCCGGCCCGGTGCATGGCCGCGTCCAGTGCGGCGAACGTCCCGAGCCGGTCCCTGGGCGGGACCGCGGTCTCCAGCAGGCTGTCACCGGGCTCGCCGGAACTCACTTCGCCGGCTGCGTCGACGCAGCACACCCACGGGTGCTCGTGCAGGAAGCGGTCCAGGCAGACGAGTTCGTCGCCCTGCTCCACCAAGGTGTCCTGGCCCAGCCGGTCGAGGAAGACGAGGTGCCAGGTGGACCGCTCGACCTCCAGGACGTACGTCCACTCGCCGCTGCGGCCGAACATCGCCACGCTGTCGCCCAGGTTCACGCTCAGCCTGTCGAAGTCCTTGAACAGTGCGGGCCGTTCGGCCATGCCGCGGTCGGCGCCGAGGCGCACCACGAAGTCCACCGGTTCCACGCCCCGCACTGCCGTGAGGCTGATGTCCGAGAGCATCCCGTCCTTGGCGATCGCACCGCTGTACCAATGCTCGCCGATCCACGCCAAGCTGTTGTCCGTCACCCTGGCAACCCCTCTCCTAGACCTTCGCGCACACGTTAGTGACTTCGGCTGGTCAAGGTGACGTTGGACCACCGGGAGTCAGGCCGGTGCCGGCTATGAAGCCGTCGAGGGCGTCGGGCCGGTACTGGAGGCGTTTGAGCCGGTTGCGGACGAGTGCCTCGAGACTGCGGGGTGCGGCATCCCTGACGTAGACCGTAGGGGCAGCCGTTGTGGAACATGACGGAGCGTCACTTACCTGGCATCGTCGCCTATGTGTGACGAGCTTCTGGACACTCCAGCCGGGCACCGCAGTCCTGGCAAACGGCCGAGTACTTGATGGACTCCAACGCTGCCTGCCCCATCCCCACCTCCAACAGCGCGAGGTTGAACGACAATTCGAGGCGGAGGTGGCTGGCGCCACAGGGCGGTGGTGGCGCTGGTTGCCTTCAAGACCAGCTCGTGCGGCTGGTCGTCCGCCGCGGGCCACAGCTGGATCAGGTACGTCTCCACGGGCATGCCTTCGCTGCGCGCCTCCCCCTCGTCGCGGTTGGTACCAGCGACCAGCAGGGCGTACCGGCCGGCAGGAAGGTCGGCTCCCAGCGGCAACTCGGCCGGTGGGGAGGCATCTTCTCCGAGTAGCGAAGCCGGTCCTCCCGGCCAGTCAAGGGTGATGACCCCTGCGTCCTGCCAACTGCTCAGGTCCGTGGGCGGCTGGGCCGGCCATGTTTCGGCGGTGATGTGCACGGCATCGGACGAGACGCCCGTTGCGACCACGGCGACCGTGCCCTCCTCGAACGGCCGGGACTCGGCCGGGACGCCGAGCAGACCGTTGGGGGGCAGGTCCAGGCAGCCGGGTGGTGCTCCGGCGGTGGCCAGCGTGAATCGGTTGTATTCCACGATGAGGAGGCCGGTGATGCTCGTGGTGGGCACTGCGGGATGGGGCATGTGAGAGTGCCATTCGGATGCGGGCGGTGAGGAACCCGCTGCCCGGGGCGGCCAGTTGGCGCGCTGCGGGCAGCGGGCTCGTCAGTGGGACGGGCTTACTGGACCCACACCCGGAAGGGGTCGTTGTCCAGTACCCGGTTGGTCTTGTAGAAGCCGCCGAGGAACGACCCCTGATGGGAGTTGTCCGTTGCCGGGAGCATGCAGGACGACCAGCCGGTCGGGCCGGTCACGCCGGTGGGCACGGCCCAGGCAGCGTCCATCTCACACCAGTCGTCGCCGTTCGGTGTCTTCTGGATCGGTGGTGCGAACGTACGCGCTGTTCCTTGCGGGGTCGCCGACGCGGCGCCTTCGTATGTGGAGCGCATCGGGTACTCGTCACAGCTCTTGTTCGCCGGCCTCACCCAAGTGGGCGCGGACGGGCAGGCGCGGTCACCGTTACTGCGTTTCTTGGCCGAATCGGTCAGCCGGTGCAGGGGGTCGCCGGAGGGGTACTTGCCGGGCAACCCGGAGTTCTGCGCCGCCTCCACGTGCCAGCCGACCGTGGGATACAGGCCGTTCTTGTAGATCACCCACGTCGGTACGTACACCGGCACCGCGCATCCCGCACCGAGCAGCGCGCTCGGCGTCAGGCTCGGGGTGTAGTCACCCATGTCGTTGCCGTCGGTGGAGAAGGCGTTGTCGCAGCGCACCTGCGGTGGTGGCGGGACGGTGACGGTGTCCGACGGCTCGAAACCGAGAGCGGTGACGTAGTAGTTCCAGGTGGGAGCCTGGTGGGTGATCGCGCCGACCTCGTCGTGGGTCGGCTCCCAGTACGATTCACCGTCGTTGTTCTGATCGCGTTTGTAGTCGCCCGGCTTGAGCCCGGAGTCGGAGACCGGCTTGCAGTCCCCCGAACACGTGGCCCAGCCGTGAATCTGCTGAAGCCCCCAGAAGTCAAGTGTTCCGGCCCGCTCGGCGAAATACTTCGTGATACGGATCTGGTCCGCGAAGTCATCGATGTCGCCGGTCATGTAGACAAAGGAAGTCTCGAGGTGTTTGGCAGTTCCGACCACGATCGGGTCGCCGTTGGCGATCTCGATGTAGACGACCGTGACATCGCGGATCTGGCATTCGTCGGCGCGTGTGTACCACCAGCCGTTGAAGGCATGGTCGTAACACCATGACGGCAGCTGGACGTAGTCCTTGGGTGTGACGTCTTTCGCCGCGGTCCCGGTCGATTTCGCGCCCGCCAGGGACGCGGTGCGCTGTGCGTCGGTGCCTTCCGGCGCGGACCGCGCTTTGTTGATCGCCGCGTCCCGGGCGGCCCGGCTGGCGGCGGAACCGGGCGCGTTCACCTTCGTACAGGTGACGATCGTCTTGCCTGCCAGCCCGCCCGGTGCATCCGGTGGCAGAGGCTTGGCCTTCTTGCCCTTGGCCTTCAGCGACGCCGGCGAGCAGTCATCGGAGGCGATCGCCTGACCGCCAAGCTGCTGCGGCGGTGCCTTGGCAGCCGGGGCCGCAGCTGGCGGGGCCGGGGCCATCGGGTTCAACGGCGGCGCGGCCGCGGTCGCCAACGCCGCGCCAGAGGAACCGATCAGCGCCAAGGCGCCCAGCGTGGCGAGCAGCCCCAGCTTGAGCCGGTGCCGCCTGCCCGGTTTCGCCCGGGTATTTCGTGCCTGCTGTCTCACGTTCTTCCCTTCGACGGAAGGTGGAACGAGATCCGCTCGTGCTCAGAGGGCAATGGGGCCTGCACATGATCCTTCCGGAGCATCCCCCGACAGCATTCCCCCCAGCCGCGTATCTCCCCTTGCGGACAACAAGCCTGCGCACGCCTCACAGGAACCATCAAGGGGGTTCACAGAAATGGCCGAATAGGCTCACCTCCCCCTGAATACCCGCCTCCGAACTCCTGGTTCACACCCCTTGCGGACCGGCGTGGGGCGGAGACCAGGAAGACGTGCAACAGCTGAGCGTTTCCTGCGCTCTTGGGCAATGAACCTCGGGCTGCTGTCGCTCGTCGCTGCGCGGCCTCTTCATGCGGTTCCATGCGGTACAGGGCCGGGATCCCAGGTAGAGTCGGCCGCGCCCCGAAGTCGCCGCCCAGGGCTGGGACTTGTTCCGAATCCCCCGGTTGATCGAAGCGGCGGCCGGATGCTGGTCATGCCAGAACAGGAACAAGAGGCCACGCTGGGCCGGATCCGCGCATTCCTCGCGAGCAGACCGGAGACCGACCACGGCGAGTTCACCCTGCGGGTGCTGACCGGCGTGCTGCGCGTCCGGCGGCTGTGAAGCGCCACGTCGACAACGATCGATGACCGCGGGCGCCCGCCAGGGCGGCTGAAGCCCTGGCAGACGCCCGACGCCGCGCGGCCGTCACTCGTTGTGCAGGACCCGGGCGATGGTCTGCCGGGCCGCCGCGCGCGCCGGTACCACCGCGCCCAGTGCGGCGATCGCCACCCCGGCCAGCGCAAGGAGCGCCATCGATCCTGGGTGCCACACGTCCAGCATCCGGTCGGGGAAGGTGAGGTGGGCGCTGTGCTCGGTCATCGGGATCACCACACGGTACGCCGCGACTCCCAGCGGCAGCCCCAGGAGTCCACCGACCAGACCAAGCCCTGCCATGGAGACCACCAGCATCACCGTGACCTGCCGTGGCGTCATGCCGATCGACTTCAGCATCCCCAGGTCGCGCCGCCGCTCCCGGCTGCTGAGTACGACTGTGTTGAACACCCCCATCGCGGCGACCGCCGACAGCATCAGGGTCAGCACGGAAGCGGAACCGATCACCGTCATGGCCCCGGCGTTCACCGAGGTCTTCGCGTCCGGGTGGAGCCCGGGGTCGGCGGCCCGGACGGCCTTCGCATAGGCGTCGGCATCGGCCCCGGAGGTCAGCCGCACCCAGTACTGGTTGGCCTGCGCGCCCGGTGTGAGAGCGGTCACCGTCGTCCAGTCCGCGCGCATGTAGTCCGCCGGCCCCGACATGACCTCCCCGACGAGGGTGACGCGTTCCTGCCGTCCGTTCGCCGCGCCCAGCACGAAGGAGTCACCCAGCCGCAGTCCGTGCTTGGACAGGAACCCGCCGGAGGCCACCACTTCGCCGGGCGCCCGCATCCAGCGGCCCCTGGCCAGGTCGTCCTGGAGGGCCGACCGGCCCCCGCGATCGCCTTCGATCACCACGTCCTGGTTCTGCCCGGGCATCCGCACCTTGACGTAGCCCATGGCGGACACGTCCGCCGCGTACGGGAGTCCGCGCAGCAGCGCCTGGGCCGCGGCGTCGCCGTGCTGCGGGACGGTCTGCCCCATCCTGGCTTGCCCTCGCCACACGACCACCTGCGTCCGGTCGACGCCCTCGACCGCGTCACCGTAGGACACCATGGTGGCCGACAGGCCGGTGGCGAACGTCACCGTCGCCACACCGAGCAGCACCGCGGAGACGGTGAGCAGCGCCCGCCCGGGCCGTGCGAAGGGCAGGCCGAGGCCGAGGGTCACCGGGCGCGGCAGCCGCACCCCGCTGAGCCACCGCTGCACCGCCGGCCCCCGTCCGCCGCTGGGCGCGCTGCCCGCGCTGATCGCACGTGCCGCGGACATCCGGTGGGCGCGCAGCGCCGGGATCAGCGCGGCCAGCAGCACCACCGCGGGCATGCCGAGTGCTGTGGTCGCGTACACCCAGGAGGCGACGGTCGGTGTGACGTTCATGGTGCCGAGGTCCGCGCCCTGGAAGACCTGGTGCAGCAGCGGCCGAGCCACCGCCGCGCCGAGTGCCGTGCCGGCCGCCGCGCCTGCCGCCGCGGGGACGCAGACCATCACCAGGTAGACCGCGACGACCTGATTGGGCGTGAATCCCAGGGACTTGAGCACCCCGATGTGCCGGAAGCCGGACACCACGGCACCGCTCACCACGTTGGCCACGATCAGGACCGCCACCAGCAGGCCGAGGACGCCGAAGGCCATCAGGAACGGCACGAAGGCGTTGGGCTTGGACGCGATCTGCGCCTTCAGCGTCAGATACGACTGTCCGGAGACCAGCGATCCGGACGGCAGGCCGGCGGTCACCGCGGCGGTGCCCGCAGCGATCTGACGGGCCGTCATAGAATCGTCGAACCGGTAGAGCATCTGGTACGTCGCGGGGTGCAGGGCCGCGATCTGCTGCGGGGAGACCCATGCCTGCCCGGTTCCGCTCACGCTGGACGCGAGGCCGACGACGGTCAGCGGCGGCAGCCCGGGCAGCTGGATCCGCTTGCCGATCGGCGAGTGCGGACCCTCGCCCATCCCCGGTGCGTCCACCGACGCCAGGACCATCTGGCCGGGGCCGGTGACCCAGTGCCCGACGAAGAGGTCGAGGCGGTCGACCGGGCCACCGGGGTCCGGCCGCCCCACCACGGTCAGCGGGCCGGCCGCCATCCCGGGCATCTCGGCGGCCGCGTTCTGCGGGATGTCGACCACGGCCTGCGGGAACGGCCCGGCCACGGCCTGTACGCCCGGACGGTGCGCGGTCCGCGCGAGATCCGTGCCGGAGACCTTCGCCGCGTCGAAGGTGGCGACGACGTGCGCTCCCTGCGCCTGGCCGAAGAGCCGGTCGAACGGTCCGGACGCGACGTCCAGCAGACCGAGAGCGACCACGAGGGCCATGCTGGAGACGAGGACCACGACCCCGATCACGGTGGTCTGCAGCCGGCGGCGGCGCACGGCCGCGCGCGAAGCCCGCCACACCGCGCTCATGCCGACCGCTCCAGGGTCTGCTCGCCGGTGATCCGGCCGTCCGCCATGGTCACCAGGCGGCTGGCGCAGCGCGTGGCCAGCCGCTGATCGTGCGTCACCATCAGCAGTGTCTGGCCCAGTTCGTTGAGGTCGATGAGCAGGTCCATCACCTGCTCGCCCGCGTGGCTGTCCAGCGCGCCGGTCGGCTCGTCCGCAAGGAGCAGCGCGGGACGGTTCACCAGCGCGCGGGCCACCGCCACCCGCTGGCGCTCGCCGCCGCTCAGCGCGGCGGGGTAGACGTTCCTGCGGTCGGCGACGCCGAGTTCGTCCAGCAACTCCAGCGCCCGGCGCCGGGCCTGCCGGGCCGGTGTTCCGGTGAGCTGGGCGGCCAGGGCGACATTGTCGATCGCGGGCAGGTCGTCGATGAGGTTGAAGAACTGGAAGATCATGCCGATCCGGCGGCGCCGGAAGAGCGCGAGCCCGGTCTCGTTGATCCGTCCCAGGTCCTCGCCGTGCACGCGCACCGAACCGGCGCTCGGCCGGTCGAGGCCGGCGATCATGTTGAGCAGGGTGGACTTGCCGCAGCCGGACGGGCCCATGACCGCCACCGCCTCCCCGGCGCCGATCTCCAGCGACACCCCGTTCAGGGCGACGGTGTCGCCGTACTCCTTGCCCAGGCCGCTCACCCGGACGACTTCTTGGTCGCGCACGGCGGACGGGCCCGCCCCGGGGGTCGTGCCGCTGACGTTTTCGGTGGTCATGTCAGGCACGGTAGGCGGCGCGGACCGTCCGGGCGTCAGCCCCCGGAGGTAACCCGCGCCGGCAGTCATCCTGGGGATGTACGGGGTGGACCCGGAGGGGGACGCCAGTACGCCCGCCGCCTGGCACGATGGACGACGTGTGGACATCGGGGACGGGCCAACTGCTGATCGCCCTCACGACGGTGAGCCTGGCGGTGGCCGGGGTGACCGCCGTGCTGCTGGCGCGCGCTCGCCACCGCTGTCGCCGGGTGCTGGAGGACCGGGGCTGGCTGCTGGAGCGCGAGCGGGAGGCCGCCGCCCGCACGGCGGTGGCGGCCGAACGGGCCCGCATCGCCCGCGAGTTGCACGACATCGTCAGCCACAAGGTCAGCCTGATGGTCGTCCAGGCGAGCGCCGCTCGCGAGGTGCTGGTCACCCTGCCGGGCGAGGCGGAGACCGCGCTGCGGGCCGTCGAGGGTGCCGGACGCGACGCGATGACCGAACTGCGCCACCTGCTGGGCCTGTTGGCGCCGTCGCCCGACGGCGACGACGACCGGGCCGGGCAGTACGGCGAGGGAGACGTCTCCGAGCTCGCACCTCAGCCGAGCCTGAGCCAACTGGGCACCCTCGTCGACCGGATCGCCTTCGCCGGCCTCCCGGTCGAGGTGCGGATCTCCGGCGAGCCGCGCCCGCTGCCGCCAGGCATCGACGTCACCGCCTACCGGATCGTCCAGGAGGCGCTGACCAACGCGCTCAAGTACGGCGACGGTGGCCCGGCGTCCGTGACGGTGCGCCATGCCGACCACAGTCTCCGGGTCGAGGTGCTCAACAGCGGACCGAGCGTGCTGTCCGCCGACCGCGCGGGCACGAGCTCCCGCAAGCGCCGGGACGACGGGGCGGGGCGCGGCCTGATAGGTCTGCGCGAGCGCGTCGCCGTCTACGGCGGCCACTTCGACGCCCGGCGCCGCATCGGCGGCGGCTACCGCGTCCGTGCCCGCATCCCCCTGGAGCGCCCGTGACCGAATCCGCCCCCGGCCGCCGCGCCCCGAACCGGGTTCCGGACGCGCAGGACGCGGGCCGGGAAACCGGCGCCCCGCGCGTCCTCATCGCCGACGACGAGGAGCTCATCCGAACCGGCTTCCGCCTCATCCTCACCTCGCGCGGCATCGAGGTCGTCGGCGAGGCCGCGGACGGTGTGCAGGCCGTATCGGAGGCCGAACGGCTGCGCCCGGACGTCGTCCTGATGGACATCCGGATGCCCAATCTAGACGGCCTGGAAGCCGCCAAGCGCGTCCTGCGGCTGCTCCCGGGCTGCCGGGTGCTCATGCTCACCACGTTCGACCTCGACCAGTACGTCTATGCGGCGCTCGCCGCCGGTGCGAGCGGCTTCCTGCTCAAGGACGCCACCGCCGCCCACCTCGCCGCGGCCGTACGACTGGTGGACACCGGCGATGCCCTGCTCGCCCCTTCGATCACCCGCCGTCTGGTCGAGCGCTACGCGACCGCACGCGAGGCCGACCGGGCCGTCCCGAACCGCCGTCCCGTCACTGCGGCAGCCACCCCCGCGCTCCACCGCGACCTGGCTCCGCTGACCCCGCGTGAAGTCGAGGTGCTGGCCCTGATGGGCCGGGGCCTCTCGAACACCGAGCTCGCCGGAGCCCTCACCCTCAGCGAGTCCACCGTGAAGACCCACGTCGCCCGGATCTTCGCCAAACTCACCCTCCGCGACCGCGCCCAGGCCGTCGTCCTCGCCTACGAGACGGGCTTGGTCGCCCCCGGCGGTCCTGCCACTGCGAGGGGCTGGAGAGCAGGCGCTGCCGCATTTGATTGACTCGGGGCATGAGTGATCTCTTCGTCAAGATCTGCGGTCTGCGGACCGAGCAGGACGTCGACACCTGTATCGAGGCCGGAGCGGATGCGGTCGGCTTCGTTTTCGCGTCCAGTGCGCGCACGGTCGACGCCGACACCGCGCGGCGGCTCGCCGAGCGGGTGCCGGCGCGCGTCCTCACCGTCGGGGTCTTTCGTGGGCAGTCGCTGCACGAGGTACGGCGGCTCACGGAAGAGAGCGGCATTCGTGCCGTCCAGCTGCACGGGGACGAGGGGCCGGAGTACTACGAGGCGCTGCGGGCCGAGGGCCGTAACCTGATCCGAGCCACGTCCGTCACCGAAATCCCCGCCCTGCTCGGCGAGTTCGGTGAGGACATGCTGCTTCTCGACGCGCCCGACCCCGGCTCGGGCAAGCCGTGGAACTGGGCCTCCCCCGACTTCGCAGCCCCCACCGGCCGCTGGCTCCTCGCGGGCGGACTGCACCCGGGCAACGTCCGCGCGGCCGCCGACGTCACCAGTGCTTGGGGAGTGGACGTCTCCAGCGGCGTGGAGAGCGAACGCGGCGTGAAATCAGCCGAGTTGATCAGGTCGTTCATCACGGCGGCCCGCCACTAGCACCCGCACCGCACCGCAGGCGCGCCCCAGGGCTGTACCGGGTCCTCATCAACCGGCGCGCTTATCGTGTGGCTGCGCACGGCTGGCGGTACGTGCGGTCCCCGCATACCTTTCCGGGGGCGCGTCGGGCATCGAGGGGGCGGATTGCCGGGTGGATCACGCGATGACTGAGCGGGCGGTGCTGGACGCGCTGACGGCGGTGCCGGCCGGGGTGCCGCCCGTCAGCCACGGCTGGACCGAGTCGCTCTGGGAACTCTACGAAGCGTACGAGAAGAGCCGGTCAGGACGCGGGCCGGCGCCGCAGCTCACTGCCGAGCAGACCGATCGCTTCGCCGCCCAGTGGGGCCGCCAGGAGCACTCCGCCGAGGCACTCGGATTGCTGGGAGAGTTGTGCGTACGGGCCGGGCGGGCAGGGCTCGCGGCTCCCGCCGAGGCGGCCGGTCTCGCGGTTCGGCTCGCGCGGGCCGGCCTGGCCGCGCACGAGGCGGTCACCCTGCTGTACGCGCTCGGGGCCCCGCACGGCGAGCAGGCGCTGCTCGCTCTGGTCAGGGACAGGGAGATCGGCGAAGCGGACCGGCTCTGGGCCCGCGAGCGCCTGTTCGCTCTGCGCCGGGGCGGATACCGCGCGCGGGGCGAGCAGGCGCCGCCCGACTGGCTCGAAGTCCGGCTGCTTGTACGGGAGTTGATGCCCATGGCGGACCGGGTCACCCGGGAGCGGATGGCAGAGGCGGAGCACGAGTGCGCGTTGCTCTGCTTCGACGGCGGCGAGGGCTTCGGGGCGCTCTGGACCACGCGGATGGCGGCCTGGCTGGCGGATGAGATCTTCGGCGCCCTGGGCCGCGGCCCCGACCCGGCTGCGCTGACCCCCTGGGCCATGGACCTCGCCGAGCAGTACGTCACACGCGGCATGGCCGCCGAATCGGCACGCGGCTTCCTGCGGCGGACCGAGGACGCGACCCCGTACGGCCACGAAGTGGTCCGCCGCCTGAGCCCATGAGACCGCGTCCCGTCCAGCGTCATCCACAACGAGAAGGGGATGTGTCGACCATCGAGGTCATCAAGGAGGGCTCCTGGACAGGCCGGTCACATCCGCCTGTCCAGGAGCCTCGCCCCATACCGGAGGTCTCAGTGCCGTGAGGCGCCGTATCCTCCCTGGGCGTTGCAGCCGCCGGCCGCGCACGCGTCGAGCCAGGTGTTGAAGTCATCGTCGTAGCGGTTGCCGATGTCGGAGTTGTAGACGGCGTAGCCGCCGGCGTAGTCGCCGACCCGGAACTTGGCGAGCATGCTCTGGATGTCCGCCGGGTGTTTCTCGAACATGTACCGCACCGCCAGGTAGCCCCAGGGGTACGTGCGGGTCACATCGCTGTTGGCGTACGTGCTCTGCCACAGCGTGCTCAGCGCATAGGTGTGCTTGCCTGCTTCGGTGACCGCCTCGGTGTCGGTGACACCGCGATAGCTGTAGGACACGTACTCGGCCAGGCCCTCGATCCACCAGACGTCCGGCACGGTGGTCTCTTGGCCGAAGTCGCCCTTCATGTCGTAGCGGCCGTCGAGATAGTGCGTGTACTCGTGGTTCAGGTTCCAGATCCGGGCCGTGAAACCGTCGTCGGAACTCTTCTGGTACATGATGGAACGGACCTGGTTGGCGGGGTTGGTCGGGTCCCCGGTCAGGGTGATGCCGCCATTGTTGGTGTCGACGCCGAATATCGTCCCCGCATACGTCCGGTAGTCGGTGGGACTGGCGAAGACCACGAGCTGAATGGAGTCCTCGTACTGGCCTGGGACCGGGCCGTTGTCGTTCACGAGGCTGTGGAAGTACCCGTCCTGCTTCTGGAGGCCGGCGCAGGCGGCGTCGAGGTCCTCGGGAGTCAGCGCCTGCGCCCGGATGGTGAGCGTCCCGTCGCAGGTGTGGCTGATCGGCAGGGCTGCCGCGGTGAGTTTGTCGGCCAGGTTGCAGGTGTCGAAGTACGAGCAGTTGGCCTTGTCGTAGGAGTCGGCCATGTTGGCCACACCGACCCATAGCGGGGCGGTCCGCCCGGTGATCGACGAGGCGTCCAGCAGCCCCTTCATCAGCGGCCGCACCTTGTCCTGGAGCTCGGAGTGCTGTAGGAAGCGGGCCATTTCGATGCCGGCGTTGGAGGTCAGGAACGAGTTGTCGGTGCCCAGCAGGTCAAGGTGGTTCCGGGCAAAGGCGTCGACAGTGTCGATGATGCTCGGATCGGCCGTGACCGCCTGGACGAAGGCGGTGTTCTGATGCCCTCGGAACAGCGGGGTGAAGACGTTGTTGACCGCGTTCACCATGGCGGGGAACGCGTCGTAGGAGCTGTTGTAGCTGTCCAGGACCTGCTTGTACGTACTGAGGTACCGCCCCTGCTCGTTGGCGCTGTCGGTGAGGGTGATCGCCTCGCCGACGACGGCGCCGTTCGCGCCGCTGACGTCCATGAAGTGCTGGTTGGCGACGAACGCGTCCAGGGCGCCTTCGATGGCGGTCGCCAGGTCCTGGCCGTAGGTGCCGACGTCGCCCGGGTCGTTGTACTGGACGTAGTAGCCGGCGCGGAGGAAGAGGATGAGCTGCTGCGCGCCGGTCGAAGCGTCGCCGGGATAGGTCGCCGAGGCGCTCTGCAGAGCGTTGGCCATGGTGACCATCTGGGCCTCTTGGAACACGTCGTGCGCGTTCGTGCCGGTGGCGGTGAAGAGCGTATTGACGCAGTCGGTGGTCGATGCCTTCACGAAATCGACCAGCTCCGATCCGCTCCGGCTGCCGAAGTCGGCCGGTGTACAGGATGCCGCAGCGGCATGGTGCGCAGTCTCTTTCGCCTTCGCCTTCACCTTCGCCTTCTGCGGGCGCAGTTGGGCGGGGGCAAGCGGCTTGCCCTGCACATCGGCGTCGTCCGATGCGGTGGTGGTCGGGCCTGTCGGTGGCAGCGGTCGCACCGCCTTGTGGGATCGGGCGGCGGCGGTGGTGTGGGCGGGCGAACCGGGGGCCGCAAGAGTCGGGGTGGTCAGTAGACCGACGGTGGTGGCGAACGCCGCCATGCCGACGGTCAGGACTCTACGTGGGGGGTATCTATGGCGCATTGCTGCTCCCTTGTGAATTCATGCGCCGTGTGGGGGTTGGCCGGCGCCTGAAGACTGTGGCATTCCGTTTGACGGCAAGGCCATGGGCTGAGGGACAGCATCATCGGCGGGCACGCCACAACATCCGCCCCGGCTTTGCCGGTTCCCCGGGCCGCGCGGCGGACGCGCCGGTCCGGTGCCGCGCCTCGCAGCGCCCGGAGCTCAACTCGGTGCGAGCCGAACCCTGGTGGACCAACCGTCGTTCAGGTCCGTGACGCCCAGGCGTGGAAGTGCGGCGACTGGGCGATGAGATCGCGGTAGGACTCGGTGGCGGAACCGAAGAGCGTCTCCACGACCTCATCGGTCAGGCCCTCGCGTCGCCAGACGAGCAGATACCGGCACCACAGCGGTGTGCCGCTCAGCGGTTTGACAAGAACCCCGGGGATCGGCCGGATGGTCGCCTGGACGATGGAGATGCCGAGCCCATCGGCGATCATGTGCTGCAACTGAAGCTGGTCGCCGAGGAATTGGTGGATCGCCGCCGGGGTGAATCCGGCAGATTCGCAAGCCGCGTAGAACACGCCGGGCCAGCCGGCCCCGTCGTCAGGGGTGAGGAACCAGGCGTCGTCGGCCAGGTCGGTGAGCGCGACCTCCGTGTGGTGCTTCACCCGGTGGTGGGCAGGGACGGCGACGAACGACGGCTCGATGACGATCGCCCGATGCGCCACCGCATCGGAATGCCGCAACTCCAGGCCGGGATAGTCCACGGCGATCGCGGCGTCCAACTCGCCCTTCTCCAAAAGCTCCACGATCTCGGAGGAGGCATAGACGCTGCTGACGGTCAGCGCCAGCTCCGGCAGACGACTGCGTATCCGGACGACCGTCCCGGAAAGGACCGGTGAGTTGGTGGCGGCCAGACGGAGGGCCTGACGCACTCCGGCGGCACGGCCCGCCCGTCCCCGTCCGATGGCATCGGCGCGGTCCAGGACATCGCGCGCCTGGGCCAGAACCTCAGCACCGTACCGGGTCGGTTCCACGCCCGACACTTTGCGCTCGAACAGCGGCTCGCCGAAGTAGCGCTCAATCCGCTGGAGTTGCGCGCTCATCGCCTGCTGCGAGTACCCGAGAACCCTCGCGGCCCGGCCAAGGCTCCCCGCGTCAGTGATCGCGCACAGGGCCCGCAGGTGCCGAAGTTCCAGGTCCATTCGCACTCCTCCGCGTCATGTGCTGCCCGAACGGCCAGGCTGAATGGCCATCAGTACAATGTCACACACGTCTGGCCTCGATCTTTCACGAGGGTCCGCCGGTGTGCGGCCACCGACTGCCCCGAGCGTCCTGCCCCCCGCCGCGGTACGGCGCACAGCGGGCGCATGCGAACCGCCCACCAGGGCCCGGCAGGACGGGCCGACGCCCGCGTGGGGTGTATCCAGGAGGGGCCGACGCCCGCGGTGGGTTGCATTCACCACATCGGCACTGCATCCATCCTCACTGGACCGATAGGGACCTGCGCCTGCCACTGACTACGCGCGGCACGCGGTGATCTGTGGACGCGGTGTGCGTGCAGGGCGGGGCAGGGGTTGGCGCCTGGACCACCCAATGGCCCTGCCAGACCGACTCCGACGGCACCCCCGCCGCCAACGAGACCTTCTCCCTCCACCCTCAGATCCGCTGGCGCACCCGGCAGGCTCCCTCCTCACTCCGGGTGCCCGGCTCCATGCGTGCGCCCCGTGTACCACATGGCTTCCAGCGCCCCCGCGAGGCCGATTCCCTGGGTCCGTCCGGCCAGTGCGGCGGGACGCCGTCGTTGTGGGTCGTAGATGTTCGGGCCGATCGCGGCGACGCCGGCTTCGTCCGGTACGACGAGGTGGACCTGGGCGTGCTCGCGCAGCACGGCGGCGTCCTCGGCGGCTCCGGGGATCTGCCCGTAGCCGTTCGGCAGCGGGGCGATGACGATGATCCGGTCGTGGCCGCCGGCCAGCAGTGCGTTGGCGGAGGACACCATGCCCCCGTCGATCCACGGCCGCCCGTCGATGCGCTCCAGCGGCCACACCCCGGGGACCGCGCCGCTCGCGGACACCGCGTCCACGAGCGGAATCCCCGACTCCTGGTCGAAGGCGCGGAGTTGCCCGGTGTCGGCGTCGATGGCGGTGACCTTCAGCGCGGCGGGCCAGCCGGCCGTCGACAGCCGTGATCGCACCACCTCGCGGCGCAGCGCGAGCGGCACCGGCTCGGGGTCGGCCTTGGCGATCGCGCCGAACGCCGCGCCGACCCGGTGCCGGTCGCAACCGCCCACGGCGAACGCCTCGTACCAGGCCGCCACGGTCGCCCGCGACGCCGCGACGACCGGTTCGGTGTCGTCCGGCCGGAGCTGGGCCGCGTACATCTCCTCGACGTCCTGGCCCCCGGCGAACGCGGCGCCGACGAAGGCCCCCGCCGAGGTGCCGATCACCGTGTCGGCCCCGCGCAGATCCACCCCTGCCTCCAACAACCCGGCCAGGACGCCGACTTCCCAGCCGCTCCCCGTCACTCCCCCGCCTCCCAGCACGAGGGCACGGGAAGGGGAACCTCCGTTCCGGTTCGCCATGGCGATCTCCTCTCCGCGCACATCCGCATCGACGTCGAAACTGGGTCCTAAATGGTACTCCGTACCATACGGGTCTGCGTTCGATGGCGCATACACTGGCCGCATGACACAGCACCGCCCACTTCGAGAACGCAAGCGGCAGCGAGCCGAACAGGCCATCGTCGACGCCGCGTTCACGCTTTTCGCCGAGCGCGGCTTCGCCGAGGTGACGGTGGCCGAGATCGCCGAGCGGGCCGAAGTGGGCCGCACGACGTTCTTCCGCTACTTCGGCGACAAGCAAGAGGTTCTCTTCGCGAACGAGCGACACATCCTCGACCGACTCGAACGGCTCACCCGTGACTACGACGGTGCCCCCGAGGCGACGCGTACCCTCGCGCAAGCCCTGGACCAGGCCGGGGAGTGGATCCGCGCCGTGTGCGCGGACGTGACGGCGGACCCGGAGCGCTACCTGCTCCATACGCGGCTGATCGCCGACAACCCCGAGCTCCACGACCGCGGCGAACGCAAGCTCCTTCACCTCACGCGCGCCATGGCACAGACCCTGCGGGTGCAAGGTGTCGCCGAACCCGAGGCTCTCCTCGCCGCCCACCTGGCCTTCGCGTGCTACCGCACCGCGAGGGACCTGGCCGCCGACGATCCCGCCGCGCTGCCCGACGCAGTCGACACCGCCTTCGGCCTCCTCGGAGAGATGATCGTCACGAAGACGAAGACGGTGCGGCGGCCGGTGTCGTCGGTGTAGTTGAACAGACCCCTGATGTGGTTGAGCAGCATGCCGGGCCGGACTACGGGCGGCAGGGGACCGAGCCCGCCCTCCTCGTGCCGTATGAACCGAAATTGGATGACGTCACCCCAGGTCAGGGAGGTTACTGTTCGAGAGTGATGACGCCCGAGGGAATGAAGCTGGGGCTGGAGGCCGCGCGCCTGCTCGCCGCCGCCGACTGCTGTGAGATTGAGCCCGGACTGACCGATGCCGAATTCCGCCGTATTGAAGAGGAGTACGGCTTCGAGTTCGCCGACGACCATCGGGCATTTCTGGCTGCGGGGCTTCCGGTGAGGCAGCCGCCCGAGGAGGGGGCCACGTGGGAGAACCCTTGGCCCGACTGGCGGCACGGCGACCCGGTGAAGCTTCGGGAACACCTTGAATGGCCGGTCGAAGGCGTCCTTCGGGCAGTTCAGGGCGGCTACTGGCACCCGATGTGGGGGCAGCAGCCTGCGGATGCGAATGACGCGCTCTACGAAGCCACATTGATGCTGGACCAAGTACCGAAGCTCGTTCCCGTGTACGCGCACCGGTTCCTGCCCGCCGGCCATGGCTCCCACGGGCACCCGGTGATGTCCATCTGGGGCACCGACATCATCTATTACGGCGCCGACTTGGCCGATTACATCAACCACGAATTCGACGACTTCAGCGCGCACACCCCTGACGACTGGAACCCCAGGGCAACCGTGGCCTTCTGGCAGGACTTCCTGGCGTAGCCGCCTCTCCCCATCGGTTGCAGCCCGCGCGCTGACGGTGCGGGCAGTTGCGGGGCCCGGTGGGTTCCAACGGGTCCCGGGTGCCGGGTCGTTGACGAGGTGCGGGCCGGACTGTGGACAGTTCACCGACCGGTCCGGCTCTAATCCGGCCAGACCAGGCGGAACGGCTGAGAGGCCCCGGCCACGACGGCGGGATCGAAGTCCAGGGAGCCATCGCCGCGTCCGGCTCCACGGAGGAGCCTCATGCCCCGGACCCGGAACGCATCGCCCCAACGAGCGACCGCGCGCGTGCCAGCCGCTTGAAGTCATGCCTGAACTCACGATCGTTCACGTTTCCGAGCCAGAAAGGTGGCGGCAGTCCGCTTGGCGCCTTCGTCAGGCGCCTGCACGAGTTGGGCGGTGATGGCGAGTCCGGCCCCGTCCATCAGAGCGGCGATCCGATCCGGTGGCAGCAGATGGGACTCGTAGGACACCGGATGGCCGCCATACGCCTGCGTCGGACGCAGACGCTCGTCGTCTCCCACGTGGCCGGCCACCATCAAAAGGCCGTCGGGGGCGAGCGTGCGATGAAATTCGGCGAACACGACCGGCAGCAACTCCGGCGGCGTGTGATGGGTCGAGTAGTAGGCCAGGATGCCACCGAGTTCGTTGTCCCGGATCTCCAGTGCGGTCATCGACCCCACGGTGAAGCTCAGGCTCGGATACGCCTGCTGAGCCACCGCGATCATTTTCGGAGACAGGTCGATGCCGAATGCGGGCACGCCCAGCTCTGCCAGATACGCCGTGACTTTGCCGGGCCCGCATCCCAGGTCGGCGACCGGCCCGCGGTCGGCCGCCCGCACGGCTTCGGCGAACGCGGCCAGCATCGCGCGTGACAACGGATCCAGCTCTGCGGGGTTCTTGACGAGTTCCGCATAGTCGGCGGCGACGGTGTCGTACGACTCCCGGACCGCGGCAAGGTAGGAGGGCTCAGCCACGCGGGCGACTCTAGAGGAGGGCTCTGACAGCCAGGCGGTGTGTCTCAGGATCGGCGGTGCATCAGGATCCATCCCAGCCGAGACCCTGGGCCTGCCGTGGTGATCAAGGTGGCCCCGCCGACGCCACCGGCCGTTGCGTGCGTCACATAGGTCCAAGTACCCACTCAAAGTTCGCTCACCGAATGCAGCTGGGCGAACTCGTCAGCGAGGATGCCCATCACGACGAGATCGTGGTGCCGACCGGCGAAGAACACGTGATCGCGGAGGCGACCCTCTTCGACGAATCCGAGCCGACGATGAAGAGCCAGGGATGCCTCGTTGTGCGCGAAGATCCGCGCTTCACACTTGTGATAGCGCCTCTCGGCGAACATGAAGCGCAGCAGCATCACCACCGCTTCCGCCGCGTAGCCCTTGCGCCGGTGCTCGGCACCCATCGTGACGCCGTACTCAAACCAGCCCGCGCGTGGATCAGCGTGGTGCGAGCCGACAGCACCGACTATTTCCCCTGTATCGGCGGCCTCGATCGCCAATCCGAAGCAGTCGCCATCGGACTTGGCAACGGCCTGCTCCCGCGCCCAGGCACGGTAGCCCTCGGCGGAACGGGGTGGGTGCAGCAGGTCTCCCAACCGCTCCTCGTCCGCCCCGAAACGCATGAACGCGGTCCAGTCGTCGGGTTCGATACCGCGCAGGCGTACCCGCTTGCCTGTCCAAAACGATGCCATTCTGTATTGGATCAAGTAGCGGCCTCTCGTGTCCATGCCTTGGGCATCCCAGAGCCTGGGGCTGAGGCGGGCGGCCGAGGTAGGCGGTGGGGCTTCAGGAGCGCGCCAGGCCCGCGCCATCCTGCCCGCTGGACGGGGCGACAGCTCTCCGACCGGCACCCGACGGCCGCCCGGCCGACAAATGACTTCCCGTACGGGGTCCGGTCGCCGCCCACGCCTCCCGCCCACAGGTCCCGATGGACCAGCGCTTAGGGTGGGGCGCCATGGCGACTCGAACACGGCTTTACCGCAACGGCACACTGGTGTTGGAAGACTTCCCCGTGGAAGACATATCCGAATATGTCACAGAACCGGATGTGGCGGTGTGGCTCGATCTCTGCGCACCCGGCCCTGCCGACTTTGCCATGATCAGCGAAGAGTTCGGACTCCACGAACTGGCCGTGGAAGACGCCCGCCATGAGCACCAGCGTCCCAAGCTCGACCGCTACCGCACCCATGCCTTCCTCAGCGCCTACGCCGTCGGCACGGACCCCGCCAGCGGTCAGCTGACCGCCAGTGAACTGTCGGTTTTCATCACCCAGACCGCGCTCATCACCATCCGCCCCGACGACCTCTTCGACATCGAGGAGGTCGTCGAACGCTGGGACAACAACTCGGACCTGGCCAAGTACGGTGTCGGCTATCTCCTGCACGGGCTGCTCGACCACATAGTCGACGGGCACTTCGCCGCCGTTCAGGATCTTGACGACCGTATCGAAACCGTCGAGGACCTCCTCTTCGAGGAGGGCCGCCAGCAGATCGACACCGTCCAGCGCAGCTCGTACGAGCTGCGCAAAAGCCTGTCCAGGCTCCGGCGCGTCGTCCTGCCCATGCGTGAAGTCGTCAACAGTCTTCTGCGCCGGGACCTGCACATCGTGTCCGAGCCGCTGCTGCCCTACTACCAGGACGTCTACGACCATGTCCTGCGGGCCGGCGAATGGACCGAGTCCTTGCGCGACATGATCAGTTCGATCATGGAGACCAACCTGACCGTGCAGGGCAACCGCATGAACCTCATCATGAAGAAGGTCACCAGCTGGGCCTCCATCATCGCGGTGCCAACCGCCGTCACCGGTTTCTACGGCCAGAACGTGCCCTACCCCGGCTTCAGCACCCAGGCAGGCTTCATCACGTCGACCGCCGCCATCGTCATTCTGTCCGTCGTCCTGTACGCCGCCTTCAAACGCAAGGACTGGATCTGACGAACTTCGAGGCCGGAAGCGAGGATGTCCCGCTGCTGGGCCTCCGTCGCGGAGGAGCCGGCGAACCGGCACCGGCTCCTCGGGGCCGGACCGTACGCATCCGGGCCGTCGGCACCATTCCGCAAGCCATCCGGCTCGCCCCCACCGCCCAGTCCTGGGAGGTCACGCCAGACCCGCGATGTGGCCAGCCCAGTCCTGCTCGAAATCCCGGGCGCGTGACCGCCGTCCGTATCGCTGCTTCGTGTTCATGAGATAGGCGCAGGGCGGGGTGGGGAGGGAGATGATGCAGAGCGCGTTGAGTGCTGGGTGGCTGACTGGGGGCCACGTTTTTGGCGAAGACCCGGTAGCCGTTGGCATCGGCTCGCGCGGGTAGGAGGGGCTCCAACTCACCCCCGGTCAGCGGTAGTCGTCTGGGTGGCCCTGCATCCAGAGGTTGATTTTGTCCCGGGTACCGATCATCAGCGTCTGATGCTTCTTCAGACTGCCGAAAGCGTGGTCGCCGCCAAATTCCGTATCGAGCTTCGCGATCAGCGCGATCGGCTCGGGGAAGTGTCCGGGGCCCTTCGGGTCTGCCTTCATCGCACGGTCCATGCGGTGGAGTTCGTCGTAGACCCGGCCGAGGAAGTAGGCGCAGTTGCCCGGCGTGCACGAGTCGTTCAGCGTGGCCTGGAGCCCGGCGAAGGCGTCGCGGACCTTCTCGGCGGGCAGCGCACTGGACAGCGGCCCATGAGCGGGTGCAGTGGGCGTCGCGCTCGCGGCCCTCTGGGACAACGGCGACGCCGAAGACGAGGCGGAGGCGTCGGCGGCTGGAACATTGGCCGACCCTGCGCCGCAGGAGACGGTGATTGCCGCCAGGCCCACGAGTATTGCCGCACCGCGCACTCTGGAAAGGAACATCGACTACCCCCGTGATCAGTCAGGCAGCCGACCATACAGACACCATCGTGACCCAGGTCGGCTGGGTACTCGCTGCTATAACTTCTGCTTCGTAAACGGACATTGACCACACCGGTGCCGTGGCAGAGTCCATCTCATGCAGATATCAAGGTTCAGATATGTTGCGGCGGGCCTCTTCCTGGGCGCTGCCCTGACCCTGACCGGCTGCGGCCAGCAGCACACCGGCTCGACGGTGACCGGCTCCGCCCACTCCCCCTCCCCCACGGGCTCCTCCGTCGGCCCCGGGCGGGGCAACGTGGAGCCCGACTCCCACGACGGAGCTCCGCACTACCGCGAGAACAACGGCTTCAAGATCCCCAAGGAAATGTCCCCCGCCAGCGGGAAGATCGCCCGGAGCGAGGCTGATCGCATCGAACCGGTCCTCAAACGCCTCTGGGACAACAAAGTATGGGACCCGAAGAGCGTGCGGGCGGCGTTGCTCCAGCTCGGCTACCGCAACGAAGGCCCCGACAGCGAACAGGGCCGTGGAACACTCATCGTGCGGGACATGGGAGTGCGGCTCGGGCTCACCGACACTCACCCTGTCAGGCCCGAGGGCGCCATCATCGCACTGCGGGTCCGAGACGATGCCTGCGTCACCGCGTTCACGCAGCCGACCAATTACCTGGTCAAGGTCAACGGCCGATTTCTGGAGAGCGACTGCTTCGAGCCTCGCGGCGGCCACTGAGCGCCGGGACTCCTGAAGTTGCCCCGATTGCTCGACAGTCGGCTCCGGGTGAGTCCGCGCCGGTTTGTCACGGTGCTGCGGACGGGGCCTGGTAAGTGGCAACCACCGTTTCGTGGAAACGGAGTTCGCTTGTGCAGATACCCCACATCTGCTGTACGGCATCACCCTGGGCATCCTCGACCGGAAGATGTTCACCATGATGGTGTGCATGGCGATCGTCACCACCGGCATGGCCGACCACTCACTCCCCCGCCGTACCACAACCACCGCTGACTCCGGCGACGTTCCTCCCGCCCCCGTCGGCGCCCAGCCCGTCCCCGTCGGCGCATGACTTCGCCCTAGCCGCTGCGGCCTCTCTCTCCCCCCCCCCCACACACACAATCCGTGTCCGTGGCCCGGCCTCTTCACTGCGGACAGTGCTGCGGGCCAGGCACCACTGCTCGTGTGTCAAATACTGGTGTGGCAAAACCCTTGCAGGGTTCGGACGAGCCCTCCCCCACTCACCAAGAAGCCATCCCGACCCAGCCGTCTCGACGACCGCAAAGGACTCCGATGCCGACCACGTCCCGCATACCGCTCGACCATTCCCGACTCAGGGAAGAATTCGGCCGCCTCGGGGTGAGGGAGGGCTCCACCGTCATCGTCCACTCCTCCTTGGCCTCGTTCGGCCCCATCAGCGGCGGCGCCAACACCGTGGTCGACGCGCTGCTCGACTGCCTCACTGCCTCGGGAACCCTCGCCGTACCGACGTTCACCCCTGAGATCAGCGACCCCCATCCCCAGGCGGCCGACCCCACCAATCCAAGCATCACAGCCGCGCGCGACCAGATCCCCCTGTTCCACGACACCTTCCCCACCACCATGGGCGCCATCCCCACAGCCATTCTCGCCCGCCCCGCCCGGCTCCGCAGCGCCCACCCGCAGGCCTCCGTCGCGGCCATCGGCCCCCACGCACAACAGATCACCCAACACCAGCCCCTTGCCTACGCCGTCGGCACCGGCTCGCCCTTCGACACCCTCCACGGCCTCGACGCCGACATCCTCCTCCTCGGTGTCGGCCACAACCGCAACTCGTTCCTCCATTACGCCGAAACCCTCGTGCCCCACCACCGCCGCAAACTGCGCCGCTTCCCCTACCGAATCAACCAGCAGCGCGTATGGGTCGAGGCGGAAGACGTCGGTGACGACAACGGCACCTACTTCCCTCAGGTCGGTGACGCGTTCAACGCGACTGCCGAGGCCCGCACCCGAACCATCGGCCACGCCACCTGCCACTTCATGAACAGCCGCGCCCTCACCCGATACGCCACCAAGCACCTCGCCGAACTCCTCCTCCGCACCCCCGCAGCGGACGCAGGGGGGCAGAGGACCCGTTCCTGAGCGCCACCCCCGCACCTGCGATCGATGACCCACTGGCCGGGAAGTCCTCCGGCGCCCTCAGCCGTCGATCACGGCCAGAAGCGCCTGGTCTCCGTAGCCGATGGTGCTGACTCTGCCGCCGCAGGGGGAAGTGCCCGGATCTGCCGACGGGGCCCATTGACCGCGGCCTGCGGCCGGTCCCCACCGGCGGTGTCCCACGATGTGCCCGCGCAAGCGGGCCGGGTGGCGGCGCTGCCCGACGAGCTCGGCCTTCGTCAGGCCCGGTGGACGTCTCGGACAACCCAGTCGCCGAGATACGGGGCATCACGTACCGCGCGTTCCGGTCGGTGCTGCGTCGGAACGCCGAGTACATCACCGAGCGGAGCGTGCCCGAGCGTCTCGCCGTCCTCGGGATCCCGGTGCTGGTGATCTCCGGCGCTGCCGACCCCGTTGGGGGCCGTCGTCGGCCCATCAGTCGTTGAACTCACCTGCCACGTCCAGATGTTGCCGACAGCATGGTCGGTGTCAGAGCCGTGACAGTCGTATGACAGGTCCGTCGGCGATTGTCGCCGGAACAACCGCTACGAAAGGAAAGCCGATGAGTCGAACGGTTCCCATCCCGCAGGGCCTCCCCATGGAGCGCGATGCCGGCCCCTTCGACCCGCCCCGCCAGATCACCCGGCTGCGCGAGGCCCGCCCCGTCAGTCCCATGGCCTTCCCTGACGGCCACGAGGGCTGGCTCGTCACCGGCTACGACGCGGTCCGCCAGCTCGTGGCCGACACCCGGTTCAGCTCCCGCCAGGACATCGGCGTTCTCCACGTGCCGTACGAGATCCCCGGCATGCCCGTCATCACCGAACCGTCCCCGCAGGTACCGGGCCTGTTCATCGCCATGGACCCGCCGGACCACACCCGGCTGCGGCGCAAGCTCATCGGCGCCTTCACCGTCAAACGCATGAAACAGCTCGAAGAGCACATCATCGACATCTCCGAGCGGCAACTGGACGAGATGGCGCGCCTCACCCCGCCGGTCGACCTGGTCAAGGAGTTCGCGCTGCCGGTGCCCTCGCTGGTGATCTGTGAACTGCTCGGTGTCCCCTACCAGGACCGGGAGGACTTCCAGGTCAACTCCGCCAAGTTCATGGTCAAGGACCAGCCGCTCGACGAGAAGATGGCCGCGTACGGCGCACTGACCACCTACCTCGCCGAACTGGTCACGAGCAAACGTGCTGCGCCCGGCGAGGACATCCTGTCCGACCTGGCCCGCCAGGACGACCTCACCATCGAGGAGCTGACGGGCATCGCCTTCCTGCTGCTGCTCGCGGGCCACGAGACCACCGCCAACATGCTGGCACTGGGCACCTTCGCGCTCCTGGAGCACCCCGAGCAGATGGCCGAACTGCGCGCCAACCCGGAGCTGTTGGCCGATGCCGTCGAGGAACTCATGCGCTACCTGTCCGTTGCCGACATCTTCTATCGCTACGCGACGGAGGACATCGAACTCGGCGGTGAAACAATCGGCAAGGGATCGACCGTCGTTGTCTCGCTGCTGGCCGCCAACCGCGACCCCCAGCGCTTCGACAACCCCGACACCCTGGACGTCCACCGCACGGCCCGCGGTCAGCTGTCCTTCGGCCACGGCGTCCACCAATGCCTCGGCCAGCAACTGGCCCGCATCGAGATGCGGGCAGGTTTCGACGGACTGCTGCGTCGCTTCCCGACCCTCAAGCTCGCCACCCCCGTCGGCGAGGTGAAACTCAGGACCGACATGAACATCTACGGCGTCCACGAACTGCCGGTCACCTGGACGGAAATGGCCCGGTAGAACCGTCGGCCGAGCGCGTCACCGATGTGTGAACGCGCGTTTAGGGCCAACATCAACGGTTGACCCTAAAGGGGCCGACCGTTGCGATGTCTCGCCGTCTCACCGTGCTGTCGGCAGGATGTCAGCTCCGTAGGCGAAGATCCACGCTCACGCCAATTGGACGATCCCTCAGCGGACTGCCCATCAAATTCCGTCTCGCCTGCGACGGCCGTGGCCGCCCGCTCGGCTTCGTCGTCACCGGTGGCAACGTCAACGACCGTACCCAGGCCGGCTTTTGTTGCCGCCGGTCTGGCCGAGCAGCCAAACATCCGCCCGACCAAACCCGCACGACACTGCGATCCAGTTCAGCAGCCAGTGGCGTTGAAATCCGCGAACGCGGCCTTGGTGTTCGTTCCGGCGATCCCGTCGACGGTAAGGCTGTAGCCGAAGCTGTTCAGATAGCGCTGCAGCGCCTTGATCGTGTTGGTTCCGACGATTCCGTCGACGGTACCGGCGCCGAGGTTCAAGTCGTTGAACATCCTCTGCGCTGCCTGCCAGCTGTTGGTGCCCAACTGCCCATCGATCGTACCGGGGTTGTAACCCGCGTCGCGCAGCCAGCACTGCCAGTTCTTGGCCTGGGTTGTGTTCAGGCCCAGGTTGTTCACTGCGAGGATGGAGACGTCCTGGGTGCTTACCGCGGGTTTGGCGGCCGGCTGGGTCGCCGCGAAGCTCGCACTTGCACCCGCCAGGCTCCCGGCTGCAATCCCGACGATGGCAGTAGCGCTGACGAGCGCCCTTGTTAAAGCAGATCGCATTGCTTCCTCTTTCTTGTCGATGTGCAGGGGTCCGACGCGGCCGCCATCACCGGCCATCCGCTCCGATCCAGCGTCGTCGTCATCGTGAAGTCGCCTGGTTCAGAGCAGCGACAGGCGACGGCCCGTTGATCAAACCGTGTGACATCAAGGCGTGTTGAGCGGCGCCGGAACTGTTGGACCCTGGACGGTGATTGGCTGGCGCGTAACAGACTCCCCGTTCCGGCAGAGGGCTGCGATGCTTTCAGCACAGGCTGAAGTGTTCCGGCATCGGCGGGGACTGACGTGTTGCGAGTCCACTGCACGACGGAGGATCTGCTCAGGGTGACGGTCGCCGACCGGCCGGCGCCGCTGGTCGAACTCGGCTTGGCCTTCGAGATGCTGCAGCGCCGCGATGCGCACCCGGTATTCAGCGCGTGGCGACGGCGCGTGGCCCACACCCTGCCGCGGTCGGCACGGCCCCTCCTGCAACTGGTCTCCCCGCTGGGCGCCGGGCCGCTGTTCCTGGACCCGCCCAGCCACGACCTCGAAGAAGGCATCGACCAGATCCTGTCAACACCCAGCGCCCAGGCCCGTACAGAGCTGCGCCGGATGTGCTCGATCGACCGCCCGCTGACCCCCTGGGTGCGTCATCTCGCCGACCGTGACCGGGACGCCTGGCAGATCCTCGGGCAGGCAGTCCGCACCGCCCACGCCGACCTCATCGCCGAGGCCTGGCCCCGTATCCGGGCTGGCTTCCACGCCGAAACGGCCTGGCGGTCCCGCATCCTCGCCCAGCAGGGGCTGCACGCTGCCCTGACAGGTCTAGCACCGAACATACGCTGGCGCGGTACGACCCTGGAGGCGGCCTTCCCGCGCGACCTCGACCTCACCCTGCGCGGACACGGCATCGTCCTGCAACCCTCCCTGTTCTGGTCCGACCACCTCCTGGCAGCGCCCCATCCCGACGGGCGGCTCCTGCTGATCTATCCGGCCGTCACCCCCCTGCCGCTCCGCGACCCCTCCGCATCCGACGACGCGCTCACCGCGATAGTCGGCACCACCCGGGCGCAGGCCCTGCGCCTGCTCGTGCACCAGCACACCACCACCGGCCTCGCCCGCGAACTCGCCGTCAGCCCGGCAGCCGCCTCCATGCAGGCCAAGACCCTCCGCGAGGCCGGCCTGATCGTCTCCCGGCGAGACGGCAAAGCTGTGTGGCACTGGTGCACACCCCTGGGCCTGGACCTCCTCGTCCACGGCAGCACATGAGCGGGGCCCAACCGGCGTCTCGTCCGCACCGGAAGAGTTCAGGACCGTGTTGCCGTCGAAAGCGCTGAGCGGCCGCGTGGTCCTGTCCGCCTGTCGCGTCGGCTCATCGGCCGACGGACCCGTCGATCTGCTCACGGAGAATGTCGGCATGGCCAGCGTGCCGGGCAGTCTCCTCAATCATGTGCACCAAGACCCATCGCATCGACGGCGGAGGCGTCTCGCGGAGCGAACGAACACCTGGTCGGTCCAAGTCCTCGCAGGCCTCGATGATCTCGTTGCTCCGGCCGATCGCCTGATGGTAGGCAGCCAGCAAGCTCTCGGCCGTCTCGTCGTCAGCAGGTTGAGACTCGTCGTCCCGGAGCGCGACGTCAGCACCAGCGTAGGACCAGGCAAACCAGTTGAACTCAACCGCGGTCAGATGCTTGATCAGGCTGAGAATACTGGTCCCTGACGACACGCCGGCGGTCCGGACTGCCTTGTCGGACACACCCGACGCCTTGGCCGCGACTGCGTCTCTCAGATAGTTGAGGAAGGAAAGCAGCGTCGTCTTCTCACCTGCGTTCAGACTCGGCGGACGCAGATCATCACGCACCTCGGTATTCATCACGCAGCGACACTACTCATCGACCGCCCCCGAACGAAGAGGCGGCCTTGAGTGCGGCAAGCGGGGCATCCCTCCCCCACGGCGGCCCGGTCGATCGCATAGGAGACGTGCCGCGCCATCCGCACGACTCCAGCCCTCACACACCGCTGCGAGCAGACGGCCACCCGCTACGCGCAGTTGGTACGCGTGCTACTGGATGAGGGTGCCGAGCAGCCATCGCAGTAAATCCGCTCGACCTGGTTACCTGCTTGGGTAGATCCTCGGGGCATGGAGTTCATCTGCTACCACCGCGACCGGCCCGCTTCCGTAGCGCTGCGCGACGAGCTACTGGAAGACCACTGGTCCTACATGGACGGGTACGCGAAGGAGATGATCGCCCGGGGCCCGACCCTCGCAGGCGACGGCGACACACCCACCGGAAGCGTGCACATCGTCGACCTGCCCGATCCCGCCGCCGCCCGCACGTTCGCCTTCGAGGAGCCCAACTACCAGGCCGGCGTCTACCGGGACGTACTGCTGCGACGATGGCGCAACACACTGGGGCGCACCATGTGGGACTTCCCCGGCGGCCGGACCGGCGGCAACCGGTACCTGGTGCTCGGCCTCGGTACGGGGCAGGCCGCGGACCTCGCGGTGCCGCCCAACCGGGACGATCTGATCGCCTACGGGCCGCTGCTGTCCGACAACGGCGCCACCTGGCTGGGCACGGCGGTGCTGATCCAGGCGTCGGACCCGGACACGGCACGCGCCATCCTGACCCCGGACGGGTACGCCGACATCGAGGTGCACAACTGGCAGTTCGGCGGACGGCCGTCATGACCCGAGGACGCCCAAGCCGACGTCACCGCCGACAAAGCCATTGGGGATCGCTCAGCTTCCTCGTGTTTCACCCGAGCCCACGGATGCCCCGCACGCCCAACATTGGATCTTCCACGCCCTGACCGGCCCCCCGGCACATCCACACACCCGAACATCGCGCCCCCCGGCGCTCAACTCCGGCAATTCCAAGGCCTTCCCCAGTATCCGGCCTCCCCTCCGACGGCAGTCGAACTCTCAGCGCACTGACACGGCAGCTGTAGATGATGTTCCGGTCACTCCACGAGTTGTGCGGTGATGTTGTTCCATCGCTGGTGGGCTTCGTGGGCTCGGAACTGGCGGCGGTGTCGCCGGGCAGCCCAGTGCAGCAGGTGTTCCGGGCCGCGAGCGGGGGTGGGCAGGCCGTGACCCGCAGTCCTGTTGATTGACGGGCTCGGACATGCCAAGAGCCACGATGTCGGCTGGACGAGCCCTCATTTCCCGCCCTCGGGGCGACGTCCACAGGACGTCCGGCATGCTCATGGGGATGCGCGCGACAAGACCGCTTGGTAAGGACACGCTGGCGAGGTCCTTTCGGCCGGGATCCCACACGTGACGCAGGTCACTGGAACGCCCGACAGTGAGCGGACAACTCTGAGCGTGAACCATTCGATATACGACCGCATACGCGACGGCGACCCCGGGGCGTTCCGGGAGCTCTTCGACGAGCACGCGCAGCTGGTCTACCGGCATGCCGTGCGTGTCACGGGCGACTGGGCGTTGGCGGAGGACGTCGTCTCGCTGACGTTCCTGGAGGCGTGGCGGCTGCGTGAGCGCCTGCGCGACGAGGGTGAGAGCCCCAGACCCTGGCTGATGGGCATCGCCGTGAACGTCCTGCGCAATGTTTCGCGCGCGGCCCGTCGGCATAGAGCGGCGATGGCTCGCGTCCCGGTGCGCACTACCGTGCCGGACTTCACGGACGAGTTGGTGGGCCGCATGGCCGACGCGGAGCAGCTCGCGGCGGCCCAGCGGGCCCTGGGCAAACTCCGCCGCTGCGAACGCGAGGTGGTCACCCTGTGCGTCTGGTCCGGGCTGACCTACCCAGAGGCAGCCGAGGCCCTGGGCGTACCGGTGGGCACCGTGCGGTCCCGGCTGTCCCGGGCGCGGACCCGGCTGCGCAACCTCGCCGAACGTGAACTGTGGAAGGGCGCCGAAGCAGCAGCCCAAGATCTTGCAGGGCTCTGCGAAGACCCCCGTACAGCCCGGCCGAAGAAGGAGCGGAACCGATGACGCGCATGCCCTGGGGGCGGCACGAGCCGCTCCATGCCTCCGAGTTCGACCTGTTGATTCCGGCGCCGGGCGACCCGCAGATGCCGCAGGACCGGCATACCGCGCTCGCCGGGCACCTGGAGAGTGAAATCCGGCGCGCTTCCGCGCCTGCCGCCATGCGGCGCGCCAGCCTGCGGCGCACGGCCCTGATCGGCGTCCCGGTGGCCGCTGTGCTGGCTGCCGGTGTGATCGTGCCCGGGTCCCTGCAGCTGGGCGGGGCGTCCGGCGACGGGATACGGGCCGGCGGCCACCGGGACGCCGGCCCGCGGGAGAAGCCCCAGTGGATGCCGCTCATACCCGGCACCACTGAGAACCTCTCCGCGACCGTCGACCGCATCGTGCTGGCTGCGGCGGCACAGCCCTCCCTCACACCACGGCAGGACCAGTTCATCTACATCAAGAGCAAGGTCTCCTTCCAACGGGGCGACAGCAACCCCGCCACGGGGAAGATGGACGTCTGGATCACCCCCCTGCACACCCGCCAGATCTGGATGTCCCCTGACGGGAAGAAGGGATTCCTGTACGAACCAGGCGGCGCCCTCAGCGACGTGGACCCCAACGGCACGGACCTCGACGACGGGCCCCACACCTCCGGCGACAAGCGCCACTCCTACAACAGCATGAAGTCCCTCCCCACCGACCCCGACGCCCTGCTGAAGCGGCTCTACCAGGGCGGGAAGCGGGGCAACCACGACGACGACTGGATGGCGTTCAAGGAGATCAACAGTCTCCTGTCCGAGCAGATCGCGCCCTCCGCCACCAGTGCCGCCCTCTACAAGGTCGCGGCCCAGATCCCCGGGGTCGAACTCGTCCCGAAGGCCACCGACGCGGACGGCCGCCAGGGCATCGCCATCGCCTTCACCCAGGGGTCCACCCGACACGAGTGGATCTTCGACAAGGACACCTACACCTACCTGGGCCAGCGCCAAGTCCTGGTGAAGGAGGAGGACGGCCTGAAGCCGGGCACCGTGGTGGGCCAGACAACCGTGGTCGAACGGGCCGTCACGGACGCGAAGAAGGAACTCCCGGACGGCGAACGCCTATGACAACGAGCAGCGAAGACCGGCGAACCTCGCGTAATCGGGAGGTGCGTATTCCTCAGCCTTTGAGGATGCGAAGTCCTCTGCCGATGCTGTCGGTGCCGCCCGCCAATACTCCGGTGCCCTCGGCGGGATGGGTCTGTGCCAGGTCGCCGTGCACCTGTCCCTGGCCACCTCCCAGGGGCATGCCCTGCTCGACCGCGAGTTGTACCTTCCCGCGGCCTGGGCCGCCGATGACGAGCGCCGCGAACTGGCCGGCGTTCCCGACGGGACGGCCTTCGCCACCAAACTCGAACTGGCTGGCCTGATGCCGGCCCGGCTGCGTGAACTCGGCTGCCGGGCCCGCTGGGTGGCCGCGGACGAGGTCTACGGCGGACGCGGGCTGCGGCGCCGTCTGCGCGAGCTCGGCTACGACTACGCCGTCGGTGTGCGGAGCAGCCACACCGTCACCATCGACGACGGAAGTCGTGTCGCGGTCGCCGCCCTGGTGAAGAAGGTGCCAAGGACAGCCTGGCAGCGTCTGCGCACCGGGTCGGGCACCAAGGGCGACCGGCACTACGACTGGGTCTACCTCAGAGTAAGGGGCGACGATGCCCCCACCAGCGCCTATCCGGACCAAGGTGAGTCGGCGATCCTCATCCGTCGCCACCGCTACACCGGCGAACTCTCCTACTACCACTGCCACTCCAACCGTCCCGTCACCCTGGCGATGCTGGTGCACGTGGTCTGCAGCAGGTGGCGGATCGAGGAGGACTTCGAGACTGCGAAGGCCGCGGCCTTCGGCCTCGACCAGTGCCAGGTGACCCGCTGGAACTCCTGGATGCGCTGGAGCCTGATCAGCATCAACGCGTACACGCTCACGGCTTTGGCGGCAGCCGTCACCCGCGCCGCAGGCCACAGCCACGACACTGCGATGATCCCCGTCACCGTGCGTGGGTGCCGGCCATGGAGACGAACACCGGGTTGAGGTCGACACCGCAGGCGACGTGTTCTGCCTGCGCTTGCCCGAGACGAACTCCCAGCGGCCGGGCCCGCTTGCGGGCGACGGACCTGGGTCTCCGCCCCGTCCAGCCGCAGCTCGACCCTCTCGGCCTCGGCATAGGCGAAGACGTCCTCTAACGTCTTGAGCCGCAGCCCGGGCCGGTCGGGAACGGCGAAGCCCCGGGCCGCGAGCAGGGGACGGACCTGGCGGATCGCAGCCGACACGGTGGAGCGGGCCACGTCGAAGAACTCGGCCAGGACAACGTGCGGCAGCCCGTGCCGCAGATGGACCAGGGTGACCAGCAGCCGCTCGCCGCAGACCAGCTTCGGCTTGCGTCCGGCCCCGACGGCCCGCCGCCGGAGTCCGCCGCGCTCGGCATGCAGCACGGACTCCCGGGCGGCCTCCCACGGATGAGCGAGCTCTTCGAGCAACAGGCCGAAATGTGCACGGGAGACACCGGACAGGGCAGGATGGGAGCAGGTCGCACGGGCCCAGGTCAGCTTCACAACTCGCCCAGCCCGTGCGGCCTTTCTCAGGTCACGGCCCGACCCGGCTCGCTCGTATTTCCCTCAAGCTCGTTGGCTCAGCATGAGGCCCACTGGGTTACTGCGGTGGTGGCGGCGTAGACGCTGGGTTCGAAGGTGCCGTTGGCTGTCCAGTCGACCTGTTTGCTCGCCCACATCGTGGGGCTGTCGTAGGTGCCGGTGGTGAACAGGGTCTGGCCCGGGGAGTTCTTCAGCTGGAAGCGTGCGTGCCAGATGTCGCCGCTGAAGGTGTGGTCGCTCCAGGTGCGTGCGCTGAAGGTGAGCTTGCCGTCCGCGTACAGGCGGAGCCAGCCGCCGGTCTGGTGGCAGTCGCCGACCTTCAGGTCTGGCCAAGTCCACCATTGTAGGCGGTCGTGTTGGTGGCTCCGGGCCGGATTTCGCCCGCCGCCGCGAGGTGCGTCGACTCCAGCGCCCACTGTCCCGCGACAAGCGGAACGATCCGCCAATTTCCTGTCACCCGACCCGTCGGACAGGATCGAGCTCAATTCCTCCCGAGGTCGTCAGCGTCAACCCCATGTGGCCACGAAGCATCCGCTCCCCCGAAGACCATGCCGGCCCCAAGGCATCGCCTCAGTCGACCTGGGAGGCGGCTGTCGGCCGTCATCGGGGCTCGGATCGCACCTGAACTGAAAGGTGTGGGCTCGTCTCGTGCTGCGGGATTCCTACGGCGGCCGGGTGGAACTCGACCCGCGTGCCCTGGTCGGCAGCCCGCTGTTGCGTCAACTGCTGGAATCAGGCGTCCGCCACTCCCACGAACGCGGCACGCTCCGCTCCCGGGACGCGGTAATGGAACTGCTCTCGCAACACGGCGAGGGCAACACCGCAGAGGTCCCCATACTGACGCGTTACTGACCGATCGTCAGTCTGCTCCAGCGGACCGCTCGGGCCAACCTTGACTCTCTCCTGACGCACAGCGCGCATCCGCTGACGCCCCACCGCTGTCCTCATCGGTATCGGATTCGCTTCACAGGGGGGTCAGTTGCCATGAACGGCACAGTCGTCACAACCGTCATCGTCGTCGCCTTCGTCCTGCTGGTGCTGCGCAGCGGGACGCGGGTCGTCAATCAGGTGGACCGCGGGGTGGTGTTCCGCCTCGGCAAGGCGCTGCCGCAGTTCCGCCACCCCGGAGTCACTTTCCTCATCCCGTTCGCGGACCGGATGAAGAAGGTGAACGTGCAGGTGGTGACACTGCCCGTGCCTACGCAGGAGGGCATCACCCGGGACAACGTGTCAGTGAAGGTCGACGCGGTCGTCTACTTCAAGGTCACCGACCCGGTGCGGGCCACGATCGAGGTGCAGGACTACGTCTTCGCGGTGGGCCAGGTCGCCCAGTCCTCGCTGCGTTCGATCATCGGCAAGAGCGACCTCGACGACCTGCTCTCCGACCGCGAACGGCTCCACGAAGGGCTGGCGTTGATGATCGACAGCCCGGCGGCCGGCTGGGGCGTGCACATCGACCGGGTCGAGATCAAGGACGTACAGCTGCCCGAGTCGCTGAAGCGATCGATGTCCCGGCAGGCCGAGGCGGAGCGCGAGCGGCGGGCGCGCGTGATCACGGCGGACGGCGAGTTCCAGGCGGCCCAGCAACTCGCCAACGCCTCGCGGATCATGGCCGATACGCCGGAGGCGATGCAGCTGCGCCTGCTGCAGACGGTCGTCGAGGTGGCGGCCGAGAAGAACTCCACACTCGTCATGCCGTTCCCTGTTGAGCTGCTGCGCTACTTCGACCGTGCGGCCCGGCAGTTCGCGACACCGGACGGGCCGGCCCCCGCCGCCGAGGCAGCCGCGGGTGCCTCGGGGCGTGGCCTGCCCCTGGAACAACAGGGCATGGATTAGCCCGGCCGCCCGCCGGAGCCATGGGCACGGGTAGCGGCGGCGTCGAGGACGGTGCGGCCCGGCGGGATGACCGCCGGGCCGCGGACATGCGTCAACGGGCGAGGGCGGCCAGATCGCGGTTCAGCTCGACGACGTTGACACGCTCCTCCCCCAGGAAGCCGAGAATCCGGGCCTGGTCGTGGTCGGTGACCAGTTTGCTCACCCGCTCCTGGGACAGCCCTCGGGCCCTGGCAACCCGCGCGACCTGCTCGTAGGCGTACGTCGGTGAGATGTGCGGATCGAGGCCGGAAGCGCTGGCGGTCACCGCGTCCACGGGCACCTGGTCGGGGCGTACCCCGTCGAAGGCGGCGACCGACTTCCGGCGCTCCTCGATGGCCTTGACCAAGTCGTCGCTGTTGGGGCCGAGGTTGGAGGCGCCGGACGCCTTGGGGTCGTAGCTCCCGGCGGAGGGCCGGGGCTGGAACCACTTGGGGTCCGGCTGCGCCTCTTCCTTGGGATCGTCCAGGTTCTTCTTCGGCAGGTTGAAGTTCTGGCCGAGGAGGCTGGAGCCGACGACCCTTCCGTTGTGCTGCACCTGCGAGCCGTTGGCCTGGTGGGAGAAGGAGGCTTGGGCGACGCCGGTGACGGCGAGCGGGTAGACGAGTCCGCAGACCACCGTCATGACGAGCAGGATGCGCAGCGCGGACAGGTGCTGACGGACTGCGCCCGCAAGGGACTTGAGCATGGATGACACCTGCTTCCGTCGGTCAGCGCAGTCCGGGGATGAACTGGACGACCAGGTCGATGAGTTTGATGCCCAGGAAGGGCAGGAGGAGCCCGCCGAGCCCGTACACCCAGATGTTGCGGCTGAGCAGCGACGCCGCGGAGGCCGGTCGGTAGCGCACGCCGCGCAGGGCCAGCGGGATCAGGGCCACGATGATCAGCGCGTTGAAGATGATCGCCGAGGCGATGGCCGATGTCGGGCTGTACAGCTTCATGATGTTCAGCCGGTCGAGCCCCGGGTAGGCCACCGCGAACATCGCCGGGATGATCGCGAAGTACTTCGCGACGTCGTTGGCGATCGAGAAGGTGGTCAACGCGCCCCGGGTGATGAGGAGTTGCTTGCCGATCTCGACGATCTCGATCAGCTTGGTCGGGTTCGAGTCGAGATCCACCATGTTCCCGGCCTCCTTGGCGGCCGAGGTCCCGGTGTTCATCGCCACACCGACGTCCGCCTGTGCGAGCGCGGGGGCGTCGTTGGTGCCGTCACCGGTCATCGCGACCAGCTTGCCGCCCGCCTGCTCCTTCTTGATCAGCGCCATCTTGTCCTCGGGAGTGGCCTCGGCGAGGAAGTCGTCGACACCGGCCTCCCGGGCGATGGCGGCGGCGGTCACCGGGTTGTCGCCGGTGATCATGACGGTGCGGATGCCAGTGCGGCGCAGCTCGTCGAACCGCTCGCGGATGCCGTCCTTGACGACGTCCTTGAGGTGGATGACGCCGAGGACCCGGGCGGTCGCGGTGCCCGCGTTGCGCGTCACCTCGCCGACGACCAAGGGGGTTCCGCCGCTCGCCGCGATGGAGTCGACGAGTGAGCCGACCTCGTCCGTCGGATGGCCGCCGTTGTCACGCACCCACTTCATGACGGCTGTGGCGGCCCCCTTGCGCAGCCAGCGGCCGTCCTCAAGACCGCCGAGGTCGACGCCGCTCATCCTGGTCTGCGCGGTGAAGGGCACGAACTCGGCACCGTCGAGCTCCCTTTCGGCCCGGCCGCGCAGCCCGTACCGCTCCTTGGCGAGCGCGACGATGGAGCGGCCCTCGGGAGTCTCGTCGGACAGCGAGGAGAGCTGGGCGGCGTCGGCGAGCGAGGTGATCTCGACGCCGTCGACCGGCAGGAACTCGGCGGCCTGCCGGTTGCCCAGGGTGATGGTGCCGGTCTTGTCGAGCAGCAGGGTGTTGACGTCACCGGCCGCCTCAACTGCCCTGCCGGACATGGCCAGTACGTTGCGCTGCACGAGCCGGTCCATGCCGGCGATGCCGATCGCGGAGAGCAGTGCGCCGATGGTGGTCGGGATGAGCGCCACCACCAGGGCGACCAGCACGACGATCGACTGCTCGGCGTGCGCGAACATGGCCAGCGGCTGGAGGGTGACGACCGCGAGGAGAAAGACGATCATCAGTGAGGCCAGCAGGATGTTGAGGGCGATCTCGTTCGGGGTCTTCTGTCGCGAGGCCCCTTCGACCAGGGCGATCATCCGGTCGATGAAGGTCTCACCGGGTTTGGAGGTGATCTTGACGACGACCCGGTCCGAGAGCACCTTCGTGCCTCCGGTGACCGCGCTGCGGTCGCCGCCCGACTCGCGGATGACCGGCGGGGACTCCCCGGTGATTGCCGATTCGTCGACGGACGCGATGCCTTCGACTACATCACCGTCGCCGGGGATGATCTGCCCGGCCTCGACCACCACGTGATCGCCGAGCGTCAACTGGGCTGCGGGGCAGGGCTGTTCGATGACGTCGACGGTGCCGGGACACCACCTCTCCAGCCGTCGCGCCACCGTTTCGGTCCGCGTACGCCGCAGAGTCTCTGCCTGTGCCTTGCCCCGGCCCTCCGCGACGGCCTCCGCCAGGTTCGCGAAGACGGCGGTGAGCCAGAGCCAGGCCGTGATGACCCAGGCGAACACGGACGGGTCCCTCACGGCGGAGGCGGTGGTGAGGACCGCGCCGACGCCGACCACGAACATCACCGGGTTCCTGGCCAGCATCCGGGGGTCGAGCTTGCGGAGCGCGTCCGGTATCGAGACGAGCAGCTGTTTGGGTTCCAGGAGACCGCCGGATATCCGGTGCGGCTGGGTCTTGGCCTCGGGGGCCGGAGGCCTGTCGGTGGTGAGGGACATCAGTGCAGACCTTCCGCGAGCGGGCCGAGGGAGAGCGCGGGGAAGTACGTGGGGCCGACGACGATCAGGATCACGCCGGTCAGCAGGCCGACGAACTGCGGCCGGTGCGTCGGCAGGGTGCCCGAATGGACGGGTACGGACTGCTGCTTGGCCAACGAGCCGGCCAGCGCGAGGACGAAGACCATGGGAAGGAAGCGGCCGAAGAGCATCGCGAGGCCGAGTGCGGTGTTGTACCACTCGGTGTTGACGCTGATCCCGGCGAACGCCGACCCGTTGTTGTTCGCCGCCGACGTGAACGCGTACAGCACTTCGGAGTAGCCGTGCGCCCCCGAGCGTCGCGGGCCGGGCGGCCGACGCCGATGAGGGGGGCCGATGCTGGGCCGGCTTTCGGACCGCAACGTGTCCTGGTGCGCCACCTGCGACGGGTTCTTCTTCCGAGGCCGCGACATCGTCGTGGTCGGCGGCGTTGACACCGCGATGGAGGACAGCGAGCTCTTTCACGGGGCAGTTCGACCTCGACGGCGCGGGCTACCTCGCAGCCCTCGCGACGCGCGGTAACCACCACACACGAGCGGAGGCCGCGTCCTCCCAAGCGACACGCCGGTACTCGGCTCCCGCATCCTCGGAACCCGTGAACGCATCGGCCGCCACCACGGTCGCCGGTGCGAGTCGTCCTGCTCGAACGCCGCAGCGCCCCGTGATCGAGTAGGCCACCTGTACCAGCGGGCCCGCTGCGCGCAGCCCGCTTCATCAGCAGTCCGCCGAAGGCGCCGCAACCCGGCAGCCGAGGTTGGGCGCAGCCCACCAGAGATCCCTGCGGGATAAACCCCGATTTCAGGCCCTGTTTTTCGTGCCTTCCAGCCAGGCTCTACGAGTCGATGAGCGTCAACTGAGCGTCACAAATATTGATCAGCCTTGCCCCCGCACTTCGAAGGCCCGCCGCAGCTCGCCGATCACTACCGCGCAGAAGCCGCGCCCTGGAGCCGGGCGAGCTGCCGGAGCTCGCGGAGGCGCCAAGGCACCTGTAAGCGGTCACCGATGTCTCAAAGCTGAACACACATCACGCACATCCCCTCCACATATTGGCTCCGAGGGTCTAGATTGTGCGTGCTTCAGCCGCTCGGGCACGAGGCGACCAATGATGATCTATAGGTTCGGCGCTACGGACAGCCAGCAGTCGCGTCCCCGGCGCCAAACGCGGGGGTGATCAATTCTTGGAGCCCGAGAGGGGCCTTGGGTGCGGGGAGCACTCGGGGTTTCGATGGATTCCCGCGCACCTCGAGGGCCTGGCAGGACATGCAAGTCCGCTGCCACCAGGGTGGGTTGTTCAAGTAGCACTGAAATAGCCGGGATGTCATGCGCGGGGGGGGCGGGGGCCTCCTGAGGGGTGAACAGTGCGGGGGGGCGGGGGCCTCCCGGGGGGAGGAACAGTGTTGGGCGAACACGTCGAACCACCGGTGACCTGGGGGGTCCTGTGCGGCATGGGGAATTAGTCAGCCCGTTTCCGTCGGCGCGAAGACGTCTGGCGAACGGGGCAATCAGCCAGCCTGCGATCGACTGGGAGCAGCGGTACCGCCGTACGGTGATCACCAGCGATTCCCTTGCCACCGCCTTCGTGGTGGCGGCGATCGGCATCTTCTTCGGGGCCCGGGACGCGGCCAACTGGCATGAGAAGTGGGGAATTCTCGCATTCGGCACCGAGCTGCTGGTGCTGGGAGCACTTGCGGTGAGCCGGGCGTGGGCTCCGGCCGTGCTCGGCCAGGGCGCCGAGGAATTCCGCCGGCTCGGACGCTCACTGTTCGCGACGGCCGTCGTACTGGCGCTCGGCGGGATCGCCCTCACCTCGCGCAACATCAAGCTCTGGATCTTCGTCGCGATCCCCGCAATCGCGTTCATCACCATGACCATGCGGTATCTGCTGCGCCTCTGGCTGCACAAACAGCGGAAGGAAGGACGGTGCCTGCGACCGGTGCTCGCTGCCGGGAGCCCGGCCACCGTGCGCGACCTGATCACCCGAACCCGCAAGTTCCCGCACCTCGGCTGGCGGGTGGATGCGGTGTGCACGACGGACGGTCTCGGGCTCGACGGTGACCAACTGGACGGAGTGTCGGTCGTCGGCCGACTGGCGGACGTCGCGGGCCACGTCCGCCGCGACGGCTACCGTGTCGTCGCGGTCACACCGGACCCGCACTGGTCACCGGACCGGCTGCAGCGGCTGGCTTGGAACCTCGAAGGCAGCGACGCCGAGATGATCGTGGCCCCCGTGCTGATGGAGGTGGCCGGCCCGCGGCTGCACGTCGATGCGGTGCTCGGGATCCCGCTGCTGCGGGTCAGCATGCCGACCTTCACCGGGGGCCGCCGGGCGGTCAAAGAGGTCGTCGACCGGATGGGCGCGGCGGTCCTGCTGATGCTGTTCGCGCCGCTGATGGTGCTTGTCGGGCTGCTCGTGCTGGTGGACAGCCGGGGTGGGGCGTTGTATCGCCAGCGCAGGGTCGGCAAGGACGGCCGCGAGTTCACCATTCTCAAGTTCCGCACCATGGTCGCCGGGGCCGACAGGGCACGTGCCGAGCTGGCCGACCGCAACGAGGGCGCCGGCCTGCTGTTCAAGCTCCGCCAAGATCCGCGGCTGACCCGGGTGGGAGCGGTGCTGCGCCGGTACTCGATCGACGAGCTCCCGCAGCTTTTCAACGTGCTCACCGGCTCGATGTCGCTCGTCGGCCCGCGGCCTCCGCTGCCGGAGGAGTCCGCTGCGTACGGCCCGGACATCCGGCGGCGGCTGCTTGTCAAGCCCGGGCTCACCGGCCTGTGGCAGATCAGCGGACGCAGCGACCTGCCGTGGGAGGAGGCGGTCCGCCTTGACCTGCGGTACGTGGAGGACTGGTCGCTCGCCCTGGACACAGTGATCTTGTGGAAGACGCTGCGTGCGGTGCTCTATGGGCACGGGGCCTACTGATGCACGGGGGGCGTCGTCCGACAGGCGCGCGGACCGCAGGCCGGGAGGGCCTGCCTGGGGGGAGGGACGGATCATGAGAGTCAGCGTTTTCGGGCTCGGCTACGTGGGCTGCGTGTCGGCCGCGTGCCTGGCCAGCCTGGGTCACGAGGTCATCGGGGTGGACGTGAACCAGGCGAAGGTCGGCCTGGTCAACGACGGCAAGGCCCCGGTGGTCGAGGAGCGGATCGGCGAGCTCATCGCCGAGGCCGTGCGGACCGGAGCGCTGCGCGCCACCGGCGACGTACACGAGGCGATCATGGGCAGCGAGGTGTCGCTGGTCTGCGTGGGCACACCGTCGGAGCCCAACGGCAGCCTGTGCACCACGTACCTGGAGCGGGTCACCGAGCAGATCGGCGCCGCGGTGGCCGAGCGAGGTGGGCGGCAGACGATCGTGTTCCGCAGCACCATGCTCCCGGGCACCTGCCTGAACCTGCTGGTACCGATCCTGGAGAAGCACGTCGGCGGCACGGCCGGGGTGGACTTCGGGGTCGCGGTCAACCCGGAGTTCCTGCGCGAGGGCACGAGCGTGCGGGACTTCTTCGACCCGCCCAAGACCGTCATCGGCGAGCTCGACCCGGCAAGCGGCGACGTGGTGGCGGCGCTGTACGACGGCTTGCCCGGCGAGGTGTTCCGGGTGCCGGTCCCGACGGCCGAGGCGATCAAATATGCCGACAACGCGTTCCACGGCCTCAAGATCGGCTTCGCGAACGAGCTGGGCGCGGTGTGCCAGGCGCTCGGGGTGGACTCGCACCAGGTGATCGACGTGTTCCTGGCCGACCGCAAGCTGAACATCAGCCCCGCCTATCTGCGGCCCGGCTTCGCGTTCGGTGGCTCCTGCCTGCCCAAGGACCTGCGCAGCCTGGTCCACGCGGCGCAGCGGGCCGACGTCTCGGTGCCCATCCTCGCCCACGTGCTGCCCTCCAACTCCGACCATCTGCAGCGCGCGGTGGAGCTGGTCGAGCGCACCGGCAAGCGCCGGGCGGGCCTGTTCGGGTTGTCCTTCAAACCCGGCACCGACGACCTCCGCGAGAGCCCGCTCGTCGAGCTGGCGGAGAGGCTCATCGGCAAGGGTTACGACCTGCGGATCTACGACGCCAACGTGAACTTGTCCCGACTGCTCGGTGCGAACCGCGAGTACATCGAGACCCGGCTGCCGCACATCGCGCAGTTGCTCGTGGACTCCGTCGGCGAGGTGCTCGAGCACGCCGAGGTGTGCCTGGTCGGGACCAGGGATCCTGCTGTGCTGTCGGCGCTCCCCCATGGCAACGGCACGGTGCTCATCGACCTCGTCCGCATTCCCGACGCCGAGGCGCGCCGGGCCGAGCCGGGGTACGTGGGCCTTGTCTGGTGACACATCGTTTGATGACACGGCCAGCGGCGACCGGCCGGGCCGGCGCGCGCTGATCCTGGTGGAGAACCTGTCGGTGCCGTTCGACCGGCGGGTGTGGCAGGAGTGCACGACGCTGCGCGACGCGGGCTGGAAGGTGCACGTCATCTGTCCCCGGGGGCGTACGCGGGACACGGAGCCGGAGGCAGAGATCGACGGGGTGCGGATCCACCGCTACCCGTTGCGCGCGGCCACCGGAGGGCCGGCCGGCTACCTGCGCGAGTACGGATCGGCGTTGTGGCATACGGCCCGGCTGGCCCGCAAGGTCGGACCGGTCGACGTGGTCCACGCCTGCAACCCGCCCGACCTGCTGTTCCTGCCGGCACTGTGGCTGAAGCGGCGCGGCGCGCGGTTCGTCTTCGACCAGCACGACCTGGTACCCGAGCTGTACCTCTCCCGGTTCGACCGCGGCGAAGATCTGCTCTACCGCGCCGTGTGCGCGCTGGAACGGCTGACCTACCGGGCCGCGGACGTCGTGCTCGCCACGAACGAGAGCTACCGGGACGTCGCGATGCGCCGTGGCGGTCGGCGGTCGGCGGACGTTTTCGTGGTGCGCAGCGCGCCCCAGACCGACCGGTTCCAACCGGTGCCGCCCGAGCCGGAGTTGAAGCGCGGCAAGCCTCATCTGCTGTGCTACCTCGGCGTCATGGGCCCTCAGGACGGTGTCGACTACGCCTTGCGGGCCCTTGCGAAGATGCGCGACGAGCTCGGGCGGACCGACTGGCATGCGGTGTTCATCGGCGCCGGCGACGCCTTCGACGCGATGGTGGAGCTGTCCCGGCGGCTCGGGCTCTGTGAGCAGGTGCAGTTCACCGGGCGCATTCCGGACGCCGATCTGGTGCGCTACCTGTCCACCGCGGACGTGTGCCTTTCCCCCGACCCGCGCAATCCGCTCAACGACGTGTCGACCATGAACAAGGTCCTGGAGTACATGGCGATGGGCCGACCGATCGTCTCGTTCGACCTCCGGGAGGCGCGAGTCTCCGCCGGTGACGCCGCCGTCTACGCGCCCGCCAACGACGAGGCTCAATTCGCCGAGCTCATCGCGCAGCTGCTTGACGATCCGGAGACGCGGGCCCGGATGGGCAAGATCGGCCAGGAGCGGATCAGCGGGCAGCTTTCCTGGCGGAACTCGCAAGCGTCGCTGCTCGCCGCCTACGCCGCTGCCTGCCGTGACCAGACTCCGGTGTCGGCGGGCGACCCGGTCCGCACGGGGAGAAGGCCGCGCCGTTGAGCGATGACACGATACGTCTGGTCACGATCGGGCGGATTCTCCGTCGGCGCTGGCGGCTTCTCGCCATCCTCGCCGTGGTGGGCGCGCTCGTCGGCTACGGCACCTCGGTGCTGTTTCCGCCGCTCTACACGGCGTCGGCATCGGTACTGCTGCCGGGGCAGTGGGAGGAGCGCGCGCTGCTGACTCAGGCGGAGATCGCGTCCAGTTCGGCGGTGGTCGACCGCGCGGCTGCCGCACTCCGCTGGACGGGCGTCAGCGGCGAGCTGCTGGATCGAGTGAGCGCCAAGGCCGCCGACGGGAACATCATCACGATCTCGGGTACGGCCGACACCCCGGAGCGCGCGCAGCGGCTCTCCGACCAGGTGGCCCAGCAATTCGTCACATTCGCCGCGCGGATCACAGGGGACAGCACCGACCCCGACACGGCTACGGGGCCCGAGGCACTGCGGCAGAAGGTGGCGGAGACCAACCGCCGCATCACCGACCTGGCCAATGCGGCCGGTCCGGGGCAGACCGTGGAGAGCGTGCAGGCCCGCACCGAACTTGAGAAGCTGCGCACCGCGTTGCAGGAGGCCATGAAGAAACTGGACCAGGCCAACCCGGCGGCCAACAAGGCCGGCCTGGTCGTCATGGGGCCGGCAGCCCGGCCTACCGGCGAGGCACCGCCGACGAGGACGCAGCTCATCGTCGCCGGGGCGCTGCTGTTCCTCCTGCTCGCGGTCATCGGACATCTCGCCGCAGCACGGGTGAATCGCCGACTGCGTACTGAACCGGAGATCGCCGCGGCACTGGGCTCGGCGCTGCTCGGCACCGTCGACGTACCTGCTGAACGGCCCGCGCACCGGCCAGAAGGCCGTGGCCCGCGGGCCTGGGCCCGCCGGCTCCTTGGCGTCGACACCCGGTGGGACATACCGACCCCTCGGATGTCCGGTGACGAGGCCGGCAGACGGATCCGCTACCGGCGGGTGTGCGCTCGCCTCCGGGACCAACTGCCGGCCCCCCGGCGGCTGCTGGTCGTCGTACCGGACGGCGACGAGATCGCCCGCCGGGCCGCCGGGGAGCTCGTCGCCGAGGCCAAGAGCGGTCCCCTGTTACGGGTGGTGGGAGTTTCGGTGTCCCAGCCGATGGTGCCGGACCGCGACACCGAGTCCGGTGCCCTGGTCGTGCTCAGCGCGGGCAGCTGGACCGCGGAGGAGCTCGCCGGCATCGCCGAGGCGTGTGCGGACGCAGGGCATGAGGTCGTCGGCATCGTCGTCGCCGGCCCGGTCCTGGCCCGTCCGACGCGGACTGCCGGCCGTCCTCCGGACAACGCCACTCCGGCGCTCGCGGTTCGCAGCCACGCGAGCGGAGGTTCTTTGTGACGACGAGCACGACTTCGGAGTCGTCGGCCGCCGCTCCGCTCCTTGACCTGCAGGCACTGGTGGTGGCGGTGCGCAGGCGCCGCCGCCTCTGGTGCTCCATGGCGCTCCTTGGGCTGCTGATCGGCGCGGCGGTGGCGGTCCTGCTGCCACCGCCGCCGAGCGCGGTGACCAAGGTGCTGGTCGCGCATCAGGCGGACCAGCCGAACGACCCCGGAACGCTGATCCGCACCGACGTCGCGCTGCTGGGGACCACACGGATCGCCAGTAAGGCCCTGCAGTCCCTCAACTCCCCCGAAAAACCAGAGGACTTCATACGGGAATACGGGGGTATCGGCGTGACCAACAACCTGCTGCAGATCAATGTGACGGGTGGCAGCGACGCGGAAGCGGTCGCCCGGGCCAAGGCGCTGGCCGATGCGTTCGTCGCGGACCATGTGGGACGGATGCAGGAGACCGCGAACGCCGAGGCCAAGGCCCTGCTCGACCAGCGTGACCGCATGCGGGACGAACTCGCCCAGGTCAACAAGGAGATCGGGAACCGATCGCCGGGGAGCGACCCGAAAGCGTCGGCGAGCATCGAGTCGCTCTTCGCCCACCGGGCCGAGCTCAACTCGCGGATCGCCGATTTCGACCAGCGCGCCGCGGAGGCGCGCACCGGCACGCCCAAGCTCATCGCCGGCACGCAGATCGTGGACGCCCCGCACGCGGTGCAGCACTCCCTGCCCAGGGCCGCTGTCACCGACGCCGCGATCGGGCTCGTCCTCGGGCTCGTCCTCGGGCTCGCGGTGGCCGCGGTCGGCACGGTGGTGGCGGACCGCCCCGTGCTGCGCCGGGAGATCGCGGCGAACCTGGGCGCCTCGGTCATCGCGGAGCTGCGCCGCATGCCCCGTCGGCCGGCCGGGCTGTGGCAGCGCCGACGGACTGGGGCGGCGCGCGAACGGCTCACCGCGACCCTGGCCCGCACCGTGCGCGGCTCCGCGGAACCGGTGTCGCTGCTGGAACTGGGCTGTGCGCGCACCACGAACGTGATCGCCCTGGACCTCGCCGAGGCACTGGCACCGGACGGGCCAGTGGTGATCATCGATGGTCTGCCCGGCCTGCAGCTCGCCAACCGCCGTCAGACGCCGGGAGGCCCGACCGTGGTCAGCGGCAAGCGTGCGGCGGAGGTGTCGCACGAGGAGTACCGGTTCGGTGTCGGCTCAGTCGCGCCCGGCGCGGCGTGGACCGACCTCCAGTACCTCGGTAGCCAGACCGTGCTCGTCGTGCGTGCCGGGCACAGCAGCGCCGCATGGCTGCACACCGTGGCGCGGCAGCTCGCGGACCTGAGCATTCCGGTGTTCGGTGTGGTGCTGATCGACCCCGATCCGCGTGACCGGACCGACGGCACGCTGTGGGACGGGCTGCACACCGCGCTGCGCGGCCACAACGAGCGGCTGTCCCGGCAGACCGGGACGGGCCGGCTGCGGACGGAGCGGCTGCCGATGTGGGCCGCACGGGTCCCGGACAGCGACCAGGAGGCGCGGTAGAACATGTGTGGCATCGCAGGCACTTACCGATGGCCGGACGGGAAGGTCGTGACCGACCGGCTCACCGATACCCTCGCCCACCGCGGTCCGGACGGGGCGGGCCGGTACGGCCACCCCGCCGGTGACGGCGAAGTGCACCTAGGGCACCGCCGGCTGGCCATCGTCGACCTGTCCGAGACCGGCGCCCAGCCGATGGTCTCGGGCGGCCTCGCCCTCACGTACAACGGCGAGCTGTACAACGCGCCCGAGCTGCGTGCCGAGCTGGCAGCCGCCGGGGTGCGCTTCCGCGGTACCTCCGACACCGAGGTGCTCCTTGAGGCGTGGCGGCGCTGGGGCACCGACTGCCTGCCCCGGCTGCGCGGCATGTTCGCGTTCGGGATCTTCGACGAGCGAACCGGTGAACTGGTACTCGCCCGCGACCAGTTGGGCATCAAGCCGCTGTTCCTGCTCCGGCGCGGCGCGGGCCTGGTCTTCGCCTCCGAGCTCAAGGCGCTCGCCGCCGCCACCGGCGGGTCGCTCCAGGTGGACCATGCGGCGCTGGTGGCCTCGCTGCTGTACTACTGGGTGCCGGACTCACGGTGCGCGTTCCGCGAAGCGGAGAAACTGCCGCCGGGGAGCTGGCTGAGGTGCCGGCCCGACGGCCGGGTGGAGCGCGGCCGGTTCTGGCACCTGAAGGACGTCGCCGCCGAGGGCCGGGAGCGGGCCCGGGGCGGCGAGCGGCCGGACCTGGCCGCCATCGTCGAGGAGTCGACCCGGCAGCACCTGCTCTCCGACGTACCCGTGGCGACCTTCCTCTCCGGCGGCCTCGACTCCAGCTACCTGACCGCGCTGGCGGCCCGCCACCAACCCGGGATCTCCGCCTACACGATCGGGTTCCGCGCCGAGGACGCCAAGTTCGAGGCGATGCCGGACGACCTGCGCTATGCCCGGCGGGTTGCCGAGCGGTTCGGCGTCGACCTGCATGAGATCGAGATCGCTCCGAACGTGCTCGACCTGCTGCCGCGGATGACGTACCACCTGGACGAGCCGATCGGTGACCCCGCCGCGATCAACACGTTCCTGATCTGCGAGGCCGCCCGGGAGGCCGGGGTCAAGGTGATGCTCTCGGGGATGGGCGCCGACGAGCTGTTCGCCGGGTACCGCAAGCACCTGGCCAACCTGATCGCGCTGCGCTACCAGCGCATCCCGCGGCCCCTGCGGCGCGGCCTGTCCAGGGCCGTGGACCGGCTGCCGGTCGCCACGGCCCGCCGGGGGTACCGGTCGGTGCGCTTCGCGAAGCGGTTCCTCTCCTTCGCCGATCTGCCGGAGGAGACCGCGTTCCGGCGCAGCTACACGATGTACGACCAGGACGAGCTGCTCGCTTTGATCGATCCGGACCTGGCCGGGACGGTCGAGGACGTGCTGACCGAGCACGCGGACATCTACCAGGACAACGACCTCGACGACTTCGTCAACCGCATGTGCCTGGGCGACGCCCGGATGTTCCTGCCGGGCCTGAACCTCACGTACACGGACCGGGCGAGCATGGCCGCGTCGACCGAGGTGCGGGTGCCGTACGTGGACGTCGAGGTGGTCAAGGCGGCGTTCGCCGTGCCCGGCGATCGCAAGATCGTCGGACGACAGGGCAAGGCCGTCCTCAAGGAGGCGGCCACCTCGATCCTGCCCCGGGAGATCGTGTACCGGCCCAAGGGCTTGTTCAGCGCCCCGCTGCGCGCCTGGATGAGCCGGGATCTGGCACCGCTGGTGCGCGAGGTGGTGCACGACGGCGTGCTCGTCCGTTCCGGGTTCCTGCGCCGCGACGCGCTGGCGCGGATGGTCGCCGAGGACGCCGCCGGGCAGCGGGACTTCTCCAAGCATCTGTGGCATGTGCTGACCCTCGAGTACTGGTACCGCGACGCGACCTCCGGGTCCGGTCAGAGCACTCGGTCAACGGCTTAGGAATTTCAGAGGAGTTCGGGTGAAGCAGGTTGTGCAGAACTACAAGAGCGGCGAGCTGGCGGTGCTCGACGTGCCGGTGCCGGGATGCAAGCCGGGCGGTGTGCTGGTCCGCAGCGCCTACTCGCTGATATCCACCGGGACCGAGCTCATGAAGGTGTCCGAGGCCGGCATGTCGATGCTGGGCAAGGCCCGCTCCCGTCCGGACCAGGTGGCCAAGGTCATGCAGAGCGTGGCCACCAACGGAGTGCCCGCCACCTACCGCAAGGTGATGGGCAAGCTGGACTCGTACACGCCGCTGGGCTACTCGCTGTGCGGGGTGGTCGAGCAGGTCGGCACCGGGATCGACGATGTGAAGGTCGGCGACCTCGTGGCCTGCGCCGGCAATGAGCACGCGTTGCATGCCGAGTTGAACTGGGTGCCGAAGAACCTCTACGCCCGGGTGCCGGACGGCCTCGCGCCGCGGCACGCGGCCTTCGGCACCGTCGGGTCGATCGCGATGCAAGGCGTACGCCGCGGCGAGCCACAACTCGGCGACGTGGCGCTGGTCATCGGCCTCGGGCTGATCGGGCAGTTGGTGGTGCAACTGCTTGCCGCCTCAGGAATCCGCGTCGTCGGGGTCGACCCCGACCCGGTGCGCTGCGAGCTCGCCGAGCGCCTGGGTGCGGCGGCCTGCGGCGATCCCGCCTCCGCGGCCGTGGAGAGCTCGGTCGCCGAACTCACCGGCGGTCACGGCGTGGACCAGGTGTATTTGGCCGCCGGCGGCGGCAGCAACCAACCCGTCGAACTGGCCGCCAAGTTGAGCCGGGACCGCGGCCGGGTCGTCGACATCGGCAAGTGCCGCCTGGACCTGCCGTGGAACGCGTACTACGAGAAAGAGCTCGACGTCCGGTTCTCCCGCAGTTACGGCCCCGGGCGCTACGACCCGGAGTACGAGCTCGGGGGGCGGGATTACCCGATCGGCTACGTGCGCTGGACCGAGCGCCGCAACCTGGCGTGTTTCCTCGATCTCCTCGCCCGCGGCCGCGTCGACGTGGAGCCCCTGGTCTCCCACGTGGCCGACTTCGATGACGCCGTCGAGACGTACCAGCGCCTGAAGGAAGGCGACTTGAAGGCCGTGGCTGTGCTGTTCCGCTACCCCGGCCCCGTTGAACACACAGCGGAAGCGGGGGAAGAGGGGGGCCCGGCGATGGCCGTGCCCGCGGTGAAGCGACGCAGCGGCGGAGTGTCCATCCCGGCCCGGGCTGCCAAGGCGCCGGTGCGGGTGGCGTTCGTCGGCGCGGGTAACTACGCGACGTCGATGCTGCTGCCGCACCTGGCACGGCGCGACGGCGTCGAGTTGTCGACCGTCGTCACCACGACGTCACTGTCCGCGGCCAACGCGAAGCGGAAGTTCGGCTTCTCCGAGGCGACCACCGATCTCGACGCCGTGCTCGGCGACAAGTCCATCGACGCGGTGTTCGTGGTCACCCGGCACAGCTCGCACGCCGAACTGACCCGGAGGGCGCTGCTTGCCGGCAAGACGGTGTTCGTGGAGAAGCCCCTGGCCCTCACCGAGGACGAGCTGGCCGGCGTACTCGCGGCAGTGGAGGAGTCCGGCAACGACCGGCTGCAGGTGGGCTTCAACCGCCGGTTCGCGCCGCTACTGCGGGAGGCTCGGCAGCGGTTCGGCGCCCGGAGCGGTCCGGCGAGCCTCCGCTACCTGGTCAACGCGGGCCGGCTGCAGCACGGCAGCTGGTACCTCCAACAGGGCACCGAGGGCTCGCGGTTCGCCGGCGAGGGCGGACACTTCATCGACATCGCGAGCTGGCTGCTTGAGGCCGACCCGGTATCGGTGTACGCGGTCGGAACGTCCGGCAACGAGGACCTCCAGGTCGTGCTGCGCTACCCGGACGGGTCCACCGCCACCATCAGCTACGTCACCACCGGCCCGGCCACCTTCCCCAAGGAGACGTTGGACCTGGTCGCGGACGGCAAGGTGCTGCGGCTCGACGACTTCGTCCGCGCCTCCGTGTATTTCGAAAGCACAGCCGGCCGCAAGCGGTGGGTCAGTTCGCGACTGCCCAAGGCCCGGGACAAGGGCCAGTCCGCCGAGCTGGCCGCGTTCATCAAGGCAGTGCGGACCGGCGGGCCGATGCCGGTGCCGCTGGAGTCGCTGGTCGCCACCACGGCGGCCACCCTCGCCGTGCAGACCGGCCTGGCCGGCGGCGCGCCGGTGACCTTGGCGAGGGCGCGATGACTGTGATCTCGGGGAGTGCGGGCTGGTACCTGCGGCGACTGTCCCGGATGGGACCGCGGGAGGTCGGCGGCCGGATGGGCGACGCGGTGCGCAGGCGGCGGTGGCGGTCGGCGCGGCCGGACTGCCCGAGCGTGACCGGCACCCGGTTCACCGCGGTGCTGCCCGCAGGGACGATCGCCACGGTGCCGTCGGACGCCGCGAAACGTCTCATCGCCGAGGCGGACCGGCTGATGGCCGGGCACGCCGAGTATTTCGGGGTGGACCGCGACGACCTGGCCGACCCGGACTGGTGGTACGACCCGAAGACCGGGCGCCGGGCTCCGTGGGGCTACGCCTTCGACGTGCCGTACCGGAACGAGGACGCGGTCGGGGACATCAAGCAGATCTGGGAGCTGTCCCGGCATCAGTACCTCACCGTGCTCGCCGCCGCCTACGCGATCACCGGGGACGAACAGTACGCCGAGCGAGTGGCCGAGCACCTGCGGTCGTGGTGGGCGGCCAACGCGCCGCTGCGCGGAGTGCACTGGACCAGTGGCATCGAGCTGGGGATCCGGCTGCTTTCCTGGGTGTGGATCCGCCGGCTGCTCGACGGCTGGCCGGGCGTGGCCGGGCTGTTCGAGGACAACCCGGTGGCGCGGAACCAGATCTGGCACCACCAGCGCTGGCTGGCCGCCTTCCCCAGCCGGGGGTCTTCGGCGAACAACCACGTCATCGCCGAGGCCGCCGGGCAGTTCGCGGCGGCCTGCGCGTTCGGGTGGTTCCCCTCCTCGGCGCGTTGGCGAGCCGACGCGCTGCGGTCGCTGGAGCGGCATCTGCGAAGCAACACCTTCGACTCCGGCCTCAATCGCGAGCTGGCCACCGAGTATCACGGACTCGTGCTGGAGCTCGGCCTGGCCGCGGTGGCCGAGGCGGATGCCGCCGGTGTGCCGGTCCCCGCGTCGATCCGGCTGGTGCTGCTGCGGATGACCGACGCGCTCGCGGCCATCGTGGACAGCCGGTTACGGCCGCCGCGCCAGGGGGACGCGGACGACGGGCACGGTCTGGTCGTGGACGGCGCGGGCACCGACCGCTGGGCCTCGCTGCTGGCTACCGGGGACGCCGTGTTCGGTCGGCTCGCCTGGTGGCCGACGGTGACCGGCACCGATGTGCGCACCCCGCTCCTTGCCGCGCTCATCCGGCCGTACTCGAAAAATGGAACCGCACCGGCCGTGACCCGCCCGGCAAGCCGACCAGGCCACTTCGCGGACGCCGGCATGACCATCCTGCGCGGTCCGGCAGAGATCTGGTGCCGCTGCGACGGTGGTCCGCACGGCTTCCTGTCCATCGCCGCGCATGCCCACGCGGACGCGCTGTCCGTGGAGGTCCGGCACGACGGGGTCGACGTGCTCGCCGATCCGGGGACGTTCTGCTACCACGGGCAGCCCGAGTGGCGGCAGTACTTCCGGTCGACCCTCGGCCACAACACCCTGCGATTGGACGGCGGTGACCAGTCCGTCTCCGGCGGCCCGTTCCTCTGGACCCGGCATGCCCACAGCCGAGTCCTGGTCGCGGACGCATCCGACGAGGGCGTGGCCCGCTGGTGCGCCGAGCACGACGGATACCAGCGCTCCGTGCACCGCCGCCGGGTAGAACTCACCGCCACGAGCCGGGAGTTGAGGGTGGTCGACGAGGTGCGCGGCCCGCGCCGGGCCGTGCACCTGGCGTTCCACCTCGGCCCGGCGATCGCCGCGGACCTGGTGGGGAACCGGGCAGTGCTCACCTGGACCAAGGACGGCGAGGACCGCTCCGCGGCGCTCGACCTGCCCGGGCAGCTGTGCTGGCGGGCGCATCGCGGCGAGAGTGACCCGCCGCTGGGCTGGTACTCCGCCGGCTTCGGGCGCAAGGAACCCACCACAGCGCTGGTCGGCACCGGTGTCGCCGACAGCGTGGAGGGGTTCACCACCGTACTCAGGTTCCGCGGCTAGGGGGGCGGGTGGGAATCAAGAGGTGGCACTGGACGTTGGCGACGGCACCGCTGGCCCTTGCCCTGCTGGCGGCGACCGGCTGTACGAGCACGTCGGATGCCCCGGCGAAGCCGACCGATAGGCCATCCACGTCCGGGGCGCCCGCCACGTCCGTGGCCCGGGTGTGCGCCAAGCCCGCAGCCGGGCCGGAGAAGGCGCCGGCGGGCGCGGTGACGGTCGACCCCGCGGTGGTCGGTGACCTGGCTGCGAAGACCAAGAGCAGTCCCCCGAACACCACGTTCTGGCTTCGACCGGGGACGCACAGGCTCGAATCGGACCGTTACGCCCAGATCATCCCCAAGGAGGGGGACAGCTACCTCGGCGCGCCGGGCGCGGTGCTCGACGGCCGGAAGACCAACCAGTACGCGTTCGGCGGTACCGCCGGCAACGTCACCATCCGCTACCTGAGCGTGCAGGGCTTCGTCGCGCCGCAGAACGAGGGCGTGGTCAACCATGACTCGGCCGACGGGTGGGTGATCGAGCACGCGACGATCCAGAACAACTCCGGCGCCGGGCTGATGGCCGGTGCCCGCCAGCGGGTCCGCGCCAGCTGCCTGCGCGGCAACGGACAGTACGGTATGAACGCGTACAAGAACGGCGGCCCCATCAGCGACCTGGTGGTCGAGGGCAACGAGATCGCGGCCAACAACACCGACGACTGGGAGCGGCGGCAGTCGGGATGCGGCTGCACCGGAGGCGTCAAGTTCTGGGCCGTCAACGGCGCCGACGTACGCGGCAACTGGGTGCACGACAACCGCGGAACCGGGTTGTGGGCGGACACCAACAACAACGACTTCCGCATCGAGGACAACGTGCTCGAGGCCAACGACGGTGCCGCGCTGATCTACGAGACCAGCTACAACGCGGTCGTCCGGAACAACACGATCCGGCGGAACAACTGGGTCGAGGGCCGCAAGTACGCCGACCGCGGCGACAGCTTCCCGTTCGGGACCGTCTACCTTTCCGAGTCCGGCGGCGAACCACGGATCCGAGCCCGCACGGACAAGATCGAGATCTACCGGAACGTGCTGGAGAACAACTGGTCCGGGATCACCCTGTGGGAGAACGCCGACCGGTTCTGCAACAGCCCGGCCAACACCTCGTCCGGTGACTGCACGTTGCTGGTGAAGAACACCGCCCGCTGCGCACAGCCGGCGATAGCCACCGCACCGCTCTACGCCGACTGCCGGTGGAAGACCCAGCGGGTGGACATCCACGACAACCGCTTCGTGCTGGACAAGTCCGTCGTCGAGTGCACGGTGAAGTGCGACCGCATGGCGGTGCTTGCCAACTACGGCACCTATCCGGACTGGTCGCCGTACAAGGGCGAACCGGTGGCTCAGGCGATCACCGACAAGCAGCAGAACCGCTGGCACGACAACGTCTACCTCGGACCATGGAGCTTCGTCGCCCACGACCCGAGCCGGATGCTCGACTTCGGGCAGTGGCAGGGCACGCCGTACCAGCAGGACGCGGGCAGCACCTTCCAGCCACAGGCCGGTGGTTGAGATGGGCCGGGACCTGACGCGCGATGGGCTGCCGGTCGGACCGGATACCGCGGGCACGCAACCCGGCGCCGAACCGCGCCCTGCCGGCACACCGAAGACCGTCGGGATGGTCTGGGGGTCGCTGGTCCTCAACACGCTCGGCTCCGCCGGGGCGAACACCATCATCCCGCTGCCCCGCTCCCTCATCCAGATGGTCACCATGGGCGCGCTGGTCGCCGCGTTCGCGCTGGCGCTGGCACTCAATCTCCGGCTGCGCATCCAAGCCGGCGCCTTCTTGTTCCTGCTCACCCTGCTGCTGGTGCTGAGCGTGATCTCCAGTGCGCACCTGGAGTCCGGGTTCGGCGCGCTGTTCCGGTGCGGTCGGCTGGCTCTCTTCGTGGGCACGCTGTGGCTGCTCAGCCGCTGGTGGGACGGCGGCCTGACGTTCGTGCGGCACCACATCCGGATGTACTTCGCGGTGCTCGCGTCGGTGGCCGTCGGCCTGGTCGTCTCACCGGGCGCGGCCATGCCCGGGCTCTACGGCGGTCGGCTGGTCGGCGCGTTGTGGCCGCTCACTCCGCCGCAGATCGGACAGTACGCCGCGGTGATCATCGGGCTCACCGTGCTGCTCGTACTGGGCCGCCGGACCGACAGTGCCAGCGCGGCGGTGGTCATCGTGCCGTCACTCGTCCTGCTCGCGCTGACCCATACCCGGACGGCCACGCTCGGCCTGCTCATCGGCCTTGCACTGGCGATCGGCTCACTCATCCTGACCAGCGCCGCCGCCCGCCGGTTCTTCACCTGGACGGTGCTGTGCGCCACGGTGGCCGCGGTGGGGTTCAGCTCAGCGCTCCAGGCATGGTTCCTGCGCGGACAGAACAAGGAGAACTTCTCCAACCTCACCGGTCGAGCCAAGGTCTGGGACGCCCTGCTGGCAGCGCCCCGGACGACCTCGGAGCAGTTGTTCGGCGTGGGCCTGGGCGACAAGTCGTTCGGCGGGCTGCCGATCGACAACAGCTGGCTGGCCGTTTACAACGAGCAGGGTCTGACCGGCGCCGCCATCGTGGCGGCGATCATCATCGTGCTTGCCGGCGTCGCGTTGCTGCGGCCACCGTCGCTGTCGAGGGCCTGCGCGATCTTCCTGGTCAGCTACTGCGCGATCGCGTCGTACACCGAGGCCGGGCTTGGCGACGCCTCGCCGTATCTGCTGCATCTGACCGTGGCCGCCTCGCTGCTTGCGGCACCTGCCGCGGCCACTCCCCTCCCGACGCCCGAAGTCCCTGGACGACGCATACCGCGATGGGCCCGAAGACCGGAGGTGACCTGAGCATGCGCATCCTCGTGGTGCACAACCGCTACTCCTCGGCGCAGCCGAGCGGGGAGAACAAGGTCGTCGACCAGGAGGTGGAGCTGCTGCGCGCGGCCGGCCACCGGGTCGAGGTGTTCGAGCGGCGCAGCGACGACATCGCCGCCCGGTCGCTGCTTGCCAAGGCCGCGGTGCCGCTCCTTGTGCCGTGGAATCCGGCGGTCCGCACGGAGCTCGCCGCCCGGCTTCGCACCGAGCGGCCGGACGTGGTGCACGTCCACAACGTCTTCCCGCTCCTGTCGCCCGCGGTGCTTGCCGCCTGCGCCGACGCCGGCGTGCCCGCCGTCGCCACGCTGCACAACTACACCCAGGTCTGCCCGCCCGGCACGCTGCAGCGGGAAGGCCGGCCGTGCACCGAGTGCGTCGGCTCTGCACCACTGCCCGCCGTCCGGCACGGCTGCTACCGGAACTCCCGGCTTGCGACGGTGCCGCTCGCGGTCAGCCTGTCGGTCAACCGGCGGCGGTGGTGGTCCGGCGTGGAGCGGTTCTTCTGCATCTCCGCGGCGCAGCGCGACGTCCTGGCGCGGTCCGGCATGCCACCCGAGCGGCTGGCGGTGAAGCACAACTTCGTTCCAGACCCCGGCACTTGCCGAACAGGCGGCGGCGAGCATCTGCTCTATCTCGGCCGGCTCGCGGAGGCCAAGGGCGTGCGGCTGCTCATGGCCACGTGGGACGAGATCGCAGCGAGCGGCGGTGTGGGCGTGCCGCTCGTGATCGCCGGCGCGGGGCCACTGGAGCGCGAGGTGACCGCCTGGTCGGCGGGCCGGGAGGACGTGCGGTACGTCGGCCTGTACGACCCGGCCCAGTGCCAGGAGGCCATCGCGCGGTCGGTAGCCGTGGTGGCTCCCTCGACGTGGCTGGAGGCGTTCGGCCTGGTGGTAGTGGAAGCGATGGCGGCCGGGGTCCCGGCCGTCGCCGCCGGTCACGGCGCCTTCGTCGAACTCGTCGAGGACGGGGTGACCGGGCTGCTGCACCGGCCGGGCGAGCCCGCCTCGCTCGCGTCCTGCCTGCGCCGGATCACGGCGGAGCCGGCCGCCAACCAGGAGATGGGACAGGCGGCCCGGCGCCGTTACGAGCAGGGGTTCAGCCCGGCCGTCGGCCTTGAGCGCCTGGTGGAGGGGTACCGCACCGCGATCGCGGGTCGGTCCGGCGGCGGGGGCAGCCCGTCGCCGGTAGGGGACAAAAGCACTGGCTCGCGGCGGGGACACCCGCGCGAGCGGGATGGGGGCAGTAGATGACACGATGCCGACTCTGCGGCTCGGCGGCGCTGGCGAGCGTCGTCGATCTCGGGGCGACCCCGCCGTGTGAGAGTTTTCTCGCCGCGGACCAACTGGACAAGGCGGAGCCGGCGTACCCGCTGCACCTGCGGGTCTGCACCGACTGCTGGCTCGCGCAGATCCCGCCGCTGATCACGCCGGAGGAGACGTTCACGCAGTACGCGTACTTCTCCTCCTACTCGACCTCCTGGGTGGAGCACGCGCGCACGTTCGTCGCCGACGCCGTACAGCGCCTTGCTCTCGGCACCGACGCCTTCGTGGTCGAGGTCGCGAGCAACGACGGGTACCTGCTGAAGCACATGGTGGACCGCGGGATCCGCTGCCTCGGCATCGAGCCGTCGGTGAACGTCGGTGCCGCGGCGCGGGACGCGGGTGTGCCCACGCTCACGGAATTCCTGGACCCGGCCACCGGCTCGGCCGTCCGCGCCGAGCACGGCCCGGCGGACCTGGTCGTGGCCAACAACGTGTACGCGCACATCCCCGACGTGGTCGGGTTCACCCAGGGGCTGCGCGCCCTGGTCGCCGACGACGGCTGGGTCTCCATCGAGGTGCAGCACCTGCTGACCCTGATCGAGGAGAACCAGTACGACACGATCTACCACGAGCACTTCCAGTACTACACGGTCGCGTCCGCGAGCCGGGCGCTGGCGAGCGGCGGACTCGCGCTCGTGGACGTCGAGTTGCTGCCCACGCACGGCGGCTCCATCCGGCTGTGGGCCCGGCCGGCCGAGGTGGCCGGCGAGCCGACCCGCCGAGTGGCCGACGTGCTGGACCGGGAGAAGGCCGCCGGACTGCAGGAGCTGTCCGGGTACACCGAGTTCTCCTCCCGGGTGGCCAAGGTGCGCCGGGACCTCCTGCGGTTCCTCATCGAGGCGGCCGAGCGTGGCGAGACGGTGGTCGGCTACGGCGCCCCGGGCAAGGGCAACACCCTGCTCAACCACTGCGGCATCCGGCCCGACCTGCTCTCGTACACGGTCGACCGCAACCCCTACAAGCACGGCAGGTTCACCCCGGGCACCCGCATCCCGATCCTGCCGCCCGAGCAGATAGCCGCCGACAGGCCGGACTACGTCCTCGTCCTCCCGTGGAACCTGCGGGCCGAGCTGGTCGAGCAGTTGTCCTTCGTGCACGCCTGGGGCGGCCGGCTGGTCTTTCCCATCCCGGAACTGAGCATTGTCGAGGTCACGTCGTGAAAGAGGTAGCAGCATGAAGGTCGTTCTGTTCTGCGGCGGTTATGGGCTGCGTATGCGCAACGGAGCCTCCGACGACATGCCCAAGCCGATGGCGATGGTCGGCCCGCGGCCGCTGATCTGGCACGTCATGCGCTACTACGCGTACTTCGGGCACACGGAGTTCATCCTGTGTCTCGGGTACGGGGCCCACCACATCAAGAACTTCTTCCTCAACTACGAGGAGACGACGTCCAACGACTTCGTGCTGCGGGGCGGGCAGACCGAGCTGCTGTCCACCGACATCGCCTCCTGGACGATCACGTTCGTGCAGACCGGCATCGAGTCACCGATCGGAGAGAGGCTGCGCCGGGTGCGGCACCACCTGGACGGCGAGGAGATGTTCCTCGCCAACTACGCCGACGTGCTGACCGACGCCCCGCTGCCGCAGATGATCGACCGGTTCGCCCGGCGCGACGCCGGTGCGTCGATGATGGTGGTGCCGCCGCAGTCCTCGTTCCACTGCGTGGACCTGGGCGAGGACGGCCTGGTGGGGGGCATCACCGCGGTGAGCGAACTGCCGCTGTGGGAGAACGGCGGCTACTTCGTGCTCCGCCAGGAGGTCTTCGACCACATACCGGAGAACGGGGACCTGGTCGCCGACGGATGTGCCCAACTGGCCAAGCGCGGCCGGTTGTTGGCCCACCAGCACCGCGGCTTCTGGAAGCCGACCGACACCGTGAAGGAGCGGGCCGCGCTCGACGACGCGTACGCCCGGGGCGACCGCCCGTGGGCCGTGTGGGAACGGGACGGCGCGGGGGCGAACGCCGGAGTGAGGGCGTGATCCAGCTCGGGGCCGGGCGCTTGGACCGGATCGTCGCGGTGGGCGCGCACTGCGACGACATCGCCATCGGCGCGGGCGGCACGCTGTTGACGATGTGCCTCGCGCGGCCGGGCATCCGCATTGACGCGCTGGTGCTCTCCGGCGGTGGCAGCGAACGGGAGCAGGAGGAGCAGGCCGCGCTCGCCGCCTTCTGCCCGGGCGCCGAACTGCGGCTGACCGTCCTCAAGTTGCCGGACGGCCGGCTGCCCGCACACTGGGACGAGGCCAAGGCAGCGGTCGAGGAGCTGCGCGGGCAGACCGAGCCGGATCTCGTGCTGGCCCCGCGTACCGATGACGCGCACCAGGATCACCGCGGCCTGGCGAAGCTGGTGTCCACCGCATTCCGCGACCACCTGATGCTCGGCTACGAGATCGTCAAGTGGGACGGCGATCTCGGCCGTCCGGCGGCGTACCAGCCGCTGTCGCCGGAGATCGCCGAACAGAAGGTGCGGCTGCTGCAGGAGCACTACCCCTCGCAACGGCACCGGCCCTGGTACGACCGGGAGGCGTTCCTCGGTCTTGCGCGGATCCGCGGCATCGAATGCCACGCGCGCTATGCCGAGGCGTTCGCCGCCACCAAACTCACTCTCAATCTGGGGGAATGAACCTTGCGCGTACTGCTGACCGGACACCAGGGCTACCTGGGCACCGTGATGGCCCCGGTCCTCACGGCCGCCGGGCACGAGGTCGTCGGTCTTGACGCCGGCCTGTTCGCGGACTGCCTGCTCGGCCCGCCGCCCGCGGACCCGTCCGGGCACCGGGTGGACCTGCGCGACGTCACGGCCGACCACGTGGCCGGGGTGGACGCCGTGATCCACCTGGCCGCGCTGTCCAACGACCCGCTGGGATCGCTGGCGCCGGAGCTCACCTACGACATCAACCACCACGCGTCCGTGCGGCTGGCGCGGCTGGCCCGCGACGCCGGAGTGCGGCGCTTCCTGTACGCGTCGACCTGCTCGGTCTACGGCGCCGCCGGCGGCAGCGACCTGGTGGCCGAGGACGCCCCGCTGCGCCCGGTAACGCCGTACGCGGAGTCCAAGGTGCGGGTGGAGGACGACCTGCACGCGCTGTCGGACGGCGACTTCAGCCCGGTGTTCATGCGCAACGCCACCGCCTTCGGCTACTCGCCCCGGCTGCGCGCCGACATCGTGCTGAACAACCTGGTGGGCCACGCGCTCCTGTCCGGCGAGGTCCTTGTGCTCTCCGACGGCACCCCCTGGCGCCCGCTGGTGCACGCCGCCGACATCGCAAGCGCCTTCACGGCCGCGCTGACCGCGCCGCGCGAAGCGGTGCACGACCGGGCGTTCAACATCGGCAGCGAGGTCAACAACGTCACGGTCGCCGAGATCGCCGAGCAGGTCGCCGAGGCGGTATCCGGCTCGAAGGTGGTGATCACCGGGGAGAGCGGTGCCGATCCACGGTCGTACCGGGTGGACTTCTCCCGGTTCCGCGCCGCGATCCCCGGCTTCGACTGCGAGTGGACGGTGAAGCAGGGCGCGCTCGAACTCGCCGACGCCTACCGGAAGTTCGGGCTGACCCGGGAGGACTTCGAGCGACGCTTCACCCGCCTTGCCGTGCTGCGCGCGGCGTGCGACGCCGGCGCCGTCGACGACACCCTGCGGTGGCGCCGGTGAACGCGGCCGGTGAAGAGATGTACGCGCTGGTGGAGCGGCTGTACCCGCTGTGCCGGAGCATCACCGGCGACGGCGTGCGCGCCACCCTGGAGATCGTCGGCGAGTACGTTCCGCTGCAGGTGCACGAGGTGCCGACCGGGACGCAGGTGCTCGACTGGACGGTGCCGCAGGAGTGGAACATCCGGGACGCGTACATCGCCGACACCGCCGGCAACCGGGTCGTCGACTTCGCCGCGTCCAGCCTGCACGTGCTCGGCTACAGCGTGCCGGTGTCGGCGACCATGCCGCTGGCCGAGCTGCGTGGACACCTGCACACCCTGCCGGACCACCCGACCTGGGTGCCGTACCGCACCAGCTACTACCAGCCGGAATGGGGGTTCTGTCTGGCCCAGGAGACCTTGGACGCGCTGCCGGACGGCGACTACGAGGTACGCATCGACTCCGCGCTCACCGATGGCCACCTCACCTACGCCGAGCACATCGTCCCCGGGCAGGTCGCCGACGAGGTGATCGTCTCCTGCCACGTCTGCCACCCGTCGCTGGCCAACGACAACCTGGCCGGCATCGCGGTGGCGACATTCCTGGCCCGGGCGCTGGCGGAGCAAACGCCGCACTACACCTACCGGTTCATATACGCGCCCGGCACCATCGGGGCGATCACCTGGCTGGCCCGCAACGCCCAGCGGGTGGAACAAGTCAAGCACGGACTGGTGCTGGCCTGCGCCGGCGACCCGGGCCAACTCACGTACAAGCAGAGCAGGCGCGGCGACGCGGAGATCGACCGGGTGATGCGGCACGTCCTTGCCGCCTCCGAACGCCCGCACCACGTAACCGAGTTCACTCCGTACGGCTATGACGAGCGGCAGTACTGCTCGCCCGGGTTCGACCTCGGCGTGGGCTCGCTCAGCCGGACCCCGTACGCCGGCTACCCCGAGTACCACACCTCGGCGGACAACCTGGACTTCGTCTCCCCGGAGGCGATGGCGGACACGCTCGCCGTCTGCCGCGAGGCGTTCGCCGTCCTGGACCGCAACCGGCGGTACGTCAACCTCAGCCCCTACGGCGAACCACAGCTGGGCCGACGGGGGTTGTACGACGCGCTCGGCGGCCGCAGCGACACCAAGCAGGCCCAGATGGCCATGCTCTGGGTGCTCAGCCTCACCGACGGCGAGCACAGTCTGCTGGACGTCGCCGAGCGGTCCGGGCTGCCGTTCGACACCGTCGCCGCCGCGGCCGACGCCCTGCACGGCGCCGGGCTGATCAAGGCTTGACGCCGATGACCACCGAGGGGGAGAAGACGACGACACCGGCGGCCCCGGCCGGAGGCACCCGGCGGACCGCCAGGCGGGCCATCGTCGGCCGGCTGTCCTGGGGGCTGGCCGACCAGGCGGCCTCCAGCATGACCAACTTCGCGGTGGGGATCTACGTGGCACGCGCGCTGGGGCTGACCGCGTTCGGCGTGTTCAGCCTGGCCTGGCTGACCTATGGCGTGGTGCTCAACGTCGCCCGCGGCCTTGCCACCGACCCGCTCGTGGTGCGCTTCAGCGGCGTGCCGGACGCGTCCTGGCGCACGGCGGCGGCCCGGTCGTCGGGTGCCGCGCTCGGCATCGGTGCCGCCCTCGGCGCGGTGTGTCTGCTGGTCGGTCTTGGCCTCGGCGGCCGCGTGGGGCCCGCGTTCGCCTGCCTCGGCGTCGTACTGCCGGCGCTGTTGCTGCAGGACGCCTGGCGGTTCGCGTTCTTCGCCGCCGGGGCCGGGCAGAAGGCGTTCGCCAACGACCTCGTGTGGGGCGTCGCGCTCGTCCCGGCCATGGTCGTGGCGGCCCGCGTGGGCAACGTGGCCGCATTCGTGCTCGCCTGGGGCTCTTCCGCCGCGGTGGCCGCGGGGTACGGCTGCGTCCAGTCCGGCATCCGGCCCCGGATGACCCAAGCGCGCGGGTGGCTCCGCGAGCAGCGCGATCTCGGCTACCGCTACCTGGTCGAGAACGTCAGCCTCAGCGGCGCGAGCCAGCTGCGGGCGTACGGGCTCGGCGCGATCGCCGGGGTCGGCGCGGTGGGCGCGGTCCGGGGCGCGGAGCTCCTGCTCGGTCCGTTCCTCGCTCTGTTGATGGGTCTTTCGCTGGTCACCGTCGCGGAGGCGGCACGGGTGCTGCGGCGGGCCCCGCACCGCCTTGCGAGGTTCTGCCTCCTGCTGGGCGGCGGGCAGGCCGTCGCCGCGCTGCTCTGGGGTGCGGCGCTGCTGCTGATGCCGGACCGGGTCGGCGAACTCGTACTCGGCGGCGTCTGGCGCTCCGCCTCGGAGCTCATCGTGCCGGCCACGCTCGGTGTCGCGGGCGCCGGGCTCGGCAGCGGCGCGGCAGCCGGGCTGCGCGCGCTCGCCGCGGCCCGGCGCAGCCTGCGCAGCCAGTTGTTCGCCTCCGCCTGCTATGTCGGCGGCGGGCTCGGCGGGGCGGCCGTGGCCGGCACGGTCGGCTCGGCCTGGGGCGTCGCCGCCGCAACCGTCAGCGGCTCGGCCGTGTGGTGGCTGCAGCTGCGCTCCGCCCTGCGCGAGCACCACCACAACCCCACCCCCGAAGTGAGGACTTCATGACCGCCCAACCCAGGTTGAGCATCGGCCTGCCCGTGTACAACGGCGCGGAGTACCTTGCCGAGTCGCTCGACGCCCTGCTCGGCCAGACCTACGAGGACTTCGAGCTGGTCATCTCCGACAACGCCTCGACCGACGAGACTCAGGAGATCTGCCGCACGTACGCCGCGCAGGACGCGCGCATCCGGTACATCCGGCTGCCCCGGAACATAGGCGCAGCGCCGAACCACAATTACGTGTTCACCGAGTGCCGCGGCGAGCTGTTCAAATGGGCCTCGCACGACGACCTGTACGCCCGGGACCTGCTGCGGCGTTGTGTGGAGGCGCTGGACGAGCGGCCGGACGTGATCCTCGCGCACTCCGGCCAGGCGGTCATCGACGGCGACGGCCAGGTGAAGGTCCCGTACGAGTACGGGCTCGCCACCGACTCGCCCAACGCGCATGCGCGCTTCCGGAGTTTGCTGTTCGAGCCCGGTGGCGACGACTTCTACGGGGTGATGCGGGCCGACGTGCTGCGTCGGGTGAAGCCGCACGACAGCTACCACCACGCGGACCGCACGTTCGTCGCCGAGATCACCCTGCACGGGCCCTTCCACCAGGTGCCGGAGCTGCTGTACTTCCGCCGCGACCACCCCGCCCGCGCCGAGCGGGCGAACCCCGGCAAGCGCTCCCGGTGCGTCAACCTGGACCCGCGCCGGGCAGGCCCGCTGCACCCGACGCCCCGGCTGCTCGCCGAGTACGTCTGGGGCTTCGCCTCGGCGATCCGGCGGGCGCCGTTGTCCCCGGCCGACCGGCGCGCGTGCTACCGCCACCTGGCCTCATGGATGGCCAGCCGGGTCCGGCCGGGCGTCGGCGAGCGGGTCGAGGACCGCGCCCCGGTCGACCCGGCCCGGCTCACTGTCTCCGTCGCCGCCCTCGTCGCCGGCCGTGAGGGGAGGTAGGCATGAGGTCCGCGGACGAAACTCCGGTGCGTGTCGGGGTGTTCGGCCTGCTCGGCTCCGGCAACCTCGGCAACGACGGGTCGCTCGAGGCCGTGCTCGGGTACCTGCGTGCCGAGCACCCGGAGGCGGTCGTGGACGCGCTGTGCGGCGGACCCGAGGTCGTCGCGACCCGGTACCGGATCCCCGCGACGCGGCTGCACTGGTATCGCGGGGAGTACCGGACCGCGTCACGTGCGGGCGCGATCGCGGCGAAGGGCCTGGGCAAACTCGTCGACGCCGTCCGTACCGCTGCCTGGGTGCGCCGGCACGACGTGGTGATCGTGCCGGGCATGGGCGTCCTGGAGGCCACGCTGCCGCTGCGGCCGTGGGGCTTCCCGTACTCGCTGTTCCTGCTCTGCGCGACCAGCCGGCTGTTCGGCACCCGGGTCGCGCTGGTCAGCGTGGGCGCCGCCGCGATCGGCAACCGGCCGACCCGGGCCCTGGTGCGCTGGTCGGCGCGCCTTGCCACGTACCGGTCGTACCGGGACGCCCTGTCCCGCGACGCGATGCGGGCGATGGGCGTGGACACCGCGCGCGACGAGGTCTACCCGGACCTCGCATTCGCCCTGCCGACGCCGCCGGAATGGGGTATCCCCTGCTCGGAGCCTGTCGGAGAGCTTGGGGAAGCGCCCTCGGGTCCGCCGGGCCCGGTCTGCGTCGGCGTCATGGCCTTTTACGGCGGCGACGACGACCGCGCCCGGGCCGAAGAGATCCACCGACGCTACCTCGCGGGGACAACTCGCTTCGTCCGCGCACTGGTTGAGGACGGCAGGCCGGTCCGGCTGCTCACCGGTGACGAGGTCGACGGGCCAGTGGTCGCCGCGATCCTCGACGCGGTGGACTCACCGCTGGTCACCGCTGCCGAGACATCCTCGCTGGCCGACCTGATGAAGGAGATGGCGGCTGCCGACACCGTGGTGGCGACCCGCTACCACAACCTGATCTGCGCGCTGAAGGTCGGCACGCCGACGCTCGCACTCAGCTACGCGGCGAAGAGCGACGCGCTCATGGCTGAGATGGGTCTTGGCGGGTACTGCCACCCGGCCCGCGAGGTCGACGCCGACCGGCTGCTCGATCAGTTCCGATCGCTGGAGCAGCGATCGGCGGAGCTGCGGCGGACCCTCCGCGAGCGGAACCTGGTCGCCGCCCAGCAACTGGAGCACCAGTTCACCGCCTTGACCGCGGCCCTGTTCCCGGCGGCCGACCATGTCCACGCCCACGCCATGCGGGAGGTTTCATGAAGGCGACCGAAGTCCCGGCGATCGACGGCGCGTTCCTGTTCGAGCCGACGCCGTACGCCGACGAACGCGGCTTCTTCTGCCGCACCTTCGACGCCGACGTGGTCCGCTCGGTGGGCCTCGACCCGGACACCTTCATCCAGGACAGCGTGTCCCGTTCGGCCCGGGGCGTGCTGCGCGGCCTGCACCTGCGCTCCGGCGCCGGCGAGGCCAAGCTGGTGCGGTGCTCGTACGGGAGGATCTTCGACGTCGTCGTGGACCTGCGGACGGACTCGCCGACCTACCGCAACCGGGCCTCCTTCGAGCTGTCCGACCAGACGCAGGTGACCCTGTACATCCCGGCGGGGTGCGCACACGGCTTCCAGGCGCTGACCGAAACCGCTGACACCTCGTACCGGATCGACCGCCCGCACGATCCGGCCGAGGACGTGACGATCGCCTTCGACGACCCGGAGCTCGCCATTCCCTGGCCGCTGCCGGTCACATCGATGTCCCGGCGGGACCGGGAGGCGCCGAGCCTCGCCAAGGTCCTGCAGCAAATAGAGAGTTGAGGTTGGCGTGGACACCGAAGACGCTGAAGAGCTCCTCCTGCCCCGGTCGCAACTGGCGAACGAGCGGCTGCACGCCATGATCCCCGGGGGCGCACACACGTACGCCAAGGGCGACGACCAGTACCCCGACAAACTGGCCCCGGTCATCAGCCACGGCCGCGGTGCCCACGTGTGGGACATCGACGGCAACCGCTACATCGAGTACGGGTCCGGCCTGCGTTCGGTCAGCCTCGGCCACGCCCACCCACGCGTGCTCGAGGCGGTGCGGCGAGAACTCGACCGCGGCAGCAACTTCGTCCGGCCGTCCATCGTGGAGGTCGAGGCCGCGGAACGCTTCCTGGCCACGGTGCCGACCGCCGAGATGGTGAAGTTCGCGAAGAACGGCTCCGACGCCACCACCGCCGCGGTGCGCCTCGCCCGCGCCGTCACCGGGCGCCCGCGGGTGGCCATCTGCAGCGACCATCCGTTCTTCTCCGTCGACGACTGGTTCATCGGCACCACACCGATGTCCGCCGGCGTTCCGGCGGCGACCACCGAGCTCACCGTGGCGTTCCCGTACGGGGACCTGGCCGCCACGGAGGAACTGCTCACCCGGTACCAGGACGAGGTCGCCTGCCTGATCCTCGAACCTGTCGGCCACACCGAGCCTTCCCCAAGCTCTCAACTTCTCCCCCAGCCTTCGGCCGGGAGGGGCCCCCAGAGCAGGGCAGACCCCACTCCCGGCTACCTCGCAGGCCTGCGCGAGCTGGCCGACCGGCACGGCTGCGTACTGATCTTCGACGAGATGATCACCGGCTTCCGCTGGTCCGAGGCGGGCGCCCAGGGCCTGTACGGCGTCGTCCCCGACCTCTCCACGTTCGGCAAGGCGCTGGGCAATGGATTCGCCGTCTCGGCGCTGGCCGGGCGCCGCGACCTGATGGAGCGGGGCGGACTGCGTCACTCCGGCGACCGGGTGTTCCTGCTGTCCACCACGCACGGTGCGGAAACGCACTCGCTGGCCGCCGCGATGGCCGTACTCACCACCTACGTCGAGGAAGACATCACCGCGCGACTGCACGCCCTGGGCGAGCGGTTGGCCGCCGGTGTCCGCGACGCCGCGGCTAGCATGGGCGTCGGCGACCACATCGTCGTCCGGGGCCGGGCCAGCAATCTGGTCTTCGCCACCCTCGACGAGAACCGGCAGCCGTCGCAGCAGTACCGCACCCTGTTCCTGCGCCAGCTCCTCGCGGGCGGGGTGCTGGCCCCGTCGTTCGTGGTGAGCAGCGCACTCGGCGACGCCGACATCGACCGCACCGTCGACGTGGTGGCCCAGGCATGTGCGGTGTACCGGAAGGCACTGGACGCCGCTGACCCCACCCCCTGGCTGGCCGGGCGACCGGTGAAGCCCGTATTCCGCCGCTTGGCGTGACGTGACGTCAGTGACGCTCCTGCCGACCGGCATCGGCCATCCGGTCGACCAGCCACGCGGTCGCCGGTATCACCGCCAGCGCGGTGCACCAGCCGCCGAGGACGTCGGTCGGGTAGTGCGCGCCCAGGGCGACTTGCGCCCAGCCCATGGCCGCGCCGGCAAAAAGCGCCACGGCGAGCACCAGTAACGTGCCGGCCGTCCTGCCGAGGCCGAGTCGGCCGGTCGCGAGCAGCGCCACCACGAGGGCGAGCGCGGTGACGAAGGCGGTGTGCCCGCTCGGGTAGGACAGGTACCCGCCGTGGATGGTGCGTCCCACCAGGTGCTTGAGCAGTGTCGTCGCCCCCACGGTCATGCCGACGCCGACGACGAGCACCGCCGCGCGAGGACGCCGAAGCAGCAGGCAGCCCGTCACAGTGGCCACGACCAGCGTCGCCGCTCCGACGGGCTCCCCCCAGAAATCCATGGCCAGAGCGACGGACCGCCACGGCGGCCGCACACTGTCCACCGCCGGCTGGATCCACATGTCCACCATGCCAGGCTTGTCATGACCGGCGTACAGGACCCCGAGCACGACGACCACCAGCGCGGCGAGCGCCGCGATCAGCCCGAGCCACGCGCGCAGCGGTGGGGGCAGCACAGCGGGCACCGGCCGGCCGGTCATACGCCCACCGCCTCCGGTCGGCCTGCGGTAGCTTGCCGTGATCGGTAGATGGTGTTCCGGATCTTGGCTCCTTGAGGCAGGGTGAGGGAACCGCGCCGCGGCCCCCTACGTGGTGACGGTCGAGCCGAACACCCCGCTCATGACCGAGGCGGGGAAGCGCCCGCACACCGTCGCAGACCATCCGGCAGATGCGATGCACCTCCCCCCTCCCGTCGGGGCCGACTCCATGTCACCCGCCGCTACCGCGATGCCGCGCCCCCGAGAACTGCCCGCTGCCGCCCGCCGACATGGCCGGGATCCTCAGACGTACGGGCTGCGCGCGGCTGGACCGAGCAAGATTGCAAACATGTCAAGCGCGAACTGGGCTGGACCGACTTCCAGGACCGCTCCGGCCAAGCGATCCAACGCCACTGACGCTGGCCGACGTGACCTTCGGCTTCTGCTGGCGCCAACTCACCGCCTACGAGCCCCCCGTCGTGTCTGACTTGGCCCGCACCGGAGCCGTCAGCCTGTGCAGCCCTGAACTCGCCAGCCTGTCCATCACCTTGGCCAAGGGGACCAAAATCATTCGCCACTTGCCACCCTTACCAGCAATACGGTCGCGCAAACCGCCGTCGGACAGCCGCCGTTGTCAACACTCCGCGAATTTTGGTTCTGGATCGGCTTTCCGTGCCGGAGCCACGGAGTGCCACCGAAACCGCGATCGTGATGCGTCGTGGATGACGCCCTCCCGCGGGACTCTGGATGCACAGCGGCCGCTGCCTCGGCTTCAGGGACGCTACGAAACGGGATGCAGCTCAACCCTTACCGTCCCGACGCCAATACCCCGACGAGCACCGCGAGCGGGCGGTCCGCGAGGAGCTGAATCGTGAGCAAACCCCGCCCACGACAACAGGTCGCACGACTACCACACGTCGCGAAACCGCAGCTCAGGAACCTTTGTTCGCAGGTTCCAGGATGGCCACGCACTCCAAGATCCGGACCAGGCCCGGACCAACTTGGCTTCGCATCAGGAGCTGCGACCCATTGCCGCAAGCCAGAAGGGGACAAACCCTGTGTAGCACCAAGAGACGAAGAACGTTCTTTGTAGCTACTTCCCCAAGAAGCTCGGCTTCTTCCAGAGCCAGGAGGAAGGACCCACGGCCACACCCAACTGGCCATCGAGGACGGCCCCCTTCCGGCACATGCGCACCGAGTAAGGGGGCCTGCCCTGCAAGGGAATGAAGTTCGCCGAGCGACTGTCAGGCCTCGTTGGCCATGTGCGGTCTCAGCTTGCGCACCAGGACCGTTCCGGCCAGGACGGCGGCGAGGACCGCGCAGAGCACCGCGAGCCTGGTGGCGCCCGTGAACGTGCCGCCCAGGCTGTTCCTGAGCAGGTGGACGGAGTTGAGCCCCGCAACCAGTGAGTGAATCACCACGGTGCCGACGGCAGCGGCCGCGCCGGCCATCCACGCCCACAGCGGGTCGTACAGGGGCAGGAGGCACGCCAGCGTCAGACAGGCGGCTGCGATGATCATGGACACGCCTGCCGCCAGGTGGCCCGTGCGCAGGTCCATGAGGTGGGCCGGCAGATGGATCGCGCCGATCGCCAGCAGCACGACCGCTGCGGGCCAGCGCAGGACGGACCGTACGGGCAGCAGCACTCCGGCCAGTCCGCCGGCCACGCCCTTGACCCCGGCCACCGGCTCAGGAGCACGTGCCCCTTCGGCCACGGCCACCGGCTCAGGAACACGTGCCCCTTCGGCCACGGCCACCGGCTCAGGAACACGTGCCTCTTCGGCCACGGCTACGGGCTCGGGAGCGCGTGGCTCCTCGGCCACGGCCACCGGCTCAGGAGCGCGTGACCCTTCGGCCTCGGCCACCGGCTCGGGAGCCCGTGTCTCCTCGGCCACGGCTACGGGCTCAGGAGCACGTGCCTCCTCGGCCCAAGCCACCGGCTCGGGAGCGCGTGTCTCTTCGGCCTCGGCCCACTCCGGGGCACTTGGCTCGGTGGCCGTCGGCTCTTCGGGGGAGGCGGTCGGGAAAGGCTCTCCGCCATCCGGGCCGAAGCTGGCGATCAGGGCGGCCACGTCTTCGATGGGGCGGTCCGTCGCGGCCGCGCGCAGAATCGTCTGGGCGTCCTCGGCCCCGTTCGGGGGTTTATTCAGCAGGGAGATCAGTTGGTGGACTTCGTCCACGGAGCGGGCCACGGCGGCCAGGCGCAGCGCCTGATCGCCCGGCCGCGGGTATTCACCCGCCCTGTTGAGGAGGTGCACCAGGGAGACGACCTCGTGCATGGGCCGGGAGGCGGCCACCGTCCGGAGCAGTACGTACCGGGGGTCGTCACCCGTGCCTATGGAATTGTGGTCGCCCTGGGTGGGGCTGGGATCGGATGCCATGTCTCGGTTTCCTTTGCTGAGCTCGACGCGACGTCATCGCTTCTGGCCGTTACCGGGTGTGATGCGCTAAACGCGTACGGTTCCATATGAGCCCAAAAGGTGCATCCGGGCCATTCGGGCTGTCTCGGTGGGGCCGTGGGGCGGGGCGGGCGAGGTGTCGTACCGGGGCCGAACGGGTGGCGGCGGATTGTCGGGCCCCCGTTTCGCAGCGGCTGCTCCATTGGGGTTGGTGTCCACCGCTGGACGGGGGCAGCTCGGCTCATGCGGTTCTTTCGGGAAGGGCAAACCGGGCCCCGATGCGGAGGCGCCTGTTCCGCGCCCGGGAAGGAGTCGGGCCTGCCGTCGCGGACAACACGGCGGTACGGACTCCTTCCCACGCGCGGGAAGGAGTCCGTGTCCCGTCTCAGGACCCGTATCGACGCAATCCCGCCGTGCGCCATTGCCGGCCGTCCGGCAGGACGGCGAGTGCTTCGTAGCCGTCGAGGGCCTCGATCCAGTCCTGTGCGCCGTCGCCTCTCGCGAACGCCGCGGCGGCGTAGGTGTCGGCCAGCGCCAGGCGGGGCCAGACGAGGGTGTGGGAGGCGCTGCCAGCCGCGAGACCGGTCGCGCCTCCGCGTGAAGTCCGCACCGAGCAACGGAAGTTGCGAATCACCGCGTGAATCAACGGCAGACGCCTGTCCGACACACGCGAGGCCCTTGAGACCGAAGGACAGGACGCCGACGGACATCAGCGGGACGTGAGCGGGACGTTAGTGGCGGGCTCCAGTCTGGTGAGCAGTACATGTGGCGCCGCTTGGCACCGAAACGCCCTAGCTGGTTACCTGGCCGGGGAGGGGCGAGCGGTGAACATGCGCGTGGTCTGCCGCGCCGAGCCTCCGGGCCACCGTGGAAGCAGGAGGTGCTTGAGCCGTGCAGCAGACTGCCGCGAACGGACAGTGAAGAATGTCCTGCACAATCGGACCTCTCGCCTCCAACCGCCCAACCCGGCCCATGCGTTGCGTGCGGGCTCCATTTGAGGCCGTGCGCTGACAACAGCGGACAGCCCGGCTCAGCCGACGTCGGAGGGACGGATGAAGGCTTCCACAACACTGGTGCAGGTGGTCGCTCACCCGGACGACGACCTGTACTTCATGAATCCCGAAGTAGTGGCCACGCTCCGCGCGGGCCACCGAGTGGTAACGGTGTACATCACGGCCGGAGAGTCCGACGGCCGCAACAACATACCCGGCGCCGACACACCCGCCGAGCCCGACCGGCCGGCGTACGCAAGCGCCCGAATGCAGGGACTGCGCCAGGCGTACGGCTGGATGTCGGCCGGGGTGCCGGGAGCCCGCTGGTCGCGTTCGGCCCTGGCGATGCCGAACGGGGCGTGGGGTGAGACAGCACAACTCGGCGCGCAGGTCACGCTGGTGCACTTGGGCCTACGGGAAGAGGCGCTCCCGGACACGCCGTACGTGGGCCTCGCCGAGCTGTGGCACGGACCGGGTGGCACCGCGACGACGCTCCGCACACCGGGCAGCCCCGTGGCGGAGGAGTCCGGCTATACCCGGGGCGAGCTGATCGACGCCATCGCGTGGCTCCTTGAGCGCTATCGGCCCGGAGTCGTCCACTATCTGGATCCACTCCCCGATCACCAGAACCACGATGCCCCGCACCGGCGCCATTTCGACCAGCCCGGCTTCTCCGACCACCGGGACCACACCGTCGCCGCGAAGTTCGTCCTGGCCGCGCTGTCCCGGAACGACTCCTGGGCCCGGGGCCGTTCCTTCGTCCAGGCGTACCGCGGCTACTACAACGCGCGCTGGCCCGCCAATCTGAGCGCGGCGCAACTGGATCACAAGGTCGAGGCGCTGGACGTCTACGGGGGTCTTTCCACCTCGGACTGCGGCAACCCGGGGGGCTGCGGCGACTACGCGGTGGGGCAGGGCCGGTCCCGGATGACGGGGTGGGCCCATAGCGTCACCCCTCGGTGGGACGGCGCCGGTCCGGTTCTGACGACGGACGCTCATGGCCGGGTCACCGCGTTCTGGGTCCTGGGCGGCAGTGTGGTGATGTCTCGGCAGCAGAAGGCGGGTCAGCGGGCCTGGACCGAACTCCGGCAGGTGGGCGGGCACGGACTGCTGCCAGTACTCGCGGTGACCACCGGCCCTGGCGGAAGCCGCCGGATCCATGCGTCGCGGGTGGCGGAGCCGTCGGTGAGGGTCGGTGAGGACGTGCTGGAGACCGGGCTCATCGAGCAGTCGCCCCGAGGAGAGTTCCACGCATGGCGCGGTCTGTGGGCTCCCGACGACCCCCGTTCCGGACTGGACCGGCTCGGTGTGCCCGCGGTGGCCGTCGACGGTGGGGGCAACCAATTCGTATTCGCCCGGCAGGGGGATCTGTCGGTAGCCGTGCGAACGGGTACGAGTGGACAACCGAAACACTGGATCAAGCTCGCCGACTCGGACGTCAGGGAATCGCTCGCCGCGGTCACCGATGTCCGGGGCATCGTCCACCTCTTCGGTTCGGGACGGCGCGGACTTCGGCACTGGGCACAGTCCGCACCCGGAACTCTCCCCGTCGGGCAGGACACCTCCGCTCTGCCCGTCCCGGTGAGTCCCCCCGCCGCCGTGGTCACCGCGGAAGGCGCCCTGGTGCTTGCGTTCCGGTGTGCCGACGGCACTCCCTGGGCGTACCGGCGGCTGGACGACAGCGGCTGGGGGCCTGTCGCGTTCCCGGCGCCGGCCGAGGGAGGTCTCGGACCGGTGGCGCTCGCCGCCGGCGAAGGGCACCAGGTCCTGCTCGTACAGCGGACCGATCAGGGCGCGTTGCACGCGTGGACGATGGACGTGTCGCACGACAGCGGGGCCGTGCGGTGCACCGTGCCGGATGTGTTCACCGTCGGCACCCCCTCGGCGGCCATGGACGGCTCCGGCCGATTCGTCCTGGCGGGGCTCGGCATCGACGGCTCATTGCTCGCCTTCACCGAGACAGAGACCGGATCACGGGTCTTTGAACGCCGAACCAAGACCGAGCGTCCGGAGCAGGAAACCCCGCGGTCTCCTGCCCAGGGTGCTCCGCCACGAGGGGATGATCTTTGAAGATCACTTTTCTGCTCACCTGGGCGGATGTGATGGGAGGCACGGAGCAGGCGGTGTTCACCCAGGCCGCACAGCTCGCCGCCGCGCACGACGTCGAGATCGTCAGCGTTTTCAAGACCGCGGAAAGTCCCTTCTTCACCATCGGCCCGCAGGTCGAAGTGCGCTATCTGGTGGACCGGAGCCGCGGCGTCGAGCGCCCGGTGTCCCCGACGGGTCTCAGCGTGGCCGAGTGCGCGGCGCTGGCCGGACTGCCCACCGAGTTCAGTGCCCCGGCCTGGGAGAGGAATATCTTCACCCGGCTCTCCGACATGGAGCTCGGGCTCCTGCTGCCGAGCATCGATTGCGATCTGCTGGTCACTACGACGCCAGCGCTCACATCGGCCGCGGTACGTCTGACCAGGCCCGAAGTTCTGACGGTGCACCATGAGCACCGCATGGCCGGGGTTCCGCCGCTGCCGTCCGCACCGCTGCTCGACGCACTGGTGACGGTCAACGAGCGCAGCCGGGCCCAGTTCAAAGAGGCGCTGGGCGATGCCGCGCCGTTGCTGGCGACGATCCCCAACTCGCTGCCCGTCGCGCACCGTCCGCGTTCGACGCTCACCGGCAAGACCGTGGTGATCGCCGGACGGCTCGTTGCGGAGAAGCGGGTCGACCATGCGATTCGGGCATTCGCGAAGGCGTCTTCGGAGCACCCCGAGTGGGTGCTCAGCGTCTTCGGCGACGGCCCCGAGCGCAGTGCACTGCAGGCGCTGGCCCGGGAACTCGGAGTGTCGGGCAGTGTGCGGTTCCACGGCAGCAGCCCTCATATGGCCCAGGAGTGGGCCAAGGCCGATCTCGCCCTGCTGACCTCGCGCGCGGAATCATTCGGCCTCGTCATCCTGGAGGCCCTCGCGGCAGGGGTCCCCGTGGTGTCCTACGACTGCCCCAACGGTCCTTCCGAGATCATCCGGCACGGTGTGGACGGCTGGCTGGTGCCCAATGGTGACGTGGACGCCATCGCGGCCGTGCTCGCCGGGCTGATGGGCGACAGAGGGGCTCTGCATGCTCTGGGCACACACACCATCACCGGCGCCGAGCAGTTCTCCGCGGAGCGGGTGACCGAGCGCTGGGAGGCACTTTTCGCCGAACTGGAGGCGCAGCGAGGTGACTTCGCCCGTCGCCGCCACCGGGCCGAGCGGATGGCCTGCCGCTCGGCCCTGGACACGTCGGGGTCCGAGGCCCGGCCCTGACGGGAGGGTGCCGGGCCGTGTCCCGCCGACCCCCGAGACCGTGAGGTCGGCGGGACACGCGCCCTCTCCTCCTCAATCGCCGTGCAGCGGCACCGCGAAGGGCACGGCCACCGGGCACGTTCGGCCGGACTCGCTCGGCGCCTCCCGGAATACGGGGACAGAGCGCGCCTCCCGCAGATACGGCACACCTTCCGTGTAGCCGGTTCCCGAGCGCGCCTCGCCGAGCATGCGCACCGCCAGCCGGTAGTGGGTCTGTCGCCACTGGACCAATGCGGAGGAGAACCCCTCCATCGCCTGCCCGACGATCCCGCGCGTCTCCGGGGACAGCCGGCCGGCCGCGTCGGCACTCCGGAACGCGCTGTCGAGGCTGGGCATGCCCCTGAGCACCCGTGTGCGGACCTCTGGCACGGAGTGGAAGGCGGCGGACTCCACGCGGTCCGGGTCCGGTTTCCGGCACAGCGATTCCACGGTCTTGTAGCCGCGGGACTGGATGGCGCTGGCGCCCTCGGTGTAACAGCGGAAGGTCTGGAACGCCTCGATGCTCATCGTCGCAAGCAGTGAGAACAGCGGGGCCGCCTCGCGAAGTCCCGTGGTCGCCGCATCAAGGCGTTCGGCCGCGACGAGGGGCTGGTGGCCGTCAAGGCTCTCCACCGCGGCGGCCAAGTGCTCGGCGAGCAGGGCGAAGGTCGACTCGAAGCACTGGAGCACCCGAATGAACAGGTGCTCGTCGTGGACGGTGTAGGCGGGGAGCATGCTGAGCATGAGGCGGCGCCGTTCTTCGGGCCGGGTTTCCCCTCGGACGGTGCGGCAGAAGTCGCGGGCCTGTTCGCTCAGGCCGTCCTGGACGGTCCGCGCGACCGTGCCGGCCGGATCCGCCAGGCCGAGGCGGGTGAGCGCCGGACCCGCCGCCCGCATGCCCAGGCGGCAGCGCTTGGCCACGGTGCGCGCGTCGGGACGCATCAGCGGGAGCAGGTCGGTCCTGCCCTCCACGGCGTCCAGCTCGAACTCCACTATGTCGGCGATGAGTTGGACGGTCAGTCGGTCCCGCTGCTGTGGGGAGAAGTGTTCCTTACGGTCCGGTGGGTCCGCGGGACCGAGGAGCAGACCGAGCGCGAGATAGGTCTGGTAGTCGTAGCGCTCGTCCCACTTGTCGAGCGCGGTGTCCAGGAACCTCGTCAGCAGCTCTCGGTCCCGGGCCGCCCCGCGCAGTGTGGGCGGGGCGTCACGGAGCTCGGCGAGTGATGCGAGCAGTTCCCGCTCCACGAAATGTTTGCCCACGAGCTGGTACGCGTCGACGACGGAGGCGTAGGGAAAGACGCTCGGATCTCCGTCGGAGCGCCATTGCGCCAAGGCGCGCACCATCCTCAGCTCCCCGTGCCGACCTGGCGGAGCACTTCGTGGGCGAGCAGCTCCAACTGGTCGATGTCACCGAGGGTGTGAGTCCTGAGATAGACCCGGCTCGCGCCCAGCTCGCCGAGCTTCCCGATCTTGTCCACGACTTCGTCCGGAGTGCCCACGAGCCACTTCTCCCGCAGCGATTCCGGGGCACGCCCCGCGGGCGCGCGCCGGGCGATCTCCGCCGAGTCCCGCCCGCAGCACACGGCCTGCGACACGGAGAACGCCAGGGAACTCTCACTGCGGTCCACCTCGGCACAGACCCGGCGGACCCGGTCGAATGCCTCGGCGACCTGGCCGAAGCCCGGATAGGCCAGGTTGAATTCATCGGCGTACCGCGCGGCGAGGCGAGGGGTGCGGCGGGTGCCGTACCCGCCGATGAGCAGGGGCGGGCGGGGGCGTTGCAGGGGCTTGGGCAGTCCCGGTGAGTCGGTCAGCGTGTAGTACGTGCCGACGTGGTCGAAGGTCTCCCCTTCGGGCGTCTCCCACAGGCCGGTGATGATGGCGAGTTGCTCCTCGAACCGGTCGAACCGTTCGGCCACGTCCGGGAAGGGAATGCCGTAGGCGGTGTGTTCCGGCTCGTACCAGCCGGCGCCGAGCCCCAGTTCGATGCGCCCGCCGCTCATGTGGTCGGCTTGCGCGACGCTGATCGCGAGCGGTCCCGGCGCCCGGAACGTGGCGGAGGTCATCAGCGAGCCGAGCCGGATGGTGGAGGTCTCCCTGGCCAGACCGGCGAGGGTGATCCAGGTGTCGGTGGGCCCAGGCCTGCCGTCCCCGCCGCCTATCGGCACGTAGTGGTCCGCGCGGAAGAAGCCCTCGAATCCGAGGTCTTCGGCCGCCCGCGCGACGCGCAGCACGTCGTCGTAGCTCGCGCCGGATTGCGGCTCGGTCAGGATGCACAGTCGCATGGTGGTGCCTTTCGGTACGGGTGGGTCAGCGGATCTTCGCGAGGCGGGCGTCCTCGTCGGGGTCGGCGATGCCGGTCCACCCGTAGACCGACAGGTCGGTGGGCATCGGCTCGGTGCGTGTCGTGGTGCTGTGCACCTCGACCGTGGTGCGTCGCTCGGCGGCCAGGAACGCCGCGTGCATCACGTCGAGGACGTGCAGGGCCAGGGCCGGATCGGCCTTCGGGACACCGCCGGTGCGCAGCGCCAGGGCGAGGTCGGCGACGCCGATCCCGCGGTCGTACACGTAGCCCGGCAGCGCCGGGAGGTCCTGCACACCGCCTCCGCCGGGACGGGCGATCCGGACCGGGCCGTCGAAGAGGTTCGGGTCCGGTAGGACGAGCGACCCCGCTGTGCCGTGCAGCTCGATGTGCGGCGAGGTCGCAGCCCACGCGTCGAACGAGCAGACCAGGGTGGCGATCGCCCCCGACGCGAAGTCCAGGGAGGCGGCGGTGACGGTGGGTGTGCCGACCTCGATGCGTTCACCTGCGCGGGGGCCGCGGGCGATGACGCGCTCGCGGTCGCTGATCCGGTTCTGGGCGCTGACCGCGGTCACCGGACCCAGGAGGTGGACGAGCATGGACAGGTAGTACGGACCCATGTCGTGCAGCGGCCCGGCGCCCGGCCGGTAGAAGAAGTCCGCGTCGTGGTGCCATATTTCGGGCCCGGACCTGAGCATGGACGCGGAGGCGTGGACCGGGGTGCCGATCTCACCGGCGGCGACGGCGGCGATCGCGGTCTGCGGACCGCGTCCGAGCACGGTGTCGGGCGCACAGGCCAGGAGCAGCCCGGACTCACGGGCGAGCGCGAGCAGCCGTCGGGCGTCCTCGGGATCCGTGGCCAGCGGCTTCTCCACGTAGACGGACTTGCCCGCGCGCAGGGCCGCTTCCGTGGTCGCGAAGTGCTCGGAGGGAGGCGTCAGGTTGACGACGATCGACACGTCGGGGTCGTCGAGGACCTCCTGCCACGTGGACGGCCTGCCGAGGCCGAACTCCTCGACGCGCCGCTGGGCCCGTTCCGGGTCCAGATCGGCGCAGTGGAGAACTTCCAGGATGCTGAAGTGGCGCAGCATGCGCAGGTACCGCGCGCTGACCGAGCCGCAGCCGAGGATGGCCACGCCTGTGGGCCGGTTCGGCTGTTGTCGGGATGCGATGGGGGTGTCGGTGTCCACGTTCATGGGGGGTGTCACCTTCCGGTCGTGAGGCTGAGGCTGTGCTGGAGGTGTTCGCGAAGGGTCGGCAGATGTTCCGGCGCGAGCAGCGTGTGGTGCGAGCCGGGGATCACCGTGTGGTGGAAGGAGCCTGTGGTGTGCGCCCGCCATGACGTCATGCCTGCGGGGACGGGGTTTCCGGCTGCCTCGAGGGTCACCATGGGGCTCTCGACGACACCGTGTGTGGTGTGTCCCGCGGCAAGGGGAAGCAGCACGTCCAGTCGGGCGGCGACGTCGGTGTGTTCCGCCCCCTCGATGAGCGTCGTGCGCTCCGCCGAGGGAGCCGGCGGGTTGAGCATCCGGTCGATCAGGACCAGTGCGGGACGGCGTCCGCGCCGCTCCAGCAGACGCGCGAGGTCGAACGCGACAGCGGCTCCCAGCGAGTAGCCGACGAGGGGCACCACGGTGTGGTCGGTGTGGAGCAGCAGTTCCTCGGCGAGGGCTTCGGCCAGCTCGTGGAGAGTGGTTTCCACCGATCCGTCCGGGGTCAGGTAGTCAACTCCCCACGGGGCGTACGAGGTGGGCAGCTCGCGCACCAGATCCGTGAAGATGTAGGGGATGCCCGCGGCGGGCGGCAGGAAGAAGACGGGCAGCGCGTCGTGCCGCGCGGGTCGCAGCGGTACCACGCGGGTGGCGCTGCGAGAGCGGCTGTCACGGAGGTGCCGGGCGAGCGCGTCGGCGGTCGGATGGTCGTGAAGCGCCCGCAACGAGACGTCCCGGTCGAGCGCGCGCGACAGTGCGGAGACCGCCCGGAGCGCGAGGATGCTGTGCCCACCCGCTTCGAAGAAGTGCTCGTCGGGGCCGAGCAGAGGGTCGTCGAGGACCCCGCGCAGCGTGTCGAGGACCAGGTCGGCGAGCCCGTGGTCCGGCCCCTCGCCGCCCGGCCCCCCTCGGTGCAGCAGGGCGAGCAGGGTCTGGGTGTCCAGCTTTCCGCTGGCGGAGAGGGGGATTTCGGGCACCGAAGTGATCAGGCGGGGCACCATCACGGCGGGCAGCGACTGCCTGAGATGGGCGCGGATTTCGGCCCGCTTCGGCAGGGCCGCGCCCGCCACGAACGCGGCGGGCTCGATGTCACCGCCCGGCGTCCGGAAGGCGATGACGGCCGCGGAGTCGACGTCGGGGTGAGCGCCGAGGACGCGTTCGATCTCGCCGAGCTCCACCCGGTGGCCCCTGATCTTGACCTGCCCGTCGCGCCGTCCGGCGAAGTGCAGCGCGTCCGATTCATCCACCCACCCGCGGTCACCCGTGCGAAGGACACGCTCCCCCGGGCGCCCTGGACGCGGGCAAAAGCGCTCCTCGGTGAGCGTTTCGTCGTTGGTGTACCCCAACGCGACACAAGGCCCGGCGATACGGATCTCCCCCACGGCTCCTCGGGGTACCGGCCGACCCGAGCGATCCGTGACCCAAACCTCGCTGTTCGTCAGGGACTTGCCGATGGGCACGTCCTCACGCGCGGGGTGGAACCCGCCCGCGCCGCGCACGACCTGCGCGACGGAGTCGACGCCGCTCTCGGTCAGTCCGTACACGTTGACGACGACGGCGGACTCGGGAGCACCCAGCTCGTGGAAGCGGGCAACCGTGCCGGCCAGGAGCCGTTCGCCGCCGACGAGCAGGCGGCGCAGCGGCAGGCGGTGCAGCGACGGCGCCGCGTGGGCGGTGAGCAGCTGGAGCAGGCTGGGGGTGCAGTCGGCGACGTCGACACCGTGCTCGACAAGTTCGTGGCACAGCCGCACCGGGTCCCGCTTCACTTCGGGGTCGATCAGCACGAGCGTGTGCCCGCGCAGCAGCGCGCCGAAGATCTGCTGAACCGAGGCGTCGAAGGCCAGGGAGGCGAGGAGCGCCACGCGCAGACCGTCGCCGAGACCGTCGTAGACCGGGGCGGCCAGCGCGTCGACGAGGCTCGTCACCGCGCGCTCGGGGACCTGTACGCCTTTGGGCCGGCCGGTCGATCCGGAGGTGTACAGCACGTAGGCGAGCGGTTCCCGGCCGGTGTGGGAGGCGTCGGGCACGGAGCGGTCGGGGAAGGGTCCTTCGAGCCGGTCGATGCGCGTGGCCCCCTCGCCGTCCGGGTGTGCGAGGAACCGCGCGCCGCTGTCGCTCAGGATGTGCTGTGCCCGGTCCTCGGGCAGATCCGGATCGATGGGTACGTACGCGGCACCGGCGTGGAGCACTCCCAGCAATGTCGTGATGGCCTGCGGTGTCGCGGGCATGCGCACGGCCACCCGGTCTCCCGGCAGGGCGCCCAGCCGGGTCAGGCGAGCGGCTGTCTCATCGGCGCCTGCCGCGAGTTCGGCATAGGTCCGCACGACGCCGTGGTGGCGCAGCGCGGGCCGCCCCGGGGCCGAGGCCACGACGTCCGCCAGACGTCGGCGGATGCCGGGGCCGGGGTCCACGGGTGCCGGGGGCGGGTTCTCCTCCCGCGCGGCCCGGGGCGTGGGCCCGGCGGTGAGCGGAAGGTCACCGATCCGTGTCTCGGGCCGTTCGCACGCCGCGAGCAGGAAGTGCGGCAGACAATCCCGCAGTTCCTCGGCGAGCGGGGGCGCGACCAGGGTGCTGTCGTACGCCAGGTGCAGGTCGACGCCGTCCGGTGAGGTCCTCGCGTCCAGGCGGAGGGAGAAGGGTTCCACGAGGGAGTCGAGCGACACCACACGGCTGCGCGGTGCGGGCTCGTCCCCCATGTCCGGGTCGCGCCAGACGAACGCAAGCGGCAGACAACCAGAGGTGTCCGTCCCCGACGGCAGCACGAAGTAGTCCTGGAAGGCGGCCGCTTTGCGGCGTTCCTCGGCCACCTCACGGGCCAGTGCCGCGAAGTCGCGGTCGTGGTCACAGGCGAGGAACAGCGGCAGGGTGCGCTCCAACAGCCCTGGTACAGAGCCGAGTTCGTCCAGATCCCGGCCGTCTACGGTGTCGCCGAGCAGCAGTGTGTCGAGGTCGAACCAGCGGGCGAGGAGCGCTGACCACGCGGCGCACAGGACGTCCGCGGGAGAGGCCCCCAGTGCGGCCGCGCACCGGTGCAGGGCCTCGTGCTCGCGGTCGCCCCACGCGATGGGCGTGGCGGCGGGGCGCAGCTCCGCGGGGGCGGAGTCGCGGCCCCACGGAAGCGGCGGCAGGGCGGCGCAGCTCTGCTCGGCGCCGTCCCAGTGGGTCACCCCGTCCGCTTCGCGGGCGGCCAGTGTTTCCCAGGCCCAGGCCGCGAGGTCCGCTTGGGCCGGTCCTTCGTACGCGGCGTCCCCGATCAGGGTCGCGGCGAGGCGCGCCGCGGCGGTGGCGTCGAGCCGGTCGGCAGGGGCGCGGAGCTCGATCCGGTGGTCCCCTTCAGGACCGGATCCAAGCGCGCAGGTCACGACGCCCTCCGTCCAGGTGAGGGTCGCCGGGTCCGCCGGGCCTGTCGTGGCGGGGGCCGGTTCGGGGTGTGCACCGTCGGCTTGCAGGACTTCGTGACGGTCGACGGCGGACCGCAGCCGCTCGCGGATGTCGGCCTGGGCGACTTCCGCGTCGTGGGCGACGACGATCCGGGTCTCGGGCGTACGGGCACCCCAGACGTCGGTGAACCGCTGCTGGGTGGGCGAGGCGTGCATGGAAGGCTCTGGCTCCTTCTCCCGTGGTGGTGGGGCCGTTCGCGAGGTGGGCGGTGGGGCCGCCGGCAGACCGGGTCCGGCCGGTCTTCGAGTGGTGGGCGGCTGGTACGCCGTCGAGTCGTCTCCCGCGGCTATCGCCGGGGCGTACTCCGCACCGGCCTGCCGGACGGCGTGTTCACGTGGTCGGGCCGGGCGTGTGGCCGTGCGACATGGCCACCAGTACCTCGCGGCGCCCCTGGTAGGGCATCCGGCCGTGGGCGGCTGACATGTTGTCCACGATCAGCACATCTCCCCTTTGCCAGCGCACTGTGCGCAGCGTCGCGGAGTATGCGCGCCCGAGCTCCTCGATCACCGGGTCCTCGATCTCCTGCCCGTCGCCGTACAGCGTCCTGAACGGCAGGTCGTCCGCGTCGCAGTGGTCGAGCAGTTCGGCACGCAGGGCGGGGTCGAGGCTGCTGGGACTGAAGAAGTAGGCGTGGTTGAACCAGACTTCCCGTCCGGTGTGCGGATGGGTCCGCAGCGCGGGACGCCAGAAGGTCGTCCGCAGCCGGTCCTCGCCCCGCCATTCGTACGCGATGTCATGGCGGCGGCAGTAGTCCTCGACCTCCTCCCGGTCGTGGGTGCCGAAGACCGTGGGCCACTCCAGTCCGAGGCCACCGCCGAAGTTGCGGACGTAACGGACGCCTTCGTCACGGAACCTCGCAACGGTCTCGGGGCGCAGCCGCTGGGTGATCTCGGACAGGTCGGCCACGGTGGTCTCGCCGCCGGAGTCGGCCGGGCGCATGCAGCAGAACGTCAGGCGCAGGGGCCAGCTCTGCGCGTACGAGTGCTCGGTGTGCAGCTTGATCGGCTGGTCCGCGGGGTGTTCCGTCGAGGTGTAGAGCGACGGCGCCACTTCACGGCGGTCGGAGGAGCGCTCCTGGTAGGGCAACGGAGCGGAGCCGAGCAGGTCGAGCACCTCACGGAACCGCTCGGGCGAGTCGGCGCCGGTGTCACGGTAGAGCACGAAGCCGCCGTGGTCGGCCAGGCCGTCGAGCAACTCCCGGTCGCTCTCAAGGCGTTCCGCGATGGACTGGCCGGGCTCGGGAAGGCGCGCCGGTACATCGGCCGGGGCGCCGGCCCCGGAACCTCCGGACATGCGGCGCTTGAGCCGGGCGCGGCGGGCGGCCAGAGCGGTCGCCGCGCCACTCGCGTCACCCGCGGCGGAGGGCGCTGCCCGCAGCGCCGGGTCACGTCCGTCGACGGTGTCGGTCAGCAGCCGCGCAATGCGCGTGACGATGCCCTCGGCCGAGCTCTGCGTGTGAATCGCGGTGTCGTACAGCGCTTCGAGGCGCAGACCCTGCTCGTCCTCCGTGAACAGCAGGTCCCAGCCGAACTTGCGCGCCACCGCCGTACGCCGGGGCAGGCGTCGGCCGATGACGTCTCCCAGGGCCCACTCGGCGGGATCCGCCTTTACATCGGCGCCGCGGTAGTCGAGTTCGACGGGGAAGGCCGCGCCCGGAATCCCGAGGTCGGCGAGTACATCGGGGTACGGGCAGGTTCGCCGGTCCAGGCCCCAGTGAACGGTTTCCCGCACCCGGGCGACGATGTCGGCCATGGTGTGCGTGCCGTGTGTGGCGACCCGGTGCGGAAGCATGTTGAGGTGCATGCCGATCTGGTCGTCCAGGTCCGGCTCGCCCCGCAGGGACACGGGTGACACGACGACGACGTCCTCCTGCCCGGATGCCTCGCGCAACGCGAAGGACACGACAGCGAGGACCACCGCGAACGTGCTCATCTGCCGGCCGCGGGCGAACTCGTGGAGCCTGTCGCGTTCCAGCGAGGTGAAGCGGCGGGTGACGCAGCCGCCGGCCGCCGGGTCGGACGCGGGGCTGACACCGGTGGGGCCGGCAGCGGCCGGGAACGTCACCCCGCGGGCACCGGACAAGTGCTCTCGCCACTCGGCCCGTTGCCGCACCGCCCGCTCGGAGTGCGCCTGCGTGCTCTGCCGCTCGGCGACGACCTGGTAGGGCAGGGCGGGCGGGCGCGGAAGCGCGGTTCCCCGGGTGCGGGCTTCGTACAGCGCCGCGAGGTCACCGAGCAGCAGTCCCATCGACCACCCCTCGCACACGATGTGGTGAGCGATGACGACGAGTGTCCTGGACTGCTCCCCTTCGACGAGGACGACGCGCAGCAGCGGCCCCGTCTCCAGCGACAGCGGGGTGGCGCAGAGGGTGTCGATCACCGCCGTACGCTCCTCGGGGCCCGGGGGCGCCGGGAGGATCTCCAGGGACGTCAAGGGCTCCGCGTGGACGCGTTGTACCGGCGTGCCCCGCAGGGAGGTGAAGGTCGTCCGCAGCGCCCCGTGCCGGCGCCCGAGGTCGGACACCACGGCGCGCAGGGCGTCGACATCGAGCGCACCCGTCAGCTCGAAGCACCGGGGAACGTTGTACGCGGCACCTGCCTCGCCGCGAGCGCACGCCAGCCACACACCGAGTTGCCCAGGCGACAGCGGAAGAGGCTGGTCGTGGTCCTCGTGGCGGCCGGATTCCGGGGTGGCCGCGGTTTCCGGGGCTGCAGCGGGCGCCGGGGCGGGCCGCGCGAGGACCTCGGCGCAGCGGGCCGCCAGGGCCCGTACCGTCGGAGCCTCGAAGAAGACGGAGACGGCAACGGATGCGCCCGTCTCCAGCTCCAGCCGGGACAGCATCCGCAACGCCGTCAGACTGGTGCCCCCCAGGCCGAAGAAGTTGTCGGTCACTCCGGCGGGAGCCTGCTCCAGGAGTTCCCGCCACAGGTGGAACAGGCGCTCCTCCCACGGTCCTTCGGGGCCCGCGGACTCGCCGTGCTCCTCGTCCGCCGCCAGCCGGGCGAGGGCCTCCAGATCGGTCTTGCCACCGGGGGTTTCCGGCAGCCGCGCCAGCAGCACCACGCGGTCCGGCAGTGCGTGGGCGGGCAGCACCTCGGACAGCTCGGCCGCCAGCACGCGCGGGTCCAGGACGTCGTCCCCGGCCACGAACGCGCACAGGCGCCCCTGCGAGACGACGACACCCGCGGCGTCGACACCGGGATGGTTCAGCAACGCGGCCTCGACCTCGGCGGGTTCGACGCGGTGGCCGCCGATCTGCACCTGACGGTCACGGCGCCCGATCAGTTCCAGGCGCCCGTCGGAACACCATCGCCCGAGATCGCCCGTACGATAGCGGCGCACCCCCAAGAGCCCTGGCACAGGCTGCGCCAGCGGCGGGGCATCAGCGTGCAGGTAGTCCTGTGCCACGGCCACGCCCTCCACGCAGATCTCTCCGACGGCCCCGACCGGCATCAGCTCGCCCCCGGTGCCCAGCACGCGGATACTCGTGTTGGCGATCGGTGTGCCGATCGTGATCTCCCCGCCGAGCACCACGTCACTGGCGCTGGTGCAGCAGGTCGTCTCCGTGGCGCCGTAGGAGTTGATCAGGCGTCGGCCCGCCCCGCACCACCGCCGCACGTCCGGCTCCCGCAAGGGCTCACCGCCACTGATGACCGTGCCGGCGTCGGGCAGATCCTCGGGCGTCAGTGAGCGGAGCAGCGTGGGTACGAGAAATGCGACCGTGACTCCGCTCCCGCGTACGTCCGCCGCGAAGTCGTCCGTGGAGTGCCGCATGCGCCCCGGTACGACGGCGGCTCCCGCGACCAGTGCCGCTCCCGTGGCGAGCATGGTGACGTCGAAGGAGGGTGAGAACGGCTGAAGCACCCTGTCGTCCTGCGTCACACCGACGTACGCGCTCTGGTCCCGCAGCATGTTGGCGAGACTTCCGTGGCCGACGAGTACGCCCTTGGGAAGGCCGGTCGACCCGGAGGTGTACAGCAGATACGCGGTGTCATCGGGACGCACCCGCGGCAGCTTCCCGGCCGGACCGGCGGACGGGGCGCCGATCGCGAGGCAGGGGATCGAGCCCAGCGATGCCGAAGGCGGACCCGCGTCGGTGACAACGACACGCGCGTCGGCGTCCGCGCACAGGGCGCGGAGCCGCTCCTCGGGCCAGGTCGGGTCGAGCCACAGGAGCACTCCGCGGGCCTTCAGGACGCCGAGCATGGCCCGGATGCCGTCGATCCCGTTGTCCAGGGCGACGGCCACGACCTGTCCGGGTTCCAGCGCGTGCCCGGTGAGCAGGTCGTGCGCGATACGGTCGCTGTCGGCGTCGAGTTCCGCGTAGTCGATGTCACGCTCGCCGTCGATCACGGCGGTCCGGTGCGGGAAGGCGAGGGCGCTCGCGCGGAACAGCTCGACCAGGGAGGTGTGCGTCCACTCGGGCATCGGCCGCCCGGTCCCGAAGCGGAGGACCTGCGCGCGCTCATCGTCATCGAGCAGGGCGATCCGCTCCAGGGGCGCCTCGGGTTCGTCGAGGCCGAGCAGGAACCGGCCGATCGCCGAGGCGGCTGCCTCCGGGCTTCTCTGGCCTCCCGGCATCCATACGCGCATCCGGCCCTCACCCGAGTAGCGCACGCGCACCCCGCCCTGCTCCGGCGGTTCTTCGGAGCCCGACACATCGGCGTACACGTCGCACCCGTCGCAGCCGTCTGCGTCCTGCGTCCCGCGGCGCCCGCGCAGTGCGGCGGTCAGCTGCTCCTTGACCGTGCCCACGTGGGCACGGAGCGAGGCGGTGCGGTCCACCGGCACGCGGAAGAACCGCGCCGCGCCGTCCGGTCCCGGGACCGTGACACGCACGGGCCGGTCTTCGCCCGTGCCCGCCGTGTACCAGGTCAGAGCCGAGAGCAGGAGTGTCAGTTCACTCCACCGATCGTGACGTGCGGCCCGGTCGAAGGCGGCCAACGCCTCGGATTCCAGGCGGACTTCGGCCTGCCGTATTCGCTGGTCGACGAATCCCGGTTGCGACGGTCGGAGTTGGGACAGTGCGCTGTGGATCAACGTGCCCTCCGGCGGGGAGCGAGTGTGGTGATGTGGGGAACGGCGGTGTGCGGAGGCGAATGGGGAGGTGACGGCGCGACCGGGGCCGGCGCGCGGGTGCCGGGCGCTACAGGTACACCTCGAAGTCCGGTCCGGCGGGCCCGACCCGCAGACCGGGGTCGCGGGCCGCCTGCCGAAGCAGCTCCGACAGGTCCTGGGCGACCGCGGCCACCGTCTCCTCGCGGAACAGCGCGGTGTCGTAGATGATCTGCCACCGCAGCGCGTCTCCGGGAAGGACGAAGAACCACAGGTCCGCGCGGGACGCGTGTTCATCCATCTCGATGGGTTCGCAGCTGAATCCACACCGCTCGGCGACGCCCGCCACCTCGGCGTCCCGGTCGATGCTGTGCCAGGTGATGCCCACGGAAGGAGCGCTCGACAGTCCGCCGTGGCGCTGTGTCCCGATGCGGGCGACCACATCGGACAGGGCGAGGTACTGATGGCGCAGCGCCTCCTCCACCTCGGCGCCGGTGCTCCGCACCACCTGTGCGAAGTGGTCGCCCGGGACCACCTCGCCGCGCAGCAGCACCGTGTTGGCGAAGAGGCCCACCTGGTCGCGTATGCCGGGCAGATCGCGACCGGCGAGGCTGGCGGCGAGAACCTGCCGGCGCTCCCCCGTCCACTGGGCGAGCACCGCGTGGATCGCCGCGACGCATACGGCGAACGGCGTCACACCATGGGTCCGGGCCAGGTCCCGTAGTCCTTCGTACACATCGGGCGCGCATTCCAGATGGAGGCTGCGGGCCTGGAAGGACGGTACGGGCGGCCGTGGGGCGTCGGTGGGCAACGGCCCGACCGACACCGCGGGGTCGGCCCAGCGCTCCAGGTAGTCGGTGGCTTCCTCCCTGGCCCGGCAGGCCAGCTCGTCCAGGGCGTGGACATAGTCGCGGTGCCGTCTGGGCAGCGGCGCGGCGAAGGGGGCCTCGCCGGCGCGCAGACGCCCGTACGCCTCGAAGAAATCGGCCACCAGGACCTCGACGGACCATCCGTCGGCGACGATGTGATGGGTGGTCAGGATCAGCAGGTGCCCGCCGTCCGCGAACGTCGTCACCGCACCGCGGAGCAGGACGTCTCGCGCGAGGTCGAAGGGGCGCCGCGCCTGTGCTCTCGCCCGCTCGGCGGCCGCCGCCGGGCTCCACGGGCCGTTGGCGCTCTCGACGGTCAGCGGTGGACGGCACTCACGGGGGGCCCGTACCCGCTGGCCGAATTCCGACTGCCGTATGACAGTGCGCAACGATTCGTGCCGGTCGACGACGGCGGCGAGTGCCTGCTCAAGGAGGTCCGGTCGTACCTCGCCGGTCAGGTAGAAGGCCCGGGTGAGGTTGAACGCCTGGTTCCCGCCCTCCAGGCGGCTCAGCAGCCAGATGCGCTCCTGGAGATGTGACAGCGGATGGGTGTCGCCCCAGGAGGAGGACGCGATCGAGTCCACCGCGGTGGACTTGCCCATCAGGAGCTTCAGGAAGTCCTCGAAGCGGGGGGTCCGCAGGATCTCCGTCATGGTCACGTGCGTACCGAGCTCGTCCCGGATGCGGGTGGCGAGCCGAGCGGAACGCAGGCTGTCCCCGCCCTCTTCGATGAAGTGGCTTTCCATCCCGATCTCGTCCACGCCGAGCGCGGTCCGCCACAGCGCGGCCAGTCGTTGTCCCATGGCGGTGGTGGGCTCGGTGGGGCGCCGTTCGATGTCCAGCGGGTGCGCCGTCGCGCGCAGGGCCGCGTGGTCGGCCTTGCGGTTACGGGTCAGCGGGATGCCGGGAACCAGCACGACGCGTGCCGGGACCGCGTGCTCCGGGAGTTCCGTGGCGAGGTGTTCCCGCAGGTCCGCGACGAAGCGGCGGGGAGAGCTCCAGCTCGTCGGTGGCCGCCTCGTCGGTGCCTGCGTCGCCCCTTCGGGCCGCGGGTTCGCAGCGGTGCGTGTCGCGTACATCAGGACATGGCCGACGGCGCCGGTGTGGTCCTGCCCTTCGGCCGTCACCCGGAACCCGCGATCTGCGAGAGCGTCGCGTATCCGTCCGAGATGCGAGGCGTCGCCCTGGGCCTCCAGGACGATCTGCCCGATGAGCGGCCAGTGCTCGTCGTCGATGCCCCGCAGGATGTCCCACTCGGCCCGCTGCGCATCGATCTTCAGGAGGTCCACCCGCGCGAGGCCGTGGTCGCGGATCACCTGGGAGAGGGTGGTGAGTTCGCAGTCGACGGCGGTCGGGGCGAGCTGTTCGTCGAGCAGTTCGTCCAGGTGGTCGCTCTCGGTCCGGTCGAGGCCCCGCCCCAGGCGCTGCTCCGCGAGTGCCTTGAGCAGGTGCCGGTCCTCGTCCGCCGCGGGGTGCAGCGTGGCGAGCATGCTGTGATCGGCGTAGGACGTCAGGGTGCCGCGGCCCGCCGCGGCCGAGAGCGCGGCGGCCACCGGTGTCCAGGCGTCGCCGTACAGGGCGCTGTTGGCCCGCAGCCGGGCGAAGGCCGCCGGCGCGGGTTCGATCGCGATGATGCGCGCCCCCGGCGCTTCGGTTGCCACCTGGAGGCTGAACAGGCCGACGTTGGCGCCTACGTCGATGACGACGCTGCCGGGTGTGACCCGGATCCCGTCGCGCAAGTAGGCGCGTTCGACGAAGAGTTCCTGGTAGGCGAAGGACGTCTCGGCCGGGTTGAGCGAGAGAACCGGACGCCCGTCGGGCAACTCCGTCCATCCGCGGGCGACTTCGGGCGCGCTGTCGAGGAGGGCGCACAAGCGGGCGACCGGACCGGTTCGGTCCGTGGACGGCACGCAGTAGGCGAGGAGTCGGTTCTGCCCGGACGGGTCGGTGTCGACGACGACGGCCGCGTCGTCGACACCGGGGTGCTCACGGAGGATCTGCGCGACTCCGTCGAGTTCGACGCGGTGACCGCGTACCTTGTGCCGGCTGTCGGCACGTCCCGAGAAGGCGATGCGCCCGTCGGGGAACCGCAGGCCCAGGTCGCCGGTGCGGTGCACACGACCCGTCCGGGGTGTGTCGACGAAGCGCACGGCGGTCAGGTCCGGATCGCCCAGATACCCGTCGCTGAGTCCGTCACCGGCGACGCAGATCTCGCCGATGACACCGGGGGCCACGGGGCGCAGCTTCTCGTCGAGGATGTGCACGGTGGTGTTGGCGATCGGCGTTCCGAGCACGGGCCGCCGCAGGAAGTCCGCGAGCCCGGTCGGCGGGACGCGCTCCGCGACGCAGCCCACCGTCGTCTCGGTCGGACCGTAGTGGTTGACGATCACCGTCGCCGGACTGGCCTTGTGCAGCCGTTCGAGGTCGGCCGGGCGCACGGCCTCCCCGCCGACGACCAGCAGACGCGGTGCGAGCCGGGAGAGCTGTCCGGTGTCGGTGTCCAGGAGCAGCCACAGGAGGGACGGGGTCAGCTTGAGCGCGGTGACGCGCTCCCGTACCAGTTCGTCCAGGAGGCGGTGCGGGTCGCCGAGCGTGTCCTGCGAGGGCAGGACGAGTGTGCCACCGTGCAGCAGCGCGCCCCACAGTGCCGTATGGCCCAGATCGAACGCGGCCGAGGTGAGGAGCGCCGGGCGGTCGCGGTCACCGAACCCCAGGTCCTCGCCCAGCCACAGGGCGTAGTTGACCAGTGCCCGCTGGGGGACGACGACCCCTTTGGGCCGGCCGGTCGTGCCGGAGGTGTAGATGACGTAGGCGGGGCCGGTCCGTCCGGCGGGCACCGGAGCGGCGACGGCTCCTTCCCCGAAGCGTTCCTCTTCCGCGGAGAATGCCGCCACGTCCCAGTCACCGACACGCTCGGCGTACGGATGCCCGGTGATCAGCACGCCCATGCCGCTGTCGTCGCGGATGTGGTCCAGCACTCTGTCCGGATGGTCGGGATCCATCAGGACCATGGTCTTCCCGGAGTAGAGGCAGCCGAGCATCGCGGCGATGAGCGGGGCACCCGGGCCAAGGAGAAGACCCACGAAATCCGCGTCGTGGCCGGCGAGGCGTCCGGCGATCCGGCCCGCCCAGGCGTCGAGTTGGGCGTACGTCACGGTCTGTGCCCCGTCGACGAGCGCGGGACGACCGGGCGCGCGCAGCACGTGCCTGCGGAACAGTTCGGCGGCGCCGCTGTCCGGGCGGGCCCGGGACGGTCCGGCGAAGGCGGACACGGTTCGGTGGAAGTCGCCCTCGGGCAGCAGTCGTTCGGGCAGCGGGGCTTCCGGCTCCTGGGCGGCGTGCCGCAACAGGACCTGGAGCTGACCGGCCAGGGACCGTACGGCCGCCGGGTCGTGGACCCCCGGGTCGAAGTCCAGCTGGAGCTGGAGCCGGCTGCCGGAGCGCAGCACGGAGCAGAACAGCGTGGCCGCGTTGTCCGCGTCCACGAGGCCTGCCACCTGGGCGCCGCCGGGGAGACCGGACGACGGCCCGGTGGGCACCGTGAGAGCGCGGAAGCCCGCGGGGAAGACGACCGGGTCGTCGGGCGCGAGGCCCCAGTCGAAGCACTCCTGCCACTCGGCCAGTTCGGCACGCGACTCCCGTACGGCACGGGTCGCCTCGCGCAGGCTCGGGCTGCTGGTGAACCCCATCGGCAGTGTCCTGGCCAGCGGGCCGCGGAGTGTGCGGAAGCTTTCGGCGTCCCGACCGGTGAAGGTGACGCCGAGGCAGATGTCGGTGACGCCCGCGTTCTGCGCCACGAGAAAGCCCCAGCAGGCCAGCAGCAGGTCTTCCGGCTCCGCGTCCAACTTCTCGGCGGTGCGCAGGAGTTCGTCCAGGTCCGGGTCGGTGGTCTCGACCGGGAGCGTCTCCCATCCGCCGCCGGGCTCCGGGCGTGCGGTCGTGCTCAGGGGCGACGCGCACCGTGTCAGATCGTCCCGCTTCGCCTGCCAGTACGCGCGCTCGTCCGGGTCCATGTCCGCAAGCACCGCGTCCTGCCAGCGCGTGTAGAGCTGGTAGTCGGGTGCGGCCGCGGGGCCGGCGAGGCGGTCGCCGTCCGGGTCGGCCAGCGCTGCCGTGAGGTCGCGCGCCCACAGCAGAAGCGATGTGGCGTCGTGGGTCAGGGTGGGTGCGGACACGACGAGCCGATGCCCGCCGCCGGATATCCGGACGGTGATGCTCCACTCTTCGACCGGAACCCGGGATCCCCCAGGGCTGTCCGCGCCTTCGACGGCCGCCCGCCCGTGCCCGTCCTCCTCGGTCGTCACCGTGGGGACCTGCGGCTCCTCGGTCAGCCGGACCGGGACCATCCGGTCCGGCTGCCGGGCGAATCGCCGAGCGGCCCCCTCACGCACGGCAGACGTGGTGAGGGCCCGGCGCACCTCGTCGACGCCGACGGCGTACGGAAGCGATATGACGCACTCGCCCATCCGGAGCGTGTCCGGATCGCGGAGCCAGCTGCGGCGTTGCTGGGCGGAGAGCCCGTGTAGAGGCACCTCGGTCTCCATCTTCGGGTTGTGATGTCTGCGATCAACAGGGCAGGTGACGTGCAGGGCTACGACGAGACCGGTCCGCCCATCATCACGAGCAGCCTGCGAGCTCCCTGGTAGGGAAGGCGGCCATGCGCCATCAGCATGTTGTCGAGCAGGAGGATGTCGCCGGTGACCCACGGCCGGACCACGAGCGCCCGCTCATAAGCGCTCCGGATCTCCGTCGCGACCTCTCCCGTGATGGGCGAGCCATCGCCGAAGGCGGTGGTGAACGGCGACATCTCAGCCGCCTCCAGAGCGTCGGCGAGGCCCGGTTCCACCGAATCCACGTGAAAGAAAGCGGCGTGGTTGAACCACACCTGTTCTCCGGTGATGTGGTGCTGCCGTACGGCGGGCCGGGTCCATTCCACCCGAAGGCCGTCCTCGATCCACTCGTAACGCATTCCGAGTTCGCGGCAGGTCAACTCGGCCTCGTCCCTCGACTGAGTTCCGAGAACTTCCTGCCAGGAAAGGCCGACACCGGTGCGCAACTCGCGCCGATAGCGGACGCCCAGTCGCATGAAGCGCTCGCGCGTCGGGGCGGACAGGTTCTGCAACACGACCCGGGTGTCGGCGATCGGCGTTTCGCCGCCGGCGTCAGCAGCCTTGTCGGAGTAGAAAGCCAGCAAGGCGGGCCAACTCGCGGAGTACGACAGTTCGCTGTGCATCACGATGGTCTGGTCCGCCGGATGATCGGTCGATGTATAGAGCCGGTCACCGACGACGGACCGGGGTGAGGAGCGGTCCTGGTAATCCATGGAGTCCGGGCAGACGGCGGTGAAGAACCGTTGAAAGAGTTCACTTCCGGGCGGCCGGAACCCCCGGAACAGGATTCCCCCGTGCGTATTCAGAAGGGATCTGATGGATTCGGTTTCCGTCGCACACCAACCGGCCAGGTCGACGTCGTCGACCGCAGGCTCGACGATGGCAGGACCCGGACCTTGGCACGATAGGGAAACCGGGTCGGGAGGCAGCCCGGGGACAGGGTCCGGAGCGTCTTGGTCGAAGTTGCTGAACTCTTGGAGCTGGCGTGCCCGGCGTTCTCTGCGGCTCTCGCTCATGATTGGCCGCTTTTCTCTTTCGGACCCCGCGGAGAGCTCGTGACTGCCGGTTCGAAGTCGGGCACTTCCTGATTGTTCGAGAACCAGGCGATCGTCCGGAGGAGTCCGTCGTCCAACGTGACGGACGGTTTCCAGCCGAGAAGGGTGTCGGCCAGGGAAATATCGGGGCATCGCACCTTCGGGTCGTCCGCCGGCAGGCCCAGGTGGCGCAGCGGCGAGGCGGATCCGATCAGCCCGCGTATCCGGTGGGCCAATTCCGCAACGGTGAGTTCCTCGGGGTTGCCGATGTTGACGGGGCCGAGGTGCGGGCTTGCCGCGAGGCGGAGGATTCCCTCCACGGTGTCGTCGACGTAGCACAGCGACCGGGTCTGGGTACCGTCCCCGTGAACGGTCATGGGGTCGTCCGCGAGCGCCTGCCGGATGAAGTTCGGAATGACGCGCCCGTCTCCCGACTGCAGGCGCGGACCATAGGTGTTGAAGATCCGCACGATTCCGGCATCCACGCCGCGGCGCGTAGCGTGGGCGATGGTGAGCGCCTCGGCGAATCGCTTGGCCTCGTCGTACATCGAACGCTCGCCGACGGGGTTGACGTTGCCCCAGTAGCTCTCGGACTGTGGATGTTGGAGCGGATCTCCGTACACCTCGGACGTGGAGGTGAGGATGAAGCGGGCACCCTTCTCGCCCGCCAGTTCCAAGGCGTTGGACGTCCCCTGACTGCCGACCCGGAGTGTCTCGATCGCCAGCCGGGTGTAAGCGACGGGTGAGGCCGGTGAGGCCAGGTGCAGTACGAGATCGACGGGACCGTCCACGTGGAGTGCGGCACTGACGTCCGACCGGACGAAGGTGAACCGCGGGTGGCCGAGCAGGTGGCCGATGTTCTCCCGGGACCCGGTACAGAGGTTGTCCACACAGACCACCTCGCACCCCGAGGCAAGCAGGGCATCACTCAGGTGCGATCCGAGAAACCCCGCTCCCCCGGTGACGACCGCGCGCTGGAAGGTTCTCTTGGGCGACATGGTTCCCCCGGTGCGAGCGGCGTGGCGGGTCTGCGGCGGATGGCTGGACATCAACGACCGGCGGCCTGGTGGCGCCGGCGCATCTCCTGGACGAACGGCGCCCTGGCCACCAACTGCTCAAAGATCCGTTCGTCGAGCTCCCGGTCCCTGTCCTTGGTCGCGGGATGGATCAGCGGCCACGTCAGCTCATCGCAAGGCAGCGCCGCGAACTCATGGCCCGGGTCCGAGGTGTGCGTCGCGTCCGACCGGAAGCCGAGGTTGGTGACCAGATTCGCCGTCGGGATGATCGCCTTGCCGCGGAGGAGGCAGCAGAGGAACCACTGATAGTCCCAGTCGTCCTGCCCCTTGCCCTCATGGATGCGGCCCCAACGCCCTTCCCACAGTTCACGTTCCGTGGGATCGGGGAAGTGCTCTGCGAGCACCCCGCTCTTCACGACCTCGGGCCAGTCGGAGATCCACATGTCGTAGTGCTGCCAAGCACGCCGCCAAGTGGCCCAACCCCAAATGGTGTTGTACTTCGAGAAGTAGTAGGACTCGGGCCGGAGATGAGGCTCAAGGTAGTGAGTGCCACCGATGTGCATCACCTCGCTGTCGTCCGCGTAGCGGTTCAACAGCTCCTCGGCGAAGGAGAAGAAGGACACATCCGCAAGAGTGTCGTCCTCGATGATGATGCCGGCTTCGACGTGCTCGAAGAACCAGTCGATCGCACCTGCCACGTTTATCTTGCAGCCCTGGTTCTGATCCGCGTACCTGCGCTGGACTTCGCAAGGCCAGTCGATCTTTTCCTCGATGATCCGACGTACTTCGGCGACCGCGAGGTCATCGCCCGGAACATCGGACTTCGGCCCGTCCACGGCGATGAACAGTTTGGTCGGCCGAACCTCCCGGATCCGATCCATCAGGACTGGAGTCAGGTCCGTACGGTGATAGGCGGCGAAAAGTACTGGCGTCTGAAAGCCCTCTGACATGAAGCTCCTCGATCTCTTCAAGGACAGTCACAGCTGAGCGGCCGCCCAAATCCGGGGCGGGCCGATTCGGAGCGGGCGAGAACCAGCTCCAAGGCAATTCGTGAGCGAATGGTGCGATGCTATTTGCGGCCCTCGAATCGCCGCGAGAGCCTCCGGGGCAGCATCCGGTGCCCGAACAGACGGCGGGTGCGCCGCCCGGGGGCACGGTGTTTCGCCCTGCCGGACGGCGCGGCCCGCTGCATCGTGCGGTGATAGGCCGGCGAGCCCTCTACAACCGGGCTTGCCGGCGGGGCAGTTGACCTGCCGAACGGCTGAAGCCCCTGATGGATGAGTTTTCGACCAAGGGAACCCGTCTCTGTCCAGCAGAGGCTTCTCGCGCCTGTCCGGCGTCGACGTGTCCGGCTTCCCCTTCCTCCTGCGGTGGGCGCAGCAGTGGGGGCCGACGGCGTCTGCCGTCGGCCCCATGTCGCCGGGGTTGCTCAGTGGTGTCAGCCCAGTCCGCTGACGTTGCCGCCGAAGATCCCGTTGCTCATGGACAGGGCGTAGCCGTCGCCGTTGCTCAGGTACCAGTGGGCGAAGGAGCCGTAGGAGCTGCCGAACCGCAGTACGACCTGGTTCGAGGACCAGGAGACGACGGTGACGCCTATGCAGTTGGCGCCGTTGCCGTCGCTGTAACCGGCCCCGAAGTTGTTGTCGTCGATGAAGTAGAGCTGGTTGCCGTAGGCGTTGCCGTTGTTGGTGTACGTCCCGCAGCTCGTGACGTTGTTGTTGGTCCCCGCGGGCGAGGTGTCCCCGAAGCCGGACCCGTTGACGGTGATCGCCGGCGAGGCCACTCCGGGGCCGTGGGTCCCGCTGAAGGAGACCGAGGTGATCGAGGGCGGCGCGGCGGCAGTGGCGGTAGCGGCTTCGGCGGGTGCGGCGGTCGCCGCCAGGCCCGCGGTGAGCGTCAACGCCGATGCGGTCAGCGCGAGTCTGTGTGCCATGCTCATCTTTGCGTTCTCCTTTGGAGGGTGGGACAGGGTGCGCGTGCCGTGCCCAGGCTGAGGGGATGTGCGTCTCAGTGGTGCTGTGCAGGGCGTTCCTCACGGTGGCGGGGCGGGATTTCAACCGGCTTACAACTTTTCCGGATTTCAACCGGCTGATGGCCCTCGTGCCGTCGGGCCCGGGAGATGCGCGAAGGGAGCCGCTGATGTTCCGGCCCACGGGGGCGGTGAGACGGTGATCTTCTGCCGGGTCCTCGGCCCGATCCAGGTCGAGATCGACGGTGCGGCGGCGCAACTCGGCGGTCCGATTCCCCGCAGGCTGCTGGCGGCGCTCGCAGCCGGCACGGGGTCACCGGTGTCACTGTCGACGCTGGCCGAACTGGTCTGGGACGCCGAGTTGACCGCCGAGGTCACGAACGCGATCCGGGTCACGGTGCATCGGCTGCGCAGCGCGCTGGGCCCGGGGGAACGCCGGTTCCTGGAATCGACCCCGCAGGGCTATCGGCTCTCGCTGGCGCCGGAGGCGACCGACCACGGCCTGTTCGAGCAGCAGGTGGAGCGCTGCGTGGGGGCGCTCACCGATGCCGACCCGTCCGATGCCGTACGGGCCCTGGAGTCCGCCCTGGCCTTGTGGCGCGGCCGTCCGTGGGCGGAGCTGGGCGAGTCGCTGCACGTGTGCGGACTGCGGGCGCGGATGGCGGAGCTGAGGGAGGTCGCGGTGGAGGAGCTCCAGGCCGCGCGGCTGGCGCTTGGGGACACCGCTCGCGCGGTCGCGGCGCTGAGTCAGTCGGTGATCGAGGCGCCGTACCGTGAGAGGCGCTGGGAACTGCTCGCGCTGGGCCTGTACCGCAGCGGCCGGCAAGGGCACGCCCTGGCGGAGTTACGGCGCGTGCGCGGCCTGCTGGTCGAGGAGCTGGGGGCCGAACCGGGCCCGGCGTTACGGGCGTTGGAGCAGCGCATGCTCGCACACGACCCGGGCCTGCTGATGGTGCCGGGACCGGCACGACCGGACGAACCGCCGTCCGCCGACCCGGAATCCCGGCCCCCGGTGATTCCCCGTCCCCTGACCCGGCTGATCGGCCGAGCGCGCGAGCTGGCCCTGCTGGACGCGGCACTCGCCGAATCCCGGCTGGTGGCGATCACCGGCCCGGCCGGAGTCGGCAAGACCCGCCTCGCCGTCGAGTATGTCGCCGACCGCGCCGACGCCCGGCTGGTACGGCTGGCCAACCTCCGCAGCCCGGAAGTCGTCGCACCCACGATCGCCGTAGCCGTAGGTGGGACACCCACCGCCGCCGATCCGCTCGCCGCGGCCACCCGTGTGCTCGCCGGTCGGCACGAGGTGCTGGTGCTGGACAACTGCGAGCACCTCACCGACGCACTCGCCGATGTCGTACTGCCCCTGCTGGCGCGGTGTCCCGGGCTGCGGATCCTGGCGACCAGCCGTCGGGCACTGGGCCTGGACGGCGAGCATGTGCTCACGCTGGCGCCGCTGCCGATCGACGGCGAGGACGGCACGGCGGTGGAGCTGCAACTGGCCCGGTACGTGCTGGCCGATGACCAGGAAGCCGAGGCAGGGGCGGGGGCACGCCGGGCGTTGGATCTGCTGGTGCGCGCGGTGGCCGTGTTCGAACAGCAACCCAATGGGTCCGACGAACTCGGGGCCCTGTACGCGGGCGTCTTCGCCCTCGCCCTCCTCGGTGCTCCGCAGTCGGCGGCCAAGCTGTACGCGGCGGTCGTCGACCACGGCGAACGCAACGGCACCGACCCGGGCCGCTATATGCGGTTCGGCGGACCGAGTCTGGAGGACCGGGTGACACGGCTGGTCGCGTCACTCCCGCCGGTGGAAAGCGGCGGCCCCATGGCCTGGGAGGAGATTGTCGCGCGGTTCACCGGCGCGGCCGAGGCGCTGTCCGCCCGGCCGTGACGCGCCTCCCGCAGAGCGCGCGTTGCGTGTAAGCAGCGTGAAATGCCGACCGGTCAGAGTGAACGACATGCGCCCCAGGAACAGGACGAGAGCATGACCGATGCCCAGCTCACCACACGCGACATCGCGATCCGCTGTGTGCGGATGATGGCCGAGGGCAGCCTCGCCGATTTCGAGACGTTCATCCACCCCGATGCGGTCAACCGCGAGAGCCGAGCGGAGCCGGCGGCGGCCCGCGGCCGTGGACCGCGCGCCTTCCACGCCGGGGCACTCTGGCTGCGGGCCGCCTACTGCGACATGGGGTGGACGATCGACGAGGGGGTGACCGAGGGAGACCTGGTGGTCCTGCACACCACCATGTCGGGTCGCCACACCGGCACGTTCGTGACGTACGACGAGAACGCCCGCCCCTCGGGGGCGTTCCCCGCGACCGGGAAGAGCTTCTCGGTCACACAGACTCACTGGTGCCGCATCGCCGACGGGCAGCTGATCGAGCACTGGGCCAACCGCGACGACCTGGGCCAGGCCCTCCAGCTGGGCTGGGTACCGCCCACGCCCCGCTACATCCTCCGCTCAGGGGCATTTCGCTCGCGGGCTTTGTTCTCCTCCGAGTGCCGGAAGCCGAAAAGGAAGTAGAGGATCAGGCCGAGCGCCATCCACACCACGAAGCGCACCCAGGTGACCCAGTCCAGGTTGCTGATCAGCCATACCGAGAAGGCGACACCGACGGCCGGGATCAGCGGCACCAGCGGCGTGCGGAAGGAGCGTGGCAGGTCGGGCCGGGTCCGGCGCATGACGACGACAGCGATCGCCACCACGATGAACGCCATCAGGATGCCGATGTTCGTGAGATCCGCGGCCTCCCTGATGGGCAGGAACCCGGCGATGAGTGCCGAGCCGACGCCGACCGGCCAGATCACCCTGGTGGGGACGTGCCGGGTGGGGTGGTTGCGGGCGAAGGAGCGAGGCAGCAGACCGTCGCGGCTCATCGAGAACCAGATACGGGAGACCGCCAGCATGTTGGCGAACGCGGAGGTGGTGATGCCGACGATGGCGCCGATCGCGACCACCATGCCGAGACCGCCCAGGCCCACCGAGGCGAGCGCGCTGGAGAACGGACTCGAAACGTCGATGTCCTTGTAGTTCTGCATGCCCAGCAGCACCACGCAGACCAGCAGGTAGATGACCGCGGCGATGCCCAGCGACACCATGATCGCCTTGGGCAGCACCTTCTTGGCGTCGGCGCTCTCCTCCGCCGCCGCGCTCATCGCGTCGTAACCGTAGACGGCGAAGAACGTCGTCGCGGCGCCGGTGAACGCCCCGCCCAGGCCGAACGGCAGGAAGGGACTGTAGTTGCCGGCCGAGATGTGGAAGGCCCCGGCGACGATCACTATGGCGACGATGACGAGCTTCACGACCACCAGCACGGTCTCGAAGCGGGCGGATTCCTTCGTGCCCCGGGAGAGCACGAACGCCAGCAGGAGACACAGCAGGGCGGCGAACAGGTCGACTCGGTGGCCGGCTCCGGTGCCCGGCGCGCCGAGCGCCCAGGACGGCAGGTCGACCCCGGCGTGCTCCAGGATGTAGGAGAAGTAGCCGGACACCGCGATGGCCACCACCGCCACAATGGCGGTGTACTCAAGCAGCAGGTCCCAGCCGATCGCCCAGCCGACGATCTCGCCGAGCGCCGCGTAGGTGTAGGTGTAGGCGGAGCCGGCCTTGGGGATCGTGCCGGCGAACTCCGCGTAGCACAGTGCCGCGGCACCGCTGGCGATGATCGCGACGAGGAAGGAGATCATCACGCCGGGCCCGGCGTCCTGGTGGGCAACCACCCCGGCCAGCGAGAACACTCCCGCGCCGACCAGGCCGCCCAGGCTGAGCGCGACCAGCTGCCACAGCCCCATGGTGCGCTTCAGCCCACCGCTGGTCTCCTCTTCGCCGGTGTCCACCGGCTTGAGGCGGAAGATTCCTTCCCGGGAGAACAGTCCCGCACTGGGGGCGCTTCTCTCGCGGGGTATTACTGGAGTTGAACGGGACATGCTGGCCCCTCCGGTGCATACGTACGGGTTGTCTGACGGGGTTGTCCATCGGATCGTCCTGAGGACGTATCGGCGCTGGAGCACGAGTCCGTGCGGGAACGGGCCGCTCGGGTCCCCTCATCGCCGAGTGCCCGCGCGGCTCGGCGACCAGGAACCGGCGCAGGTCGTCCAGGTGCTCCACGGCGTACCGGCGGCGCTCGGCCATCGTGTCGCCGGGGACCGGTCCCCGCCGAACCGGCCGGCCTGGCCTCGTTCATGAACTCTGCTCCTCGATAAGGGAATCAGGGGGTGGGGAATGGCTCAGCGGAGGCGGCCGGTTCGCCGGGCCTGAGGGGCTGGGCTGTCGGCCGGCGGTGCGGGGCTGCCGCCTGCAGGCCGCCCATCGGCCGGTCGGCGGGCTCGCCGTCAGCCGCACGCCGGGCTCACCTGCTCGCCCACGACCCGAGGAGACACCGGATTCCCGCGCCGGCACCCCGCCATGCCCCCGCAACGAAAACGTCCCGGTCACCCACGAGTTGACGACCCAGCGCACCTCGTCCCCTCAACCGAAACGGCGAGGCTAGGTGAAGTCTGGTTCGCGGGCTGGAGCCTTGGAGGTGGGGGTTGGGCGGGAGACGTGGGTCATTAAGGAGTGGCAGACCAGACCTGTGGCCAGGAGGAGGGCGGCGAGGGCCAGCCAGCCGGGGAGGCCCAGGGCCAGCGGGAGGGCGCTCATGACTGCTGGTGACGCTCCCTCGGCCAGTCCGTGGCCCAGGCCGAAGACTCCGGCGTACTGGCCTTGCGCGTCGGCTGGGGCGAGGCCGAAGGAGTACTCGGCCGAGGCAGCGGTGTGCCAGATCTCGCCGAGAGTGTAGGCGACCACTCCTGCCGCCAGGGGGAGGATGGCCAGCCGGCCCGGGGGTTTCTCGGCCAGCGCCATCAGGACGAGGCCTGCCGACAGGGCCATGCCGGCCCAGCGCATCGCGCGTCCCGCGGACGGCACGTCGCCGACGTTCCGGCTGAAGCGGACCTGAAGGACGACCACCAGGATCGTGTTGAGGACGAGCATCGCGGAGATCGTCCACCGGGGAGCGGAGGTGTGTTCCGCGATCCACAGCGGAAGCAGGAACGTGGGAACCGCGAAGTGCAGGGACATCACCGCGTTGACCGCCGTCGCGGCCAGATAGGTGCGGTCGCGCAGGGCCGCCCAGCCGCGGTCGGTGCTACCGGCGTCTGCGAGGGTGAAGGACGGAAGCCACAGGAGGATCAGGCCGGAGACCAGGTACGTCAGGGACCGGCCGATCATGACGGTGAGGAAGGCCGCCCTGGTGTCCAGCTGGATGGCGAAGCCCGCTGCCACGGCGCCGAGCGCTATCGCGAGATTGCCCACCGATCGCAGATAGCCGCGGAAGACGACCGGCGTCGGCCCGCCGAAGCCGCGGACGAGCGGGGCCAGTGTGGACCAGCTCGCCGCAACCACGGCACCGGACAACATGGAGACCAGGAGATAGGTCCAGAACGTGTGGACCAGCAGCAGACCGGTGTTCACCACCGTGCCGCACACCGCGACCGCGATCTGGACGCGCTTCGGCCCCCACCGGTCCGCCAAGCGGCCGACATACACACCCGCGCCCAAGCCCGTCATCGCCGCGGCGAACAGACCGCCGGCGACCTGGGAGGCGGGCAGACCGACGATCCGCGTGAAGAAGAGCGCACCAGCCGCGACCGACAGTCCTGTGCCGAAGCTGTGCACGAAGGATGTCAGCGCGACCACACGCTGGCCCCTGCCGACCGGCAGCAGGGCTGTCGTCACCGCCACAAGGTGTCTCCGAAGTCGGCGTCAGGCCGCCATTCCCGTTGGAACTCCCGCCTGCCTCTGGTGGTAAGGCCGTCGGGAAGCACCCACAGGCGCTCGTCGAACCATCGCCTGACCTCGTCGAAGCGTCCGGTGAGCTGCTCGACCGACTCCGCCATGACCATGAACTGTCCCACCCGCTGGCTGGTGTGGGCCGGCCCGGCCGGGAAGTGGGTGCCGACGGGGTGCTCGATCCGGGCGAACTCCACCTGCGGCAGGGCCAGTAGATCGGCCGCCGTCGGGCAGTCGAGCAGCGTCCCCGGACGTACGGGCAGGTAGCAGCCTCCGAAGACGTCCGGTCTGACCTTGGCATCGATCGCGGGGCGACGTCCGAGCGCGATCTGGACAGCGCATTCGGCGATGTTCACCCCGAACTTCGCCTGGATCTGCTCGTGGATCAGCGCACCACCACGACGGGCGGCGCATTCGCCGAACGTCAGCGTTCCGGAAGGCCCGTCGTGGAAGAGCTCCATGTGGAACGACCCGTCCCGAAGCCCGAGCGCATCGAGCGCGGATCCCACCAGGCCCCGCGCCTTCTCGTAGGCCCAGCCTTCCTCGGCCGGGTCGAAGTGCCGCAGCCACAGAGGCTGCCCGCTCTCGATGGCGGTGAGGCACGGATCCCCATAGGCGCCCACGGCGAGGAACAGCAGTTCCCCGTCGAAGACGATGCCGTCCACGAACCATTCGTCGCCGACGACGTGCTCCTCCAGCACGAACGTGCGCTGACCGGTCTGCTTGCGCCGGTACTCCTCGCCCCGCGCCCGGAGGTCATCGACGCTCTTGACCGACGTGGTGAGGGCCGTGGCGGCACCGGCTACCGGCTTGAGCACGGCGGGCGCGAAGGGCAACTCCTGGATGTCGGAGACCGAGAAGACGTCCTCGACGACCACGCACTGTGCGGCAGGCAGCCCGGCACCGCGCACCACGGCCTTCTGAATGGACTTGTCGCGGAAGCGCACCGCCGTCTCCGGATCGAGCCCTGGCACGCCGAGGTGACGGGCAAGCATCCCTGCCGTGACCATGGAGTACTCGTCGGAGGTGTGTACCGCGTCGAAGTCGTCGGCGCCCAGCCCGGCCCGCCGCAGCGCCATCAGCACGGCCTCGACGCTGACTTGGTCGTCCACCCTGATCACGGTGAGCTCGGGAGGGATGCTCATGAGCCCGTCGTCCCAGGCGGCCGCGCCGCAGACGACGGCGGCCTCCACGCCCAGCCGGACGCACGCGTCGAGGGTGTATCGGTCCAGACCCACGAGCAGCAGGCGAGGTTGGCTCTCAGCCATGATTGTTCCTCCTGTGATGCGTGCTCCCCCAGTCCTCCAGGGCGGCACGGTCCAACTTTCCGTTCGGTGTCAGCGGCAGGGCGTCGACAGCCACGGCACGGGCGGGCACCAGGTATTCGGGGAGCACCGCAGCCAGGGCTGAGCGCACTCCGAGCGGGTCCGGGGAGTCGGCCTCGCGGTTCGGTCGCATCGTGTAGGCCAGCACCATCGACTGATAGCCGCCGTCGGCTTCGCGGATCGGGACCGCGGCGCAGTTGAGGACTCCCGGCACCGAGCGACCGGCGTGCTCCACCTCGGCGGGTTCGACGCGGAAGCCGCGGAGCTTCACCTGGCGGTCCTTGCGGCCGAGGTAGCGCAGGTTGCCGTCGTCGTCCAGGCGCCCCTGGTCGCCGGTGCGGTACACCCTGGTCGGAACGCCTTCGATCCCCGCGGTGCGGAACCTTTCCGCGGTCAGCTCGTCCTGTTCCAGGTAGCCCGCGGCCAGTCCTTCGCCGGCCACGCAGATCTCGCCTTCCCGCCCGGGAGGGCACACCTCGTCGTCGGCCATCACGAAGATCCGCGTCCCCGGCGCGGCCGTTCCCAGCGGGACGCCCTCGGGCTCGTGGCAATCCCGCAGGGAGACGCGGTGGGCGGAGACGAACATGCAGCATTCGACGGGTCCGTAGCAGTTCACCAGCGGGGTCGCCGGATGGGCCCGTACGAACCTGGCCGCGTGGGCCCCGGACATCGCCTCGCCGCTGACGAAGACCGTCCGCAGGGCGGTGAAGCAGCCGGGGTCCACATCGACGAACAGGTTGAACAGGGCGGTCGGCAGGTGCACCGCGTTCGCGCCGTGCTCGGTGACGGCCGCGCGCAGGGACTCCGGGAGGAAGAACTGGTCGTCCGGGAGGAGACAGGTCCCACCCGCGACCAGAGTTCCCCAGACCTCCAGCGCGTACATGTCCCATGCCGCGTTCGACACCTGCGGCATGACGTGATCGGAGCCGAAGGACACCGGCCCGTCGCCGCGGAACAGCCGCAGCGCCGCCCGGTGCGGCAGGACCACCGCTTTGGGTACGCCGGTGGTTCCCGAGGTGAAGATCACCATCGCGGGCGAGGAGCCGTCGGCGTCCGCTCGTACTGGTGCGGCCGCCCGGTCCGCGGATTCCCGCAGTGATTCCCGGGGCGGAGTCCAGACCGGGAAGCCGTATGCCTTCGAGTCCGCGACGGCCAGCGGCGCCCGCAGGCGCCCGCGCAGCGACTCCAGCCGCTGGGCGGGCCAGCCCGGATCGAACACGGAATAGGCGGCCCCGCACTTCAGCAGCGCGAGTTGGACGACGACCAGGCGGGTGGACCGGGGAAGGATGACGGGAACCAGGCTCCCCGGACCGATGCCGAGGTCCGTGAGAACCGACGCGAAGTGATCGGCCGCCCGGTCGAGGGTGCGATAACTGACAGCGGCACCACGCTCGACCAACGCCGGATGATCCGGCCTTTCGCGTGCCTGGCGGGCCACCGCCGCATGGAGGGTGCTGTCCACCTATGCCTCCCCGGGTGGCAGGACAGCGAACGGACAACGCAGCAGGGAGATCGCGAGATCCTGGACTCCGAAGACGGTGAAGTGGTGTTCCTGGGGCGGAGCCGACGCGTCGAGACGCACCTCGAAGACGACGCTCCGGCCCTCCCCGCGGCCGAGCCGGACACTGTGCACCGGCGGAAGTACCGCGGCCCGAAGGCTCCAGGGGACGCTCACGCCCACCTGCACCGGACCCGGTCGCGGCGACTCGACCGCGGCCTCGATGCGTAGCGTCGCTCCGGCGGAGACCGTCGCGGCGGCCTTCGCGTCGAGCCGTGCCCCGCCCTCCATCGTGTATCCCACCGGACCGCAACTCAGGCAGACGTGCGCGGTGGTGAGGGGCACCCGGGCGGTGAACCCGCGGCGCGGATACTGCCAAGCGGTCCGCCCGCACAGGACGCACGGCGTGGTCGTCGCGTCCGGGATCGAGACCGTACTGCGGTCGCCGAAGAAGCGAGGAAACCCGGCGAGTCCGTCGTCGGGGCGTTCCGCGATCCGTACGGCGATCGCCTGGTCGAGCGACTGGGCGTCGCCTTCGAGCGAGTGCAGGAAGGCCGACCTTTCCGCGGCCAGGCCCATGACCGGCCGTGCGGCCATCGTCTCGGTCTTCTCCGCCAGCCGCTCGAACCGTTCCCGCAGGGGATGCGCGGCGGGCAGCATGCCGGTCATCAGGAAGCCGCGGGCCCGCGAGCTGAGGTCACGGACGAGCCCATACGGTTCTTCCCGGGGAGCCGGAGCGGCAGCCGGTGGCCCGGTATCACGATAGGCCGAACTCGGCAGCCCCACCTGGATGAACGTGGGATAGGGGTGCATGGTCCGCAGGCTCGCGTTCAGCAGCCGGGCGGTGCTCCCGCCCCTGTCGGCGGAGTCCAGCCAGACGAGGTTCTCCACCCGGGCGGACTGGTGCATGGACAGCGCGGCCACCACCGTCTGGGCGGGGCCGTCGACGGCGTTCAGGAGCAGTTGGTAGCGGGGGCTGTAGGAGGCGAGATCCGCCAGGGCGCCGCTGTCGCAGCCGCTGAGTACGAGCTCCGCGGCACGGACTCGATGTGCGGGGATCAGCTTGTCGTCGGGCTTGTGGCAGCCCCGGCCGTAGGCGCACGTGGGGCCGGGCCGCTCCGGGGCGGCGACCGGGCTGAGCCCGCACACCGTGTGCGCGCCGAGGTTGATGCTGTCCTCGGTGCCGTGACCGCTGACCAGCACGCGTTTCCAGACACGTTCCGCCGCGATGCGGGTGAGATCCGCGCCGCCCAGTGTCCGCGAGTCGTAGTAGGTCGCCGACGTGGACACCGGCTCCGTGTCGAGATCGGTGAACAGCCCGGTCCCACCCTCGGCGGCCACTTCGCCGTACTGCTTGGCGATCGTCCACGTGATCGAGTGGAGGTCACGGCCCGTCAGCAGGAAGACGTCCCGGCCACGGCGGTAGGCGTCCACCAGCGCCGGGCCGAGAACCTCCATCCGCAGGTCCGCATAGCGGCCGAGGACGATCAGCGAACCTCCGCCCTCGGGCGGCGCACCGTCCGTCCAATGCCGCGCCAGCGGACGGGCGAACGAGCGGATCGCCTGCGGCACGTCCCCCAGGACGACTCCCGCCGCGCACTCGGGCGGCTGCCTCAGGGAGCTGTAGAGTCCCGCCGCGAGATCGAGCGACGCCCTGAGGTCGGAGCGCGCGCCGATCCACACCGGAACGGAGGCTTCGCGGTGGCCCTCCGACCAGGCCGACTGGAACTCGGCGACGGAACGTTCGAAGTCCGTCGCGGTGACGACCGCACGGAACATGGTGCCCAGGCCCGTCATTCCGGCACCCCGGCATTCGTGATCGCGGCAGCGAGGGCGCTGATCGTGCGGTGCTCGAAGATCACCCGAAGGGACAGGTCGCAGCCGAGTTCGTCCCCGAGCCGGGCCGCGGCTCGCATCGCCCCCAGCGAATGGCCGCCGAGTTCGAAGAAGTCCTGGTCGGGCTCGATCCGATCAAGCGACAGGACGTCTGCCCAGACCTCGGTGATGTGCTCCAGCAGCTCGGGACGCGAGAACCGGTCCTTGTCGGCCGCGCTCATCCCGGCAGGAAGGTGAAGTCCTCGCCGACTTCACGGGAGAGGACGAAGAACTTCTTGGCACGTTCGGCGATGTCGATCAGTTCCGGATCGCCGGACTCCCGAGTGATGTCGATGAGCCAGTCCCAGGAGGCACCGATCGGCACCTCCTCGGTGAAGTGGATCCGGCCCAGCAGGAAGGCGATGTCCTTGATGTTGTGCCGGGAGACGACGGTGCTCAGGGCACGCAGCCGCTCCGGCAGCTCCGGCGAGGCCGGTTTGCGCTCCACCAGAGCCGGCCGCAGACCGGGGTCGTAGAACTCGGGCCGGGCGAAGATGTCGGCCGGACGGAAACCCGGACCGGCCACGAAGTCGAGGCAGAGCGACCAGCGGCTGCGTGAGGACATGTTCATGCCCGCGTGGACCTGGGCCGCGTCCAGGAACCACACCTCGCCCCTCCGCATGTGGAAGACCATGTCCTCGTCGGAGTTGACCGCGTGCTCGTTGTCCTCCAGGAAGAGGATCACCCGGAAGAACTCCGCCACATCGCCGGCCTCGATGAAGTCCCGGTGCGGGATGATGGAGAACTCGACGACGTTGCGCCCGCGCACCATCGTCATCCGATCCAGGTTGAACCGGGTGGTCAGCACTTCCCGGAGATAAGGGACCTCGTCGAGGAGCTCGGTGGGACGTCCCGGACGTTGCTCGTGGCCGTACCAGAAGCCGTCCGCGTGGTCGCCGGAGGCGTTCCACAGATTGAGGTTGAGCCAGGTGCCCGTGGTGAAGACCTGGTAGGGCTCCTGCGGGACCGGCAGGGTCGTGAGCCGGGCGATGTCCTTGGCGAGGCGTTCGCCGTCGAACGGTATGCGGCCGAGAATCACAGAGGCCATGGGGGGCGTGCCCTTCCTTACGAGGCCTTACGGAGGGAGATCAGAGCTCGAAACCTGCGGGGAAGGGATCGCCGGGAGACAGGAAGTACTGCGCGGTGCCCGTGATCCAGGCCCGTCCGGTGACGGTCGGCACGACGGCCTTGCGGCCGGCGACGGTCGTCTCCTCGACAAGGCGGCCGGTGAACTTCGAGCCGATGAAGGACTCGTTGACGAAATCGGCGCCGAGCTCCAGCTCGCCGCGGGCGTGCAGCTGCGCCATCCTCGCGCTGGTGCCGGTGCCGCACGGCGAACGGTCGAACCAGCCGGGGTAGATGGACATGGCGTGGCGGGAGTACGAGGCGTCGGACCCCGGCGCAGCGAAGTACACATGCCGGACGCCCCGGATCCGGGAGTCCTCGGGGTGTACCGGCTCAGCGGTGGCGTTGATCGCCTCCATGGTGGCCAGCCCCGCGGCCGTGATCTCGTTCTTGGCCTTCCTGTCGAAGGGCAGCCCGTAGTCGTCGAGCCGCACGATCGCGTAGAAGTTGCCGCCGTAGGCCAGGTCGTAGCGGACGGAGCCGAACCCCGGAACTTCGAGCTCGGCGTCCAGCCTCTCGCAGAACGCCGGAACGTTCCGCAAGGTGACATGGCGTGCGACCCCGTCCGAGACCGCCACATCGACGACGACCAGACCGGCCGGGGTCTCCAGGCGCACCGTCGTGACCGGCTCGGTCACGGTGACCATGCCCGTCTCCACCAGAACGGTCGCCACGCCGATCGTGCCGTGCCCGCACATCGGGAGATAGCCGGACACCTCGATGAACAGCACGCCCCAGTCCGCGTCGGGCCGGGTCGGCGGCTGGAGGATCGCCCCGCTCATCGACGCGTGCCCCCTGGGCTCGGTCACCAGCAGGGTCCTGATGTGGTCGAGGTTCTCCCGGAAGTGGATCCGGCGTTCCGCCATCGTCGCTCCGGGGATGACCCCGATCCCGCCGGTGATCACACGCGTGGGCATGCCCTCGGTGTGGGAGTCCACCGCATGGAAGATTCGCTGGGTGCGCACGTTATCCCTCTCGGTTCTGGTCGAGGTCGTCGTCGGACAGGCGGATCTTCCCGGCCATGTACGGTCTGGCCGCGCCGGACAAGGCGACCCGGTCCCCGTCGAGGCCGCAGTCGAGGCTGATCGTGAGCGTCCGGCCCAGCCGCGGCGAGAACTGGTGGGCGCGCATCCGGGACTTCCCCAGCCGCTGCGCCCAGTACGGGACGAGCGCGCAGTGCGCCGACCCGGTGATCGGATCTTCCGGGATGGACAGCTTCGGCCCGAAGAAGCGCGAGCAGAAGTCGGCCTCGGCACCCGGCCCGGTGATGACCACACCACGCAGGTCGAGCGCGGAGAGCGCGACGAGGTCCGGCACCACCGAGCGGACCTGCGCCTCGCTTTCGTAGACCGCGACATAGTCCATGGACCGGTAGACCGCCGACGGCGCCACCGGACCCAGACCGCGCAGCAGGTCCAACGGCGGCTCCACCGGGGAGAATTCGAGGGCGGGAAACGTCATGCCGAACAGGTCCCCGCGCCTGGCGACCACGAGAGGTCCGCTGGCCGAGTGGAACGTCACCTCGTCCCAGCCCGGCTCCAGATGCGTCAGTACGACGTAGGCCGCGCCCAGTGTGGCGTGTCCGCACAGGTCCACCTCGGTGGCCGGGGTGAACCAGCGCAGATCGTAGGCGTCCCCGTTCCGGACGATGAAGGCCGTCTCCGGGAGATTGTTCTCCAGGGCGATGGCCTGCATGACAGGCTCGGGAAGCCATTCCTCGAGCGGGCAGACGGCCGCCGGATTCCCCCACATGACCCGGTCGGTGAAGGCGTCGACCTGGAAGATCGGAATACTGATCATGTTCACACGCCCAGCTTCCGCTTGGCCTCGGCGAAGAAGGGGATGTGACGGTAGTCCTTCGCCTCCTCGTCGTAGTCGGTGTACCGGTTGGTGAATCGCAGCAGCCGGTCCCGGACCTGTTCGGCGGATTCGCTGTGGATGTGCCGTTCGATCGCCTGGATCTCGCCCAGGAACTCGGCCAGCACGGCCGGCAGACCCGGGCTCAGATGGATCAGACCGTCCTTCAGCCAGATGCCCTCCGCGGCGATCAGATAGTTGAAGAGCAACTGGGAGGCCACCGCGTCGTAGTTGGGCCTGGGTATCCCCTCGACCGCGTAGCGGAGCAGCCGTTCGGACAGGACGTACTCGTAGGTGAGCCTCGCACCACGCTCAGGCAGCGCGGAGTCATGGAGGCAGGCGAGCATCGCGGACACGTCGACCCGAAGTTCCTCCAGTCCGGCCAGCGGCTTCAGCTTCTTGACCGGGAGGAAGTCGGGAATCGGCATGTCGCCCTGCCGGTGGTGGTATTCATGCAGCCGCACCCACCAGGCCGACGCCTGCTCGACTTCTTCCGGCCCCGCGGCTTCGACCAACGGGAACGATCCCTGGGCCATGACGTTCTTCGCCAGCAGCCGGGTCAGGCGCAGATGCCGTTCCACGAACTTGTCGATGAAGTAGAAGACAAGGTCGCCGCGCTCCTGGCGGCCGTCAATGTGGTTCTCGGGGAAGAGCGCCACGACCGGTCGCGCCTCGAAGCCCTTCGACATGCGCTCGATCGTCACCGGCATGGTCGGGCTGGGGTACCTGGCGTCCAGGCGCTCGTCGGTGGGCGGTGTCCGGTAGGTCAGGAATTCCAGGGACAGCGTCGGGAAGTAGGACGCGTCGAACAGCGAGAAGATGTGGTTGTCCGCCCGGGTGTTGATGTGCGCCTTGGTCCGGAGCAGCCGGGGATCCCCGGCGAACGCCAGGGCGTCATCGGCGAACGCCTGGACGGCCGGCACCTTCCGGAGCACCGGCGACGTGATCAGCTCATGGGAGAGACGCTTGAGGAACACGTCGTCGCGCACTTCGTCGCGCCGTACCGAGCCGCGCAGTGCGTTGACCGCGTCGATGATGTCGTTCACTGGCTTTGTACGTCCTTCCCGGATCAGCCCGCGGAGATCTGATCGGCGAAGTCGTCGAGCGCGCCGGCCCAGTGGGCCGCGTAATCCGTGGCGAGCAGCACCAGCTCTTCGGCGTCCTGTTCGCTCTCGACCAGGGCGGTCATGCCGGTCTCAGCGTCGCTGACCGACTGGGCGTGACTCGTCTCGGCCTTGATGTGGGCGTCGATCCACACCAGCGCGTCGGACGCGGCGAACAGCTTCTGCCCGTCGACCAGCACCTTGCCGTAGACGCGGCGGAACGCGACGGCGATGTCCAACGCCGTGGCCTCCACGACCCGCAGCTGCACCGCCGGGCCCAACCGGTGAGTGGACAGCGACTCCATCGCCCCGAGCAGTTTGGCGACGCCCGCCGGCAGATCCCGTGCCGTCTCCTCGCCGGCCGCTTCCGCCAGCGGCGCCACAATCGAGTCCGCCCACCACAGGTAGTGGATCCCGGCCGCTCCACGAGGCGCCACCGTGCTGAAGTCGGCGGCCAGGTTGTCGAGATCGTCGCCGATCACCCGATAGGCCGTCTGGAAGGCCGCCAACGCCTCCCGCCCCGGAGCCTGCTGCGCCGCGAAGTGCCGCGCCGCCGCGCCGAGTCCCGAGATCGTCGTGAACATGAACGCCTTGGTCATCGCCTCCCACTGCCGCGCCACGGCCAGCGCGTCCGCAACCGCGACCACGTCAACAGCCCTCGCCGCCGCGAAGAACCGGTTCTGAGGCCTCACCAACCCCGCCGTTTTCACGACGGCGGCCACGCGCTCGTCAAGCCCTGTACCACTGGGCACGACACTCCCCCTTCGCGCAGTAACATTTCACATGTCACAAGTTATATAGCACTGAAAGAGGCTGTCAACAGCCGTCAGAAGACAGGGGGACGGTGCGTCAAGGTTGCGACCACGAGGACCGCTGCGACGGTGACGGCGGCCGGGGCAGGTGATGCTTTCGGCAGCGGCGGGCGGCTCCAGGCCTGCCCGCACCTCCAGGCCCCCATGGGCGGCCAGCTGGCGGGGAGCCAACCGGCCGCGGATGTCACTCGGTGTGAACAGTCAGCTGGTTGATCGGACGGGTCCGGTGCCAGTACGAGCGGGCCGCGATGGTCAGCGCGAAGCCGTAGCCGGCAAATGCGACCATGCCGACCCAGCCCATCAGCAGCGCGTCCCCTGGGGAGTCGGCGTCGCCTTGCCGCATTGGACCAGTCCCCACAGCAGGAAGACGCCGAGCAGGGCCAGCAGCACAGTGACGTCAAAATGTGCCGTAAACCGCCGCCCACAGCACCGCCACCCGGCTCACCCAGCGCGGCCATCCTCGCCACCACATACGCCACAGGGGCCTCAACGTCTGTCCATCAGCAGCCATACCCCGAACGTCGCATCGACCGCCGCTGTGTGGCATCGACCGCCCGGATGATCCACCTCCCCCTGCCAGGGGAGCGACCTCCAGAGGGGCCAAAAATGCCGATCGCGAACCGTAGTTCCTGAGATGGCCTCCCGCCGGATGGTGTGGCCCGTGAAGTTCCGTGCAGGGGGCTGGTGTTGGCGAGCACCGTTGGGCGCGGCATCACCGATCGACACCCCGATCGTGATGGCGTTGGCCCGGCGGCCTGCCGCAACTGCGTACCGATCGTCTCCTGCTCCGCCGGTGGCGGAAGTCCGCCGGAGGAGAGTGCAGCACGGGACGGGGAGACGGCCAGCAATTCGGCCCAGCGGCGAATGGTTGAACGGTGTTTCACATCAAGCGAGTTGGCGCCGAGCAGGCCGCCGCCCGCCGGGTCCCGGCGCCCCTCCTCAAGGACATCGTCTTCGTACTCACCGAAAGCCAGGGCCTGCGCTGCGTACGGCCGGCGTCTCCGGATCGGCCCCTGACGCGACAGCCGATCGGCGGACCGCGCTCGTTCGTGAGCGGGCGCGAACGGCGCCCCGGCGGCATCGCCGTGAAAGGCCGCTGCGCGGGGGGCGCTTGGGCGGTCGAGGCCGAGGACTGACGGCGACGCGTCCGACGCGCCCTACTTGTTCGGGTCCCGGAAGCGGCCGAATGCCTTCGTGAGGGCGCTCAGCGGCGAACCGTCCGCCTTGGCAGTCCTCGGCGCGGGCAGCCGGGGCACACCGTCGCCACCCGTCGCCTCGGCCAGCGCGGCATGCGCCGTCTCGGCGGCCTCCCGGTACAGGTCACGGGAGTTCGTCATGACGTCGAGCGCCTCGGCGTACTTGGTGACCATGCCCTGGGCGTGGACCAGTTCCTCGTCCGGGGTGAGCAGGTGCCAGCCCTGGCGCAGCCGCGTCAGGGCCCGCTCGGCGTCGGCCGGCAGCGGCCGCGGCAGCGCGGCGAACTCCTTGATCCTGTCGAGGAGTTCGGTCGGTTCCGAGCCGTCCAGAAAGACACTGCGCACCGTGAAACGCTCCGCGTCGTAACCCGGACCCTGCGGCGCCGTGGGCAGGACGACAGCGCCGCCGCGCGGCATCCGCACGCTCAGCTCCCGCTTCATCGCGAAGTCGGCGATCTGTGCCTGCTCCGGCGTGCCCCGGTGCTCGACCACCCGGTGCCGCAGGCTCGGCGGCAGGAACGCCGAGATCGGCTGCTGCCCCATCGCGTCGGGCGTCATCGCCTCGTGCACCACGACGTGGATGTACCAGCTGTGCCGGGTGCAGTCCCGCAGCCGGTGGCGCAGCTCGTCGTCGTCCTTCGGCAGGTGGTTCGTCGTCCGCAGGCGCACGCCCGGCACCGTGTCGTGGTCCCAGGCGATCCGGTCGCTGTCGGGCCAGAACATGGTGACGGGCGACGGCCAGTGCGCGTCCCACACCTGCTCCGCCTCTGCGGCGAGGACCCAGGTGACGCCCACTCCTTCCTTGCGGCGGGTCTCGGGTTCGTACGTGGTCAGCTGTGCGCGCACCGTGACGTCGTCGGCCACCCGCCAGCGGGCCTCGAAGAGGCGGCGGGCCGACGGGCCGGGGTCGGCGGACTCGTCCCGCGGGTGCAGCACGGTGGAGCGGGCCGCCTCGACGGGGTCGAGGTCCAGGAAGTCGTCGAGCACCCCGGCCGCCTTGAGGGCGATCAGGTTGCGCCGGACGTCCAGCTCGGGCTCGGGCCCGAGGTGGCGGCCGCGCCCCAGCCACGCGGTGACGGGGACGGTGGTCGAGGAGCTGCTGTTCTTGGCCATGGAGTCGTTCTGTGAGTGATCGGGGCTCGACCAGTATGCTCCGTGCACCTGTCAATGCAAGCGGCACCGCATCCACGGCCCCCGCCGCACCCTCCCCCGGCCGGTGGCCGTGCGTCACCGATTCGGGACGGTGTCGGCAGCGAGGGGGCGCGCCCCTCAGAGCGGCCTGTCGGGGCGCCGCCCCGCGACAAGCCCACGTGGCCAAGCCCCGTCGGCCTTCACGTGACGGGGCTTGGCCGTGCCGGGGCGTGGACTCGGCGGCGGGCCCGACCTGTGCGCCGATGCAGTCGGCCCGCACGGCATCGGCCACCCTGGCCCCCGCCCGCCAGCGGATCAGGCGGTCAGGGTCCACTTCTGGTTGGGCAGACCATTGCAGTCCCAAATGCCCAACTGGGTCCCGTTGTTGGTGTTGAAGCCGAGGTCGTCGAGGCACTTGCCGGTGAGGACGTTCTTCAGCGAGCCGTCCGCCTGCGGAAGCCACTGCTCGCCCTGGCTCCACGGCTGGCAGTCGTAGATCTCCACCTTGGTCCCGTTGTCGTGGCCGCCCCACACGACGTTCAGGCACATCCCGAGGGCGCGCACCGTGTGGTCCGTGCCGAGCGTCCACCACTGGGCGCCGGTGCCGTTGCAGTCGTAGATCTGCACGGGGGTGGCCACCGTGGTCTTTCCGCTGCGGATGTCGACGCACTTGCCGCCGTAGCCGACCAGCCGGCCCTGGCTGCCGGTCACACCCACCACCGTCGGGCGGATCGTCCTGGTCGCCCAGGACTGGCCGCGGTTGCAGAAGGCGATCGATGTGCCGTCGCCGGTGACGACGGGGCCGGCCACCCAGTAGTCGATCGGCTGGTTGCCGATGAGGTAGAAGCAGGCGGCCCGGGTCTGCCACATGGTGCCCGGGGAGACCCCGGTGCAACTGGCACTGGCGACCGGGCCCTCGTAGTGGGTGGTGCACGACCCCGGCGCATCGGCCTGGGCGGTGGCGGGCAGGGCCATGGCCCCGATGATCGCCAGCAGTGCCGTCAATAACGCGGCGGTGGTACGTCTCACGGTGATGTTCCCTTCGTTCACGAGCCGATGGCTCGCGCTCCCGATGCGCCTCGAAGCCTCGTGCAGCCCCGATCCCCGTGTCAACTGGTATGGATTCTTTGGCTGTTTCATTCATCTCAGCTGAGATCGTCATCGGGTGCCGCGGCCGGAACGGGGCGGGATATCATGCCGGTGCGAACGGAGGTGGGGCCGTGTCGGAGGCCGAGGTCCAGTCACTGGCGGAACGGATAGACGCACTCTTCCGAACGGTCCGCCGTCCTGACCACTCCCCGTACAGCAATGAGGAAGTGGCCCGCGCGTGCCGCGAGTCGAGCGGCGAGACGTTTTCGGCCACCTATCTGTGGCAGCTGCGCACCGGCCGCCGGGACAACCCCACCAAGCGCCACCTCGAGGCACTGGCCGCCTTCTTCCAGGTGCCGGTCGCCTACTTCTTCGACGACGCGGAGAGCGCCCGGATCGCCGAGGAGGTGGCGCTGCTCTCCGCGATGCGCGACGCCGGGGTGCGCGATGTGGCCCTGCGCGCGGTCAGCCTCTCCCCCGACGGGCTCGGCACCGTACGCGACCTCATCGACGCGATCGCCCGGCGCGAGGCCGACCGGCGCCGACCGGCCGGCTGATGACACAGCGCCGCCTGCTGCGACGCTGTCGTGCCCTCGCCGCATCCCTGGAACTCCCCGTTCCCTTCGACGCGTTCCGGCTCGCCGAGACCGTTGCCCGGCGCCGCGGCAGGCCGATCGATCTGATGCCGGCCACCTGGCAGCCCGGGGTGCCGTGCGGCCTGCTGGTGACCGCCGAGTCGGCCGACTACATCGTCTACGCGGCGGACACCTCACCGCTCCACCAGCAGCACATCCTGGTGCACGAGCTGTCCCACCTGCTGTGCGAACACGACGGCGCACTCTCCACCGGCCTTGTGCCGCACCTGTCACCGGAGCTGGTGGGCCGGGTCCTGGGCCGCACGGTCTACTCCCAACCACAGGAGCAGGAGGCGGAGTTACTCGCCTCCCTCATCCTCCAGCGGGCCGTCTGGTCCGCCCCGGACCGGCCGCCGGACCCGCTCTTCGGCCCCGCGCCCCGGCACGGCGGCCGTGGCTGACGCCCTCCCCTACCTCAGCGGATTCGCCCTGCTCGCGTTCGGCCTGTTCCGGTGGGCCGCGCTCCGCGGCAAACGGTGCGAGACCGCCCTGCGCCACGCGCACCGCTTCGCCTTCTGCCTGGGCACCGCCCTGCTGGTACTCGCCCCGGCCACGGCCCGGGCCCTCGAACGGGCCGTCGGCCTGCCGGGACTGCCCATGCTGCTCGGCGACGCACTGCGGACTCTGGCGGTGTCCTGCCTGGGACTGCTGACCTGCCGCCCGGTGCGGCGCCAGGCCGTCGCCGCCGGGCTGGCCCTCCTCACGCTGGTGACGCTGTTCGCCTCGGCCCGGCTGCAGCACTCGGCCGGTCAACTCTTCGTCGACGCCCGTCACCGTGCCGTGCTGGCCGCGTACGACATCACCCTCGTCCTCTACCCGGCCTGGCACCTGACGGGCCTGGGCCGCGCGCTGCTGCGCCGGTCCCGGCGGACCGGTCCGGGCGCCCCGCGCATCGGCATGCGCCTGCTCGTCGCCGGCGCCGCCGTCGGCGTGGCCTGGACCGCCTGGGGGCTCGACGACGTCCGGCTCGCCCTGCTCACCGGCCGCCAGTCCGACGGCGACGACCCGCTCTCCATCACCCTCGGTCTGCTCTGCGCGGCGTTGGTCATCAGCGGTGGCAGCGCGGCGGCCTGGCCCTGGCTGCGCCACCGGTGGTGGACGTACCGCACCTACCGGGCGCTGGCCCCGCTGTGGTCCGCCCTGCACGGCGCGTTCCCGGACATCGCACTGCCCCGTCCCCGCCCCCATCCCGGCATCCGGTTCGTCCTCTACCGCCGGGTCATCGAGATCCACGACGGCCTGCTCCTCCTGCGCCCCCGGCTGAACGCCCCGCCCCGCCCTGACCCGGACACGGCCGCCACCGCCGCGGCCCGCATCTCGGCGGCCCTGCGTTCCCCCGCCCCCACCACGGACTTCAGGCCCGGCCCGGTCCCCCTGCCGACCGCCTCCGGCACCGGCACGGACGCGGAGGCATCCCAACTGGCCGAGATTTCCCGCGCGTTCGCCCGGCTGGCCACCCCGCGCGCCGAGAGCCCCTGACGGCATCAGCGGACAACGGGGGGCTGCTCTTCTCCCCCTTCACCGCCTGCCCCGAGTACCTGGAGGACCACAGATGAAGGTCACCGTGGACGAGGGGCCCGGCTCACCGTCGCGCGGGCCATGTGGCGGTGATGTCCTCGGCCACGTCGCGCAGCAGGCTCAGGAAGATGTCCACGAGCGGCGTGAGGGAGGCGTCGGCCGCGGTCACCGCGTGGAGTTGGCGATGCGGTTGCGGGTGGGCGAGTTCGCGGTGGGTGGTGCCGGGCAGGTGGGTCAGGGCCAGCCGGGAGACGAGGCAGACCCCGATGCCGGTGCCGACCAGCGCCTGCGCGACGTCGTACGAGGCGGTCTGGAACCGGATCTTGGGGGTGAACCCGGCGTCGCCCGCCGCCCGGTCGAACTGCTCGCGGGCGGCATGACCGGCCAGGATGGTCACCCAGGACTCGTCGCGCAGTTCCGCGAGGCGCAGCGGGTCGGCGTCGGGCCGTCGCGCGAGCGGGTGGTCGTCGGGCAGCACCACCACCATCGGGTCCACCAGGAGCGGATGTACCGCGATGTGCGGGGGCGGGGCCGGGGGTGCTTCCCAGGAGGCGATGACCGCGAGGTCGAGCCTGCCCTCTGCCACGTACTCGATGCCCCATGCGGAGGCCAGGTCCTCGACCGACAGGTCCGCCTCGGGGTGGCGGTGGCGCAGCGCGGTCAGGGCGGGCGGAAGCAGATGGAGGGCGGCCGCCTGGAAGGCTCCGACCCGCAGTCGCAGCGACAGGTGTCCAAGGAGTGCCGCCAGCCTGGCCGATGCCTGGTCCGCCTGCTGGTCGATGACGTGTCCATGGGCGGCCAGGACAGCACCGGCCGGAGTCAGGCTCGCCCCGCGCGGCCCGCGAAGGACCAGCGGCACCTGCCAGTCCCGCTCCGCCCGCGCGACCTGCTGAGTCACCGCCGCCGGTGTGAGCCCGAGGGCGTGTGCGGCCGCGGTGAGGGAGCCGTGGCGCTCGATCAGCGCCAGGAGGCGGAGCTGTCCAGGATCGGCCATTCAATAATGTTAACGCTGCACCGCTCGGCTCTAACTTCTCCGAGGTGCTCCGGCGGGCCAGCCTGGGTGGGCAAGCCACCACCCACGGAAGGCCCTCGGCATGCCCACCCATCTGCCCGTTTTCCTGGTCACCACCTGGCTGCTCGCGATGCTCCCGGGAGCCGGCCAGGCGCTGATGATGCGGCAGACCCTGGCGCTCGGGCCCCGTCGCGCCCGGCCCACGATCGCGGGCAACGCCACCGGGCTGCTGATCTGGTCCAGCGCGGCGGCCGCGGGCCTGTCCGCCGTGCTGCTGGCCAATCCCCATGCCTATGCGGCGGTACGGATCGCGGGCGGCATCGTACTGGTCGTCCTCGGTATCAATACGCTCCGGGCGGCCCGCAGTACCCAAGACGCCCCGGCGGCCGACGCGAAGGAGCAGCGGCCGGGCTTCTGGGCGGCCTACCTCGCCGGGCTCGGCACGACACTGGGCAACCCGAAGGCGGGTGTGTTCGCGATCTCGGTGCTGCCCCAGTTCGTCACGGCCGACGGCCCCGTCCTGGTGTCCAGCGTCGCCCTCGGAGTGCTCTGGGCGCTGGTCAACGCGTGCTGGTACCTGCTGTTCACCTGGGCCGTGGGGCGGGGCCGCGCGCTGGTGTCCCGGCCCGCGGTCCGGCGAGGACTGAACATCACCACCGGCGCCGTACTCCTCGCGCTCGGCCTCGCCGTTGCGGGCGGCATCTAGAACCGTCGGTGGGAACCCGCACCGCCGCCTCCGCCAAGCGGCCGCAATCGGCGCGCCCTTCCTGGGGCCGGGAGCCATACTGGCCGTCGAAAGCGAGGGAAGAGAGGACCGTCCCGGCATGGAGACGACTGTCACGGAGATCGCGCCCGACATCTACCGGCTGTCCACGTACATCAGTGAGGCCGACTTCCTGTTCAACCAGTTCCTGATCAATGCCGAGGAACCTCTGCTGTTCCACTGCGGACTGCGGGCGCTGTTCCCTCTGGTGTCGGACGCCGTGGCCCGGGTGACCCCGGTGGAGGGGCTGCGCTGGATCACCTTCGGCCATGTCGAGGCCGACGAGTGCGGTTCCATGAACTCCTGGCTGGCCGCCGCCCCTCGGGCCGAGGTCGCGCACGGCGCGATGGGCTGTGTGGTGTCGGTCAACGACCTGGCCGACCGGCCGCCGCGCCCGCTCAGCGACGGAGAAGTGCTGGACCTGGGAGGAAAACGGGTACGGCGCCTTGAGACCCCGCATGTGCCCCACGGCTGGGACGCCGGGCTGATGTACGAGGAGACGACGGGGACCCTCCTGTGCGGCGACCTGTTCACCGCCATCGGCAACGCCCCGCCCCTGACGGAGAGCGAGATCGTCGGTCCGGCCCTCGCCGCCGAGGACGTGTTCGGCGCGTCCTGCCTCACCGCCGACACGGCACCGGCCATGCGCAGACTGGCCGGCCTCACCCCCACCACGCTGGGGCTGATGCACGGCCCGTCCTATGCGGGCGACTGCGGTGAGGCGCTGAACGACCTCGCAACGGCATACGAGGCGCGGTTCACCGACTCGCTACGGAAGTGACACTCCGCCTTGTGCGATACGCAGCCTGTTCGCGTTGGTGTTCACAGCAGACCGGCGCGTGCCGCCTGGATCCCGGCCTGGAAGCGGGTGCGGGCCCCGAGCATGTCCATCACCTCGTGCACCCAGCGTTGCACCGTCCGCGGCGAGACGCCGAGTTGGCGCGCGATGCTGTCGTCGGTGAGCCCCGCCGAGAGCAGGGTCAGCAGCTCCCGCTGCCGGTCCCCGGCCACGCGCCCCGGGTCGTCGGCGTCCGGGACGCGCAGCCCCCGGTGCCAGTACACCTCGAACATCGCCACCAGCGCGTCGAGCAGCGATGAGGGACGTACGAACAGTGCCCCGCGCAGCTCCGCGCCGTTCGACACCGGGAGCATTGCCCAGCGGTCGTCCACCACGGCCAGTTTGCACGGGAGTTCGGGCAGCATCCGGGCTTCTTCGCCGGCCCCGATGAACTCCCGGAGCTCGGCCAGCCGGCCGGGGGCGCGCACCGTACTCGCCTCGTAGACCACCCGCATCCGCACGCCCCGGGCCAGCAGCGGCAGTTCGGCGCCCGGGTCGGCCCGCATGATGTGCGGCGCCTTGTCGAAGAGCAGGACGCTGTGGCGGGCGCCCTCCTGCATGCTCCGCCAGCGCTCCGCGATGGCCGTGCGCCCGGTGACCATCTCCACGAGTCCCGCGGCGGACGGCTGCCGCGCCCGGTGGTAGGTCCGCATCAGTTCGCCGATCCGGCCCCGGGTCCGGCACAACTCCTCCTCGCGGCGCAGCAGAAGCGCCTCCACGGCCACGTCCGGTGCCGTCGCCGACCAGGCCGGCGGCACCCCCTGTCTGCGCACGAGCCCCCGCTCGGCGAGCAACTCCAGGGTGTGCGCCGCGAATTCGGCGCCCAGCGTCAGTTCGGCGGCGATCCGGTCCGTGGTGCGCCCGGGCCGGGCCAGTACGCGGAGGTAGACGCGCTCCTCGGGTTCCGGTACGCCGAGCGCCCCGAGCAGGCCGTCCGGGGCCGGGGGAGGTGAAGTCTCCGCCGCACAGGGCGAGTTCGGGAGCATCCTGACCGCCTAATCCTCAGTCGCGCCTGGGTACGTGAGGCGAGCACATACAGCCCGCAGGCCCGCTCTGTCCATCTCCGATGGGCCATCATGTCATGTTCCCGCCATGGCGGGTTCCAGTTCCCGCCTGTCCCTTGAGAGTTCGGGCCACCCGCCCCCACCATGAGCCCGGCCCGATCAGCCGGGCCCACCCGCAGCCTTCCCCCACCCCTCACCCAGAGGAGACCGGCACATGGGTACCCCCATACATACCGCGAGACGATTCCGCAGAGCGAACCGGACCGGATCCGCCGCCGCCGGCCTGCTGTTGGCCGCAGCCACCCTCGCCCCGCTCGGCGTCGGCACGTCCGCCGCTGCCGCCGGCGGCTTCGGCCCGCAGCGGCCGCAGATCAAGGACAGCGTCTGGGGCGGCTATGTCGCCCAGGGCTCGTTCACCCGCATCACCGGATCCTGGGTGGAGCCGCACGCCACCTGCAACTCCACCAACGACCTCTTCGCCCCCTGGGTCGGCATCGACGGCTACGGCTCGCAGACGGTGGAGCAGACCGGGGTGCAGACCGACTGCTCCAGCGGCACCCCGCAGCTCTCCGCCTGGTACGAGATGTACCCGGCCCAGCCCATCTACTGGAACGACCCCGTGTCGGAGGGCGACAGCATGACCGGCACCGTGGTCTCCGACGGCGGCGGCAACTACACCCTCACCCTCACGGACAACACCCAGGGCTGGACCGAGCACACCACCCAGAACCTCGGCGCCCAGAACGTCAGCGCCGAGGCGATCATCGAATCCCCGACGCAGAGCTATCCGTCCTTCAACCGGCTCGACTTCTCGGGCATCAGCGTCGACGGCCAGGTCTTCGACACCTACAGCCCGCAGGCCCTCACCAGCGGCGGGTACAGCCCCGGGCCGCTCCAGAACGGCGCCTTCTCCATGACCCCGGGCGGCGCTTCGCCGCACCGCGCGAACCCCGCGACCCACCCGAGCGCGATCCGCTACTGACCAGGAACACTCGAACCCGACGACACCTGGCCGCCCCGGACCGCCATTCAATTCGGCGGTCCGGGGCGGCTTCCGCGTCACGTCACCGCAGTGCGGCGGGTGATCGCCGACTGCCGTACGGGGTGTGGCACCCCCGCCCGGACGGTCAGCCGACGCGCAGGGTCAGCGCGGCGGTGTGCAGCTTCCCGGCCCTCTGGAACTGCAGGAACAGCCGCCAGTTGCCCGAGACGGGCAGTTCGGCGTGGAACGACAGCTCCGGCCCGCCGTGGTCGCCGTCAACCTTCGTGGCGGGGTGGAGATGGGCGAACGCCTCGTCGCCTTCGTGGAAGGCGGTCACGTGGGCGTAGGTGTCCAGGTAGGGCTGCAGATCGGTGACGGGCTTGCCGTCCTTGGTGACGGTCACGGTCAGCGGGTGCGCCATGCCGGCCATCGGCTCGCCCTGGACGGTGACGGTGTATCCGTCGACTTCGGCGGAGTTGGCGGCGGGCGGCAGCGGCGTCTTCGTCGCCGTACCCGGGACGCCGACGGTGCGGCTGAGGACGAAGTCCTTGCCCTTGCCGGGACCGGAGTCGGGCGTGAAGGAGGCGAACATCCGCCAGGTACCGGGGGCGAGGGAGGCGAGGTCGGCGCTCCAGGTCCCGTCGGCGGTCATCGTCGGGTGGATGTGCTGGAAGCCGGTCAGGTCCGAGCGGATGGCGTAGAAGTGCAGCCGCTTGGTCTGGTCGAGCGCGAAGCCGGTGACGGGCTTGCCATCCGGACCGGCGATCGCGAACCGGTAGGCGGCCTGCGTGCCTGCCGGGAGCGTGGCGCCCTGGCTGGTGAGACGGTAGCCGCCCATGCTGTCGGACAGCCCGTTGCCGGACGCCGTGTGGTCCATGCCCGGCATGTCACCCATGGACGGCGAGGCGCTCGCCGAGGAGGACACGGACGCCTTGGTTCCATGGTCCATGCCGGGCATCGAGGAGCCGCCCGAAGTGCCGCAGGCGGCCAGGGTCAGGGCGAGGGCCGCGGTCGTGGTGGCCGCGGCGAGTGCTCGGCGGCGCACGGTGAAGCGAGAGGAAGCGAACATCGGGTGAGGTCTTTCCGGGTGGCACGCCACGCCAGTGGCGCGCGAGGTGAGCAGGGCTCGTTCGCCGCTCCCGGCCTGTCGGCCGGGCTGCGGCATCGCTCCTGTCACGTCCGCGCGATGCACACCTGAAGCAGCAGACCCCTGCCACCCGTCGGTGGCCCGCGGCGTCCCGTACGGGCCGGGCTCGACGGGCGGGCCGCCCACACCAGCGCCGTCAGCGCTGCCGGCACCGCGAGGGCGGGCGCCGGCAGCGGGAGACGGTCGCGCGCGGGGGTCGAGACGCACAGCGTCCCGTCGTGCATCGCCGACCCGTCGACCGCGCGAGCCTGGACGCCGCCGCTGGGATGCGGGCTCGCGGCGCGGGCCATGGGCGTCATCGCGGTGCTCCCATGGACGTACGGCATCGAGGCGGTCGCGGAGCTCGCACCGTGGCAGCCGCCCGCGGCACTGGCCGGGGAGCCGTGCATGAGGAACAAGCCGAGCAGAACCGCACACAGCGTCAGCAGCCGGGCCAGAGCCCGCCGGTGCTGTCCGCTGTCCGCCACGACCAGTCCTCTCCGCCGCCCGCCCCACGAGCACGATGTCCAATACCCCCGCAGGGTACCGCGCGCCGCTTCTTCACACGGATGCGGGGTGCGCCGTCCATGACTCAAAGAGGCGGACGGCCGGCGCGTGCGGGGACGCGCCGGTTCAGTCCGCGCCCTGTTCGGCGGAGCGCAGGTGCGCGGTCCACTTCTCTTCGATGCGGCCGAGCTTCCAGATGGCCATCGCGATGACCCAGGTGGCGAAGAAGAGGCCGACGATCACGAAGCCGACGATGTTCAGGTCCAGGCCGCCGATCCAGTCCCAGAAGGCGCCGTGCAGGCCGAGCTTGTCGGCGAGCAGGCCGAGCAGCTCGATGGTGCCGATGATGAGGGCCACGGCGACGGACAGGCCGGTGATCGTGAGGTTGTAGTAGACCTTGCGGACCGGCTTGGAGAACGCCCAGCCGTACGCGAAGTTCATGAAGGAGCCGTCGATCGTGTCGAGGAGCGACATACCGGCGGCGAAGAGGACGGGCAGGCACAGGATCGCGTACCACGGCAGCCCGGAGGCCGCGCCGGAGCCGGCGAGGACCATCAGGGCGATCTCGGTGGCCGTGTCGAAGCCAAGGCCGAAGAGCAGTCCGAGGGGGTACATCTGCCACGGCTTGGTGATCGACTTCATCACCCGGCCGAGCAGCCGGTTCATGAATCCCCTGTTGTTGAGCTGCTCTTCCAGCGCGGCCTCGTCGAAGTCGCCGGTCCGCATGCGCCGGAAGACCTTCCAGATCCCGGCCAGGATGACGATGTTGATGGCCGCGATCACGTACAGGAAGACGCCGGAGACGGTGGTGCCCACCAGCCCGGTCACGGTGTGCAGCTGGGAGTTGTCGTCCTGGACCGGCCCCGCGAGCGCCTTGACGCCGAGCGAGAGGAGGAAGGCCAGGGCGAACACGATGCTGGAGTGGCCCAGCGAGAACCAGAAGCCGACGGACAGGGGACGCTGCCCCTCGTTCATCAGCTTGCGGGTGGTGTTGTCGATGGCGGCGATGTGGTCGGCGTCGAAGGCGTGCCGCATGCCCAGGGTGTAGGCGGTCACGCCCATGCCGATACCGAAGGCCTTGGTGCCCACGGTGTAGTGCTCCGGCGCGACGATCGCGACCAGAGTGAACCAGCCGATCAGGTGCAGGGCGAGAATGAACGCGGCCATACCCCCCATGCGCGACCATTCGCGGCGCGTCATGGACGTGGCTATCCGCTGCCATCGGGATCGGGTCGGCAGCTGCTCTGCCACGGGGGCGGTGACCATGGGCGTCCGTTCTTCGGCCGGGGAGACAACGGCACAACCTAGACGCACAGTCTTCCTAGCTGCAACCCAGTCGCAACAATGAGCCGCATCACTGGTGGGGCACGCCGGGGGAGGCACGCATGGTTCGGGCGTCCCTGATGGCTATCAGGGACGCCCGGTTGATGTCGGCTCGACGTCAGCGCGCGACGTGCGCGCCCGCCGGTTTGGCCGTCAGGACCGGCGCCAGAGCCCCGGCGCGAAGACGGGCGACCAGCGGTACGGCGAAGCGGCGCAGGACCAGGCTGGTCACGTAGGCGACCGGCAGGGCGAGGACGGCCGCGGCGAGGACGTCATGGGGGTAGTGGCCGCCGACGTACACCCGACTGAATCCTTCGATCAGGGCGAAGACCGCGGCGATCGCGCTGAGGCGGCGGTCGAGGAGGAACAGAGCGGCGACGGTCGCGACGGCGGTGGTGGTGTGGCCGCTGGGGAAGGCGTAGTCACTGGGTGTCGGGCAGGTCTCGACGATGTACGCGTGCGGCATCGACAGGCAGGGGCGGGCCTCCTGCACGAGCTTCTTGGCCACCTCGGCCACGGCGAAGGCCACGGCGACGCTGACCGGGACGGCCAGCGCGAGGGTCATCGTCGTGGTGTCGCGGCGGCGCGCCTGCCACCAGCCGACCACCATGAGGATCGCGAAGACGCCCAGACCCGCGTTGGTCCACCACTCCATCGGGGTGTTGAGCCACTTGGTGTCGCGGGCGAAGTCGGTGACGGTCGTGAACAGGGACCCGTCGATGTGCGAGCCGTCGAAGGCCAGCGGCACCGGGGAGACTGCGGTCATCAGGCGGTTCTTTCAGGCTCGGTCCGGGTCGCCGCCCCGCATCCGGGCGCGTCCAGGCATCCACACGGCGGGCAGCGACACCGAGCGGGCACGGCTTCCCCCGCCAGGTCCGCGCTCGGCGCGGGGGTCGCGGAAGGTCGTGGCACACTCAGGCACGGCCCGACCTTCTACGAGCATGTAGAAGGTCTACAGGACTGTAGACGATGTACGGAGGGGAACCAACTCGTGAACCACGAGGATGCCCCGGGTGAACGGCGGCCCAGCGGTGCGCTGGAGGCCGAAGTCCTCGGCCTGCTGCACGATGCCGGAGAACCGCTGATTCCGCGGCAGGTCCGTGATCGCCTGGGCGGTGATCTGGCGTACAGCACTGTGGTGACGGTGCTGTCGCGCATGTACGACAAGGGACTGCTGCGCCGTATCCAGCAGGGCCGGGCGTTCGCCTACGCACCGGACGCGGATGCGCCGGGGCTGGCCGCGCGCCGCATGCGGCAGGTGCTGGAGGACGGCGGTGACCGGGAGGCGGTCCTGACCCGCTTCGTCGACGACCTGTCGAGCGGCGACGAGGCACTGCTGCGCCGGCTGCTCGGTGGCGACCTGCACCCGGACCAGTAGGGCGAGGGTCAACGATGCATCTCGCCGTCTATCTGCCGCTGCTCCTCCCGCTGTTCGCCGTACCCGCCGCGCGTCCGCTCGCCGACCGCCTCGAACCGCGTCTGGCCACCTGGTTGCTGACGGTGGGCGCCGTCGTGCTGGCCGCGGGCAGCACCACGGTCCTGGGGCTGCTGGCCCTCGCCGGTCTGGTCCGTATCCCGTCGGTCGCCGAACTCGCCCACCTGTCACCGGCAGTGCTCCACCGCGACGATCCCGCGCAGACCTCGGTGGCCGTGGTGGCCGGACTGCTCCTGCTGGTCGTCGTCACGGTCGGCTCCCGCTTCCTGTACCGGCGGGTGCGGGCCGTGTGCGCGGCGGTCCTGGAGGCCGCCTGCTTCCCGGGCCAGGACCCCCTCGTGGTGATGGACGAGGTGACCGCCGACGCCTTCGCGATGCCGGGGCTGCCCGGCCGCATCGTGGTGTCCACCGGCATGCTCGCCACGCTCGACGCCACCGAGCGCGAGATCCTGCTCACCCACGAGCGCGCCCATCTGCGCGGCCACCACTACCTGTTCGCCGCCGCCGCTCAACTGGCCGCCGTTGCCAACCCGTTGCTACGCCCCTTGGCGGCTCAGGTCGCGTACACGGTGGAGCGGTGGGCGGACGAGGCGGCGGCGAGCGCGACCGGTGACCGGCGCCGGGTCGCCGTCACCGTCGGCAAGGCGGCGCTGGCGTCGAAGCACTCGGGCGGCCGTCGGCGGCTCCCGGCGACGGCCCTCGGCCTGCTCGGCCGGGCTCGCCACAATCGCCTGGACACCGCCGGACCGGTGCCACGGCGGGTGGCCGCCCTCCTCTCCTCCCGGCCTGCGGGCGGGAGTTGGCGGGCGGGTGCCGTGACCGCGTATCTCGCATTCGCCGCCCTGTGCACCGTCGAGGCCACCCACGACCTGCACGAACTGCTCAAGCGGGCCAAAGGAGGCTGACCCGACGGGTCAGCCGTCGGCGGCGGGCACCCGGCCCGGCTCCTGCTGCTCCGGCACCGGAAAACGCCGTCCGCTCGGCACGTGCTGCCTACCGCTGGGCGGCCGCGGCCGTCTCGCGCGCCTGCCTGGCGCCGCCCCACGCGTCGCGTCGCCCGCGGTGGATCCGGAACCGGTCGAAGAGGACCGGTGCCGGGTCCGGTACGGCGCCGTCGCGGTCGGCGTGTGGTAATAGCTGACGGTGGGCCTCATAGCCGAGAAGGCCACGGGGCCGGCTGGGCGACCTGATCCGCGACCGAATCGCCCGGCCGCTGCACCTGAAGAGCACCTACCTGGTCACCGGCCCGCCCCGGTCGAAGGACCCCCGTGTCGCGCACGGTTACGAGCCCGACGCCGCCCACATCGGCCCCCTGCTTCCGCCCGGCACGCCCGCCGGGACCTTGTTCGCCGGGCCCGCCCGGCCCGCCGGCCATGTCGACACCACCTGGATCAACCTCAGCACAGAGGGGGCTGCCGGAGGCATGGTCTCCACGGCTCAGGAGTGGGCCCGCTTCCAGACCGCGCTGATGTCCGGCAAGCTCTTGCCGCCCGCCCAGATGCGACAGATGCGTACCACCGTCGGCGAGGAGCCCGGCAATCCGAACCGGTACGGGCTCGGTCTGGAGCAGGTCGTCACGCCGTGCGGCACCATGTGGGGCCACGTCGGCCAGGCTCCCGGATTCTCCAGCGAGGACTACACCGACAGCACCGGCCGCCGTACCGTCTCCGTCTTCGCGACGACCATCTTCGGCCTGGCCGAGCCGAGGGCCGGCGCCGCCCATCAGTTCCTGGTGGACGCCGCGGTCTGCGCCATGCTCGACAAGCCCGCCCCGTCGGCCCCGGCCGACTGACCCTCGTCCGCCAAGAAGCGAGGCTGGACCGGCTGGACCAAGCTCAAGCGCATGGCCCCACCCCCCACCTGGCACTCACCCACCCGCAACTTGCTGAATCTTTCCGTAAGTTCTTGCTCAGAGGCCGAAGCTCCTGCTTGACTCGCCTGTCGGCAGGTGCAGTTGCCGGTCGACACGGGGTCGTCGGTCGACAAGTCGCCCTGCCCGGAAGGCGCGTTCAGCAGCGGGGAGGGATTTCATGACGGACGACACCGATGTCCTTGTGCTGGGCGGCGCCGGCGTCGACACCATCGTGCAAGTGCCCGCGCTACCGCTTCCGTTCGCCGACAGCTACATGATCCGGCCCGGCATCGAGACACGCGCGGGGCAGACCGGCGACTTCGTCGCGTTGGGGCTGAGCGCGCTCGGTCTGCGCACGCATCACATCGACATGATCGGCGACGATCACGAAGGTGACCTGGTCCGCGCACTGCACCGGGACCGGGGTATCGCGCTCACCGAGGTGCCGCTGCCCGGCGGCACCAAGCGTGCGGTCAATCTCGTCGGGCCGGACGGACGGCGGCTGTCGCTGTACGACGACAGCCGCTCCCGGGAGGCGGACCGGCTGCCCGAGGACACGGTCCGGGCCCTGGCCGCGAGGAGCCGTCACGCCCACGTCTCCATCACCTACCCGTGCGCGTTCACGCTGCCCGCATTGCGCGAGGCCGCGGTGACGATCTCGACGGACCTGCACAACTGGGACGGCGACAACCCGTACCACGAGCCGTTCGCCCACGCGGCGGACGTCGTCTTCGTCTCCGCCACGGCCCTCGCCGACCCGGAGCGGACCATGCGCCGCATCGTCGAGCGGGGCCGGGCCCAGGTGGTCGTGGCGACGGCGGGTGCCGAGGGCGCGTATCTGCTGGCCGGCAACGAGCTGACACACATTCCGGCCGTGTCGCCGCCCGCCGCGGTGGTGGACTCCAACGGTGCGGGGGACGCCTTCGCGTCCGGCTTCCTCTTCGGCCGGCTGGCCGGGGAGCCCCCGCTGCGGTGCGCGCTCTACGGCGCGGTGGCCGGTGCGCATGCCTGCACCGTGCCGTCGACGCGGGCCGACGCCATCGGCCGCGCCGCGCTCCTCGCGCGGGTGGCGGAACTGGAATCCGGGGCGCCGGTACACCGCTGAGCGAGCCCGGCTCGCCGTGCGTCGGTGCACCCCTGAGCGAGCCCGGCCCACCGTGCGCCGTCTCCCACCCCCGGCGCTGCCAACTGTTCGCAGGTGCCGGAGACCTCCCCTCCCGTACCGCAGGAGATCGCATAGGCTCGCCCCGACATGAAGAGCAACCTCACCCCGCACGAGACCAAGGCCGGCAAGGACTCCGTGCGGCGGCACAACCTGAGTCTGGTGCTGCGTGCCGTCCACGACGACGGTGAGGCCACGCGGGCCGGGGTGGCGGCTCGGGTGGGGCTGACGCGGCCCGCCGTGTCCTCCCTGGTGGAGCAGTTGCTCGAAAGCGGGTTCCTCACCGAGTCGGGCAAGACGTTCAGCGGTCAGGCGGGACGGCCCGGCACGGTCCTCAAACCCGCCCGCACGGGCGCCGCCGGTCTCGGCGTCGAGGTCAACATCGACTATGTGGCCGTCTGCGTGGTGGACCTGGCCGGGACGGACCGGGTGCGGCTGACCGAGTACGTCGACAACCGGGGTGCGCCGCCCGCCGATGTACTGGCGCGAGCGGCGGGGATCGCCTCCCGCGCACTGGGCTCCGCCCACGAGCAGGGACTGCGGCCGGTGGGCGGGACACTCGCCCTCCCGGGCCTGGTCAGTGACGGCAGGGTCCGCCAGGCGCCCAACCTGGGCTGGAACCTGGTGCCGGCGCAGGACCTGTTCGCCGAGGCGCTGGCCGCGCTGCGTCCCGCCGACCCCGCGCTGCCCGTCCGCTCGGAGAACGAAGCCAATCTCGCGGCGCTGGCGGAGCTGTGGTTCGGCGGCCTGGGCAGTGCCCGCAGCTTTCTCTACCTCTCCGGTGAGATCGGGGTCGGTGGCGCGCTGGTGATCGGCGGCGAACTGCTGCGCGGGGCGCACGGGTTCGCCGGAGAGATCGGCCACACGGTGATCGATCCGCAAGGCCCTGCGTGCCGGTGCGGTTCGCGCGGCTGCCTGGAGCAGTACGCGGGCCAGCGCGCACTGCTGCGGGCCGCCGAAATCGACGAGAGCACCGGCGCCCACGGCGTCGCGCACCTCGTACGGCGGGCGGAGAACGCCGACGCTCAGGCGGTGGCAGCCATCGAGCAGGCCGGTCTGATGCTGGGGCGGGTACTGTCGGGGGCGGTCAATCTTCTGGACCCGGACGCGGTCGTACTCGGCGGGATCTACCGGGACTTGATGCCGTGGCTGGCGCCGTCGGCCGAGCGGGTGCTGTCGGGACGGGTGGTATCGGGACTGTGGTCGCAGGACAGCGGCCGGCTGCGCGCCTCCTCCCTGTCGGGGGACGCGGCGCGGGGTGCGGCCGCTCTGGTCGTACGGGACGTCCTCGCCGATCCGGCAGCGTGGACGGAGTCCGGGGCGGGCCACTGACAGACGGAGTCAGGGGCGGGCCACCGACAGCGGCCCGCTCCACGCTGCCGCACGGCCCCGCACCGGCAGGCCGTACGGAAGACAGTCCCAACTCGCCGCACCCGCCGGGCAGTTCAGCGGGCTCCGAGCAGATGGTCCAGGGCCAGCTGGTCGAGGTGTTCGAAGGCCATGCCCCGCTCCCCCGCCGCCTCGACGTCGAAGTCCTCGAAAGCGGTGCGGTCGGCGAGCAGTCCGGCGAGGCCGTCCTCGGCGGTGGGGCGGGCCAGGTCGGCCACGCGTGCGGCGCGCAGCGCCTCGCGCACCTCGGGGTCGGCCCGGAAGGCGGCCGAACGCGCCTTCAGGATCAGGTAGTTGCGCATATTTCCGGCCGCAGAGGCCCACACGCCGTCGATGTCCTCGGTGCGCGGCGGCTTGAAGTCGAAGTGCCTCGGGCCCGTGTAGTCGGCGGATTCGAGCAGGTCCACGAGCCAGAACGCATCGCGCAGGTTGCCGGAGCCGAAGCGCAGGTCCTGGTCGTACTTGATGCCGGACTGACCGTTGAGGTCGATGTGGAAGAGCTTGCCCGCCCACAGGGCCTGGGCGATGCCGTGGGTGAAGTTGAGCCCGGCCATCTGCTCGTGCCCGGTCTCGGGGTTGACGCCGACCAGCTCGGGCCGTTCAAGGCGTTCGATGAAGGCGAGGGCGTGGCCGATGGTGGGCAGCAGGATGTCGCCGCGCGGCTCGTTGGGCTTGGGTTCGACGGCGAAGCGCAGGTCGTAGCCCTGCTCGGTCACGTACTCGCCCAGCAGGTCGAAGGCCTCCTTCATACGGTCCAGGGCGTCGCGCACATCCTTGGCGGCGCCGGATTCGGCGCCCTCCCGGCCGCCCCAGGCGACGTAGGTGTGCGCGCCCAGTTCCACCGCGAGGTCGATGTTGCGGAGGGTCTTGCGCAGGGCGTAGCGGCGGATGTCGCGGTCGTTGGCGGTGAACGCGCCGTCCTTGAAGACCGGGTGGGTGAAGAGATTGGTGGTGGCCATCGGCACGACCATCCCGGTGGTGTCGAGCACCTGCCGGAAGCGCTTGACGCGGGTTTCCCGCTCGGTGTCCGATGCGCCGAAGGGAATCAGGTCGTCGTCGTGGAAGGTGACGCCGTACGCGCCCAGTTCGGCCAGGCGCCGGACCGACTCGACCGGGTCGAGGGCGGGGCGGGTCGCGTCGCCGAACGGGTCCCGTCCCTGCCAGCCCACGGTCCACAGCCCGAAGGAGAACTTGTCCTCGGGGGTCGGGGTGAAGCCTTCCGTCATCTTCTGCGCCACCTTGCTGCGGCCGGTCCGGCGGTCGCCGGAGCTGGTATTTGTTTTCTTGCTTACCGAATACTGCATGATCTCCACAGCTTCCGTAACCCTGATGGTTCGCTTAATTTGTTGCCCTGCCATTCAAATCCCCTCCCGCCCCGCAGAAGAGGTCTCCGGATGACCCACAGCCCGGTCGTCATCGGCGTGGACAGCTCCACCCAGTCCACCAAGGCCCTGTTCGCCGACGCCGCCACCGGAAAGCCGCTCGCCGTCGGCCGCGCCCCGCACCGCGTCGACGGCTCCGCGGGCGCCCGGGAGACCGATCCGGAGGACTGGTGGCAGGCGCTGCGCGAGGCCATCGCCGGCGGGCTCAAGGAATCCGGAGCGCCCGCGTCCGCCATCACCGGCATCGCGGTCTCCGGGCAGCAGCACGGACTGGTCGTCCTGGGCCGGGACGGCCGGCCGCTGCGCCCGGCCCTGCTGTGGAACGACACCCGCTCCGCCCCGCAGGCCGCCGCCCTCACCGCTGAACTCGGCGGCCCGCGCGCCTGGACCGCCCGTACCGGATCCGTACCGGTCGCCGCGGTGACCGCCGCCAAGTGGTGGTGGCTGCGCGAGCACGAACCCTCAACAGCCGCTGCCTGTACGGCCGTTCGCCTGCCGCACGACTTCCTCACCGAACGGCTCGCGGGCGTCGCCGCCACCGACCCCGGCGACGCCTCGGGCACCGGCTGGTACTCCACCGCCACCGGAGCGTACGACCCGGAGATCCTCGAACTCCTCGGCCTGGGCAGTGAGTTGCTCCCCACCGTGGCCGCCACCGGAGGCACCCGCGTCGGCACGCTCACCGCTCACGCCGCCGATTTCCTCGGGCTGCCGTCCGGCATCGCGGTGGCCGCCGGGACCGGCGACAACATGAGTGCGGCCGTGGGCCTCGGGCTCGGCGGCGCCGGGCTCCTCGACCATCCCGTGCTCAGCCTCGGCACCTCCGGCACGGTCTTCGCGGCGACCCGCACCCGGCCCGCCAACCCCGCGCTCAGCGGGTTCGCCGCTGCCGACGGCGGCTACCTCCCGCTCGCCTGCACCCTGAACTGCACCCTCGCCGTCGACCGGATCGCCGCCCTGCTCGGCCTCGACCGCGATGACGCGGCACCCGGCGGCGAGGCCGTCCTCCTCCCCTACCTCGACGGCGAGCGCACCCCCGACCTCCCCGCCGCCTCCGGGCTGCTCACCGGCCTGCGCCATGCCACCACACCGCGGCAACTCCTCGGCGCCGCCTACGAAGGCGCCGCCGTCACCGTCCTGCGCGCACTGGACGAGGTGCTGCGCGCCTGCGGCCTCGACCCCGACTCGCCCGACGTCGCGGCGAGGCCGCTGCGCCTCATCGGGGGCGGGGCCCAAGGACGTATCTGGGTCGAGACGGTACGACGACTGTCCGGACGCCCCCTCGTCGTCCCGGCCGGTACGGAGCTGGTGGCCGTCGGCGCGGCCGCGCTCGCCGCGTCGGCCGCGTCCGGCGCCGATCCGGTCGCCATCGCCCACGACTGGGGAACCGGGCGGGGCACTGAACTGCCCCCGGTGGAGCGCGACTTGGAGACCTGGGAGCGAGTCGGCTCCGTACTCGAACACGCCGCCCCCAGCCTGCTCGGCCGCCCCTGAACGCGCGTGCCGGGAGTCGACGCGGAGTCACTCGCCAGTCGACATGGTCCTGCCCCACTTCGCCGACGGTCCCGGCCCCATCTAACGAGCAGTGGAGATAGGGCAGTTCATCGGGCAGCTGCTGCCTGCGGTCGCTGCGGTCACCGGTCGTGACGGACGATGCGTCCAGTCATCCGATCCGGCCCCCACCCCCAACGTGGCTCTGGCGACCGCTGGTTAGGCTGAATCGTTCCCGGATTCGACCGGGGCATCCCGAGGGAAGAGGCGATCATGGGCGAACTGGACGGCAGGACCGCACTGGTGACGGGCGGCTCGCGTGGGATCGGGCGTGCGGTCGCCCTGCGGCTCGCCGCCGACGGGGCGTTGGTCGCGGTCCACTACGGCAGTGATGACGCGGCCGCCGCGGAGACCGTGGCCCGGATCGCCAAGACCGGCGGCCGGGCGTTCGCGGTGCAGGCCCGGTTCGGCGAGAGCGGTGCGGTGGACCGGCTGTTCGAGGGGCTCACCGCAGGGCTGGCGGAACACGGCGCGGACGGCCTGGACATCCTGGTCAACAACGCGGGCATCCACTCGGTCAGTTCGATCGGGCAGCTCACGGAGGAGGAGTTCGAGCGACTGCTCGCGGTCAACGTGAGTACGCCCCTCTTCGTGGTCCAGCGGGCGCTGCCGCTGCTGCGGGACGGCGGACGGATCGTCAACATGGGCTCGGCGGCCACCCGGATCGCGAACTCCATACAGATCGGCTACACCGTCACCAAGGCAGCGCTGGCGGCCCTCGGCCCGTCGCTCGCCAACGAGTTGGGCCGACGGGGGATCACCGTGAACACGGTCGAACCCGGGGTGATACTGACCGACTTGATCGCCCCCTACGCCGCGGCTCCCGAGGCGGTCGCGGGACTTGAGTCGATCACCGCGCTCGGACGGATCGGCGAGCCGGAGGACGTCGCAGACGTGGTGGGCTTCCTGGCGAGCCCGCAGGGGCGCTGGGTGACCGGTCAGAGCATCGACGTCTCCGGCGGTACCTACCTCGGGCCCATCGCGGCCGGGTGATCCGCCCCGGGGCGCGATGCCCTCCCGCACCCAGTTCGTCCTCGATGCGATCAGGCACGCCGTTCTCACCGGCGCGCTGAGCCCCGGCCAAGCCCTGGTCGACGCGGACATGGCGCGCGAGGTGTACGACGCAGGACTGCCGCTCGAACCGGAGGCGGTGCGCCGCACGGTCGCCCGCCGGGTCCCGCTCGCGGCGGCCGAGGAGGCCCTGGACCGCGCCGACCGCGCCGAGGACGGGGCCGTACTGCTCGGCGGCTGCGACAAGTCCACCCCGGCCCTGCTCATGGGGGCGGCCTCGGTCGAGCTGGGCGAGCTGCCGGACCCGTACGCCGGCTGACCCACGGACGGCCCGACGTGGAGCCGTCCAGGGTGGGGATCTCGTCGGAGTGCGGTGCGATCAAGCCAGATTGCGCCTGGTCGAGAGCGGCGCGATCACCTGGAGGGGGTGGTTCCTGTTGGGTCTCTCGCCAGAGGCCGTCCGCTGCCCCGCGCACTCGCCCGGGGGACCGGACGGCTGTCGCCGAGAGAGGAAGGGACCACCGCCGATGAACCTCAGCCGTACCGTCTCACGGGCCGCGACCGCCGCCGCCCTCGCCACCGCCCTCAGTGCGGCCGCCGCCCACGGAGCCGCCGCAGGGCCCCTGACCGACAAGCCGAGCAAGGCCCACGGCATCAACCGGCCTGCGGATGACGGGAGTTGGAGCGGTGAAGGGCTGTCTCTGAACGCCTCCGACAACGCCGCGGTCGATCACTTCTACGACCGGGCGAAGGAGGCCGAGCGGACCATCAGCCCCCAGGTGTGGGCTGCCGCCCGGATCAGCGGCGCCGAAGTCATCGGCTTCGACCACCGCCTCAAGTCGCCCGACTCGCTGAAGCGCAAGGTCGCCACCTCCCTGAAGGAACACCCCGGCCAGCCGGTGAACGAGGCGCTGGCCGAGATCAAGGACTCGGTGCGCTACACCCTCCAGTGGCCGGACGGCCGCTACGCCGAGGGCGTCACCATCGCCTCCAAGGTGCTGTCCGCCTGGGGCAACGACAGCATCAAGTGGTCCAACACCTGGGCTCGCGCCAAGGGCTACAAAGCCATCAACTCCGCGTGGCGGGAGCCGAGTTCGCACCATGCCTTCGAGGTCCAGTTCCACACGCCCGCCGGCAAGTACGCGCAGGAGGCCACCCACAAGCTCTACGAGGAGCAGCGCCTGCCCACCACGACCCCCGAACGCGCCCGTGAACTCCAGGCACAGCAGGACGCGATCTTCGCCGCTGTCCCCGTTCCCCCGGGCGCCGACCGCCTGACCGCACCGGCACCCGTACCTGTCGGCTGACGAGGACTCGTTCGCGAACGCAGGGCGTCCCCGGCCATGACCCACCGGACACCCCCTGGCCGCCGACCGGCCGGGTCGGCTCACCCGCTCGGCCTCTGCGACTCGGCGGCCCGGGCGGACATGTCGCTGAGGCGGAGCAGGCGGGCCGGCGGGTCGGGGAGGACGAGGCGCCGGTCCGCGCGGCCGTCGGGCGTGACGTGGAGCAGTTCGCCGGGCTCCATGAGGCGCCAGTCCGGATGGTCATCCATCTGCTCGCTGGCGACGACGACGGACGGAGCGTCGGCGAGGTCGCCGGAGTGGACCCGCAATCTGCCTGCCGTGCCGCTGTGGTCCAGGTGCCGCCCTCCGTGCTGACCGCCCGCGGCGCGTTCGAGTACGTGGAGTTCGTGGGTACCCGGGTAGCGCAGTGCCCACAGTTCATCCGGGGTGGTGAGGATGAAGTTGAGGGAGTAGACGGGCAGTTGGGCGGCGATCCAGCGGGCGGCTCGCTCGATACCGCCGCCGATGTCGCCGTGCTGTCCGCGGATTTCACGGGTGATCAGGGCGAAGAACCGTTCGGAATCCGTGTCACCGCCCACCAGGGACAGGTCCGGTCCCAGCTGGGCATCCAGGGCGTCCAGGCCTTCGACCACCCCGTTGTGGGCGAACAGCCGCCCGTCCTGCTGGAACGGATGGGTGTTGCGGGCTGCCAGGCTGCCGGTCGACGCGAGCCGGATGTGGGCGAGGAAGGTGACCGAGCAGACCTGTCGGGCCTCGCTCGCGAAGGCGCGGTCCTGGTACGCGGCGTCGGGGGCCTTGCGGACTTGAGGTGTGCCGTCGGGGTCGAAGTACCCCAGGCCCGTCCCGTCCGGGTCCCGGTGGCTCTGCGCCATGAGGCTGTCCGGGGCGTCTAGCAGCCAGAACGTCGCGTGGCTGCGGCGCGGAGCGCTGCTCAGTCCGAACAGACGACACATGGACGCCACCTCCACCGACCGACACCGACTCCGATCCCCGGGCCCGCCCGGGCATCGTGCACCGGCCAACGAATGAACGCAACGTATGCCGATGGACGCAACGTATGCCGGGACTCGGGACGATCGCGCGTGCGGCCACCCCGCCCGGCCGGTTCTCCGGCTGCCGCACACCCGCGCCCCCGTCGCACCGCTCCTGTTGCGCTTGCCGCCGTACGAGGCATTCTGGAGTAATCCGCGCTGTGCTCATTCGGCTACTTCTGGTAGCCCTTCCGTGGTGGCGGACGCGGGAGCGGCCGACGAGCCACTCCCACCGACAAGGGAGCCGCAGTGATCACGATCGAACATTCCCGCCAGTACACCCTGAACCTGCGCGCGACGCCGGACCGCATACCCCAGGTACGCCGGATCGTCGCCGCACACCTGCGGCACTGGCGCCTTGAAACGATCATCCAGCCCGTCAGCCTCGGCGTGTGCGAACTGCTCATCAACGTCCACCAGCACACCGCCGGCGACCACGACTGCGTCCTCCAACTGCGCTGGGCCCGCGGACAGCTCACCGCGTCCGTCACCGACAACGACCCGCGACTGCCCCGCCTCCACGGCCCCCGGCCCTTCGCCGAACGCGGCCGCGGACTGGCCCTCCTCGCCCACCTCAGCGACAGCTGGGGCACCCACCCCACCATCCACGGCAAAGCCGTCTGGTTCACGCTCACCGCACAACCCCAGGCCATGCAGCCCCTCACACCCCTGCCCCCCAAACCCACCCTCGCCGCCACCGCCACCCCCTCCGTCCCCGCGATTCCCCGTTTCAGCGTCCGGCTCCGGGCCGGTGCGCAGCGACCCGGTGCGCCGTGCGTCAGCAGCGCCTGAGGCTCCGGGCCGGCGCCGGCGGTGCGATCCGGCCGGGGCGGCGGGCGCCGGGAAGCCGGTACGGACGGCCGGAAGCGGGGTACTCACATGTCGTGATCACCATGGGCGTCGAAGAAGAGTATTTGCTGGTGGACCCGGTTTCCGGGCTGCCCGCGCCCCTCTCCGACGAGGTACGTGCGGCCGCCGGCCTGGGGCCGATGGTGCAGGGGCGCGAGGTGCAGCCGGAGCTGCTCCAGGCGCAGGTGGAGGTCGCGACGCCCATCTGCGAGACCCTGGACGAAGTGGGCGGTCATCTGCTGCGCTTGCGCCACGCGGTCGGCATTGCCGCGGAGCAGCTCGGCTGCCGGCTCGCGGCGAGCGCGGCGGCTCCGCTGGCGGCGGAAGCCCCCGCCGCCGTCACCTGCCAGCCCCGGTATCAGGCTCTCCACGCGCGGGCCCCGCAGATCGTGAATGAGCTGCTGATCAACGGGATGCACGTACACGTGGCCATGCCGGACCGCGAGGTCGGGGTCGCCGTGCTGAACCGGATCCGGGTCTGGCTTCCGACGCTGCTGGCCATGTCGGCGAACTCCCCGCTCTGGCGGGGCCGGGACACCGGTTTCGCGAGCTGGCGCACCCCCGTCTTCAGCCGCTGGCCGGTCTACGGCCCCCCGCCCGTCTTCGCCGACCTCAAGGACTACGAGCGGCGTACCGGCGCACTGCTCGCGTCCGGAGTCATCGCCGACACCGGGCAGTTGTACTGGCAGGCGCGCCTGTCGGAGCGCTATCCCACGCTCGAAGTGCGCTGCCTGGACGTGCAGTTGAGGGCGGACGACGCGGTGATGTTCGCGGGTATCGTACGCGCCCTGGCGGCCACCGCCCTTCGCGAATACAAGGACGGTGAGCCGGAACCCGAGTGCGCGCCGGAACTGTTGCAGGCGGCAATGTGGCATGCCGCCCGGCACGGGCTGAGCGGCACGCTGATCGATCCGACTGGCCTCCCCCGCAGCGCGGGCGACACACTGTGCCTGCTCACCGGGCACATCGCGGCGGCGCTGGAAGCATCCGGAGACAGCCGCGAGGTCGGCGCCCTCGTCCACCGGCTGCGGCGCCAGGGCAACGGCGCCGACCGCCAGCGCCAGGCCCTCGCACAAGCGGGCATGCCGGCCCTGCTCGACCTCATCACCACCGAAGCGATCGCTCCGTAACCACCGCTGTCCGCCCCCGTCCCCCCGGAAGGGAGCCCGGGCCCGGAAACGAATACCTCGACTCGGGCGGCGACGACGTCGACGCCGGCATGCCGCACATCGCCGGGTCCGCCGCTCGCCAGGGCCCAAGCGGCGGAACTACCCTGGGGAGCAAGGCTGGAACTCTTCCGCGAGATCGGAGGACATCATGGTCGTCCTCGGAGTCATCCTGCTGATCATCGGCTACGCGGCCGGCATCTCCATCCTGTGGACCATCGGCATCCTCCTCGTCGTCCTCGGCGGCATCCTGTGGCTGCTGGGATCCCTCGGACACGCGATCGGCGGACGGCGGCACTACTGGTAGGCGGCTCAGTCCTTCACCCGCCGCCGCTCGGCACACCGCGCGGCGGCGCGGTCTATGCCCTGCGGTGCAGGCGCGCCGAGAGGTGGTGCTGCAGCGGCTGGCCGACCGCCGCGAGGTCGTGGACGAACGTGAGCGTGTCGTCGTCGGTCACGGCGTACCGGCGACGGGTGCCGTTGACTTCCTTGGCGGTGGGGGTGCGGGCCACCTCGTGGGTGGCGAGGTCGACCGTGTTGCCGGTCGCCCGGCCGACGGCGATCTCCGCGATGCCGGTGGGCTGGGTGATCAGCGCCTCCACCCGGCCGTCCGGCTGGAGCCGCCACCAGCCGCTCTCCCGGGCCGACGGACGCAGCGGTGCGCCGTCCGCGTCGAGCAGCCAGGCCCGGGCCTCGTAGCGGAGGAAGGGACGGCCGTCGTGGCTGAAGGTGACCTCCTGCGCGTACACGAAGTCCTCCGCCAGGGTCGGGTACCCGCCCTGGCCGCGGCCGTGCCAGCTGCCCAACAGGCCGATCACGGGCGCGAGCAGCGCGTGCGGGGCGGGCGCCTCGTCCGGTCGGTGGCTGTCGGGGTACGGGTGCTCCGCTGCGGGGTCGAACACGGTGTGCGCTCCTGAGGTCGGGGCCGGCTGCCGCCTGGCAGCCTAGGGCGTGTCCGGCGGACGGGTGGTCCCGGACCGCTCAGGTGTCGGCCGCGGATGGCGGTGGGAGGGTGACCGCAAACCGGTCACCCTCCCACTGCCGCCCCGTCGGCCGGACGGGTCGCCGGGATCAGACCACCGGAACCGGGTAGGTCGGGTACTCCACTCCGGACACGTGCTGGACGACGCGGATGACCTGGCAGGAGTAGCCGAACTCGTTGTCGTACCAGAGGTAGAGGATCGCGTTGTCCCCGTCGACCTTGGTGGCGCCGGCGTCCACGATCGAGGCGTGGCGCGAGCCGATGAAGTCGCTCGACACCGCGTCCGGGGCGGTGGTGAAGTCGATCTGGCGCTTGAGCGGCGAGGTCAGCGACACGTTGCGCAGGTAGTCGAGGACCTCCTCGCGGGTGGTCTCGCGACCGAGGCGCAGGCTGAGGATCGCGATCGAGACGTCCGGCACCGGGACGCGGATCGAGCTGCCGCTGATCGGCGCCTTGAGGTCGGGCAGCGCCTTCGCGACGGCCGACGCGGCTCCGGTCTCGGTCATGACCATGTTGAGCGGCGCGGAGCGGCCGCGGCGGTCGGCACTGTGGTAATTGTCCAGCAGGTTCTGGTCGTTGGTGAACGAGTGGACGGTCTCCACGTGGCCGCGCAGCACGCCGTACTCGTCCGCCATGGCCTTCAGCGGCGGCACGATCGCGTTGGTGGTGCAGGAGGCGCAGGACAGGATCTGCTCGTCCGGCTTGATCGTGTCGTGGTTGACGCCGTGCACGATGTTGGGCACGTCGCCCTTGCCGGGCGCGGTCAGGACGACCTTGTCGATCCCGGGACGCAGGTGCTTCGACAGGCCTTCGCGGTCGCGCCACTTGCCGGTGTTGTCGATGAGGATGGCGTCCTTGATGCCGTACGCCGTGTAGTCGACCTCGGAGGGGTCGTTGGCGTAGATCACCTTGATCGCGTTGCCGTTGGCGACGATCGTGCTGGTCGCCTCGTCGACGGTGATCGTGCCCTGGAACTGGCCGTGGATGGAGTCGCGGCGCAGCAGCGAGGCGCGCTTCACGATGTCCTGGTCGCCGCCCTGGCGGACGACGATGGCACGCAGCCGCAGTCCGTTGCCGGAGCCGGCCTTCTCGATGAGCAGGCGGGCGACGAGCCGGCCGATGCGTCCGAAACCGTAGAGGACGACGTCGCGTCCCTCGCGGCACTCCGCCTTGTTGGCACCGACGGCTCCGGCGACGGCCTCGGCGGTGAACTCCTCCACCGAGAGACCGCGGTCGTCGCTCCGGTACGTCGCGGCGAGCATGCCGATGTCGATCTGGGAGGGGCCGAGGTCGAGCGCGGTGAGGGCGTGCAGGAACGGCAGCGTCTCGGTGACCGAGAGCTCCTCACCGGCGATCTGCCGGGCGAATCGGTGGGTCTTGAGGATGCTGACCACCGACTTGTTCACCAGGGAGCGGCTGTGCAGCAGGATAGTGACGTCCCGCTCCCGGTGCAGCTTCCCGATGATCGGGATCATCGACTCCGCGATCTCCTCGCGGTTCTTCCAGTTGGTGAACGAGTCGTCATTGACAGTCACAGGTTTATCTTTCGAGCTAGGCGGCGCTCATATGCTAACCCCCCGCCCTTTTGATCTTGCAAAGGGTGGGGGTTGAGCGCACACCTCAGGACGTGTCCGTCCGGGAGAAGACGTGCTCCTCCAGGATCAGGTCGATGGCGACAGCGGCCGGGATGGCGACCAGGGCCCCGACGACGCCGAGGAGGGCGCCGCCGATCAGGACGCCCACGACGGTGACGAGGGGGTGGACGTCGACGGCGAACTTCATCACCCGGGGCACAATCAGATAGTCCTCGGCGACCCGGAATCCGATGTAGAAGCCGGCGGTCGCCAGGGCGACGGGCAGCGACACCGACAGGGCCACCAGACTGACGACGAGGCCGCCGATGGTGGTTCCGACGATCGGGATGAGGTCCATCAGCGCGATGAACACCCCGAGAGCAGCGGGGTAGGGAACATCGGTGGCCACGCACCACACGAAGGTCGCCACCCCGGCGATCACGGAGGTGACCACGTTGCCGAGCATGTAGCGCCCCACCCGGTTCAGGATCTCCTCGGTCACATCCCGGGCGTGCGGGCGTCGGCCGGCCGCGACGAAGCGCAGGCCGAACCGCTTCAGGCCGGGCAGGAACGCCATCACGTACACCATGACGACGAGCACGATCACGGCCGAGGTCACGACCCCCAACACGACTTTTCCGGCGCCGAGCAGACCGCCGGCGAGACCGGCCGCGCCTCCCGAGGAGATCTGCTGCTGGGCCTTGGCCAGCAGGTGGTAGCGGTCCTCGAACCTGCCGAGCGCGGAGTCGTGGTCCTGCAATTGCCGCAGCCAGCCGGGGACCGCTTTGACCAGCGCGTTGACCTCGTCGGCGACCGGGGGCACGACCAGGGCCAGGAACCCCGCGAAGAGCGCGAGCAGGACGACCAGGACGACCGCCACGGCCCACCTGCGGCGCAGCCGGCGACGGGTGAGCCAGGCGACGACGGGCTCCAGAGCGATCGCGATGAAAGCGGCGAGGACCAGCAGCGTGAGGAGACTGCCGACCTCCAGTACGGTCTGCACGGTCAGCCACGCGAGCGTCGCTCCGAGGCCAAGCCCGAAGCCGACGGCGATCCAGGACCGGCCGCCCGGCGCCCCTCGCCGGCCCCGCGCACGCCCGTCCCCGGACCCCCGCACCGGGTCGCGGTCGCCCCCGCTCTCGGGCTCGGCGGACGTCATCGCCGTCCGCCCGACGCGGGTGAGGCGCAGGCAAGCGATGACTGCATCCGCCAGTACCTCTCTTCGAGGCCGGGAGGGGTCTTCGTGCTCATGCCGCCCGGACCGGGCGCGGTGAACGATCGGAGCCGGCCGCTTCCTGTTCCGACCCTAGCCAGGTATCCCGTCGGTGGCCCTGTGTCCCGGTCCCGCCGCCCGCCATCCGGCTGAGCGCGACGGGCCGACCCATGCCACAGACGTCAGGGCACACGGACCGGCCGAACCCGGCCCCGAATATGCCAATTAAATACCCTGCGACCCAGGGCACGGTAATGCGGCCCCCAACACCTCGGAATCCGTAAGGGGGTGGAAGCAGATGTTCCGGGCAATGAGTTTCGATACGACTTAAGGATGAGTAAGGTGTGGCTCGCTGTCGGTGAACCTGCGCAAGGACTCGGGCTCCGGCTCAATTCCGCATGGCCGGAATTCATACGGCGCAGGGTGTCGTCTGCGGGACGGGGAGAGGATCGTGGCTGCCGGCTCGTTCGAAGGGCACTACGTGTGGCATCCGGCGGCCGACGATCGCGAGCTGGCACGGGCGTGCACCGACGTCAGGGCCGGGCGGTACCTGGGCGCCCACAACGTCCTCAAGGAGGCGCGCGGAGACTTCGAGCTGCGGGCCCACCGTTCGCTGGTACTGGCCTCGGAGGCGGCCGACTCGGACCTGGCGGAACGCTGGCTGGCCGAGGAACCGGGCCCGGAGGCAGCCCTGTTGGGGGCGCGGGTGGCGATGCTGCGCGCGTTGCGCATGGCGGACGCGCGAGACGCGCGGGCGGGCGCGCTGCTGCGCATAGCGCAGGCGGCCTGCGTGCGGGCGGCGCGGCTGCTGCCCGCGGATCCCACTCCGTGGGTGGCTCAGCTGGCGCTCGCCCGCATCGACGGCCCCCGCGATCCAGCCCCCAGAGGGCTGCTGACCGCGCCGCCGGGCCCTTGGCAGCTCTTCGCCCACGTGCTGCGCCTCGACCCCTGGCACCGCGAGGCGCACCACCGCTTTCTGGCCTGCTTCTTCACCCGGCACGGCGGCTCGGCGAGCGCGCGCTGGGACGTCGCCTCGTTCCTCAGCCACCGGGCGCCGGCCACGTCGGCGCTGCGGCTGCTTCCGCTGGTCGCGCTGGTCGAGGACTACGACCCGAGTGCGCTCCTGGCCGACCAGACCTGGCAACAGCCCCAGTGGACCACGACGACCCTCGGCATTTACCACAACTGGTTTCCGCAGACGGCCAGTTACCGGTTCACCCCGGTTCTCGACCTGGCGTATCTGGCGCACGCCCTGTTCATGGCGAACCGTGAATTCGAAGCGCGCGAAGTCCTCACGGCCATGGGCCCGTTCGCCTCCCGCATGCCCTGGAGCGCCTTCGGCGACCCCGGGGAGCAGCTGACCAGGACCAGGCGATCCTGCGGACTTCCGATCCCCGCACCGGCCTGACCGCGCCGGAGCGTTCACCGCCGCTCTCCCCAGGAGGCGGCACGACCCACGCGCCCTCCACCCCGACGGAAAGGTTGCCACTGTGTCCGAGCGCACGTCTCGCACCCGCTCGAAATCCCGTCCGCGGGAAACATCCGCCGCACTGGACGACGATGCCACGCTGCACGCCATGGGATATCCGCGGAAATTGACCCGCCGATTCCATGCCTTCGACAATTTCGCCATATCCTTCACGATCATCAACATCATATCCGGGATCTTTTCCGCATTCGGATTCGGAATGGGTGCCGGAGGTCCGCGCATTCTCGTCTTCGGCTGGATCGGCGTCTCGGTCATGGTGCTGTTCGTGGGCGCCGCGATGGGCGAAATCGCGTCGGCCTATCCGACCAGCGGCGCCCTGTACTTCTCGGCCGGCAAGCTCGCCAAGCGGCATCACGGCGCCTGGTCCTGGTACACCGGCTGGCTGAACTTCGTCGGCCAGGTCGGCGGCACGGCCGCCACCAACTATGCCGCCGCGACGTTCATCCAGGCGTTCATCGCGATGCGGTGGCCCTCGTACGAGGGCACCCCGCAGCAGACCGTCGGCATCGCGGCGGCCATCCTGCTGGTGCAGGCCCTCGCCAACACCTACACCGTGCAGCTCGTCGCCGTGGTGAACCGGATCTCCGTCTGGTGGCTGCTGGTGGGCATGGTGGTGATCGTCGTCGCCCTGACCGTGAAGCCCGCCGCCCACCAGCCGGTCTCGTTCGCGACGCACTTCGTCAACAGCACCGGGTTCAGCAACGGGCTGTACGCCGCGATGCTGGGCCTGCTCGTCACGAGCTGGACGTTCACCGGCTTCGACGGCAGCTTCCACATGTCCGAGGAGACGGTGCGGGCCACCGTCAACACCCCCAAGGGCATCATGCGCGCCATCATCTACTCGGCCCTCGCGGGTCTGGTCCTCATGCTCGCCCTGGTGTACTCGATCCGCGACTACGCCGCCGAGATCGGCGCGGCGGCGCCACCGGTGCAGATCCTCGTCGACGCGCTCGGCACGGGCACCGCAGAGCTCCTGCTGCTGATCGTCATCGGCGCCATGCTGTTCTGCGGTCTGGCCAACATGACCAGCAACACCCGCCAGATCTTCGCGTTCTCCCGCGACGGCGCGATGCCGGGCTCGCGGTGGTGGCATTCGGTGTCGCTGCGCACCCGCACCCCGGTCAAGGCGGTGTGGCTGGCCGCGGCCTGCGCGCTGGTGCTGATCATTCCCGGCTGGTGGTCGCAGACCGCGTTCACCGCCATCGTCAGCGTCAACGTGGTCGGCCTGTACCTGGCGTACGGCGTGCCCATCTTCCTGCGGCTGCGGCTTGCCGACTTCGAGCCCGGCCCCTGGAACCTGGGCCGGTACGGCAGGCCGGTGGCGGCGGTCGCCGTGGCCTGGATCGCGCTCAGCAGTGTGCTGTTCATGCTGCCGCAGGTCTCGCCGATCACCGCCGACTCGTTCAACTACGCGCCGATCGCGCTGGGCGCGGTGCTGCTGATCGCCACTATCTGGTGGTTCGCCACCGCCCGTCGGCGCTTCCAGGGGCCGGTCAGCTACGGCAGCCCCGACGAGGTGGCGGCGATGGACCTCATCTGATCCGGACCGGTTGCAACCGGGTTGCAACGGGCGGCGTGGTGAAGTGGCTGCCGTGTCTGCCCGGATCCGCACGGCACGGCCCGCAGGGGGCCGGTGCCGTGCGGCCGGAGGAGCGAGGAGAGATGAAGCCCGCCGAGCACCCGCGACCCGACGAGCAGCCGACCGCCGATACGGAACCGCCGGTCCAACTCACCCAGGCAGCAGCCGAGTTGATCCGGAAGCTGCGGGCGGTCCACGGCCCGCTGATGTTCCATCAGTCGGGCGGCTGCTGCGACGGCAGCGCCCCCATGTGCTACCCGGCGGGCGAGTTCCGGACCGGCGGCTCGGACGTGCTGCTCGCCTCCCTCGCCGTGGAGGGCGTCGGCGAGCGCGTACCGTTCTGGATCTCGGCGAGCCAGCACGAACTGTGGCGGCACACCCGGCTGATCGTGGACGTGGTGGAAGGGCGCGGCAGCGGGTTCTCGCTGGAAGCGCCGGAAGGGGTGCGGTTCCTCATCCGCTCGCGCCTGATCTGAGAGCCCACCGCCAGGGCCGGGGGCCTTGGGATTTGCGTGCTGGGCGGGCAACACAAGCCCTGGGTAAGACAGTTGGTGGACTTTACGAACAGAGCCGTCGTTCCAGCGGGGTGCGGAAGCTCGGCTTGATGCGTACGTCGCCGAAGAAGGCGGCCAGCCGCTCGGCCTCGGCGGCGATCGCCGTGCGGGCCTCGCGCCCGAGGCCGGTCGTGAGCGGTTCCGTGACGATCTCGCCGTCCGGACGCTGGGCCCAGCCGCCGACGATGCGGCCGTTCCACCACACGCTGGGGCCGATGTTGCCGTTGGTGTCGAAGAGTTCCGAGGTGTGGCCGGGGTCGAAGTACCAGTCCCGGTGGCGCCAGCCCATCGGGGTGGGGTCGAGGCCGGGCAGCAGCGCCGCCCAGGGTTCGGGCTCGGCCGGGGCTTCCAGGTGGGCGGGCAGCACATGGCCCGGCCCCTCGTCCAGGTCGGCCTCGACCGCCTCGGTACGGGCCAGCGCCTTGCGCGTGTCGGTGAGCGTCCAGCCCGTCCACCACTTGACGTCCTCGGTGGTGGCGGGCCCGAACGCGGCCAGGTACCGGGCGGCGAGCTGTGCCTTCGCCTCGTCGGCGGGCAGTTCGGGGTGCGGTTCGGCGGGGATCCAGCGGTACTGGCTGGAGGCCCAGGTGCCGAGGGGCCGGCCACGCCGGATGCGGCCCTCGGCGGCCATCACCCCGAGGAAGCGGCTGGTGATGCGCGGCCGGGCCTCGTAGGGCTTCCCCGCCGCCTGGACGATCTGCGACGTCAAGTCCGGTACGTCGTCGGCGAGTTGGGCGGCGGTGGCTTCGCCACGCCGCTGGAGGGCGGTGAGGACCGCGTCCTCGGTGGCGGCGAACCAGCGGCCGTCGAAGCCGAGCTGCTCCTGGACGACCTTGGCCAGGTGCTTGCGTTCACGGGCCGCCACGGCGCGGGCGGTCGACGCGTCGACCACGGGGGCGAGCTCGCGCGGCACCACGAACATGGTGCGCCGCATGCAGAGCATCCGCACCAGCGTCCGGTCCTCGTACAGAGCACGCTCAACCTCCGGCACGGACGGGTCCCTCAGCCGGGCCGCGACGGCGAGGTACACCGTCGCGGGGTCGGTGGCGTGCAGACCGAGCAGCGCCTCGGCGACCGCCTCCGGAGTGTTCGCGCGGGCGGCGGGGGCGAGCAGATGGCGGGCGCCGAGGCGGGCGCGCCGTTCCTCGGCGGTGATCTTCCGGCGGGCCTTGGTCATGGTTTGAGGCTACCGACCACTCCCGCCGTCGCGTTGAGGCCGTCCTGGATGGTCGGCGCCATGCTCGTACCGGCGAGGAAGAAGCCGAGCAGGGCGCAGACGATCGCATGCGAGAGCTTGAGCCCTCCAGTGCGCAGAAAGATCACCGCGAGGACCAGCAGCAACAGCACCACCGAGACCGAAACAGCCATGACGAGCCTCCTCCACCGCGCCGGAATTGCGGCATTCGGGCGCCAGTGTGGCGGAGGAGGCGCGCTGGTTCGGCTCAAGACGTGTCCGCCGTACGGGTGTTGACTGCGTGTGACCCCGTTACCGAGCCAGCTGCCGCTGATGGTCGAGTGCGAGGTAAGTGGCCGGGCCCTCGGTCTTGATGTCGATGAGCAGCTGGAGCGGGTGGTGGTAACCCCGGTACACCGAGGTGTCCGGCTGTCGTCCGCCGTGGCGGCCACATGGCCCGTCGTTCGGCCTCCGCCCAGCCCTCGCCCGCCGTTGCGGCCCCCCGGGTCAGGCCTCCGGCGGGTCAGTCCAGCTCACCGTCCGGTCGCACCAGCGCTCCAGGAGTATCCGGTCGTGGCCGACGGCCAGCAGGGACGCCGCCGTTTCGCGGCGGTAGCGTTCGACCGTCGCGACCAGCGCGGCCGTGGTCGAGGCGTCCAGCATCGCGGTCATCTCGTCGCAGATCAGCAGGCGCGGACGGAGCACCAATGCCCGTGCCAGGCAGGCGCGTTGGAGCTGGCCGTCGCTCACCTCGTGGGCGTGCCGGGTCAGGAGGTCGCCGCCGAGGCCGACCGCCTGGGCCAGTTCGTCCACCCGTTCGCGGATCTCGATCCGCCGGCCGGTCGCCTTCAGCGGCTCGGCGATCAGGTCGCGCAGCCGCAGCCGGGGATCGGCGGACAGCCGCGGCGACTGGAAGACGACGCCCACGGTGGTGCGCAGGGCGCGCGGCGCGCGGTGGCGGTGGCCGACGACCGTGGTGCCGTCGAGCACGACCGTCCCCGCGTCGGGGCGGTGCAGCAGGGCCGCGACCCTGGCAAGGGTGGACTTGCCGCAGCCGCTGGGACCGAGCAGGCCGACCGCCTCGCCGCGACCCACCGCGAGGCTCATGTCCCGCACGACGGGCTTGCCCCGCTCGTAGCCGGCGGTGATGTTGCTGAGCTCAAGCACGGCTGGGGTCCTTCGCGTGGGCGTGATGGCAGGCGGCCCGGCCGTCGAACCGCGGCTGGGTGCCGCAGAGCACGTCGGGCCGGTCGCAGCGGGCTGCGAACGCGCACCCCGCCGGAAGGTCTCCCAGCTCCGGCGGCATGCCGGGGATGGGCCTGAAGGATCGTTCCGGCAGAGCATTGAGCAGACCACGAGCGTACGGGTGACGGGGACCCGGCTCGCCGAAGAACCTGGTGGCGTCGGCGATTTCGACGATGCGGCCCGCGTACATCACGGCCACCCGGTCGGCGATCCGGGCGGCCGCCGCGAGGTCGTGCGTGATCATCAGCAGGGCGCGTCCTTCGTCCACGGTACGGCGCAGTTCGTCGGCCGTGCGGTCGACCAGCGCGCGGTCGAGTCCGGTGGTGGGTTCGTCGGCCAGCAGCAGGGGTGCGTCGCCGATCAGGGCGAGTGCGGTGGCGGCGCGCTGGGCGAGCCCGCCGGACAGTTCGTGCGGGTAGCGGTCGAGGCGGTCCGCCGGGAAGGCCGCCCGCCCGGCCGCGGCCTCCGCGCCGGCCCGCAGCCGCTTGCGCGGGGTAGGCGTCAACTCCCGTACTGCTTCCTCCAGTTGGCTGCGCACCGTGCGTACGGGAGTGAGGTGGGCGGCCGGGCTCTGCGGTACGAGTCCGACGCGCCGGCCCCGCACCGTGCGCGCGAGGAGCCGCTCGTCGGCGGCCAGCAGGTCCGTTCCGTCGGCGAGCAGAGCGGCGCCCGCGGATTCGGCGTTGGCGGGCAGCAGGCCGAGCAGGGCGGAGGCGAGGACCGACTTTCCGCAGCCGCTCTCGCCGACGAGCGCGAGGCACTCCCCGGCCGCCAGGTCGAAGGAGGCGTCGGTGACGGCGGCGATGCGGCGGCCGCCCCGCATCGCGAAGCGCACGGAGAGCCCCCGCACGGACAGCACGTTCGCGTTCGCGTTCAGGTTCGCGTGCACGTTCAGGTTCGCGTGCACGGTCACAACATCAGCTCCGAGCGTCGGCGCGGGTTGAGCCGTTCGCGCCAGGCGCCGGCCAGGCCCGCGATGGCGAGGGTCGGGACGATCAAGAGGAGGCCGGGGAACAGCGTCGGCCACCAGTCGCCCGCGAGCAGCGAGCCGCGCGCGCTCTGGACGAGGTTGCCGAGGCTCGCCTGGTGGGTGGGCAGGCCGAGCCCGAGGAAGGACAGGGCGGATTCGTGCCACATGGCGTGCGGCACCATGAGGACCGCCGCGAGACCGGCCTGCGGCAACACCCCGGGCAGCAGATGGCGCACCGTCACCCGCCATCGGGAGGCGCCGCCCGAGATCGCCGCGTCGATGTAGGGCCGGGAGCGCAGCGACAGGATTTCGGAGCGGACGATGCGGGCCGTCGACAGCCAGTGCGTGAGGGCGACCGACACCACGACCGGCCACACCCCGGGGCGGAACATCGCCACGACGAAGATGCCGAGCAGCAGATGCGGTACGGAGGAGAACGTGTCGACCAGCCGCATGACGAGCCGGTCGGTCCACCCGCCGAAGGCTCCGGCGACCGCGCCGACCGCCGTGCCGATGAGCGTGGCGGCCAGCGCGGCGACGACCCCGACCAGGAGCGAGATCCGCAGCCCGTACACGCAGCGGAGCAACAGGTCGCGGCCCACGTCGTCGGTGCCGAACAGGTGGGCCCAGGACGGCGGTTGGAGTTTCTGGGCGAGATCAACGGCCTGCTGGTCGAGCTGGACCAGGGGTGGCACGAGGAGCACCGCGAGCACCAGGAGGGCGATGATCGCGGCCGAGGTCCGCACCCGCACGGTGCGGGTGGAGCGGCGCAGGCGCCCCTGCGGACGCCAGAGCACGTCAGCCATCGAATCCCACCCTGGGGTCGGCGAGTCCGTACAGGAGGTCGGAGAGCAGGTTACCGAGGAGTACGGCGACGGTCGCGAGCACGGTGAGGGCGGCGAGCAGCGGGAAGTCGACGGAGGTCGCGGCCTGCACGGTGGCGGCGGCGATCCCCGGCCAGCTGAACACCGTCTCCACCAGGAGCGCACCGGTGATCAGCTCGGGGACGCGGGAGCCGATCAGGGTCAGCATGGGGAGCATGCCGGAGCGCAGGGCGTGCCCGGTGAGCACGGTCCGCTCGGCGAGGCCGCGCGCCCGGGCCCCGCGCACCGGGTCCTCGGCCAGCGCGTCGCCGACTCCTTGGCGTACGTACAGGAAGAACCAGGGCAGTTGGGACAGGCCGAGTACGCCCGCCGGGAGCACCAGGTGGCTGGCGGTCTGTCCGAGGGTGACCGTGTCGCTGGCGGTGTCGGTGAGGCCGCCGGCCGGCAGCACGCCGAGCTTCAGGGCGAAGAACCAGATGGCGAGCAGTCCGAGCCAGAAGGCGGGGGCGGCTTCGAGGGTGTACGCGGCGGAGCTGACGCAGCGGTCGAGCCAGCCGCCGCCGCGCCGCGCGGCGAGCACGCCGAGGGCCGTGCCGAGCAGGATCGCGAGGGCGAAGGCGGCGGTGGCGAGCAGCGCGGACCAGCCGATGCGCTCGGCGATGACGTCGGCGACGGGCTGACGCAGCACGCTGGAGTCGCCGAGGTCGCCGGTGAGGGCCGAGGTCAGCCAGCTCCACCAGCGTTCGACGAGCGGCTGGTCCACGCCGAGGTTGGCGCGCAGTTGGTCGAGGTTCTGCTGCGAGGCGGTGAGTCCCGCGGTGCCCGCATAGGCCTGCACGGGGTCGAAGGGGGATGCGGCGGCCACCGCGAAGACGCCGAAGGTGACGGCGAGCAGGACGGGCACGGCGGACCCGAGCCGACGTCCCGTCAGACGCGCCATCGGCCCCCAAGGGAGCCTGCGCACCGGGGAGTTCACTTCTTCGGCGCCCACTTCTCGACGTTCCACCACGGGCCGGAGGCGAGGCCGTGGTCGTGCGGTTCGACCTGCGTGGTCAGCCCGTCCCAGCGGTCGTTGACGACGTACAGGTGGTCGATGTGGGTGAGGAAGGTGTAGCCCGGGTTCTTCACCAGTTCGCGCTGGATGGTGTCGTACGCGGCCTTGCGGACCGTGTGGTCACCGCTCTTGCGGGCGTCGTCCAGGGCCTGGTCGACGGTCGCGTTGCCGTAGGAGGCCATGTTGTTGAAGCCGTCGCCCGCGAGCGAGGACTTCAGGAGGTTGTACTGGTCGAAGTCGGGGTCGCCCGGCGAGCCGCCGCCCGCGAGGACCGCGTCCTGCTTCATGCGGGGTTCGATGACCTCCCAGGTGCCGGCCTGGGTGGTGATGTCGAGGCCGGCCTTCTTGGCGTCGGAGGCGTAGGCGAGGGCGTGGTCCTGGCGGAGCTTGTCGCCGGAGAGGTACCAGAGCGGGAAGGCGGCCCGTACGCCGTCCTTCTCGCGGATGCCGTCGCCGCCCGGCTTCCAGCCCGCGGCGTCGAGGATCTTCTTCGCCCTGCCGAGGTCGTGACCGCGCTCGGTACCGGCGGCGAACCATTCGCTGCCGGTCGGCACCGGGCCGTAGGCGGGCTTGCCCGCGCCGTCCAGGATCCGGTCGACCATGGCCTGCCGGTCGACGGCGAGGTCGAGCGCCTGGCGCACCGCGGTGTCGCCGGCGACCTTGTTGCCGGTGGGCAGGGTGACATCGCGGTAGTCGTACGTCTTCGCGGCGTACGTCTTGCGCCCCTTGTCGCGCTTGAACGTCCTGGCGAGGTTGGGCGGCAGGATCGCGCCGTCAAGATCCCCGGCGCGCAGCCGGGTCGCCCGCACGTCGTCGTCCTTGATGATCGCCATGGTGAACTTCTTCACCGCGGGCGCGCCGCCCCAGTAGAAGGGGTTCGCGGCGAAGGCGATCTTCTCGCCCTTCGACCACTTGGTGAGGGTGTACGGGCCGGTGCCCACGGGCGCGCTGGAGAAGGCGCCCGAGTTGACGTCCTGCGGGCTCGCGACGTGTTCGGGAACGACGGGCAGCACGGTCCGCTCGGCGAACGGGGCGTACGGGTACTTGAGGGTGAAGACCACCGTGTCGTCGCCCTGGGCCTCGACGGACTTCACCGCGTCGAGCTCGCCCTTGGACGGGTTGTTGGTCTTCGGGTCGAGGATCTTCATGTAGGTGAAGACGACGTCCTTGGCCGAGAACGGCCGGCCGTCGCTGAACTTCACGCCCTGACGGAGCTTGTACGTGTACGTCAGCCGGTCCGCGCTCACCTCGGGCAGCGCGGTGGCGAGTGCGGGCCGCAGCACCATGTCGCCGTCGAAGGCGAGGAGCCCGTCGAAGAGCTTGGAGTTGCCGTCCTTGCCGTAGCCGAGGAGCGGGCTGAGCGTCTCGGGCTCGTACGCGATGCCGACGACCGCCGAATCCTTGGTGCCCTTCTTGCCCGCGCCGCCCGTGCCGCCCGGGGTCGAGCAGGCGGCCGTACCGATGGCGAGCACCCCGGCCAGGACGGCGGCGGCCGTGGCACGTATGGAACGGGCGGTCATGCGGCCCACACCCCTTGCTGAAGATCAACCACTATTGCGAACAAGTCGCAATTAAACCGCACGTAAAGGGGTGGTCAAAAACGAACTGCCGGGCCGGGCCCCCGTGCCATAGCCTCTGCCTGCACCACCCTCCCCACCCGGCACGACGAAGGATTGTGTGAACGACATCGATCTCATCGCGCAGGCACCGTCGATCGCCGCTCTGATGGCCGCCGCGCAGGTCAGCCCGGCCGCCCAGCGCACCCAGACCGCCTACCGCACGGCCCTGGTCGCCGCCATGACCGTGCCCGCCGGAGCCTCGGTGCTCGAACTCGGCTGCGGGCAGGGCGACTTGACGGCGGTCCTCGCCGAGGCGGTGGGGCCGGGCGGGCGGGTCGTCGCCGTCGACATCGCGGACCCGTCGTACGGCGCTCCGGTCACCCTCGGCCGGTCGGCCGAACACCTCAAGGCGAGCCGGCTGGGCGCCCGCATCGACTTCCGGTTCGGCGTGGATGTGCTCGACGGCTCGGTGGACTTCCCCGGCGAAGCCTTCGACCACGTCGTACTGGCGCACTGCTCCTGGTACTTCGCCTCGCTCGGCCAGGTAGGCGAGGTGCTGGCCCGGGTCCGGCCGTGGGCGCGGCGGCTGTCCTTCACGGAGTGGGACCTGGCACCGCGCTCCACGGATCAGCTGCCCCATCTCCTCGCCGTGCTCATCCAGGGCCAGATCGAGGCGAGCGGCTCACGCGGCGAAGGCAACGTCCGGACGCCGTTCTCCCGCGAGAGCCTGCTGCGGCTCCTGCCGTCGGCGGGCTGGGAGGCGGTGGCCGAACACTCCGTGGACACGGCCCAACTCCAGGACGCGGACTGGGAGATCGACGCCTGCACCCTGCTCCTTGCCGCCGAGGAGCGGTTGGCCGCCCTGCCCGTTCCGGTACGGGATCTGGTACTCAGCCAGGCCGATGTGCTCCGCGCCGTGGCGAGGAAGCGGGGGAACACACCGCTGCCGTCGTACTCGGTCACCGCCTGCTGACCCCGGGCGGAGCGGGCGCTCCCTATTCGCCGACCTCTCCGTCGATGGCCTCGCGGAGCAGGTCGGCGTGGCCGTTGTGGCGGGCGTACTCCTCGATCATGTGGGTCAGGATGTAGCGCAGCGACATGGGTTCGCCGCGGAACTCCACTGTGTCGTCGAGGGAGTTGACGTCCGCGGCCGCGGCTCGGGAGTCCTCGCACGATGCCCGCCAGGCGGCGAACGCCTCGTCCACATCGGCGTCGGCCACGTGGAACTCGCCGAATTCGCCGTCGGGGGTGCGGGGCCAGAACGACGTGATCCGTTCGCCGTTCAGCACGAGGCGGAACCAGCTCCGCTCGACCTCGACTGCGTGCCGGACCAGGCCGAGCAGGGTCAGTCCCGAGGTCGGCACGGCCTTCCGCTTCAGCTGCTCGCCGCTCAGACCCTCGCACTTCATGGCGAGGGTCGCCCGCTGGTGGTCGAGGAACGCGGTCAGCGACGCACGGTCATCGGCGGTCTTGGACGGTTCACTGCGCTGGTGATCACTCATCGGCCGATCATGCCAACGGGTGAGGGAGCCGGGCCTTTCCGGTCCGGGAAGTGGACAAGAAAGGCCCGGCTCGCTGTCAGGGGGCCTGGAGGTCGGCCAGGTCGGCGATGGCCGCCCGGTGTTCTCCGGCCGAGCCGAGCGCGATCTGGGCCGACTTGGCGCGCTTGAGGTACAGGTGCGCCGGGTGTTCCCAGGTCATGCCGATCCCTCCGTGCAGTTGCACGCACTCCTCGGCGGCGTGGACCGCGACCCGCGAGCAGTACGCCTGGGCGACCGCCACCGCGAGCTGCACCTCGGGGCTGCCGGTCGCCAGCGCGTCGGCGGCGTTGCGGGCGGCGGCGCGTGCGGAGACGACCTCCAGCCAGAGCTGCGCCATACGGTGCTTGAGCGCCTGGAAGGAGCCGACCGGACGGTTGAACTGCTTGCGCTCGCGGGTGTACGCCACCGTCTCAGTCAGGCACCACTCGGCGACCCCGAGCTGCTCGGAGGCGAGCAGCCCGGCCCCGGCGAGCAGGCCCCGGCGCACGGCGGCGGTCGTCGCGTCCACGTCGGCGAGCAGCGTGCCGCGCGCGCCGTCGAGGGCGACGGCGGCGAGCGGGCGGGTCAGGTCGAGCGGGGTGAGCGGGGTGACCGCCGCTCCGGCCGCGTCGACGGCGTACAGGCCCTGCCCGGTGGGCACGAGCAGCACGTCCGCGGTGGCGGCGTCGGCGACCGCGGTGACGGTCCCGGCGAGCGTGTCCGGCAGCCGCACCGCGTACGGGCCCGTCGAGAAGGGCAGGACGAGGGCAGCGGTCCGCCCACCGGTCGCCAACTCCCTTACCAGAGAGGTGACTTCACCGTCCGTAGCACCAAGCGCCAGCAGCGTCTCGGTGGCGATGACGGAACTGGTCAGGTACGGGACGGGGGCGACCGCGCGGCCGATCTCCTCCAGGGCCACCGCGGCTTCGCGGTGCGAGGCGCCCTGTCCGCCCAGCTTCTCCGGGACCAGAAGCCCGGCCAGGCCCATCCCGGCGCCGAGCTCGTGCCACAGCTCCTTGTCGTACGGGGTGGCGGACTCCGCCCGGGCGAGCGTGGACGGGATGTCCGTACGGTCGGCGAGCAAGGAGCGCACGGCGGCCCTGAGGTCTTCCTCGGCCTCCGAGTAGAGCAGGTCGGGGGTGGCTTCCGCGGCGGTCTGCGCAGTCATCGGGCCAGGTCCTTCCATGCGACGTCCTTGTCGTTGCGCGGCTCGGCGGGCAGGCCGAGGACGCGTTCGGCGACGATGTTCAGGAGCACTTCACTCGTGCCGCCCTCGATGGAATTGCCCTTGGAGCGGAGGTAGCGGTATCCCGCGTCGCGGCCGGTGAAGTCGACGAGCTCGGGGCGGCGCATGGTCCAGTCCGAATACAACAGGCCGTCCGGGCCCAGGAGTTCGACCTCCAGGCCGCTGATCTCCTGGTTGAGCCGGGCGAACGCGAGCTTCATGCCGGAGCCCTCGGGGCCCGGCTGGCCCGCGACGAGCTGCTGACGCAGCCGCTCGCCGGTGAGCCGGGCCACCTCGGCCTCGACCCACAGGGTGAGCAGCCGCTGGTGCAGGTCGTGGGTGCGCAGCTCGGGGCGTTCGCGCCAGGTCCGGGCGACCGGGCCGATCATGCCGCCCTCGCGCGGGATGCGCATGCCGCCGATGGAGACCCGCTCGTTCATGAGGGTGGTCTGGGCGACCTTCCAGCCCGCACCGACCTCGCCGAGCCGGTGCGCGTCGGGGATGCGCACCCCGGTGAGGAAGACCTCGTTGAACTCGGCCTCGCCGGTGATCTGCCGCAGCGGCCGCACCTCGACACCGGGGTCGGTCATGTCGCAGATGAAGTAGCTGATGCCCTGGTGCTTGGGCAGGCCGGGGTCGGTGCGGGCGATGAGGATGGCCCAGCGGGCGAGGTGGGCGCTGGACGTCCACACCTTCTGCCCGTCGACCACCCAGGTGTCGCCGTCGCGTACGGCACGGGTGCCGAGGGCCGCGAGGTCGGAGCCCGCGCCCGGCTCGCTGAACAGCTGGCACCAGACCTCCTCGCCCACCCACAGCGGCCGCAGGAAGCGCCGCTTCTGCTCCTCGGTGCCGTACTTGAGGACGGTCGGGGCGGCCATGCCGAGGCCGATGCCGATCCGCCGGGGGTCGTTGTCGGGCGCCCCGGCCGCCGCGAGTTCGGCGTCGACCACGGGTTGCAGCGAGCGCGGCGCGGCCAGGCCGCCGAGGCCCACCGGGTAGTGCACCCAGGCGAGCCCGGCGTCGAAGCGGGCCTTGAGGAAATCGATGGGCTCGGTGGTGGCGGGCGGGTGTGCGGCGAGCAACTCCCGCGTACGGGTGCGGAGTTCGGCGGCGTCGGTCATCGGGCTACTCCGTCCGGGAGGACGACCACGCGACCGGTGGTCGTGCCGTCGGCGACGCGCTGCACGGCGGCCGCGGCGTCCTTCAGCGGGACCCGCTCGCTGACCAGGGGCTTGACCGCGCCCTCGGCGGCGAGCTCGGTGAGCTGCTCGTGGCAGCGCAGGACCGCCGCCGGGTCCTTCTGGTTGTACAGACCCCAGTGCAGACCGACGATCGAGTAGTTCTTGACGAGGGCGTGGTTGAGCGCGGGAGCGGGGATGCTTCCGCTCGCGAAGCCGACGATCACGATCCGGCCCTCGAAGGCGACGCACTTCGCGGACTTGGCGTACGCGTCACCGCCCACCGGGTCGAAGACGACATCCGCGCCGCGCCCGCCGGTGGATTCCTTGACGGCGGCGACGATGTCGTCGGTACGCCGGTCGATGACGACATCGCAGCCCACCTCCCGTGCCACGGCCGCCTTTTCGGGGCCGCCGACGACGCCGATCACCCGCGCCCCGGCGGCCTTGCCGAGCTGCACGGCCGCGCTGCCCACTCCCCCGGCGGCGGCGTGCACGAGCAGCGTCTCGCCCTCTTGGAGGTCCGCCCGGCGGTGCAGTGCGAACATTGCGGTCTGGTAGCCGATGTGCAGCGCGGCGGCCTCGGCGTCGTCCAGTGCGCCGGGCGCGGGCAGCAGGGCCGCCTCGTCGGCGACGACGTACTCGGCGAGGCCGCCGTACGGCAGCGCGGGCGTCGCGATCACGCGCCGGCCGTCGGCCGTCTCGCCGCAGATCTCCACGCCGGGCGTGAACGGCAGCGGCGGGCGGATCTGGTACTGCCCGCGGCAGAGCAGCGCGTCGGGAAAGTTGATGTTCGCGGCACGCACCCTGAGCAGGACCTGGCCCGCGCCCGGCGCCGGCCGGTCGACCTCTTCGAGCCGCATCACCTCGCCCGGTTCGCCGTTCTCGTGCACTCGCCATGCCTGCATTCCGGGCCTCCACACACTGGGCGCGATACGGCTGCGTACCGCTGAGTACGTTCCACTGCTCCAGGGGCATACTAAGCGGTCGCTTGCCCGTGGGGAAAGAGCTCGCCGACTCCGGGCGCCCAGGCGCGCCCGTTGAGCTTCGCCGGCCAGCACAGCGTGAGGACTCCGGTGCCCTCGGCGGTGACGTCGAGCCGGATCCGCTCCTCGCCCTCGCCGACCCGCCGGTCCAGGCTGTCGATCACCGGTCCGCCCCTTCCCTATGCTGACTGCTCGTCAGGTTCGTCGAGACCAAGGGACTTCCGGGCAGGGCGCACCTCCGTCGGAGGGGGCATGGTCCGAGCCGGTGAGGCTCCGGCCAGCGCTTGGCCAAGCCCTTGCTTTTCGTTGGGCGCGAGTTCACCGGTTGCCTCCGCCACCCCACACCGAACGGCGGGAGACTGACTGGCAGGTCCACGTCACTGGTCTCAACCGACAGCTCTGAAAGGGGCGTTCATGGCCGAGTTGACACGACGCAGACTCCTCGGATCGGCCGCCGGGGCGGTCGGCGGAGCGGCGGCGCTCGCCCTGCTGCCACCCAGCGTGCAGAAGGCCGTCGCCGCCGGGGCGCCGCGCCGCGGCTCGCTGCGGGACATCGAGCACGTCGTCATGCTGATGCAGGAGAACCGGTCGTTCGACCACTACTTCGGCACCCTCTCCGGCGTACGCGGGTTCAGCGACCCGCATGCCCTCAAGCTGCCCAACGGGCGTTCGGTGTTCTACCAGCCGGACGCGGTGAACCCCCGTGGCTACCTGCTGCCGTTCCACCTGGACACGCGCAGCACGAGCGCGCAGGCCATCCCGTCCACCAGCCATGCCTGGTCCGTACAGCACCAGGCGTGGAACGGCGGGAAGATGGACCGGTGGCTGCCCGCGCACCGGAAGGCTGATGGCGTCAACGGGCCCTATGTGATGGGCTATTACACGCGTGACGACATCCCGTTCCAGTTCGCGCTCGCGGAGACCTTCACCATCTGCGACAACTACTATTCCTCCGTCTTCGGCCCGACCTGGCCGAACCGCCTGTACTGGATGACCGGCACGATCGACCCGGGCGGCACCAAGGGCGGTCCGGTCCTGAACAACACCGCGCCCAAGCCGTACCGGTGGACGACGTACGCCGAGCGGCTCCAGGCCGCCGGGGTCAGCTGGAGGGTCTACCAGCAGGACGACAATTACGGCTGCAACATGCTGGAGCAGTTCCGGGCCTTCCGCGACGCCAAGCCCGGTTCCCCGCTGTACGAGCGCGGGGTGCGCAAGCAGCCCGAGGGCACGTTCGAGGACGACGCCCGGGGCGACCGGCTGCCGGCGGTCTCCTGGATCATGCCGACGAGCTTCCAGTCCGAGCACCCGGACTATCTGCCGGCCGCCGGCGCCGACTTCGTGGCGCAGAAGATCGAGGCCATCGCGTCCAACCCGAAGGTGTGGGCGAAGACCGCGTTCATCCTCAACTACGACGAGAACGACGGCCTGTTCGACCATGTGGCCCCGCCGACACCGAGGGCCGGCACGGCGGACGAGTTCGTGGGCGGGCTGCCCATCGGCGGCGGCTTCCGGGTTCCGGCCATCATCATCTCGCCCTGGACCGTGGGCGGCTGGGTGGCGAGCGAGGCCTTCGACCACACCTCAGCGCTGCGGTTCCTGGAGAAGTTCACGGGCGTCAAGGAGCCCAACATCAGCGAATGGCGCCGCCGCAGCTTCGGCGACCTGACCACAGCGTTCCGGTTCAGCAGCGCCCCGCCCCGGCCGCCGCACCTGCCGGACGACACGGCGGATCAGCTGGCGGAGGCCAAGCGCGAGGTGGCCACCTTGCCGAAACCCACCCTGCCCGGCGCCGACCAGTCCTTCCCCCAGCAGGAGCGGGGGCAGCGGCCGCACGTGTAGACCCGGCCGACGCGTGACGCCTCCTGCGCCCGGTTGCTCCCAGCCGGGCGCAGGAGGTGCGTCCGGCTCAGGCCGTCACGCTCGCGGAGGGCGTCGGCGCCGCCTGACGCCCGGTGCCCGTACTCCACCGGGCCCGCCCGAATGCGGGCCCGGGCCGTGCCTTCTAGCGTGGATCCATGATCCGGTTCGAGCGTGTCAGCAAGGTCTACCCGGACGGCACCAACGCCGTCGACGACCTGTCCTTCGAGGTCGCGGAGGGCGAACTGGTCACCCTCGTCGGCCCGTCCGGCTGCGGCAAGACCACCACGATGATGATGGTGAACCGGCTCATCGAGCCGACCTCCGGCCGGATCCTGGTCGAGGGCGAGGACATCGCCACGCTCGACCCGGTGAAGCTGCGCCGCCGGATCGGTTACGTCATCCAGCAGGTCGGGCTCTTCCCGCACCGCACGGTCCTCGACAACACGGCGACCGTCCCGGCGCTGGTCGGCTGGAAACGGGCGAAGGCCCGGGCGCGGGCGGCCGAGCTGCTCGACCTCGTGGGACTCGACCCGGCGACGTACGGGCCGCGCTACCCCGCGCAGCTCTCCGGCGGCCAGCGTCAGCGCGTGGGGGTCGCGCGGGCGCTGGCCGCGGACCCGCCGGTCCTCTTGATGGACGAGCCGTTCGGCGCGGTCGACCCCGTCGTACGCGAACGGCTGCAGAACGAGTTCCTCGGCCTGCAGGCGACCGTGCGCAAGACGGTCCTCCTGGTCACCCACGACATCGAGGAGGCGGTACGGATGGGCGACCGCATGGCGGTGTACGGGGCGGGGCGCATCGAGCAGTTCGACACCCCGGCCGCGGTGCTCGGGGCGCCGTCCACTCCGTACGTGGCCCAATTCGTGGGCGCGGACCGGGGGTTGAAGCGGCTGTCCGTGACGACGGTGGAGCCGGACGATCTGGAGCAGCCGCCGGTCGTCCGGCTCGGCGAGCCCGCGGGGGCCGCCGCGGCCCGGCTGCGCGAGGAGGGTGCGCGCTGGGCCGTGGTGCTCAACGAGTCGGGCGAACTCCACGGCTGGGTCGGGGTGGACGAGCTCTCGTCGGCAGGTCCGGGCCCGGTCGCCGAGCCGGCGCGGCGCATGGAGGCGTGGGTGCCGGTGGGTTCCCCGCTCAAGCAGGCGTTCAGCGAGATGCTCCAGTACGACGCGGGCTGGGTGGCCGTCCTGGACGGCGCCCACTTCCTCGGCGTCCTCACCCCGGCGAAGCTGCACGAGGCGCTGCGGCGATCGGTCGACGCGGATGCGCTGGGGGTGGCGCGGGGGGAGGTCGACTTCGACTCGGTCGCCGACGCGTGAGGCGTGGGGGATCCTCCCCGAACCCCGCTCCTCAAATTCCTTATGCAGTGGGCCAGTTGGGCAACTCCAACCCGCTCAGATCAGCCCCTTGGACTTCAGATACGTCCTGGCCACGTCCTCGGGCAGCCGGCGCCAGCTGTCCACCTGCTCGTTCAGGGCGGCCAGATCAGCGGTGGTCAGCACGCTATTGAGGCCGCCGAGGGCGCGCGTCACACCCGTACTGCCCGCCCGTGAGCGGTTCACCACCGGCACGATGTAGTCCGCGTTCTGGAGGTGCTTGTCGTCCGCGAGCAGCACCAGGCCGAAGCCGCCGAGCGTGGCGTCCGTCGTGGTGGTCAGCACCATCTGGTCCTGGCCACTCTGGACGGCCTGCTTGGCCTGGGTGGTGCCGACGCCCTTGGGGTCGACGGCGGTGATGTCGATGCCGTATGTCCTCTTCAACCCTGGTTCACAGTACGGGCGTTGGACGCATTCGTCGCCCGCGGCCAGTCGTACGGGGAGCTTCGCGGCGCCGAGGTCGCTGAGCGTCTTGAGGCGGTGCTGCCGCGCGTAGCCGGCCGCGACGGCGAACGCGTTCTGGTCGACCGCTCGTCCAGGGTCGAGGACCGTGAGACCGCGCGGGGTGGCCAGGGCACGCAGGGCCGTCATCGTGCGGCCGAGGTCCGGTGAGCCGACGGGCTTGGCGTTCGGGCCGTGGGCCTTGGCGTTCAGCCAGTCCGCGAAGGTCGCCGCGTACTCGGCCACGACGTCGATCTGGCCGCTCTCCAGGGCGGGTTCGTAGATCTCCCGGTTGGTGACCGAGAGGATTTTGGTGCCGTAGCCCGCCTTGCCGAGGAGCAGCGCGTACATCTGGGCGAGCAGATCGCTCTCGGTGAATCCGGCCGAGCCGATCGTCAGGTGCTTGCTGTCGCCGGGCGGCGCGGTGACGGCGCCCTGCTTCTCCAGGCTCGGCCCGGTGGTGCAGGCGGCGGCCGCCGTCAGGGCGAGCGCGGTCGGCAGCAGACGCGTCCTCACTCGGACCCGCCCCTCGCCCAGTGCGGCGCGAACCGCTGGACCGCCTCGAAGACCGCCTCCACGATGAGCGCGAAGACCGCCACGAGCACGGCGCCCGCGACGACTTGGGGGGTCGAGGCGAGGTTGAAGCCCGCCGTGATGATCCGGCCGAGCCCGCCGCCGCCCGCGAGGGCCGCGAGGGTGGCGGTCGCGACGAGCTGCACGGCGGCGATCCGCACCCCGGTGAGGATCAGCGGCAGGGCGAGGGGGAGCTCGACGCGGAGCAGGAGTTGGCGTCCGGTCATGCCCATGCCCCGGGCGGCGCGCACCACGTCGCGGTCAACCTCGCGCATGCCGACGTAGGCGTTGGTCAGCAGGGGCGGTACGGCGAAGAGGATCAGCGCGACGATGGTCGGCCACTCGCCGTACTTGCCGAGCGGGGTCAGCAGGAGCAGTACGAGGACGGCGAAGGTGGGCACGGCCCGGCCGATGTTCGAGAGGTTGACGGCGAGCACCCCGCCCTTGCCGAGGTGGCCGAGGACGAGCGCCACGGGCAGCGCGATCAGACAGCTCAGGACGAGGCACACAGCGGTGAGCCAGAGGTGTTCGCCGAGCCGGTGCCAGATGCCGTTCTCGCCCGACCAGTGGGCGGCCGAGGTGAGCCACGACCAGGCGTCGGAGAGGGTGGTCACGCCGGTGCCGCCCTGGTCCACGGGGTCAGCAGCCGCTGGATGCCGAGCAGCACCAGGTCGGCGGCGACGGCGATCACCACGCACAGCACGGAGGCGGTGAGCACCTGTGCCTTGAAGTAGGTGTTCATCCCGGCGTAGATCAGATTGCCCAGGCCCCCGTAGCCGACGATGGCGCCGACCGTCACCAGGGACACGGCGGAGACGGTGGCGATGCGCAGTCCGGCCATGGCGGCGGGCAGCGCGAGCGGGAGTTCCACGGCCAGGAGCAGCCTGACCGGTCCGTAGCCCATGCCGAGCGCCGCCTGCCGGGTGTCCTCGGGGACGGCCCGCAGCCCGGCCAGGATGTTGCGTACGAGCAGGGTCAGCGAGTACAGCACGAGACCCGCGATGACGATGGACGCGGAGAGCCCGTACAGCGGGAGCAGCAGCGAGAACATGGCCAGGGACGGGATGGTGTAGAGGACCGTCGTCACACCGAGTACCGGCCCCGCCGCCCAGCGCCAGCGGCGGGCCGCGACCGCCAGCGGCACGGCGATGACCAGGCCGAGCAGGACGGAGAGTGCCGTGAGGTGGAGGTGCTGGAGGACGGCGTCCCGGAGGATCTGGCTACGGGTCGAGAGGTAGGCGCCGCAGATCCAGTCGTTGTGCGCGAGGCAGTCGTCGGGCGCGGTCACCCGTTCATTGGAGCCCGGCACGGCAGGCGGCCGCGCGTGGTGGTGGGCTGTTCGGGCGTAGCGGGCGGGCCGGCCGCTCGTGTTGTGGTCCGGTGGCGAAAGCGGGACCCTTGGGGTATGCGCGGCCGGGAGTCACCGGTGCGTCGAAAGCACCCGCCCGGTCGGGAAGGGGTGAGTTTCGTGCGCGTACTGTTGCGGGCCGAGCTGGACACCGAGAAGTCGAACGAGGCCATCCGGAATGGGACCTTGCAGAAGTCGATGCAGTCCGCTCTGGAGGCCCTTCGTCCCGAGGCCGCCTACTTCACCGCCCAGAACGGGTGTCGTACGGCGTTCATCATCTTCGACCTGGCGAAGACGTCCGACATACCGAAGGTCGCCGAGCCGTTCTTCCTGGACTTCGGCGCCAAGGTCTACTTCTCGCCGGTCATGAACGGTGAGGACCTGGAGATGGGGCTGGGCGCCCTTGGCTGACCCGTCCGCCCGGCGTCCCACGGCGGCCGGGCCGGGCCACCTGAGTGACCCGGACCCGGAGGTGTGTGTCAGACGCCGGGGTCGCAGCATCCGTCGCGGCGCATCAGGCGCCCCACTTCGAGCCAGTGGGCCGCAGCCGCCGCATGGCGCTCGTGCGGCTGGAACGCGCCCACCAGATCGGCGGTCGTGTACGGCACGCCTCCCCTGAGCACCGCCGTGGTGCGCACCAGCGTGTCGAAGTCCGTGAACGGGTCGCCGTCGACCACCGTGAGGTCGGCGAGCTTGCCGCGCTCGACCGTGCCGAGGTCCCCGTCGGCCCCGAAGAGCCGGGCCGGCAGGACGGTCGCGGTGCGCAGGGCCGCCGCTGGGGACAGGCCGCCCCGGTGCAGGGCGCGCAGGCCCAGGTGCAGGGAGAGGCCGACCGGGACGAGCGGCGAGTCCGTGCCCAGGGCGACGAGCCCGCCCCCTTCGAGGACCCGGCGGTAGACGTCGGTCTCCCTGCGCAGGGTGGCCAGTTGGGCCGGGGTCGGCGGCACGCCCGCCGACTGCCGTACGGCCGCCGAGTCCCACGGCGGCATCACGGAGGTGACCCGCGGATCGTCGGCGAGCGCGGGGTCGGCGCCGAGCAGCGGCGCCGAGGTGAACGGGGTCACGATGAGTGCGAAGTTGATTCCGTGTGCCGTGTAGATCTCCAGGGTGTCCTCGTAGGCGCGCCCCGTCGCGCTGGTCGCGTGCCCGAACTCCGCGCGCTGCGTGGCCAGCAGATGGGTCGTCAGATCCTGGCCGACCTGGACGCCCGGGGAAAGGAGATGGCTTCCGGACCGCACACCGAGCCGCTCATGGGCGAAGCGTGCGGCCTGCTCCATGACCCAACTTGGCGCCCGTACATAGGTTTTGACGAAGTCCCAGTCGAGGGCGGCGCCGCGTTCCAGGGAGCGCCGCAGGCCGTCCTCGGTGCGGTGGGCGCGGCCCATGCTGTAGGCGACCCGGGATCCGTCGAGCAGCTCCCCGGTGGTGAAGAGCCTGGGTCCGGCGAGCTGGCCGGTCGCCACCGCCTCCCGGATCCGGGCCTGTTCGTAGGCGAACCCGCCGAGCGACACGGCGGTGGTGATGCCGTAGGTGAGCTGGCCGACGGTCTGGCGGCCGCCGTAGGTGCTCTGCCACGGGTGGGTGTGGGTGTCCCAGAGCCCGGGGACGACGGTGCGGTCCGAGGCGTCGACGTACCGCGTCGACCCGCGCTTGCGGTGCGGTTCGACGGAGGTGATCCGTCCCGCGCGGACGATGATGTCGACGTCGTCCCGGACCGATTCGCCGGTGCCGTCCCAGAGCCGTCCGGCATGCACCACGGTGTCGGCGGGTGCGGGCCTGCGCTGGTCGAGGGGGACCCGGACGGTGCGCGCGGCGCCGCCGTCGACGCCGATCAGCCGCAGCCGGGCGCCCGACAGATAGAGCAGCGTCCTGGAGTCGCCGGACCAGGAGGGGTGGTCGGCGGGTTCGGTGGTGAGGGTGCGCGGCGGGCCCTCGGGGGTGCCGTCGGGCGCGACGGGCAGCAGGCACAGCGCGGATTCCACGATGACCGCCATCCAGCGGCCGTCGGGCGACCAGACGGGCCCGGAGTCGTAGCGGTCGGCGATGGAGACGTGCGGGGCCACGGCGTGCAGCCGGTCGGTGCCGGTGGTGGTGTCCACGACCCGGATGACGTTGTAGCCCTCGCGGAAGCGCAGGTTGAGGCGGTTGCGGTCGCAGAGCGCGAGGTAGCGGCCGTCGGGCGACCAGCTGGGCCGGCCGGGCAGCCCGCCGCCGCCGAGCGGGGTCACCAGGACGCGTTCCGTGCCGCTCGCGAGGTCGCGGACGATGAGTCGGCCGGTCATGTCGATGGCGGCGAGCCGCTTTCCGTCCGGTGAGAGCGCCGGGTGCACCCGTCCGCCCGTCGCGAGCGCCCTCTCGTCGCCGGTGGCGAGGTCGCGCCGGTAGACGCCGAGCAGCCCGTCGCGGTCGTCGGCGTACAGGAGCGAGTGGCCGTCGCGCGCCCAGACCGGTCCGAGCAGATAGCGCGTGGCGTCCGCCTGGCGCAGCCGCTGGGGCGGGTGGGCACCCGAAGTGTCGGCGATCCAGAGCGAGTTGAGGGCGGCGAAGGCGATGCGTGTGCCGTCGGGCGAGAGCGCGGGCAGGTGGATGCCGCGCACCGGGCGCACCCGCTCCTCGCCGAGGTCGTACGACTTGACCTGGTAGCGCGGGCGGTCGACGGGCAGCACGCCGTCGAAGCGGACGGTCTCGGCGTCCGAGGGATTGTCGGGGCGTACGAAAGTGAAGTGGCCGTCCACGGTGAGGAGGAGTTCGCCGTCGGCGGTCCAGCGCGGGGGCACGGGGGCGAGGTCCCCGGCGACCGGGACGGGCTTGCCGTCGACGACGAGCGTGCAGGACGCGTTCGGTGCCGCGGTGGTGCGCAGATAGGCCAGACGGCGACCGGCGCGGTCCAGCGCCGGGGTCATGACCTGGGCGTTCTCGGTCTCGGTGTGCTCGACGGTGACCGCGCCCGCTCCGTCGGCGGCAACGAAGGCGACGGTTTTGGCGTCCACGCCGAGTCCGAACTGCGCGCTGACGGCCGTGCCCCGCACGAACAGGATGCGCCGGCCGTCGGGCGACCAGCTGGGGTCGAAGTCCTCCCACGGGCCGTCCTGCGAGGGGCCGTGCTGTCCGGGAAGGCCGGTGACGCGGGTCAACTGGCCGGTGCGCAGGTCGAGTACGTGGATGCGGTACGGGCTGCCGGAGACCGGGTCGCCGCCCCGCTCGGAGGCGAAGGCGATGCGCGTGCCGTCGGGCGACCAGGCGGGGCCCCGGTCGTCCCAGGGGCCGTCGGTGCGCCGGCGCACGTCCGATCCGTCGGGCCGCATGGTCCAGATGTGGTAGCCGCCGCCCTGGTACGCGCAGAACGCGATGAGCTCGCCGTCCGGGGCGTGCACGGGCCTGGTGGGCTCAAGTCCTGCCGGAGTGAGGGGTTCGGCCGTGCCGCCGCCGCGCGGCAGCGACCACAGGATGTCCTGGACTTCGGCGATCAGCCGGTCCCCCGCGGGCGCCAGGCTCGCCGAACCGTTGGTGGCTGCCGTGAAGGACAGCGAGAGACCGGTGCGCGATCCGGCCAGCGCGGGCACGGGGCCGACGGCGGTGACGGCCCCGGCCGCGCCCGCGGCGGCGAGCAGTTGGCGGCGGGAGAGGGAGAAGGCGGTGGCGATGGTGTGGTCACGGTCCATGACACAGCACGCTCGCGCACCATGCGGCGCAGGGGCAACACCGCCATTCACGCCAAATGGGTACGGCCTCCCGTCAAACCCCGTACAGATCAAGGCCCTTGGGCGAGGTCTCAGTCGGCCCGCACTTCCAGGACCGTGACCGAGTACGGGGCGAAGGTCGCCGTGAAGGAGGGTGCGACGCCGTTGACCGTACGGCTGCGCGGGATCACCGCGAGGGGATCGGTGATCGTGTTGGTGGCCTCTTTGTCCGCCGCCGCCAGGACGGTGACGGCGGCGGACGGATCGGTACGGGCGACGCCTTCCAGGGTGACGGCCGTCCGGCGGGCCGTGCCGCCCGTGTTGATCACTGCGAGGTAGCTCCGGCGGGTGCGCGGATCGTGGGTGGTGACGGCGTTGATTCCGGGCAGGGCGCGCACCGCGGTGGGCAGCACGACCGTGCCGCGGCGGGTGAGCAGCAGCTGCTGCGCGTAGTAGCTCGGTGAGTTGTAGCTGGTCAGCGCGTCGTAGGCGATGAGGTTGGTGGCCCAGGTGTTGTCCCGTACGTGGCTGAACAGCGGGGCGTACGACTCCATCAGGACCTGGTCGGAGTTGCGGATGAGCCCGGCGAGCCAGGAGGCGTCGCCCAGCGCGGCGTTGAGGTCGGGCGTGGGCCGGCCCTCCTGCGCCGCCCATTCCCCGACGAAGACCTTGGGGCCGGTGCGGTCGCGGTGGTCATACTTGTGGGAGCCGGCCTGGAAGGCGGCGGGCGACTGGTAGTAGTGCTCGTCGATCAGGTCGTGCGGGCGCGAGGACACCGGGGTGGTGGCGATCAGCTTCAGCGCGGGGAAGCGGGCCTTGATGGCGTCGTGGAACGCGGCGTAACGCTCCTCGTAGGAACCGGACTTGTCGAACGAGTCCTCGTTGCCGATCTCGACGTACTTCAGCGGGAACGGCCTGGAGTGTCCGTCGGCGGCCCGCCGGGCGCCCCAGGTGGAGGTGGTGGGTCCGGTGATGTACTCGATCTGGTCGACGGCGTCCTGCACGAAGGGTTTCAGGGCGTCTCCGGTGACGTGCGCGCCTTGCAGGGAGTATCCGGCGTACACGCACAGCAGCGGGATACAGCCCAGATCTTCGGTGAGTTGGAGGTATTCGGGCAGCCCGAGGCCGTCGGTGGACCAGTAGCCCCAGGCCGAGTTGCGGTGTCCGGGGCGCTGCTCGACGGGGCCGATGGTCTTCTTCCAGTCGAAGCGGTCGGCGATGACATTGCCTTCGAGGTAGTTGCCGCCGGGGAAGCGCAGGAACTTCGGTTCCAGGGCGGCGAGTTTCTCCATGAGGTCGATGCGCAGTCCGTTCTCGCGGCCCTTGTAGGTGGGCGGGAAGAGGGAGACCTGGCTGAGCCAGAGCGTACCGGGCGCCGAGGCGGTGACGGTGAGATGGGCGTCGGCGGTGGTGGGGGCGCCGGGGCCGGTGCGCAGGGTGAGTTCGTACCTGCGCCAGGATCCGGTGAGCGGCACGGTGGTGCCGGTGGCGTGGACCGTGCCGTCGGTCCCGGTGAGCGCGATGGTCAACGTGCCTTGTGTATCAGCCGACTTGGCGTAGAGCGACGCACGGTAAGTGATGGACGGTCTGACCGGGAAGCCCCAGAAGCCCTCGTTGGCGACGCCGTCGCCCGCCGCCTTGGCTGTGACGCGCAGCGACTGGGTGAGGGCGGAGTTGAGCGGCTGGGCGGTGTCGATGGCCAGGGTCGCGGTGCCGGTGGCGCTCCAGTGGAGCGGGGTGGCGGCGGCCATGAAGCTGCGGTTGTTGACGAGTTCGGCATACAGGCCGCCCTCACCGCTGTGGTTGATGTCCTCGAAGAAGATTCCGCCGAGTTCGGGGCTGACCTGGGGGCCTGGGTGGGTGGTGTCGATGGTGAGCAGCGGCTGGGTGGAGTCGACGGGTACGCCCGCGAGTGCGGCGGCGTCCGCTGCGGTGAGCGCGGTGTCGAAGACCTGGACGTCGTCGATGAGGCCGTGTGCCTGGTCGACCTGGGCGCCGCCGAAGAGTCCCCGGCCGACGGCGGTCGCGCCGGTCGCCCGCCAGCCCCCGGTGTAGGGCGTCTCGCCTTCCAGTACGCCGTTGACGTAGAGGCGTACGAGGCCGGCCGCCGTGTCGTGCACGCCGAGCAGGTGGTACCAGGCATCGGTCACCGGCGCCGAGGCGGCTCCGGCGACCGCCGCCCCGCCGTTCGCGGAGATCGCGTCGGACGGCAGCCGGGTGAACGCGAACGCCCCGGTGTCGTCGCGGAGTTGGAGATAGAAGCCGCTCACCGCGAGCCCGTCGACGGAGACGAAGGTCTGGTATCCAGCGGCGGAGGTGAGCCGGACCCAGGCGGCGGCGCTGAAGCTCTTCGCGGTGTCCACGACGGGACCGGACGCCGCCGCGCTGCCGCCCGCCGAGACGTCGAGGCTGGCGGTGCCGGACTTCGCGGCCCCCCACTTCGCGGCCCCGGCGAGCGTAAGCGTGCGGCCATGGCCGGAGCTGTCGGCGGCGGTCGGGCCGGTGCCTTCGTCGAAGGACCAGTGGGCGACGGGCGCGGGGAGCGCCGACTCAGCGGCCCGTGCGGGGGAAGCCGCGAAGGCGGGGCCGATCGCACCGGCCAGGGGCAGTGCGCCGAGCGCGGTGACGACCGCTCTGCGGCTCGGTCCGGGGACGGCGGCGGGGGTGGGCTGTGTCATGCGGGGGCTCCTCAACTCTCGCTGCGGGTTCGAGATTTCGGACGACGTTCTGCATTTCGACGCCGGGAGCATTCCGCCTCCCCGTCCCCGCGTCAACACCCCCGGACGGGCCGGGAACGGTTCCTGCGCGACCCATTGACACCCCCGGCCGCACATCATTACCGTCACGCCAGCATTTCGAACGCATGACGAAATATCGAACGTCACGGACCGCAGCCCCAGGAGCAACTGCCTTGCGAATCACGGGAATCAGCGCCCATGTAGTCGGAACCCCCTGGCGCAACCTGACCTATGTGCGGGTCCACACCGACGAGGGCCTCACCGGCGTCGGCGAGACCCGGATGCTCGGCCGCACCGACGCGCTGATCGGCTATCTCCGCGAGGCTGAGGCCAACCACATCGCGGGCTCGGACCCGTTCGCGATCGAGGACCTCGTGCGGCGGATGAAGTACGGCGACTACGGGCGGGCCGGCGAGATCGTGATGTCGGGCATCGCCGTGGTGGAGATGGCCTGCTGGGACATCAAGGGCAAGGCGCTCGGCGTCCCGGTGTGGGAGTTGCTCGGCGGCAAGGTGACCGACCGGGTCAAGGCGTACGCGAACGGCTGGTACACCACCGAGCGCACCCCACAGGCGTATCACAAGGCGGCGCGGGCGGTGATCGAGCGGGGCTACCGGGCGCTGAAGATCGACCCCTTCGGCACCGGCCACTTCGAGCTGGACCGCCAACAGAGCCTGTACGCCGTCTCGTTGATCGAGGCGGTCCGGGACGCGATCGGCCCGGACACCGAGCTGATGCTGGAGATGCACGGCCGGTTCTCGCCCGCCACCGCCGTCCGGCTGGCCCGCGAACTCGCGCCGTTCGAGCCCGCATGGCTGGAGGAGCCGGTCCCGCCGGAGAACCTCAAGGCGCTGGCGAAGGTGGCCGCGAAGACCGACATCCCGCTGGCGACCGGCGAGCGCATCCACGACCGGATCGAGTTCCGCGAGCTGTTCGAGTCGCAGGCCGCCGACATCATCCAGCCGGACGTCGGCCACCTCGGCGGCATCCTGGAGACCAGGAAGCTCGCCGCGACCGCCGAATCGCACTACCTGCTCGTCGCGCCGCACAACGTGGGCGGTCCGGTGCTGACCGCCGCCTCGCTCCAAGTCGCGGGCTGCACACCGAACTTCAAGATTCTGGAGCACTTCAACGACTTCGCGGACGCCGACATCAAGAAGGTCGTCAAGGGCGCCCCGCAGGTGGTCGACGGCTACTTCGAGCTGCCCGACGCGCCGGGTCTCGGCGTCGAGCTCGATGTGGACGCGGCGGCCGAATTCCCGCAGCAGCAGGCCCGGTTCGACCTGTGGGCCGAAGGCTGGGAGAAGCGCGACCCGTCCGGGGCGCGGGGATGATCAGCCGCGCGATCGTCGTCGACGCGCCGGGCCGCCACCGCCTGGTCACCGCCCCGTGTCCTGAACCCGGCCCCGGCGAGGTCCTCGTGCGGGTCGCCGCCGCCGGGATCTGCCTGAGCGACCGCGAGGTGTACGACGGCCACCGCGACCCCGGCTACGTCCGCTATCCGCTCACCCCCGGCCACGAGTGGTCCGGGACCGTGGCGGCGGCCGGGCCGGGCGTCGACCCCGGGCTGATCGGACGCAAGACGGTCGCCGAGGGCTTCCGCAGCTGCGGCATCTGCGAGCGGTGCCGCCGCGGCGAGACGTCGCTGTGCACCGCCGCGTACGCCGAGACCGGGTTCACGCACCCCGGCGGGTTCGCCGACCATGTGGTGGTCCCGGCCCGGCTGCTGCATCCGCTGCCCGACGACGCGGACCTGCGCGCCGCGGCCCTCCTCGAACCGGCCGCCGTGGCCGCCGCCGCCGTGCGAGCCGCCGCGCCCGAGGCGGGCGAGCGGATCGCGGTGGTCGGCGCGGGCACCCTCGGCCTGCTCGCGGTCCAGCTCGCGTCCAGCTACTCCCCGGGGGAGCTGGCGGCGATCGACCCCCGGCTCGAACGGGCCGAGCTGGCCCGCCACATGGGGGCGACAGAAGCCCGCACGCCCGACCTCGCCCCCGAGGTGCACGGCCGCTACGACCTGGTCATCGAGACCGCGGGCGCGCCGTCCACGGCGGCCGACTCCTGTCTGCTCGCCCGGCGCGGCGGCCGGGTGATCCTCACCGGCATGTTCGCCCCGGGCGCGAAGGGCATCGACCCGGTGCACCTCTCGCTCAGCCAGCTCACCGTACGCAGCGTGTTCGGGGCCTCCTCCGCCGCCTGGTCCTTCGCCGTCCGGGCGTACACCACCGGGCAGATCGACCCGGCCGCGCTGATCACCCACGAGTTCCCGCTGGACCGGTACGCCGACGCCCTCGCGCTGATCGGCGGCGGCCACTCCACGACCGGAAAGGTCCTGCTGCGCCCTTAGGGGGTGCCCGGTGGATCACGCCGGACACCCCTTAGGCGCGGCTTCATGCCCTATGACCCGAACTATGTTCGAAATTTCGAACGCCCGACCCACGCTCACGCAAGGAACCCCGCCTGTGACCGACACATCAGCCCCCTTCCCCGAACCCGAGCGGCCCCGCCGCCCCGGCGAGCGGGCCCTGACGGCGCTCGGCCTCGCCGCGCCCGCCGACAACCCCGCCGACTCCTCCCCGCACTTCTTCCCGGACGGCGGCACCTGGCGCACCGAGATCCCCTCGGTCGAGGGCCCCGAGGCGCTCTCCGTCGTCCTCAAGGAGTCCGCACGGCTCGGCGTGCCGGTGCACCGGGTAAGCCAGGGCAGCGGCGTGTGGATGCTGTCCGATGCCGAGATCATCGAGATGGCCGGGGCCTGCGCGGACCGCGGCATCGAGCTCTGCCTCTTCACCGGGCCGCGCGGCACCTGGGACATCGGCGGCTCCACGCGGACCGGCTCGGGCGGCGCGGGACTGCGCGCCCGGGGCCACGACGCGCTCGCCGGATGCGTCGAAGACGCCCTGCGGGCAACGGAGTTGGGGGTGCGGTGCCTGCTCGTGGCGGACGAGGGCGTGCTGTGGACGCTGCACCGGCTGCGCGAGCGGGGCCTGCTGCCCACGGACACCACCTTGAAGGTCTCGGCGCTGATCGGCCCGGTCAACCCGGCCTCGGTCGCGGTCTACGAGCGGCTCGGCGCGGACTCGGTGAACGTGCCCTCCGATCTGACGCCCGCTCACTTCACCGAGATCCGGCGGGTGTCCGGCGCCCCGCTCGACCTGTACATCGAGGCGCCGGACGACCTCGGCGGCTATGTGCGCATGTACGAGGCGGCCGAGCTGATCCGCCGTGCCGCCCCGCTGTACCTCAAGTTCGGCCTCTCCAAAGCGCCCGGCATCTATCCGTACGGCGCGCACCTGCGGGACACCGCCCTCGACACGGCGCGCGAGCGGGTGCGCCGCGGCCGGCTCGCGCTCGACCTGCTCGCCCGGCACGGCGCCGACGGCGGCATGTCCCCGCTCGGCTCCCGCCTCCCCGGCCCCCTCAACCGCTTCGTCCCGAAGGACTGATGACCATGCGCCGCACCCGCCAAGCCGCTCTCGCCCTCCTCGCCGGATCCCTCGCACTCGCGCTCACCGCCTGCGGGCAGAGCAGCACGGGCGGCGGCAAGGACGCCACCAAGGGCGGCAAGGGCTCCACCATCGGCATCGCCATGCCGACCAAGTCGTCCGAGCGGTGGATCAACGACGGCAACAACATGGTCAAGCAGTTCCAGGCTCTCGGCTACAAGACCGAGCTCCAGTACGGCGAGGACAACGTCGACCAGCAGGTCGCCCAGATCGAGAACATGATCACCAAGGGGGTGGACGTCCTGGTGATCGCCGCCATCGACGGCCGGGCCCTCAGCGACGTCCTGAAGCAGGCCGCCGACCAGCACATCAAGGTGATCTCTTACGACCGGCTCATCCTCGGCACACCGAACGTCGACTACTACGCCTCCTTCGACAACGAGAAGGTCGGCGTGCTCCAAGCGACGTACATCATCGACAAGTTGGGCCTCAAGGACGGCAGCAAGAAGGGGCCGTTCAACATCGAGCTGTTCGCCGGCTCACCGGACGACAACAACACGCGCTACTTCTTCCAGGGCGCCCTCAAGACGCTCCAGCCCTACCTCGACAAGAAGCAGCTCGTGGTGCAGAGCGGGCAGACCCGGCTCAACCAGGTGACCACGCTGCGCTGGGACGGCGCGACCGCGCAGAAGCGCATGGACGACCTGCTGACCAAGGCGTACTCCTCGGCGCGCGTGGACGCCGTCCTTTCGCCGTACGACGGGATCTCCATCGGCATCCTGTCCTCGCTCCGCTCCGTCGGCTACGGCACCGCCACCAAGCCCTACCCGGTCGTCACCGGGCAGGACGCTGAGGTGGCATCGGTGAAGTCGATCATCGCAGGGGATCAGACGCAGACCGTCTACAAGGACACCCGCGCGCTCGCCAAGCAGGCCGTGCAGATGGCCGACGCCGTACTGAACAACAAGACGCCCGAGGTCAACGACACCAAGACGTACGACAACGAGAAGAAGGTCGTGCCGTCCTTCCTGCTGAACCCGGTCAGCGTCGACAAGTCCAACTACCGCTCGGAGCTGGTGGATTCGGGCTACATCAAGGCGAGTGACCTGAAGTGAGCGCGCCCGCCCCCGACGCGCCGGTCCTCGACATGCGCTCGATCGTGAAGACGTTCCCCGGTGTGCGCGCCCTGTCGGACGTGTCCCTCACCGTGGCGCGGGGCGAAGTGCACGCCATCTGCGGGGAGAACGGCGCGGGCAAGTCGACCCTGATGAAGGTCCTCAGCGGCGTCCATCCGCACGGGAGTTACGAGGGCGACATCCTCTTCCAGGGCGAGCCCTGCGCCTTCAAGGACATCCGGGCGAGCGAAGCGCGCGGCATCGTCATCATCCATCAGGAACTCGCGCTCGTCCCCTATCTGTCCATCGCCGAGAACATCTTCCTCGGCAACGAGCACGCCACCCGGGGAGTGATCAGCTGGCACGAGACGCTGAAGCAGGCGGCCCGGCTCCTGAAGCGGGTGGGGCTGAGCGAGCATCCGCAGACCCGGGTCGCGGACATCGGGGTCGGCAAGCAGCAGCTGGTGGAGATCGCGAAGGCGCTCTCCAAAGAGGTCAAGCTGCTCATCCTGGACGAGCCGACAGCCGCGCTGAACGACGACGACAGCGCACATCTCCTGGATCTGATACTGGAGTTGAAGGACCAGGGCATCACGTCGATCGTCATCTCGCACAAGCTCAACGAGATCGCCGCGGTCGCCGACTCGGTCACCGTCATCCGGGACGGCCGCACCATCGAGACCCTGGACGTGAAGGATCCCGCGACGACCGAGGACCGGATCATCCGGGCCATGGTCGGCCGCGACCTCGACCACCGCTTCCCCGCCCGGACTCCCTACGCGGGCGACCCGGGCGCCGAGCCGGCCCTTGAGGTACGCCACTGGACCGTGCACCACCCCATCGACCAGCAGCGCAAGGTCGTGGACGACGTCTCGGTGCGGGTCCGGCGGGGCGAGATCCTCGGCATCGCGGGCCTGATGGGCGCCGGCCGCACCGAACTCGCGATGAGCCTGTTCGGCCGCTCCTACGGGCGGGGCATCAGCGGCACGGTGTGGAAGGACGGCCGCGAGATCCGCACCAGGACCGTCCCCGAGGCGGTCGGCCACGGCATCGCCTACGTCACTGAGGACCGCAAGCAGTACGGCCTCAACCTCATCGACACCATCGCCCGCAACATCACCACGGCCGCGCTCGGCCGGGTGTCCCGGCGCGGGGTGGTGGACGAGCACGAGGAGCGGCGGGTCGCCGAGTCGTACCGCAGGTCCATGAACATCAAGGCGCCCACCGTCTTCGAACAGGTCGGGCGACTGTCCGGCGGCAACCAGCAGAAGGTCGTGCTCAGCAAGTGGATCTTCGCGGGTCCCGATGTGCTGATCCTGGACGAGCCGACCCGCGGCATCGACGTGGGTGCCAAGTACGAGATCTACACCGTCATCGACCAGCTCGCGGCTCAAGGCAAGGCCGTCGTCTTCATCTCCTCCGAACTCCCCGAACTGCTCGGCATGTGCGACCGCATCTACACGATGGCGGCCGGCCGGCTCACCGGTGAGATCCCGCGGGCGGAGGCGACGCAGGAAGTGCTGATGCGCCACATGACCACGAACAAGAGGTAGTAGCCATGGGTCCGGTCACCACCGACACCCCCAGGAGCGCCCCGTCGGCGCCCGGTTCCCCGCGCCCGGCGCCCGGTGCGCTGCTGCTCGATGCGGCGCGCCGCAACATGCGCCAGTACGGAATGCTGGTCGCGCTCGGCCTGATCGTCGTGCTGTTCCAGATCTGGACCGGCGGGGTGCTGCTCAAGCCCAACAACGTCACCAACCTGGTGCTCCAGAACAGCTACATCCTGGTCCTCGCCATCGGCATGATGATCGTCATCATCGCGGGCCACATCGACCTGTCCGTCGGCTCGCTGGCGGCCTTCGTCTCGGCGGCGTGTGCCGTCATGATGGTCGAGCATCATGTGCCCTGGGTGCTCGCGCTGGTCGTCGCGCTGGTCATCGGGGCGGTCGCGGGCGCCTGGCAGGGCTTCTGGATCGCCTACGTCGGGATTCCGTCGTTCATCGTCACACTGGCCGGGATGCTGCTCTTCCGCGGCGGCACCCAGATCCTGCTCGGCTCGCGCTCGCTCGGCCCGTTCCCCGACGGCTTCCAGAAGATCTCCACCGGTTACCTTCCGGCGGTCGGCCCGAACACCAACTACCACAATCTGACACTGCTGTTGGGCCTGGTCCTGATCGCCGCCGTCCTGGTCCAGGAGGTGCGGTCGCGGCGGCGGCAGCGGGAGTACGAACTCGATGTGCTCCCCCGGGGCCTGTTCGTCACCAAGCTGGTGGCGATGGTGGCCGCCGTCCTCGCGTTCACCATGACCCTGGCCAGCTACCGGGGTGTCCCGGTGGTGCTGCTCCTGCTCGCGGCGCTGCTCATCGGCCTCGGCTTCGTGATGCGCAACGCGGTCGTGGGCCGGCATGTGTACGCGCTCGGCGGCAACCAGGCGGCCGCGAAGCTGTCCGGCGTCAAGGACAAGCGGATCACGTTCCTGGTCTTCGTCAACATGGGCGTGCTCGCCGCGCTGGCCGGCGTCGTCTTCGCGGCCCGTCTGAACGCGGGCACCCCCAACGCCGGTGTCAACTTCGAACTGGAGGCGATCGCCGCCTCGTTCATCGGCGGTGCCTCGATGAGCGGCGGCGTGGGCACGGTGTTCGGCGCCATCATCGGCGGCCTGGTCCTCGGCGTGCTCAACAACGGCATGTCCCTGGTGGGCGTCGGCACGGACTACCAGCAGGTCATCAAGGGGCTCGTGCTCCTGGCCGCGGTCGGCTTCGACGTCTACAACAAGCGCAAGGTCGGTTCGTGAATCCCTCCGATTCGCCACTCCCCGAAGGAGCCGCACCATGAACACCAGCAGACGCACTGTACTGGCGGCCGGCGCGGCCGCCGGACTGGCCGCGACAGCCCTCGGTACGGGCACCGCCCAGGCAGCACCACGCCACTCCCCCTCGAAGAAGCGCTTCGGCACCCTGGCCGACGGCACCCCGGTGGACCTCTGGACCGTCGGCAACGGCGGCACCCGGCTCCAGGTACTCTCCTACGGCGGCATCATCCACTCCCTCGAAGTGCCCGACGGCGAGGGCCACTTGGCGAACATAGCGCTCGGTTTCGACAACCTCGCCGACTACGTGGCCAAGAGCCCGTTCTTCGGCGGCCTCATCGGCAGGTACGGCAACCGCATCGCGGCGGGCAGGTTCACGCTCGACGGGCGGACCTACCAACTGCCGCTCAACGACGGGGCCAACAGTCTGCACGGCGGCACCAAGGGCTTCGACAAGCAGATGTGGCACGTGGCACCGTTCACCCGCGCCTCGGACACCGGGCTCGTCCTGAGCCGGATCTCACCGGACGGCGAGATGGGCTACCCCGGCACCTTGAAGGTCCAGGTCACGTACACCCTCACCGCACGCGGCGGCTGGCGGATCGACTATGAGGCGACCACCGACCGGCCGACCGTCGTCAACCTCACCAGCCACACCTATTTCAACTTGGCCGGCGAGGGCAGCGGATCCGTCTACGACCACACCCTGGAACTGGCCGCCGACCGCTACACCCCCGTCGACGCCGGTCTGATCCCGACCGGTGAACTGGCGCGGGTGGCGGGCACGCCCTTCGACTTCCGGCGCCCGAAGCCGGTCGGCCGCGACATCCGCGCGGGCGACCAGCAACTGGTCCGCGCCAAGGGCTTCGACCACAACTGGGTGCTGGACAAGGGGATTTCGACCTCGCCCCAGTACGCCCTCACCCTCACCGACCCGTCGTCGGGGCGGGTGATGAGGATGTACACAACCGAGCCCGGCCTACAGTTCTACAGCGGCAACTTCCTCGACGGCACCCTGGTGGGCACCTCGGGCCACACCTACCGCCAGGGCGACGCCCTCTGCCTGGAGGCTCAGCACTTCCCGGACTCCCCGAACCACTCATCGTTCCCCTCGACGGTGCTGCGCCCCGGCACCACCTACCGGACATCGACGGTGCACTCCTTCTCCACCTGCTGAAGAAACGCCTGCGCCCCTCGGAACCTCCGTGGGGCGCAAGGGATTTGACGAGCTGTCAGCCAGCGAAGGAATAACCGGGCAGCCCGCGCCCCGCCCCCGGGAGCACGAGCACGGAACCGGCGAGCGGGTGCGGGGCGGCCTGGCCCGCGCGGGCGGTGGTGATGTACAGGTCGGTGAGGTCCGGGCCGCCGAAGGCGCAGGCGGTGGGGCGGCGCACGGGGAGCTCGACGGTCAGGTCGAGGCTGCCGTCCGCCGCGTACCGCCGGACCGCGCTCCCGTCCCACAGCGCCACCCAGACGCCGCCCTCCACATCCACGGCGAGCCCGTCGGGATACCCGCCGCTCGCCTCGATGGACACGAACGGCCTTCGGTCGTGGGCCAGTTGGCCGTCGAAGTCGAAGACGTCGATGCGCCGGGTCGGGGTGTCGATGTAGTACATGAGCCGCCCGTCCGGGCTCCAGCCGATGCCGTTGCTGACGGTCGCGTCGCCGAGCACCTCGGTCGCCGTGCCGTCCGGCGCGATCCGGGCAAGGGAGCCGCCGCCCGGCGCCTCGTCGTACCGCATGGTCCCGGCCCACAGCGCCCCGTCGGGGGCGACGGCCGCGTCATTGGCGCGCCGTCCGGCCACGGGGGCGCGCACCAGCCAGCGGAATCCGTCGCCGGGGCCGTACAGTCCGATGCCGTCCCGGAGGCTGACGACCAGGCCTCCGCCGGCCCGCGGCTTCGCCGCGCCGACGTGCTGCTCGGTGGCCATGACGCTACGGCGGCCACTGCCCGGCGCATAGGTGTGGATCCGGGAGGAGAGGATGTCGACCCAGATCAGCCGCCCGGTCGCGGGGTCCCAGGTGGGCCCTTCGCCGAGCTCGGCCCACTCCCGTACGGCGAGCTCGTACCTCATCGCGCTCCCCGGTGGCCGAGCCGGACCGAGAGATCGCCCGCGCCTTTCTCGGCGAGTCCGGCCAGTTCCGCCTCGCGCTCCTCGCTCCACCTGATCATCGGTACGGAGACGGAGAGCGCGGCTACGACCCGGCCCGCGCCGTCCCTGACCGGCGCGGCCACGCAGCTCACGTCCGGGTTGGACTCCTGGTGCTCGACGGCGACACCGCGGGCGCGGATCTCCACGAGGGCGGCGCGCAGGGCGTCGGGGTCGGTGATGCTGGCGGGGGTCATGGCGATGAGTTCGCGCCCGGCGAGACGGGCGTCGAGCTCGGCCTCGGGCAGCGCGGCGAGCAGCATCTTGCCGACGGAGGTGCAGTGCGCGGGCAGCCGACGGCCCGCGGCGGAGACCATGCGGACGGCATGGGTGGAGTCGACCTTCGCGATGTAGATGACGTCGGCGTCCTCCAGGATCGCGACGTGGACGGTCTCGTCGCAGGTCTCGGCGACCTCGCGGGCCACCTGTTGCCCCTCGGCCGCGAGATCGAGCTGCTCGGCGTACCGGCTGCCGAGCTGGTAGGTCCGTACGCCGAGCCGGTAGCGGCCGGGCTGCTCGGGCACCGGCGCCAGATACGAGCGGGCGGCCAGGGTGGTGAGTAGTTCGTGGACGGTGGTGCGGGGAAGCTGGAGGCGGCGCGTGACATCGGGCGCGGAGAGGCTGCCCTCGCTCTCCAGGAAGAGTTCGAGGACGTCCATCGCCCTGGCCACCGCGGGAACCAGTCGGCCCATGCTCGGCCACCCACCCTCTTTGTTCGAAACTCCGGTCATCGACCGGGATGACGAACACAGGCTAACCACAGGGGTGTTCACCGGGCAATGGCCCTACGAGACCAACCGGACGGGCAGCCGCTTGAGGGCGTGCGAGCGGAACGAGGTACGCCATGCGAGCTGATCGGCGGGGCAGTCGAGGCTCAGGCCGGGGAAGCGGTGCACCAGCGTGCCGAGCGCGGTCTGGAGCTGCATGCGGGCGAGTGCGGCGCCGAGGCAGTAGTGCATGCCCTGTCCGAGTGCGAGGTGTGCGGTGTCCGCGCGGTGGATGTCGAACCGGTCGGGGTCTTCGTAGCGTGCCGGATCGCGGTGGGCGGCGGCGAGGCACAGCAGGACGGTGTCGCCGACCGGGATGGTGACGCCGCCGATGTCGACCGGCTCGGTGGGGAAGCGGCGGATCGCCGTCTGGTTGGGGTTGATGTACCGCAGGAGCTCCTCGACGGCCTGCGGCAGCAGGTCCGGGTCGGCGCGCAGCGCGGCGAGTTGCCCGGGGTGGTTCAGCAGGACGAGCAGCCCGGCGCTGATGACGTGCTGGGTGTTCTCGCTGCCCGCCATGAGGGTGAGGAAGGCGAGGGAGACGAGTTCGTCCTCGCTGAGCCGGTCGCCCTCGTCGCGCGCGGCGATCAGTTCGGAGAGCAGGTCGTCGCCGGGCAGGGCCCTGCGGGCGGCCACGAGGTCGAGCAGAAAGCGGTGGATGTACTGGATCGCCTCGACCAGCTCCCCCGAACTCCCGGGATCCAGCATGGTGTTGACCCGGTCCGAAAAGGCCTGTCGGTCCGGTTCGGGCACGGCGAGGAGATCGCCGATGAGCGTAAGCGGCAGCGGGTTGGCGAACGCCGCGACCACATCGGCCGAGCCGTCCGCCGCGAGCCGCTCGGCGAACCGGTCCGCGAGCCGCCCGGCGGCGCTCTCGATCCGCTGCCGCATTCCGTCCACGTAGCGGGGTGTGAAGGCCTTGGAGACGAGCCGACGCAGCCGCAGATGGTCGTCGGGGTCGATGTTCAGGAGGTTGGCGTCCAGCGCGGGCGGCAGCGAGAACCCCTTGTAGCCGTTGCCCGCGTACGCCTTGTTGACCGAGAGCCGGGGGTCGGTGAGCCCCGCGCGGACGTACGCCTCACCCAGGACCAGCCACACCGGCGACCCGTCGGGCAGCCGTATGTGATGGACGGACCCTTCCTTGCGCAGCCGCTCGTACGTCGCGTACGGATCGGCGAAGTGGTCGCGGTCGAACGGCTGCGGGAGGCTCTGGTCCGAGGAGGGCTGGTTCACACGGGTCCTTGGGCTGGTTCGAGCGGGCGGGTCGAACGCCCACGATACGTTCAGCCGCCGAATCGCCCGAGCCCTCCGCACCCGGCCGCGCGTTGGGTCGGACGGGTGACATTCGGCGGGTGTCGCGGCGGGGCGCCGTCGCGGCGCGGCGCGGGTGTGAAAAGAGAGTCAGGCAACGACCGATTTGTATGACCATCATTCGAATCAGAGGAATGCGTATGCCTGCCTCAGCACGTCCCACCCGCGCACGTACGCGTGCCACCGCCGTAGCGACGCTCACCGTCGCGGCAACCGCCCTCACCGGCGCCCCGGCCGCCTTCGCCGTCCCCGGCGACAACGGCGACATCAAGATTCACGCGGCGGGGACACCGTTCACCGACCTGCGCGACGATGGGAGGGTCTGCAGCTTCTACCTCGACGCCTTCAACTTCGACGTCGCCCAGGGCATCACCTGGACGATCAACACCCAGCCCGCCAGAGCGGGCGGCGCCACCCTGGCCGGCGCCATCACGCTCACGACCGGCATCGGGCACACCCTGCCGCTGACGCTGCCCAACGGGCAGTACAGGCTCGCTTGGGACATCACCGGCACCAACGGTGCGGGCAAGGAGAAGGTCTTCCAGGTCGACTGCCCGGTGACCCCCGGCAGCGGCGGCGAGCCGCACCGCCACCCGCACGGCGGGGTGCCGGCGGGCGGCGGCGGTCTCGCCGAGACACCGGGCATCCCGCAGGCCGGCGCCGTGGCGGGCGTCGGACTGGTCTCGGTCGCCGGGGTGATGTACATCCGCCGACTCCGCCGCCGCCCCGATGGCGCAGCGTAGACGCGCCCCCATCGCCAGGCACCGGACGCGCGCCTACCGCCTGACAAGGACGGCGGCGCTGTCCCTGTCCCTGGTGGTGGGCGGCGTCTGGTGGGCCCAGGACGACGAGCCCGCCCCAGCGGCCGCCGTCGGCGCCGAGCCCCGCTTCGCCGAGGCGGCTTCCGCGCCGTTCGGCGACAGCCGGGGCCCGGCGTCCCCACGCCCGGCGTCCCCACGGCCGGCGGCCCCGCACCCGGCGGCCTCGCGCACCCCGGCGCCCCATCCGCTGCCGCCGTCCCCCGCGGTCTCGCTCGCGGTGCCGCACCTCGGCATCGCGGCGCCGGTCCTCGCCCTCAGGCTCGACGCCCAGCAGCACCTGACCACCCCGCCCGTGGACAATCCCAAGGTGGTGGGCTGGTACCAAGGCGGGACCTCCCCCGGCGAGTTGGGCACAGCCGTCGCCGTCGGACACCGCGACACCCGCACCGGGCCCGCCGTCTTCGCCGGTCTCGCACAACTGCGCCCCGGCCGGCTGGTCGAGGCGCGCCGCGCCGACGGCCAGGTCGCGGTGTACACCGTGGACATCGTCAGGACGTACGCGAAGGCCCGCTTCCCCGACCAGGAGGTGTACGGTCCCACCGGCCGCCCGGAGCTCCGGCTGATCACCTGCGGCGGCAAGTTCAGCCCGAAGACCGGCTACGAGAGCAACGTCGTCGTCTTCGCCCACCTCAGCCAGGTCCGCCCCGCACCGCACCAGCAACTCGCGGCCGGAAAGCGCCCCTTGGGGAAGCAGTGACACCGCGCGGTTGTTGACACACCCGTCAATGACATGGACATTACTAGTCGCTCATCCGGTTCCCCAGCGCCCCACCCACGCACGGGGAGCCGTGCTCCACCCCCCCACCCTCGTCACATCCATGACGCACGGTCCTGGAGGAGCCAGATGAAGAGACGCAGAACCGCCCTGGCCGCAGCCCTGTTCACCGCCGCCGCGGTGCTCGGCGCGATGCAGAGCGCCGAGCCCGCCGCCGCCCGCCCCACCGTGACACCCTCCCCCGACGCTCCGCATCGCGGCACGGTCGCCGCGGCGCGCACCCCGGACCGGAACCCGGCAAGGGAGCGCGCCGTACGGGCCCTGAAGGAGGGCCGTGCCACCAAATTCCGTACGGCCGCCGCCGATCCCACGCACAACTGGTGGGGAGTCTTCCCCCAGCCGGGCACCCACGACGGCATCACGGCCACCCACACCGTGGACCCCGGCTACCGGGTGAGCCAGGCCGACAACTTCACCTACGCGCCCACCACCAAGGCGCAGAACTCCTGCATGGAGGTGGTCACCGCCTACTGGAACAGCGGCAACGAGCTATGGGCCTGGGACTGGTGCGGGGCCGGCGGACCGGCCAAGACAGTCCCCATCGACGCGGACTTCAAGGCGAAGTACACCCAGCCCTCGGGCTCGGGCCTCGCCTACAGCGTCCAGTTGGTCCGCGACGCCGCGTCCGGCAACCAGTGGTCGTCCTATCTCTACAACTACCGTTCCGCGCAATGGGAGTTACTCTACCGCCAGTCCGGGCAGGACCAGAGCGGGCTCGACCACGGCTGGGACATGTTCGAGATCTACGCCAGTGTCAACCCCTCCACCGGGGTGGGCTACTACTGCACCGACGCCCGGAACACCGTCTTCGACAGCAGCGCCATAAAGCTGCGCAGCCAGGGCGCCTGGAAGCCCGCGAGCCCGGCCGACTCACCGTGGACCGAGCAGAATCCCTCGGGCCAGGACTTCCTGTGTCCGCAGCTGCGCTTCATCCAGGCGGGCGCCGACGACCACTGGACGGTACGCCAGTAGTCGCCGACCCTCCCCTACGCGCCCGGGGTCAGCCGAGCTGGAAGGTCGCCTCGACCGGGTAGTGGTCGCTGGGCGAGCGGGTGTCGAGCTGCCCCGGCGCCCAGCCGGCCTGCGGGTCGAAGTCGGCCGTGACGTCCGGCAGGGCCGACGGGACGGGCCGCCCGGGGGCGTTGAGGTAGCCGAGGTAGTCCAGGTTGTCGCGGTAGTCCTTGGGGAAGGTCTCGACGTCGGCCATGTACTGGCACCAGGCCGACACCGAGCAGTCCATGGTGGTCGGCGCGGACCCGGCCGCCGGGGTGCCGAGTGAACCGCCCACGGCCGACTGGGAGTTGACGAAGTCGCCGCGCGACTGGCCGTGCGTGTACTCGACGTTGAGGTCACCCCCGATCAGCACCGGTGCCGAGGCACCCACGACGCCGTTCACCCAGTCGCGTATCTCACCGAGCTGACCCAAGCGTGTCTTCTGGGTGGTGTCGGTGGAGGTGTTGGACTGGTCGGCCTGGAGATGGGTGCCGACCACCCACGTCTTGGTGCCGTTCTTGTCGATCTGGGCGAGCGCCGCGCCCTTGTTGGCGTTGTAGTCCCAGGTGCCGGAGGTGGAGTTGCTGTAGACGTGGGCGTACTGGGCGGTGATCGGGTACTTGGACAGGATCATCGTCCCGCCGTTGATCACGAACCACGAGCTGGAGCAGTTGCCGCTCACGCCGTTCCAGCCGCCGCCCGAACACGTCTGGCCCACCACCGGGGTGCGGTACGGGTAGAGGTCGGCCAGCTTGGCCGAGATGTCGTCGGTGGACGTGTGGTTGAACAGCTCGTCCAGGATCACGACGTCCGCGCTGTGCTGCCGGATGATCGACTCGATGACCGGGGTGCGCTGGGCCGCCTTCTCCTTCTGCGTCGAGTCGACGATCGCCGTGCCCAGGTCGACGTTCCATGCGAAGACCGAGAGCGTGGGGGCGCCGGCCGCCGCGTCGGCGGCCGGCGCGAACAGGACAGCACTCCCGGCCAGGGTGGCCGCTGCGGTGAGGGCGGTGAAGGCGGAAGCGGTTTTGGGCGCGCGCATGGGAGGACTCCTGATGGTCGCTCAGCGGTGGGGGAACGGCGGAACTGTAGCTACTGGCGAGTACATCCGGAAGAACTGCGGCTGATCTGTCCATGGCGTCCAGATGTCCCGGCGATCATCGAGGCATCCCGCCGCACATTTTTCCGGGCACGGCTCTAGGAACCTCTGGGCCCGCTCGCTACCCTCCGCGCATGATTTCCACGGTTGTCTGGGGTACCGGCAATGTCGGCCGTGCGGCGATACGCGCCGTCGAGGCCCATCCGGCGCTGGAACTCGCGGCCGTGCTCGTCCGCAATCCGGCGAAGGTCGGCCGCGACGCCGGTGAACTCGCCGGTCTGGAGCATGAGTTGGGGATCGTCGCGACCGACGACGCCACGTCCGTGCTGGCCGCCGGACCCCGGGCCGTGGTGTACGCGGCGTCCGGTGACATCCGGCCCGACGAGGCGCTCGCCGATGTCACCCGGGCGGTCCGGACCGGCGCCGTGGTCGTCACCCCGGCGCTGTATCCGCTGTACGACCGGCTCGGCGCCCCGCCGGAATTCCGGGATCCGGTCCTCGCCGCGGTCGCCGGGGGCGGCGGGTCCCTGTTCGTCTCCGGCGTCGACCCGGGCTGGGGCAACGACGTACTGCCGCTGCTGATCAGCGGGCTCGGCACGACGGTGGACGCGATCCGCTGCCAGGAGATCTTCGACTACTCCACGTACGAACAGGAGGAGTCCGTCCGGTACCTGGTCGGCATGGGTCAGCCGATGGAGTACGCGCCCTTGATGCTCGCACCGTCCGTGCCGACCATGGTGTGGGGCGGGCAGCTCCGGCTGATGGCGCGGGCGCTGGGCGTCGAGCTCGACGACATCCGCGAAACCATGGACCGGCGCGCACTCGACACCACGGTGAGCACCCGGACGATGGGCACCTTCGACGCCGGCACGCAGGGCGCGGTGCGGTTCGAGGTCCAGGGCATCGTGGCGGGCGAACCGCGCCTCGTCATCGAGCACGTCACCCGCATCCACCCGTCCTGCGCCCCCGACTGGCCGGTGCCGCCCGACGGCGGTGCCGGGGCCCACCGGGTGGTCATCGAGGGCCGCCCGCGCATCGAGGTCACGGTCGAGGCGACCGACGAGGGCGAGAACCGGTCGGCGGGCGGCAACGCCACCGCCGTCGGCCGCCTGGTGAACGCGATCGACTGGCTGGCGGCCGCGGATCCCGGACTCTACGACGCGCTCGACGTCCCGCTGCGCCCGGCAGTCGGCAGACTCGGAAGGAAGCAGTCATGAGGATCGACATCCCCGAGGGCCAGGAGCCGATCGGGTACGTGTGGGGCGACATGGTTCCCGGCATCGGCATGGCCGCCGCGAACTTCTCCCTGTCGGTGTACGCCCATACCACCCTGGGGCTGCGGGAGTTCGAGGCGGCGCGGCTGCGGATCGCGCAGATCAACGGGTGCCTGTTCTGCCTGGACTGGCGGACCGACCGGGACGGCGAGAAGGTCGAGGAGTCCTTCGCCGACGCGGTCAGCGAGTGGCGCACCACCGATGCCTTCGACGACCGGACCCGGCTGGCCGCCGAGTACGCCGAGCGGTACGCGCTCGACCACCACGGCCTGGACGAGGAGTTCTGGGCCCGGATGACCGCGCACTACAGCCAGGTGGAGATCGTGGAGCTGAGCATGAGCATCGGCTCCTGGCTGGCGTTCGGCCGGCTCAACCACGTGCTCGGCCTCGACGCCGTGTGCGTGCTGCCCACGCAGTGAGCAGGGCCGCCCGGCGATTCGGGCGGCCCCTTGTGCTGTGCCGTCACCGGAGATCGGTGGCGACGATCTTCTCGATGTTCCGTTCGGCGAGCGCCGTGATGGTGACGAACGGATTGACGCTGGTGTTGCCGGGGATGAGCGAGCCGTCGATGACGTACAGGCCCGGATAGCCGTACAGCCGCCCGTAGTTGTCGGTTGCCCTGTTCAGGACCGCGCCGCCCAGCGGGTGGTAGGTGAGCGTGTCGTTCCAGATCTTGTAGACGCCGAAGAGATCGGTTCGGTAGATCGTCCCCTCGGTCGCGTTGATCTTGTCGAAGATCGTCTTGGCCATGCCGATGGACGCCTGCTTCCAGGCGGTCTGCCAGTCCAGGTCGACCTGCCCGGTCGCGGGGTTCCAGGAGAACGTGCCGCGGTTGGGGTTCTTGGTGATCGAGAGGTAGAACGAGGCGTACGTCTCGATGCCGGTGGGGAGCGGTGCGACTTCGGCGAACGCGCCGCCGGTCGTCCAGTTGTCGATGCCGCCGCAGGGGATGGCCGCCTGGACCGCGCCGGTCGGGTCCCACAGGTAGTTGGCGCGGCCGCACATGACGTTGCCGTTGTCGCCCCAGGTCCGGCCGACCTCGCCGTTGAGGTCGGGCAGTGCGCCGGTGGCCCTCAGCTTGACGAGGAGCTTGCTGGTGCCGACGCTGCCGGCCGCGAAGAACACCTTGTCCGAGGTGACGGTCTTGGTGGCGGTGACATCGCCGTTGGTGTTGAGCTGCTCGATCACGACGGTGTAGCCGCCGCTCGACGCCGGGGCGACCGAAGTGACCCTGTGCAGCGGGGAGATGGTGACCTTTCCGGTCGCCCTCGCCTGGGCGAGGTAGGTCTTCTGCAGCGACTTCTTGCCGTAGTTGTTGCCGTACAGGATCTCGCCCGCGACGGCCGACTTGGGGACGGTGCCGGCCGCCTCCTGCTTCATGTAGTCCCAGTCGTACACGTCGGGCACGAAGACGAACGGGAAGCCCGAGCGCTGGGCCTGCTTGCGGCCGACACGGGCGAACTGGTAGCAGTCGACCGTGTCGAACCACGCCGGGTCGATGAGTCCGGACCCGAGCCCGGCGTTGGCGCGCGGGTAGTAGGTGTTGTACATCTCGTCGGGGTCGACCGACGGGAGGATGGCACCGAAGTTCTCGCGCCTGGGCGTGACCGCCATCCCGCCGTTGACCAGTGAACCGCCGCCGACGCCGCGGCCCTGGTAGACGGTGATGCCGCTGAAGTCCTCGGCGTCCAGGATCCCGGTGTAGCGGGGGATGTCCTTGTCGATCGGGATGCCGAAGAAGTTGCTCAGCGGCTGCTTGGTCTTGGTACGGAGCCAGTAGGAGCGGTAGTCCGGGGCGGTCGTGTTGCAGAAGATCTTGCCGTCGGAGCCGGGGGTGTCCCAGGCCATGCCCATCTCGACCATCTGCACGTCGACGCCCGCCTGCGCCAGCCGCAGCGCGGCGACGGAGCCGCCGTATCCGGTGCCGATCACCAGGGCCGGGACATGGGCCCCGTCGCCGATCGGAACGGCGGCGCGGGCGACGGTCCGCGCATGGGCCGCGGTGGCCTGGCCGGCGACAGCCGCAAGCCCCAAAATAGAACCAGTTCCAGCAATGAATCTTCGGCGTGAAAATCCCTGCGCATTGGAGTCATGCATGGTAGCACCACTCATGTGACATTCCTCACTCTCGATGGAGTGAGAACAGGTTCTACGGGTGTCGGCCTGATAAGTCACTAGAAACCTCTAGGTAACTTGCGGCGGCCTGCGGTCGATCGGAGTCACCGGCGTGCGGATGGCGACCGGCGTGCGCCGCGCCCCCGACCACGGAGCCGGCACGGCGTCGATGTCCCGCGCCAGACGCTGGGCGAGCGCCTCGTAGTTGACCCGCCAGCCGCGGAAGTGCGGCCACGCCTCCTCGGGACTGCGCTCCGTGGGATAGCCCTGTTCCCGCATGCGCGCCACCCCCGCCAGGAAGTCCGGGTAGCCGAGCTCCAGCGGGCCCTCCGGGTGCGGGTCGGGGTCGTAGGCAATGCCCAGCGAGTCGGCGATGTCCCGCAGGCATACGAAGCCCGCGCGCAGCGCCATCCGCACCTCGGCCTGCGGCTGCGAGGGGTTGAAGGCGAGCCGCAGCGCCGCCGCGTCCATCACCGCGAGGAGCGCGATCAGCCAATTGCGGGTCGCCTTCGGGGAGCGGAAGTGGATGAGGACGGGGTAGGTGGTGTGGCTCTCGCCCACCTCGGCGCTCCACCGCTCCCAGTTGCGGAACAGCTCGCCGACGCTGCTCACCAGCTCGACCTGCGCGTACCGGGCGAGGATCTCCGGACCCCAGGGCGGGCTGCCCGCACGGGCCTGGAGCAGGGTCACTTCCGTCTCGCGGCGCTGATAGGCGGCGTACAGGGTCGGCAGATAGCCGACCTGGAGGCCGATGACGATCGGCCCGGTGGCCGCCGCGCAGAAGTCGATCGCGTTCAGCGTCGCCCGATTGCTGGTGGCGAAGCCGAGGGTGAAGAGCGAGGAGCCGGACTCGGTCAGCGCGTCCCGCAGGCCCAGTCCGCTCACCGCCGCCTCAAGCAGCCCGTAGCCGACCATGAAGCACAGCAGCCAGCCCATCAGGGTGACCACGATGGACAGCGGCGCCACCGGAGCGAGCACCCGGTCCTTGGCCTCGGCCCCGTGCAACAGGTCGGCCACCCGCTGGAACGGCCAGCGCACCGAGCGCTGGACGACCCGGGTGAAGCTGGACCGGGTCGGCCGGGGAATCACCAGGGTGCGCAGCACCGAAGAGAAGATCCCGAGCACGAGGACGGCGCCGACGACGCCGAACACTGCTCTCACCGCGACTGTGTTCCTTTCCGGTACGACTCCGGGCCCTGCCCTCGCCCGGCCACGTGAAGGTTACGTGCCGTCAGCACCGGGCGGGACGCACCCCGCGGGCCGGGCCGCAGGTCACAGGCCGTGGCGGCGGTCGCCGAGGACCACCTCGCAGACCTCGCTCTCCAGTTGTGCGGAGAACGGCGCCCGGCGGGCGGCGACGGCCCGGCGGGTCTCCTCGGCGATGAGGTCGGCGTTGATGGCCGCCCCGGCCCGCACCCCGGCCGCGGCGGCCGCGATGACCTGATCGGTCGGGTTGGCCACGTTGCCGGCCACCCACACTCCGGGCACGGCGGTCGCGCCGCTCGCGTCGGCGGCGATGCGGCTGCCGATCACCTGCCCGGCCATCTCCAGATCGGTGGACTCCAGCCCCAACGAGGCGATCAGACCCGCTCGTACGGTCAACTGCGGCGTCACCACCAGCACTTGACAGGGAATCAGCTTCCCACTACCGAGGCGTACTCCGTGCAGGCGGCCGTCGCGCACCTCCAGCGCGGTCACTTCGCCGGCCACCACGCCGACACCCCGGGCGGCGAGCTCCTCGTACTGCTGCTCGTCGGGTTCGCCCATGGTGTGCGGGAAGAGCGTGACGTCCGTGCTCCACTGCCGCCACAGCAGGGCCTGGTGCACGGCGAGCGGTCCGGTGGCGAGGATCCCGATCGCCCGGTCGCGCACCTCCCAGCCGTGGCAGTACGGACAGTGCAGTACGTCCGTCCCCCACAGCTCCGCGAGTCCCGGGACGTCGGGGAGTTCGTCGACGATGCCCGTGGTCACCAGGAGCCGGCGCGCGCGGAGTTCGCCGCCGCCGGCCAGGGTGACGCGGAAGCCGTCGTCTTCGTGCCGCTCCGCCGCGATCGCGCTGCCGCTGATGAACTCCCCTCCGTAGCCGCGCACTTCGGCGCGGCCGTCGGCAAGGAGCTCGGCGGGCGGGGTGCCCTCGCGTCCCGGGTAGGCGTGGACGCCGTCGGCCGGGGCGTTGCGGGGCTGCCCCGCGTCGACCACCAGGACCGAGCGGCGTGCCCGCGCGAGGGTCAGTGCCCCGCCCAGTCCGGCGGCGCCACCCCCGATCACCACCGCGTCGTAGTACTGACCGCCGCCTTCGGGAGTGCTGTTCATCGAGTGTTCCGTTCGCTCGTTCATGTGCGACACCTCCAATGCCGCGATGCTGCTCCCGGCCCGCACCGTTTGACAAAGCGGCTTGCCGTTGTGGCAAATGGAGGGATGGCCCAAGACGACCTCACCGACGTACTGACCGGCGTGGGACCGCGGCTGCGGTCGCTGCGGCGAGCGCGCGGCGCCACCCTGGCCCAGGTCAGCGAGGCGACGGGGATCTCGCTGAGCACCCTGTCCCGCCTGGAGTCCGGGCAGCGCAAACCGACCCTGGAACTGCTGCTTCCGCTGGCCAGGGAGTACCGGGTGCAGCTGGACGAGCTGGTCGGGGCCCCGGCGACCGGCGACCCCCGCATCCACCCGCGGCCCTTCACCCGGCACGGCCAGACCTTCGTACCGCTGACCCGGTTCCTCGGCGGGCTGCACGCCTACAAGCAGATCGTGCCGCCCCGGGAGGCCCTCGAGGGCGTGCGGCCCGAGCTGAAGGTGCACGAGGGCTACGAGTGGCTGTACGTCCTGTCGGGGCGGCTGTGGCTGGCGCTCGGCGAGCACGACCTGATCCTCACCGCGGGCGAGGCCGCCGAGTTCGACACCCGCACCCCGCACGGCTTCGCCAACGCGGGCGACCGGCCCGCCGAGTTTCTCTCCCTGTACGGGGCACAGGGCGAGCGCATGCACGTACGGGCCCAGCCCAGCGGCGACTGACGGGCCGGCTCGCTACGGGCGGCGGCGGGGCTTGCCGTGTTTGGCGGTCTTCGGGGTGCCGGAACCGCCGCGCGGGTTCTTGCCGGTGGACTTGCCGCCGGTCGACTTGCCGGCCGCGGGCTTGCGCTGCGCGCCGCGCTTGTCGGGGCGCTTCTGCTTCGGCTGCTCCGGAGTCCGGGTACGGCCCCGGGAGCTGTTGACGGTCCGGCCGCGGACGATCCCGATGAACTCCTCCACCAGGTCGGTGGTCTCCTCCTCCGGCCACGACAGCGCGACCCGCGACTCGGGCGTGCCCGTGACGGGCCGGTAGGTGAGGTCCTTGCGGTGGTGCAGGCGGGCCAGCGACTGCGGGACGATCAGGAGTCCCACTCCCGCCGCCACCAGCTCGATGGCGTCCTCCGTCGTGGCGGGTCGCTCGATCGCGGGGAGGCCCGGCGGACGCTCCCAGTCCAGGGTGTCGTCGAGGGGATGCAGCAGGATCTCGTCGGCCAGGTCCTCGGCGGCGACCTCCTCGACCGCCGTCACGGGGTGGTCCTTCGGGACCACGACGACCGTCGTCTCGGTGTAGAGCGGGATCGCGCTGAGATCCGTACGGTCGATCGGCAGCCGCACGAACCCCGCGTCGGCGCCGCGGCTCCGCAGTACGTCGGGGGCTTCGGCGGCGGACACCGTGGTGAGGGTCAGGGGGACGTCGGGCAGCCGCTCGTTCCAGATCCGCACCCACTTGCTCGGCGTCACACCCGGAACGTAGGCGAGCCGGAACGATGGGGGTTCTTGCGAGCCTGTCACTCCGCCAGGTTACCGGTCGTGGTCGGAGGCATCGCACACGCTCGCTACTCTTGACACCATGACGTCGCACCAGACCACCCAGACGATGAAGCCCGCGACCGCGGCGAAGAAGCTGGGTGTGTACCTCGAGGCCACCCCCGCCGAGTTCCAGGAGGGTGTCGTCTCGCGCACCGAGCTGAACGCCCTGCAGGCCGACCCGCCGCAGTGGCTCCAGGAGCTGCGGCGCACCGGCCCGCACCCCCGGCCGGTGGTCGCGGCGAAGCTGGGCATCTCCATCGCCGGGCTCGCCCGCGGCGGGGTCGCCGAGGCCCTCACCACCGAGCAGATCGACGCGCTGAAGCAGGACAACCCCGAGTGGCTGCAGAAGGAGCGCGCCACCCAGGCCGAGGTCCGCAAGGAAGCGGTGCGCATCAAGGAGAAGAACAAGGAGAAGAGCGCGCAGCAGGCCGACCAGCCCCGCGCTCCCCGCTCCTGACCCCCACTAGCACTTGCAGGGGGCGTACGACACCCGTAGGGGGCGTACGAAAGGGCAGCTGACCAGCGATCGTGTCGCTGGTCAGCCACGCCGGGCGGCGGGCGCGGGACCGGTGCGGCCGATCTCCTCCAGGTTGGCGCGGTAGACCTCGGCGCCCACGCTGTCCCCGCACCGACGGCACTCGTGCAGCGCCTTCTCCGTCCATGCCCGCGCTTCGTCGCGGTCGCCCGCGTAGAAGTGGTTGAGCCCCATCAGTCCGTAGATCTTGCCGATGTGGCGTTGTGCCGCCGCGTCGCTCGGCCAGGTCGACGCCTGGGTGAGGAGTTCGCGCAGGAGGCGGTTGCTCTCCGCGAACCGTGCCCGGTCGCTGAGCTTCTGCGCGCGGGTCACGGTCTCCCGGCAGGCGCCCAGCCGTTTTCCGTCGGGTGTGCCGAGCCGCAGTTCGCGTGCCGCGAGCAGGACCTCCAGACTCACGGTCGTGTCCGCGACGCGTCGTCCTCCCGCGTGCTGTGCGAAGGCGTGCGCCTGGCGCGCGTGCGCGATGGCCGTGTCGAGGTCGTTGCGCCGGGCCGCGCAGTCGGAGAGCCTGACGTGGATGTCCGACGTCCAGCCGCTGTCCCCGGTGAACTCGTCGAGCACGTCGCGCAGCAGGGCCTCGCAGGCCTCGTGCTCCCCGTCCTCTTCCAGCAGCTGCGCCTCGTGCACCTTCTCCTGGGGGCTTCCCGGACGTTCGGCGCCCGCGAGCCGGCGCAGCGACTCGGGATGGCCGAGGGCGTCCAGTTCCTGCGCCACCCGAAGGATCATCTGCAGGTAAGGCCGCACCTGTTCCGGGCTCTGCCGGAAGGCGTCCGCCACGTTCTGCGGAGCGCGCAGCCACTCTTCCCGGCGTGCGTCAAGAACGACGGCGTACCGCTCGCACAGCGTCCGGAACCTCGTGTCGTCACCCGCCTGATGGGCGGCCTCCAGGGCGGTCAGCACCCGGGTCACATCGCCGTCCGCCGACCGCCTCCCCCAGCGCGCGGCGCTCACTCGACCGGTGCTTCCGGTTGCAGGAGGTGGCGGTAGAGGTGCATGTACAGCAGTCCGGCCGGGTGGCCGGGCACCTTCTCCCACCCCGTGAGGACGGGACAGGGCGGTTCACCGGGTGCCACGTCGCCGACGATCTGCGACACGTTCTCCGCGTAGCGGTCCAGGGACACGGTGACCGCCGGGACACGTGCCTCGCCCAGCAGTTTGCACAGCGCCTGACCCACTTCGTTCGCCACCGGACCGGACTTCCCCACGAGCACCCACACATCGGCGTCGACGCAGCGCACGCCCAGTCGGCCGTCCACACGGTGGCCCACTGGAACCGGGTCCACCGAGGTCCAGCTTCCCGAACCGACCCGCACGCGCAGAAGGTTCTCCAGTTCCTCGCACCGCCGCCGTACCCAGGAGGAGATCAGCACGGCCTCCCCCTCGCATTCCGCGACGACCGCGACATGGCAGACCGGCCGTCGGTCCGGCCGGGCCGGGAGGTGCCAGTACGACGGCGTGTCGGGTGCCCGGCCGTCGCCGTGCCCCTCCGGTGCGAAGCTCCGGAGGTCGAGGGCGCCCCACCAGTCGAGCGAGCCGATCGTCCGCGTCCGCGGTTCGCTGTCGACGGGCAGGTTCCCGGCGTAGTCCGGCGACGGTATGAGGATGTCTCCCCCGCCCATCGCGGGCAGCGGAAACACCCCGGTGACCAGGGAATGGCGGCTCCGACGGCCTGGCGGCACCGCCACGGAGAGCATGCTGTCGTAGATGTGGGGAAGGTCGGCCGGGTCGGCCATGGACAGGCCGAGCCGCCGCAGGCACGCATCGCGCGACTGGAGGCGGAACACCTCGGTGTCCAACAGCCCGCGCCAGATGACGAGTTGACGGTCGAGGACCAGGCGCTCCAGTACGTCGGCGTCGGCGACCGGGTTGCGCCGCCGCGCCGACTCGGTGGCGGGCAGCACGTCGGGGCGCCCGCTGACCGTGTTCACCAGCGCCGTGGCGGCCTCCAGGCTGCACCAGGCCCGGCCCAGATAGTCCGCCACGTCGTCCAGCACCACCAGGGTGCGCCCCGCGCACTGCAACAGGGGCAGCGTGCGCAGGGTCCGCCGGAAGCGGAGGTCCTCCTCGGGGGTGCGGGGAGCCTGCGGGACGCAGCTGTAGTCGTACCAGAGCCGGATCCTGGCCAGCAGGGGCCGTAGCCCGGGCAGTTGACCGAGCAGACCGTGCAGCCGACTCAGCCCGGCGTCGTCGCGGGCGTGCGCGGCGCCCTGGTCGATGGCGTCCGCTTCGACGCGGTCCACTTCCTGGGCCAGGGCGTCAAGTGCCGCCTGATCCAGGGCAGTTCGGAGCACCCCCACCAAGAGGGACTCCACAAGGGCCGAACCGGCCGCCCCCACCGGTGCGTTCAGGACGCGTGCCACCCTGCGGGGCGTGTGCAGTCCGCGCCGGCGGGCGACCCGTACCGCTTCGCACAGCGCGGCGAACAGATGCCAGGCGACGATGCGCGCCTGGACTCCTTCGGGATCGGGATGTGCGGTGCTCAGCCAGCGGTGCGAGACGAACACGTGGTGGTGGCCGCTGGGCACGCCAACGGCCAGCCGGGATGCCACTTCCCGCATTTCCGGGAACCGGCCGCCCTGGATGAGCTCGTCCAGGGGCAGCCAGAGCGAGTCGGCGACGTGCGGCCGGACCGAGTCGGCGGGCTGCGGGCGCAGGTCGGCCGGTTCGGCGAGCGCGTCCAGCGTCCGGCTCGGCAGCCCCAGCGGGAACCTGCCGAGGACCTCGCCGTCGTGTTCCGCCATGACGTAGAGCAGGCCCCGTTCGATGCCGTACCGGGAGCGGCCGTCGGGCGGCACGAGCCGGCGGTGCGTCAAGTAATCGTGCTGCGCTGCGAGTTCGGCCAGATCGTCCGGCGGCCGCAGCCGCTCCCGGCGCCTTTCCTGCTCGGCCAGGCCCGCGAGGGTCTCGACGGTCACGTAAGGCTGCTCTGGGCACGCGCTCTCGTACCGGAAGGCGAGGTCGTCGTAATTCTGCGAGCCGCCGCCGTGGGCGTAGCCCAGCGCCCTCGCCGGCGCCTCGCCCGCTCGCCGGACGTACAGCATCCGAGGGTGCCGCCGCAGCTTCTCCGGCGGGAGGGAAAGCAGGGCCGCGAAGTCGCCGCCGGGCGCGGCGCGTTCACCTCTCACGACGAGAGGACTTCTCATGTCGATGCAATCAACTCACCTGTTCAACAACGCTAGTTGGCGTCTGACTCAGCGTCAACAGAGCCATCGGGAGTCCGAGTTCGCAGTTGTGGAAGGCGGTGGTGGGGAGGTGGCGATTGGGGAATGATGCCGCCATGGCTGAGATCAGCGAGGTGCTCTGGAACAAGCAGGTGACCGCGTCCGACTACACCGACGCGAAGGCGACCTACCACGCGGCGGTATTCGAGCAGTACAAGCTGTGCGTGGAGATGGCCGACCGGGTCAGCGCCCGCCGCAACTTGGCCAACACCTTCTTCCTGACGCTCCACAGCGGCCTGGTCGCCTTCCTCGGCGCATGGCTGTCCCAGGAGCACCGCGGCAGGCTCTCCGTCCTGCTGCTCCTCGCGGGACTTCTGGTGTTGCTGGCGATGTGTACGGCGTGGTGGTTCACGCTGCGCTCCTACCGGCAGCTGAACGAGGGCAAGTTCAGGGTGATCGGCGCCCTGGAGGAACAGCTTCCGGCCCGCGCCTTCCGGGCCGGAGAATGGGAAGCGCTCCACCGGGGTGAGGACTGGCGCGTCTATCTGCCCCTGACCCGGGTCGAGCGGTGGGTCCCGGTGATTTTCGGCGCCACCTACGTCCTGGGATTCATCGGGCTTGCGCTGTGACGCGTTCGCCGCGGTTCCGACGCGGGTAGCGTGACGGCTGAAAACCCCGTCCGAAAAGGGAGTTGCCGCGTGCCCACGATCGCTGTCACCGGCCATATGGACCTGGCGCCGGAGGCCGCCGGGCCCGTGCGCGCCGCCCTGCATGAGCTGCTCACGGAGTTGCGCGGCGACGGACTCACGGGGCGCTCGTGCCTCGCCCGCGGCGCCGACACCTACTTCGCCCAGGAAGTCCTCGCCCTGGGCGGCCGGCTGTCCGCGATCATCCCGTCCCGCGACTACCGGGAGGCCGTGGTGCCCCCGGCGGACCTCGCACGGTTCGACGCGCTCTGCGCCGCCGCCGACGACATGGTGGTCATGCCGTTCGAGCACGCGGGGCAGCGCGCCTACGAGGCCGCCAACCACCGGCTGCTCCAGGGGGCGGACCGGCTGGTGGCCGTATGGGACGGCGGTGCGCCATCGGGGCGCGGCGGCACCGCGGACACGGTGGCCGCGGCGCGAGCGGCCGGAGTGCGGGTCGATGTGGTGTGGCCGCCCGGGGCACTCAGGGTCGGCGACCAGAATCGACAGCCTGAACTGGACAGTCTGGACTGAAGAACTTACCGTGGGGGCATGAAGGACATACCCGAAGGCATCTCCGCGTCCGCCCTGCGCGCAGCGCGGGACGTGCGCGTGGTGTTCAACCGTCTGCGCCGCCGGCTCCGGGAGGTCGCCGACACCCAGGACCTCACCCCTTCCCAGGTGTCCGCACTGACCCTGGTCGACAAGGCCGGTGCCGCGTCGGCCAGCGCCCTCGCGGCCGCGGAGGGCGTACGCCCGCAGTCGATGGCCGCCACACTCGCGGCGCTCGACCAGCAGGGACTCATCCAGCGCCGGCCCGATCCGCAGGACGGCCGCCGCCAGTTGGTCACCCTCACCGAGTCGGGCCGCGAGCGTGCCGCGGGCAACCGGCAGGCCCGGGTGGAATGGCTGACCCGGGCCCTGGAGGACCGCTGCACGGAGGAGGAGCGCGGCACCATCATCGAGGCGATGACCCTGCTGGAACGGCTCGCTCAGCCGTGACCGGGACAGCGCGCCTGTTCTCCCGGCGGGCGGGGCGGCCGCCGGACGACCGGAGCGGCTTCAACCGCCGGCTGATCACCCCGATGATCCTGGGGTCGGTCCTCAACCCGGTCAACTCCTCGATGATCGCAGTGGCGTTGGTGCCGATCGGGCAGGCCTTCGGGGCGTCCGCGGGGCAGACGGCGTGGCTGGTGTCCGCCCTGTATCTGGCCACCGCGATCGGCCAGCCGGTGATCGGGAGGCTGGTCGACAGCTACGGCCCGCGCCGCCTGTATCTGATCGGTACGGCACTGGTCGGCATCGCTGGGCTGCTCGGCAGCTTCGCGCCCACCCTGGGCGTACTGATCGCGACCCGGGTGCTCCTCGGCTTCGGGACCTCGGCCGCCTACCCGGCGTCCATGTCGCTGACCCGCGGCGAGGCCGAGCGCACCGGCGAGGCCGGCCCGGCCGGCGTCCTGACCGCGCTCGCGGTGTCCAACCAGGTCGTCGCCGTCATCGGCCCCACCCTGGGCGGTCTCCTCATCGGTCTGGGCGGCTGGCACTGGATCTTCGCCGTGAACGTCCCGCTCTCGGCCGCCTGCCTGGTCCTCGGCGCGCGCCGCCTGCCCAAGGCACCCCCCGGAAAATCGGAGCTCGGCACCCGGCCCCCCGTACGCATCGACCTGGCCGGCATGGGTCTGTTCGCGGTGACGCTCATCGCCCTGATGGTGTTCCTGATGGACCCTCAACTCAGCTCCTGGTACCTGCTGTTGCTCGCACTCGCCGCTGCGGGAGGCTTTGCCGTACGGGAGTTGCGCGCGCCGGAGCCGTTCATCGACCTGCGGGTGTTCGGCGGCAACACACCGCTGATGGCCACCTACCTGCGCCAGATGCTGAGTTATGTCACCGCGTACGCCTTCCTCTACGGCTTCACCCAATGGCTCGAACAGGGCCGCGGGCTGTCCGCGTCGGCGGCCGGTCTTGTCCAGTTACCGCTGTCGCTGAGCGCGGTCCTGATCTCCGCCGGCACCGGACGCCGCCCGCAGATCCGGGGCAAACTCCTCGTCGGCGGTATCTGCCAGTTCGCCGCCTGCGCACTCATGCTGCTGCTGGATTCCGGCAGCGCGATCTGGCTGCTCCTCGCGGTCGGCGTGGTCATGGGCGTCCCGCAGGGTCTCAACGGGCTGGCCAATCAGAGCGCGCTGTACGAGCAGGCCGATCCGGAGCGCATGGGCTCGGCCGCCGGGCTGCTGCGCACCTGCACCTACCTCGGCGCGATGATCGCCTCCTCGGCCGACGCCGCCTTCTTCACCCACGGCGCCGACACGGCGGGCCTGCACGGCCTGGCCCTGTTCATGGCGGCCGGCGCCGTCCTGCTCATCGCGGCCACCCTCCTCGACCGCTCCCTGCGCCGCACCGGCCCGCCGCCCGGCGGAACACCCGGTACGGCACACCCCCGAACCCCCCGTATCCCGCACGCACGAAAGGGCACCACCACCATGGCTCTCACCACCCTCGACCCGCACACCGCGCTCGTCGTGATCGACCTGCAGAAGGGCATCGTCGCCGCACCCACCCAGCCCCACACCGCCGCCGACGTGGTGGCCCGCACGGCCGAACTCGCCGACGCCTTCCGCTCGCACGGGCTCCCCGTCGTCCTGGTACGCGTCTCCGCCGCCCCCGACGGATCGGACGCCACCCCCGGCCGCACCGAGGCCGGCCACGGGCGCGGCGGGCAGCGGCCCGAAGGCTGGGACACCGTCGTCGACGAGCTGACCGGCCACCCCGAGGACATCACCGTCACCAAGCGCAACTGGGGCGCCTTCTACGGCACCGACCTCGACCTTCAGCTGCGACGGCGCGGCGTCAGCCAGATCGTGCTGACCGGCGTGGCCACCAGCATCGGCGTGGAATCCACCGCCCGTGCCGCGCACGAGCACGGCTACCACGTGACCCTGGCCACCGACGCCATGACCGATGTGGACCCGGAGGCCCACCGCAACAGCATCGACCGGATCTTTCCGCGCCTCGGCGAGACCGGCACCACGGCGGAGATCGGCGAACTGCTGGCGAAGACCCGCCCCTGACGCGTCAGGCGCCCGGCACGGGATGGCCGGCCTCGATGCTCCGGCCGTCGCTCAGCCGGAACGGCTCCCAGCCCGGCGACGGCGGCCGGGGATCGGCGGCTTCCAGCGGGCTGAGCAGGAACCCGACGTGGTCACCGCCCTCCGCGAGCCGTTCGACACGGCCGACGAACCAGGCCGCGGCGTCGTCCAGCACGACCGCGCCCGCCGGACCCTCGTGCCAGGCGACGCCGGCGAACTTGTCGACCTCGTCCCCCGTCCGCCCCCCGAAGTGCTCGGCCAGCGCGTACTGTTCGCGGCCCAGCAGGTGCACCGCCAAGACGTCGGCCGCACGGGCCACGCGGTACGTCCTGTTGGCCGTGGACAGCCACATCATGAACCGCACCGGCACGATCGAGCACTGCGAAGCGAAACCGACGAGACATCCGCCCCGTTCTCCGTCGGCCGTCGCCGTCACGATGTACATCGGGTAGTCGAGCCGGTCGATGAAAGATTCCATGGCGGTCACGGTGCTCACCCTTTCCCTTCATGGACCCGGCCATGCCGACGAGGGCGGCGGAGGCCGGGCCTCGCGCACGAAGGCCGTCCGGCTCAGGCCGGGCTGCGCGCCAAGTCTGATCGCGAAGTCCGGTGGACGCGATTATTTTTGGCCAGGGCGACAGTCTCCCCTGCCGTAGACCCGAAGCAGTGCCTACATCCGAAGCAGCGCCGTACATCGAGGTACGTGCCGTACACCCGAAGCGAGAAAGAGGAGCGAGACCCATGCGCATCGTGGTCAGTGAGTTCATCAGCCTGGACGGCGTAGTGCAGGCACCGGGCGGTGCCGACGAGGACACCGACGGCGGTTTCGCCCACGGCGGCTGGTCGCACCAGTTCTTCGACCCGGAGGTCGTGGGCGGCGCGTTCGCCGAGGCGACGGCCAAGGCCGAGGCGCTGCTGTTCGGCCGCCGTACGTGGCAGACGATGGCCGCGGCGTGGCCAGGCCGGGCCGGGGATCCCTTCGCCGACCAGATGAACGCGATCCCGAAGTACGTCGTGACGCAGACGCTGGGCGACGACGAGCTGACGTGGCAGAACACCACCCGCATCCCCGGCGACGACGCCGTGGCCCGCATCAGCGACCTGCGTGCGATGGAGGGCGGCAGCCTGCTGGTCATGGGCAGCCCCACGCTCGTACGCACCCTCCTGAGCGAGGGCCTGGTCGACGAGCTCCTGCTCATTCACATGCCGGTCCTCCTCGGCGGCGGCAAGTCGATCTTCCCGGCGGACGGCGGGCTGCGCACCCTCGAACTGGTCTCCACCGTCACCAGCAAGAAGACGGGCGCGCAGGTGTGCACGTACCGGCCGGCCGCGAAGGGGTAGGCCGCCGCGGGACCTGCCGCCCGTCCGCCACTCCGCGAAGCTGATCCCCGATACCCCTCACGTCACACCGGGTAGCCGACAGGCCCGAGCCAAACCGGCGCGCAAAACTGGCGAAATTACGGAGTGTCACGCACGTGAGTTTCGCTGATCGTCGGGGCATGACGACTAGCAGGGGCTTTGTGTATCGGCTTCTCTTCGCGATCCCCTTGAAGTTACGGAGAGTGAGATATCGCGTGCGGGGCGCGATATCCGGGCACCTGGCGCACAGGGAGACGGGCAGGCGCGACGTGGGCGCAGACGAACTGGCCTTCTGGCTACGGACTCGCTCCGTGGACGGCACCATCATCATCGAACTGCACGGCGAGCTGGACATGTTGGCCCATCAGGATCTCGGCCCGCGCGTCCACGCACTGACCCGGCTGGCCACCCGGGACGTCGTCGTGGATCTGCGGGCGGTGACCTTCTTGGACGCCGGCGGCATCCGGCTGCTTTTGACGGTACGTCAGGAAATGGTGCGCCGGGGAGGTGAACTGCGCCTGATACGTGGCGTTCCCCAGGTCTCGAAGGTTCTGCGGATCGTCGGCCTGGACGCAGCGTTCACCATACTCGACGACCTCCCTCCCACCCTGGCGGACGGCACAGCCGCCCAGGAGCCGCCACCCGGCACCCCGGTTCCGCTGCACTGAGGGGCGCCGGATCCGGGCATGAGACAGGCAAGCGGCGGTCCACTTCGAACCGGACGGCGAGCAAGGACCTGAGGTCTCAATTCACGTACGGCGGCAAGGAGTTGAGCATGTCCGGGCGCTCCGGCGTCCGACAACTGGCGCACCGTGCTCAACTACGGTCTGCCCGCTGCCGTGCACCTGCCGATAGCCCACGCGGTGGCCGGCCGGGCCAACCGCCTCCGAGGCGGGTTCGCCGACACGTCCGATCGCATACAGGACTGCTACCGTCGCGGCGCGGGCAGGGGCGGGACTAGGCTTGTACCTGCACAGTCACAGCCCCGGCGGCGCGAGGGATCGCTCCCAGGAGGCGCACGGTGTCCAGAGATCCCGGAACTCCACTCGACCCCATGGCCGAGTCCCGCCCGCATGTCTCGGCGCCGGGCACCCCCGTGACCGAACGAGGCTGCCACTCCCCTACCCCGCTGTCCGCCGCCGAGCGTGCCGCACTCACCGCCCCGGGCGAAGTCCGCGCGGTCGTCGTCACCGGAAGCCTGGGCCTCACCACCGTTCCCGACGTGCGCAAGCGCCTGCTGCGCGCATGCGACGGGCCCGGAATCCGCCTGCTGCTCGATCTGTCCGGCGTCACGTCCTGCGACACCCTGGGCCTCGGGCTGCTCATCGCCGCCGCACGCCGAGCCCGCTCCTTGGGCAGCGGCCTGCGCCTCGTGGCGCCGAGCCCCGCCGTGGTCGACGCCCTGGGCACCAGCGGCCTCATCCGGTTCTTCCGCATCCTGCCCGACATCGAGGCGGCGACAAGAACCCCGGCCGCCGGCACACCCGAGCCGCACTTCCCGGAAGCCGCCTAGAGCCTGTCCGGCGGATCCGGTCGCCCGCGAGACGCCTCGGCCTTTCGGCGCTGGTGAGCGGGGGCCTGGGTGCGTCCAGCCGCAAGGCGGAGGAGGCGCCGACCGCCCGAAGTAACTCGCCCCGGCCGACCGGCTCATGACCCACCGGACACCCCCTGGCGCCGATCGGTGGAGTGCTCCTTCAGGAAGGCGCCCGCGTGGGCGGCGGCCTCTTCCTTCGTGGCGTGGTGAGAGGCGTCATCGGCTTCGCCGCGTGTTCCGTCGGCGCCCTGCCCGGCCCAGCGCCAGCCGCACGACGACGGGTCCCGGGACAACTCGGCGCTACCGCCGCAGAGCTCGATGACGCCCCCCTCCCCTTGTGCGAGCGCCGTCCTGTCAAGGGCATCGGGCCACTTCTTGCGGGCGCCCTGCCGGGTGATCCCCCAAGCGCCACCCAACTGCCCGTAGCTCGCACCGTAGGAGCCGGCGGTCCTCGCCGCGATCGCCGTCAACTGCTTGACCTCCGTGTCCACCACCTTCCAGGCGGTGAGGATCGATGCCACCCGGCACGCGTCGGTCAAAGCCTCGACCGAGCGGTATCAGAGCCTCGTCAAGGACTGCGCGGTTCTCTTGAGCCGCCCCCCGCAAGGCAGTTGCATAGGACGCGTGAACAGCAGTCTGCGCCATGACGACCGGCCGCCGAATACGGCGCCCCCGGTAGTGCGCGCTGTTCTCGTGCCGGCTCTCTGAGCCGCGCCCCCTGCGCCGTACGCCGCCGTCGCGCCCACGCCCGGCGGCGTACGCGCGTCTCCTTCCCGCACGCCCCCGCCACGAATCCGGGCGGTTTCGGCGTACCCACACCCAGGAACTCCTCATGACTTCTGCACCCCTGACCGGCCGTACCGTCCTCATCACCGGAGCCACCTCCGGCATCGGATACGAGACGGCACGCCTGCTCGGCGAGCGCGGCGCCACCGTGCTCGTGCACGGCCGCACCACCGATGAGGCCCAGGCCGCCACCGACCGCCTCATCGCCACGGCGGGTGTCGAGGCCGGTCAACTCTGCGCGTACGCCGCCGACTTCAGCCGACTCGAAGAGGTCGAGGAGCTCGCCCACCGGGTCGTGACGAACCACCCGCACCTGGACGTCCTCGTCAACAACGCGGGCATGGCCGCCCCCGAGCGGCACACCATCACCGCCGACGGCAACGAGATCGCCTTCCAGGTCAACTTCCTCGCCCACTACCTCCTCACCTGCCTCCTGGAGCCGGCGCTCACCAGCAACCCCGGCGGCCGCGTCGTCAACGTGTCGTCCTCACTGCACCGCACCGGCAACATCCAGTGGAGCGACCCCAACCGCTCCCGGCGCTACTCCCGCCTCGCCGCCTACGCCCAGTCCCAGCTGGCGCTGACCGTCTTCGCCGCCGACCCGCGCGTGACCGCCGTCTCCGTCCACCCCGGCATCTGCGACACCGCCCTTCTGCCGCTGTACGCACACGAGGGCGCCAGCGCCGCCGAAGGCGCCACCCACGTCGCACGCCTCTGCGACCCGGCCACCGAGATCGTCAACGGTGCCTACTACGACCGCGACCAGCACGTCGACCCGGCACCCGCCGCGACCGAGAACCGCTCCGTGCAGCGCCTCAACAAGCTCGCGTCCCTGCTCGTCGGCCACACCGCCTGAAGAACCCCCTCTCAAGCACCCCGCCAATCACCCCCTGAAGGAGCCACCACCCATGTCCAAGCGCGCCCGCAAGAAGAGGGACCGCCGCAAGAAGAAGGCGAACCACGGCAGCAAGGCCAGTTGCTGAGCGGACTTGCCGAAGTCCGGCGGACTGAACCCGAGCGACCTGAACGCCGGGTTCAGTCCCCCACTCCGTACCCCACGACCGAATCAGGTGACCCGACGTGCTCATCGATCTCCCCTCGCACCAACTCCCGGCCCACCTGCGCTGGTTCCCCGCCGGGACCGCCGGGCCGACCGCGCTGGCGGAGCACGTCCTCGCCACCCGGGTCGGCCGTCTCTGGGCGGACCACCCCGACCACCCGCGTGCGATCGCCGCCGCCTGCGCCGGCCATGTGCTGCTGTGCGGCGACCCGGGCGCCCTCGACCCGGCCTCGCTGGCCCCGCTCGCCGACCGCTACGTGCTGGCCCCGGACCGCTTCCTGCCGGCGCTCGGCTCGGCCTTCGACCGGGTCGTGCCATGGGAGCGGATGGTGTACGTACGCCGTGAAAAGCCGACCTCCCGGCCGCAGCCGCCGCGCGGCGTGACCGTGCGCCGCCTCGTCGCCACCGACGCCCTCGCGCTCGCATCACTGGACGTCAACTCCGCGTGGATCCACGACAGTTGGGGCGGTGCCGCCGGGCTCGCCGGGTCCGGGCACGCCTGGGGCGCCTTCCACAAGGACCACCTGCTCGCCGTCGCCTGCACCTACTTCCTCGGCAGCCGCTACGAGGACATCGCCGTCGTCACCCTCCCGGAACACCGCCGCGAGCAACTCGCCCTCAGCTGCGTCCTCGCGCTCTGCGCGGATGTCGAGGCCCGCGGCCGCACCGCCAGTTGGACCTGTTCCCGCCACCACCGCGCCAGCCGCCTCCTCGCCTGGAACGCCGGCTTCCGCCTGGAACGGGAGTACGTCCACTACGCGACCGGCGGCGTGGCCGCGAAATGGCTCACGGGCACCCGCGTCGCGGCCTGAGCGCGGTCTCGAATAGGGTACTTCGTCCTGAATTTGCCCCAAGACGCCGGGAACCTTGACGGCTTCTTAACGGCCACTCCCCGTCAGCTGTTCATACGCTCGCGCCGTGTTCAACGTGACTGGCGTCATCAAGCGCCTGGTGATCGGCCGCGCCATGCGCAGCGAGGAGCTGGGCGAGACCCTGCTGCCCAAGCGGCTGGCCCTGCCGATCTTCGCCTCCGACCCGCTGTCCTCCGTGGCGTACGCGACGCAGGAGATCCTGCTCGTACTGACCCTGGGCGGTCTGGCCTACCTCCACTTCGCGCCATGGATCGCGGCCGGGGTCGTCGCGCTGATGGCGGTGGTGGTGCTCTCCTACCGCCAGGTCGTCCACGCCTACCCGAGCGGCGGCGGGTCGTACGAAGTGGTGTCCACCAACCTGGGCCCGTCGGCCGGTCTGGTGGTGGCCGCGTCCCTGCTCGTCGACTACGTGATGACGGTGGCGGTGTCGGTCGCCTCCGGCGTCGACAACATCATCTCTGCGATACCCGCCCTGGCCGGGCACAGGGTGCTGCTCGCCCTCGGCTTCGTGGCGATCCTGACCGCGATGAACCTGCGCGGCGTGCGCGAGTCCGGCCGCGCCTTCGCCGCCCCCACCTACCTCTTCATCGGCGGCGTGATCATCATGGTCGCCACGGGCCTCATCCGGTACGTCCTCGGGGACGCGCCGGTCGCCGAGTCGGCGGCGTACGGGATCACCCCCGACAAGTCCGCCTCGCATCTCACCGGTCTCGCCCTGCTGATGCTGGTGCTGCGCGCCTTCTCCAGCGGCTGTACGGCGCTGACCGGTGTGGAGGCGATCTCCAACGGCGTGCCCGCCTTCCGCAAACCGAAGTCGAAGAACGCGGCGGGCACCATGGCGGCGATGGGGATCATCGCGGTCGTCATGTTCGTCGGCGTCACGGCGCTCGCACTGATCGCGAAGGTCCATATCACCGAGAACTCCTGCCAGTTGACGGGCATCGGCGGCGGCTGCGACAGCTTCACGCAGAAGACCGTCATCGCCCAGCTGGCCTCGGCGGTGTTCGGCGGCGACCACAGCATCGGCTTCTTCGTCATCCAGGCCGCCACCGCGCTGGTCCTGATCCTGGCCGCGAACACCGCCTTCAACGGCTTCCCGCTGCTCTCCTCGATCCTGGCCCAGCACCGCTACCTGCCGCGCCAGCTGCACAACCGGGGCGACCGGCTCGCCTTCTCCAACGGCATCCTGGCCCTCGCGGTCGTCGCGGGCGTGCTGCTGTGGACGTACAAGGCGGATGTCACAAGCCTCATCCACCTCTACATCCTCGGTGTGTTCACCTCCTTCACGCTCTCCCAGCTCGGCATGGTCCGGCACTGGAACCGCGCCCTGCGCACCGAATCCGATCCGGCCACCCGCCGTCGCCACCAGTCGGCCCGGATCATCAACGCCCTCGGCGCGTGCGTCACCGCGCTGGTGCTGGTCATCGTGCTGATCACCAAGTTCACCCAGGGCGCCTGGCTGGCGGTGCTCGCCGCGATCGTGCTGTGGCTGATGATGCGCGGTATCCGCCGCCACTACGACCGCACGGCCACGGAGCTGGCCGTCGAGGACCCGCGCGCGGAACTCGTACCGCCGTCAAGGGTGTTGGGGGTGGTCCTGGTCTCCACCATCCACAAGCCGACCCTGCGGGCCCTGGCCTACGCCCGCGCGTTCAAGCCGCACCGCCTGGAGGCGCTGACCGTCGCCGTCGACAAGGACGAGACGGCGGACCTGCAACAGCGCTGGCAGGACCTCGACGTGGACGTACCGCTGAAGGTGCTGGCCTCGCCCTACCGCGAGATCACCAGGCCGGTCGTCGAATACGTCCGCACCATGCGCCGCGAGAGTCCCCGGGACGTGGTCGCCGTCTTCATCCCCGAGTACGTCGTGGGCCACTGGTGGGAGAACCTGCTGCACAACCAGTCCGCCCTGTGGCTCAAGAGCCGGCTGCTCTTCACCTCCGGTGTCATGGTCACCAGCGTCCCCTGGCAGCTCACCTCCGCCGCCCGCGCCGACCACCCGGCCGCCCGTGCCCCCGGCTCGGTGCGTCGCGGCGAACCGACCGCGCCGCGACGGGAGGACACCGCACCCCGACCGTGATGAGCCCGCCCACCCGGCGGGCCGCCGTCACCGGGTGGGCGACGGGGAGACCGGCGAGGGGGTCGGCCGGGGCTCCACGGCCGGCAGGTTGAACACGTGCCCGGGGGTCACGATGCGGGTGACCGCCTGACCGAAGAGGGTGCTGGGCTCCGTGGTGTTGTGCAGCATGTCCGTGTTGAGGACCACGGTCACCGTCGCCTTCGCTTCGGGAAGGTAGATGGTGAGGCACTCGTACCCGGGTAGTGAGCCGTTGTGGCCGATCCAGCCCTGGATGTTGAAGATGCCCAGACCGTAGCCCGCGCCCGGAATGCCCGTCGGGAGGGTCTTGAGCCGCTCGGCCTGCGTCTTGGGGGACAGCAGTGTGCCGGTGGCGAGAGTGCTGGCCCAACTGCGCAGGTCCGACAGGTCGGAGATCATCGCTCCGGCCGCCCAGCCCCAGGAGGGGTTCCAGTCCGTGGCGTCCTCGACCTTTCCGGAGAGGGTCTGGTTGGTATAGCCGTGGGCGTGCGGGCTGGGGAATTCGTTCCCGGTCGGGAAGAGGGTGTGGGGCAGCCCGGCCGGCTTCACGACCTTCTGCGTGATGAAGTCGTTCAGCGGCATGCCACCCGCCTTCTCCACGACCAGGCCGAGCAGGATCAGATTGGTGTTGCAGTAGTCGAACTTCTGGCCGGGCTGGAACTGCACCGGGTGCTTGAAGGCGAAGGCCAGCAACTGCTGCGGCGTGAAGGGTTTTTTCGGGTCCGTCATCAATGCCTTGTCGAAGCCCGGGTCCGCGGAGTAGTTGAACAGCCCGCTGCGCATCTCCGCCAGGTCGCGCAGGGTGATCTTGTCTCCGTTGGGAACTCCCGTGACGTACTTCGAGATCGGATCGTCCAGACCCACCTTGCCCTGGTCGACCAGTTCGAGCAGGGCGGTCACGGTGAAGGTCTTGGTCACGCTGCCGATCCGCATGTTCAGATCCGGCGCCATGGGGGCGCCGGTGGCCTTGTCGGCGACGCCGAAGGACCGGAGGTAGTTCCCCTTGCCGGGCGCCGACACACTGACCGTCACACCGGGCACATTCGCTTCCTTCATGACCTGCCGGATGGCGGTGTCCAGGCGCGCGGCGACCGCCGGGCTGAGCTCGGCGAAACCGGTGCCGCTGGAGCTCGACGCGGAAGGGGACGGCCCCGGGGGCGGTGTGACACCGTACGCGCTTCCCACGGACGCCGGTACGGCCAGCAGCGCGGCCGCAGTCAGTCCCACGCACGCCCTGCGCCAATGGACCTGTGAGTACCTCATGGGCAGGCCTCCTGCCGGACGAGGAACCCGGACGACGACGCCCGGGTGAGGACATCAATCCTGTTCCACGCTAGGCCCGCCGGGCCGCACCCGCATGGCGGCGCCCGGGTTGCGGATCCCGCGAGAGCGTGCAGCGGTCAGTCGCCCCCGGTCACGGCTTTGAGCTCGTGGAGAGCCTCTCGGACGCGTTGCCCGACGTCCTGCTCGTTGGATACCTCGATCCAGCGCGCTGCCCCGCGAGCTCATGGGGTGGCAGCCGACACGTCCGGGACTCATCGGCGATCTCGACCAGGGCCGCTGCTTCCGCGATCCGTCCGCCTGATCCACCGCGAACGAAGTTCACCGATTGCTCAGCCGCCTCAGCAAGCTCCCCCTACCATGACCGTACAGCGACAACTAAGGTCAACTCGACGTTCATCAAGGCAACTTGACGGAGAGTCAGGGAGGTCGGCCGCGTGTATCTGAATGTGCCCTTCGAGAATGGTGGGACGGTCCTTGTCGAGCTGTCCGAAGCGGAGGGCTCCGGGGTCGTCCGGGCGAGCCGTGGTGAGGGGCTGATCCAGGCATCGGCCGACACCTTCGAGGCGGGCCTCGCTCAAGTCCGGCACGTCGCCGGGGCATTGCTGGAGCGGCTGACCGATCTGCCCCGGAGCCCCGACCGCATCCGGGCCGAGTTCGGGATCAGCCTCACGGCCGAGGTGGGGCTGGTCGTGGCCAAGGGCTCCGGCGACGCACACATCGTGCTGGAACTGGAGTGGAGCCGCGACAAGAGCGACGAGTGAGCCGGCCGGCCGGGTCGAGCCCGCCGCGCTGGGAACGCGGTACGGCACGGGTCCTCCACCAGGGGCGGCCCGTAGGCGTCGCGTTCTTGATCCCCGGAAACCTGCTGATCACCTGTGCTCACGTCGTCTCAGCCATCGCAGGCACCCCGGACGACCAGCCCCTGCCCGCGGATTTTCCCGTGACCATCGACTTCCCGCTCGCCCTCGGTCGTCCTGAGGCCGAGGCCAGAGTGCACTTCAGCACACCGGTGGCCGCCGACAACAGCGGGGACGTGGCCGTACTGCGACTCGTCGGCCAACCGCCGGGTGACACCGTGCCGATGCGGGTTCTGGAAGCCGAGGACCTGGCCGGGCACCGCTGGCGCGCCTTCGGCTTCCCGACGTACCAGGGGCCGCAGGGCAGCAAGGACGCCGGGATCTGGACGCACGGCACCATCGAAGGCCGTGAGGGAACCGGCTGGTGGCAGCTTACGTGCGACGAGCAGGCGGGATTTCCACTGGCCGGAGGCTTCAGCGGGGCACCCGTGTGGGACGAGGAGCACCGTGGCGTGATCGGCGTCGTCGTCGCCGTCGAGCGGGACGCGCGGCGTCGTACCGGCTACGCGCTGACCGTGGAATCACTCGCGCGCGAGTGGCCGCAGCTGCGCTCACGGCTACTCGCCGGGAGCCCCTTTCGCGAGCTGTGGCCGTTCACCGAGCGCGACAGCGACGTGTTCTACGGGCGTGCCAACGAGACGCGCCGGCTGGTGGAGCTCCTCGAAGAGCAGCAGGTGCCGGTGCTGCCGGTGTTCGGCGCATCCGGCGTCGGCAAGTCCTCGTTGATCGGCGCAGGTCTACTGGCCGGAACCGGTGACAGCACCTTTCTGACCGCGCGAGTGCCGCACGGGCTGAGGCTGACCGCCGAGGAGTTGCTGGCCTGGGCGCTGGCCTCCGCGGGTGACGCGGACACACGGGCGGCCGATTGGCATGCCCGCTGGTCGGCCCTCGCCCGCCAGTTGGCCGACGAGCGCGGGTTGCGCGCCGCGGTGGAGCGAACGCTGGCCCGCCACCGGGGCCGCTCAAGGCTGCTGTTGGTGGTGGACCAGTTCGAGACACTGCTCGCGGATGCCCCGGAGACCGCACGCCGGCTCGACACCATGCTGGGGGTGCTGTCCGCGCGCCGCGCCGACGGAAGCCGGCCGGCTCAGGCAGTGGTTGTCGCACGGATCGACTTCCTGCCGCAGATTGAGCGGTTCCCCGTCCTGTCCGGTGCTTGGGAGGCGACCCACGTCGTCGTGCCTCCGATGACGCGCGAGCAGTTGCGCGAGGCCATCACTCGGCCACTGGAGCGGTACGGGGGCATCCGGTACGCGGACGGGCTCGTCGAGCAGTTGGTGCGCGACAGCCCGCCCGGCGCGGCCGCGCTGCCCATGCTGGAGTACACCCTGAGCCAGCTGTGGGCGCGGCAGGAGCGCGGCTTCCTCACCGCCACCGCCTACCAGGAGCTCGGCGGCGTCGAGGGAGCACTGGTCGGAAACGCGGAGCGCACCCTGTGGGGGCGGGCGGACAGCTCCGAACACCAGGCGCTGGAAAGGATCTTCATCCAGCTGGTCCGTCCCGGTGAGCGGCTGGACGCCGGGGAGCGCGGCCCCGACACCCGCCGGGTGGCCGACCGTGCCCAGTTCTCCGAGCACGAGTGGTCGCTGGTCCACCGGCTGGCCAGCACCCGGCTGGTCGTCGTGACGCGCCGCCCGACCGGTCTGGATACCGTGGAACTCGCCCATCAGGCGCTGGTGGAGAGCTGGCCGCGGCTGCAGACCTGGGTGGAGCGCAACCGCGAGTTCCGCACCTGGCAGGAGGAGCTGCGGCGCGCGGTACGCACCTGGCAGGAGCAGGGCCGGCCGCCCGCGCTCGCCCTGGACCGGCACCGGATCGCCGAGGCACGGCGGTGGCTCGGCATCCGAGCCGCCGAAATCCCCTCTGCGGAGCGGGAGTTCATCGAGTACGGGCAGCGCGTACGGGCCCGTCATCGGCGGCGGCGCGGCTTCCGCTACCTGGCGCTCTGCCTGGCACTGACGGCAGCCTCGCTGGCAGGCGTCGTCGCGGTCCAGCAGCATCGCAACAGCACGGTCCAGCAGCGCACCAACCTTTCGCACCGGCTCGTCGCCGAGGCCACCGCACTTGCCTCCTCCCAGCCCAATCTCGCCAAGCAACTCAGCATCGCCGCCTACCGCCTGGCCTCGACCAGGGAGACCTTCGACGCTCTGTCGGCCGGTGTGCCGCTGCCCGGGACCATCACCGCGCCCGGCGCCGGCGCCGTGAGCGCCGGAGGCGGTCTGCTCGGCATCGCCGCAGGAGAGACGGTGCGTCTGTGGGGTCTCGACGATCACGCCGACCGCGCCCGGCTGAGCGTCGACGGCGGATGCACGAGCGTCGCGCTCACTGCGGATGGGCACTTGCTGGCAACCGGGTCCGGCCACGGCAGGGTTGAGCTGTGGGACATCGGGCACCCCGCTCAACCCCGGCGGGTAGCCGATCTGGCCGGTGGGCCAGGTCCCGTCCACAGCCTGGCCTTCGCCGCAAGCGGTCGGGTGCTGGCCGGTGCGGGCTGGGACGGGAGCATCCGGGTCTGGCAGCTGACCGACCCGGCGCATCCGCGGCCCGCCCCGGTCCTCGACGGCAACACCGCGCACGCCACGGGCGTGGCTGTCAGTCCGGACGGGCTCCGGGTGGCCGGGGCGGGGTCGGACCAGAGCGTGCGCCTGTGGGACCTGTCCGATGTCGGCCACCCGACGGTCCTGGCGCGGCTGACGCTCCCCCGGCAGGCGCGGGCAGTCGCGTTCGACTCGACGGGTCACACCCTCGCGGCGGCCGTCGACGACGGCTCCGTACACCTGTGGGACGTCACCGACCCGCGCGCCCCGCACTCGCTGCCCGGGCTCTCCGCGCGTGGTGCGCCGCTGGCCGCGCTGGCGTTCAGCCCCAGGGGAAGGACACTCGCGGCTACCGAGGTGGCGGCCTCCCCCGGGAGCACCTTCCTGTGGGACGTCTCCGCATCCGCACAACCGGTGCCCCTGCCCTCGCTGGACGGCGGCAACACCGCACTGGCCTTCACGCCCGACGGCCGGACTCTGGTCACGCTCAACCAGTCGGTCGGCGCCATTCGGGCCGCCAACGACGAGGTCCGCCTTTCGGACATCGGCGGTGGCCCGGTGCGGTCGGCCACGGCCACCATCACCTCACCCAGCAACTCCAAGCTCGGCGAAGTTCCGAGCGCGGCCATCACCCCCGACGGCCGCCTCCTGGCGACAGGCATGGTGGACCAAGTCGATCTGTGGGACCTCGGCACGCCCGAGGAGCCACGCCTGATGGCCAGTCTGCCGGGCAGCGGAGCCGCAGTGGCGCTGTGGGGACATGTGCTCGCGGTCGGCGCGAACGGCAGCGTGACGCTCTGGGATCTCACCGACCCCCGCCACCCTTCCAGACTCAGCTCGGTCCACCCCTGGAGCAGCGCGTCGTCCCGCGCGTACACCATGGCCTTCAGCCCCGACGGGCGGCTGCTCACCGTGGCCTTCTATCCCGACGACCGGCCGCGTGTCCTTTCTGTCGCGGATCCGGCTCACCCCTCCGTGCTGACCGCGCTGGCCGTATACGGGGGCGGGATTCCGGACGCGAGCTTCGGGCCCCAGGGCACCGTGCTCTCGCTGAGCGAAGGAGCCATGTCGGACAACAGCGCCTTGCGCAGTGGGCTCTGGGACGTGAGCGACCCGTCCCACCCTGCCCCGGCGACGACACTGATGGCCCGGCTCGGCCCGGTCACCGCGACTGCGCTGTCACCCCGCACACCGCTCCTCGCCGCTGCGAGCCCGGACGGCGCGGTCAGCCTGTGGGATATCGGCCGACTCCGTACTCCCCAGCGGCTGGGCACCGTCCCCGGTGCCACGACCAGGCTCCCGTACCTGCGATTCAGCCCCGACGGCTCAGCCCTGGCCGGAATCGATGACCGCGGCGGAATCCATCTCTGGGACGTCTCCACCCCCAACCGGATCACTCTGGCCGGGGACTTCCCCGCGCAGACGGACAAATGGGAGAACACCGTTCAGCTCACCACCGCGCTCGCGGGGAGAGGCCGGCTCGTCGTCAGCAGCGGCACGGCGGGAACCACCGCGATCAGCGACACCAGCCCCGAATTGCTCACCAAACGCCTTTGCTCAGCTGTCGGCGACCCGCTCAGCACCTCCCAATGGCACCGGTACGTACCCGAGGCCGGCTTTTCCGCCCCCTGTGATCCCCACAGATAGCGCCTTCGCGCATACCCGAATCCGTAAAGGAGTCACCGTGGTTCTGCTCCCGCTCCCACGTCGTAGCGCACCCAGGCAGCTCCGGCTTCGCCGACCGGCCGCGATCGTTTCGGCGGCAGTGACAGCCGCCGTCCTGACAGCCGGCTGCTCCCACGACAGCCCCACGTCGACGCCAACTCCCCCCGCCACACGCCCTGTTCCGGTCGGCACACCCAGCGGCACACCGTCCCGCGCGGGACTGGCCGACATCTCCCTCTTCGCCGGACACTGGATAGGCCACGGAAACTGGCTCACGATCAACCGGGACGGCTCGTTCGAGGTCGGCGCCCGCGTCTACAAGGACTGCGCTCAGGTTCCACAACCATGCGACACGATGTCGGGCGGCATGATCACCGACGGCTACCACGCCTCGGGCACGCTCACCGGCGTGAACGGCACCACTGCCACCAGCCAGGTGGCTGACACCAATGATCCGAACTGGCTTCCCACGGGCGCGCTCACCATGACGCTCGACGTCGCAACGGACAGCATCTCCACCGGACGCATCAACTACTGCGGCCCGAAGGCCCCCAGTCACGTCTGCTATTGACGTCCCCGTGCCCGAGCGGCCCCCCGTCACATGACGAGCACGGTGCCACGTGCCACCCGGGCATCGATCGGTCGATCAGACGCCGATACCGCCGGTGTTGTGCTCGGCCGCGTCGCCCTCGGCCGCCGCAGACCGGTCAGCGGAGGGCGCCTCTGTCGCAATTTTCGGCCCGAGCCGCTGACCGGGATCCGGCTCATCGCCGAGCCGTGAGCACGCGGGGAGGTCAGGCCTTCTTGACCACGCTGGACTTGAGCTGCATGGAGCCGAACCCGTCGATCTTGCAGTCGATGTCGTGGCCGTCGACGCCGTCCACGAGACGGATGTTGCGCACCTTGGTACCGGCCTTGATGCCGGTCGGGCTGCCCTTGACCTTCAGGGTCTTGACCACCGTGACCGTGTCGCCGTCGGCGAGTACGTTGCCGACCGAGTCCCTGATCACCCCGGCTTCGGCACCGTCCGCGGCCTCGGCAGCCGCAGGGGTCCACTCGTGGCCGCACTCGGGACAGATCAGGAGCGCGCCCATCTCGTAGGTGTACGCGCTGGAGCATTCGGGGCAGGAGGGCAGGTTTTCGGCCATCCGGCGACCCTCTCACGCCGACTGCCGGAATCGCAAAATTCTGCAATTCACCACATGTCGTGCCGCGTTGCGCCCCTGGGCAGCCGGGGGCGCAGCACTGCCCATCGTGGCCACGTTCCAGCCATCGCGTCCGGCGCGCCTCCGTGCTGTACAGCCTGCTGTACGGTCGGAACATGGCGTCGAAACCTGTGACGATCCGGGTCCCCGAGGAACTCCACGCGCGGCTTCAGGAGCGTGCCGAGGCCGAGGGCACCACGGTGACCGCGCTCATCACCGAGGCGGCGACCAACGCGGTGCGCGATCCCCGCCTCGAAAGCGCGGCCGAGGTGTTCCGCGCGTTCGTCGCGGACAACGCCGACGCGTTCGACGCGGCCTTCCCCGACGACGCCCCCGACCGGCTGGACGCTCCGGGACGGGCCGCCTGACCGTGGAGCTCCACATCGACATCCGGTGGCTTCTGGAGCGCCAGGCGGAGGTCCTGCCCAAGGCACCCGTCGTCCACGACTTCAGCTGTCTGGTGGCAGCGGTCGGACGCCATCGCGTCAATACTCCGAAGGTCGGTGCGGTCGTCGACAACGCGTGGCGCGCGGCCGCGCTCATGCACGCCATCATCCGGCTGCGCCCGCTCCCGGGCCGCAACGCCTTGTTCGGCGCCGGCCTCGTCGCGGCGTACCTGAACGCCGCCGACGAAGACATCGACCCGCCGTACCGCGCGCTGATCGACCTGGCCCGTGACATCGACGCCGGGCGGGCCGACGCGTACGACGCGGCCGACCGCATCCGCTCCTGGCGGATCTGACGACCTGGACCGAACTGCTGGAGGGGATTCCGCCGTGGCCGACGCAGAGGTGCCGAAGGATCCGGCCGAGATCGTCCGGGCGCGGTACGCGCTCTACGTGGAGACGCTCCGGGCCCGGATGCCCCAGGAGCAGTTCGACCTCCTGATGGAGGTCATCCGTGAGTACGTGAAGGCCGGCGGCGGGCGGTTCCGCCTCGACCTGGAACCGCGGGAGAGGGCGCTGTTCACCGAGGAAGTGCAGCAGGAACTGCTCAACCTCCTCGGCCTGATCGGCGCGATGCAGCCCGGCCACGAGGACCGGGCCGACCACGTCGTCGCCCGCCTCGGTGACGGCGAGCACGCCAAGGGCGCGATGTCGCTGGTCCCCCCGGACGTCGCCGACGACCCGGACAAGCTGCGCGCGATGCGGGACAGGCTCGATGCCCAGCAGCATCAGCGGCAGCAGGACGAGCAGGCAGTGGAGGGCATCGCCCGCGCGAGCGGCATGACCGACGACTGACCGGGTGCCGGTCTACCCGGTCAGAGCCGTCGTCATCCGCTACGACGAGCGCGGATACGTCTTCCTCAGCACCGTCACCCCTGCCGCACTCTTCATCCGGTTCCGCTCGTGATCGAGGAGACAGGGAGACAAGGCCCTAGTAGGACTCCGTTAGGTCTGTCTCGATCTTGGGGTCCTGCTGGGCAGGGGTTGTTGGCAGGTGGTGCAGATGCCGGTCCAGCACCTCAGG